>SEIO01000009.1 GCA_004145795.1 Lentibacillus lipolyticus | reverse complement strand
ATTGCCTTTTCTTCCTTCAAGATTTCCAACACGATTTGTGATTTGAATTCTGGTGTATATCTTTTGCGTTTCATATACCTACCTTAACATCTCCTTTTTTCGTGTCTAAAATCTTGGGTCCATTATAAGGGGCACGGCAATGGGACTGTTCGGACTTGTTATCGCGTTCGCTCCGGCAATTGGTCCAAGTCTATCGGGCTGGCTCGTTGATCAATTCGTATGGCGCAGTGTTTTTTACGTTATACTGCCAATTGCCATTTTAGACATTATAGCGGCTTATTTCTTACTGAAAAACGTGACGGAATTGAAGAATCCGAGGTTGGACATATTATCGATTATTCTTTCAACGATTGGTTTCGGGGGAATCTTATACGGATTCAGTACTGCAGGTGACAGTGGCTGGCTCAGTTATCAGGTCATTCTATCCCTAATTATTGGCAGTGTTTCGCTCTACGTCTTCATTACAAGACAGCTGCGTTTGAAGGAACCGTTACTCGAATTCAGGGTGTTTAAACATGGAACCTTTACTTTAGCAACCGGTCTTGGAATGATTGCCTTCGCTGCAATGATTGGAACGAATGTTATACTGCCATTATACATGCAGAATATGCTTGGATTTACAGCACTTACATCCGGACTTGTGTTGTTGCCCGGCGCAATTATTATGGGATTTTCAAACCCGATTACCGGTTATCTTTTTGATAAATTTGGGGGGAAATGGCTTGCCCGGGGCGGCCTTTTACTATTATCATTAACAACTTTTACGTTTACGAATTTGTCTGTGGATACAAGTTTCACCTATCTGGCAACCATGAACGGCATTCGTATGATTTCTATTGCAATGATTATGATGCCCATGACAACCCTGGCGTTGAACCAGCTGCCCAATGAGCTGATTCAACATGGGACAGCGATGAATAACACATTCCGCCAAGTTGCCGGGTCGATTGGAACTGCGATACTTGTCACCATTATGTCTACGGCTGCCATACCGAATGAGAAAGTAAGTGGACTCATTCATGGCGTAAATGTTTCCTTTATCGTTGCAGCCATAGCGTCCATCCTTGGGTTCGCACTTTCTTTTAAACTGAACCGGGAGATCGTGCAACAACCGAAAGTTAAAGGCTGATTTACAATTACTGATTTTTTTTCTGGAAAGGGGATTAAGAATGAATGTCAGGTACCCAATCGGGGAACTTCAAGTTCCTGAAAAAGTAACATTAGAAAATATTCAAGAATGGCTAAGGGAAATGGAAACTTACACGATTCGATTAAGAGAAACTGTCGAATCATTAAGTGATGAGGAATTAAGCAGAACTTATCGTGAAGGCAGCTGGTCAGTTCGCGAGCTTGTTCATCACATTGCAGATTCTCAGTTGAACATGTATCAACGTTTGAAGCTTGCTTTAACAGATGAGAATCCAACAATACCAGATTTTGATCAAGAGAAATGGGCTATTCAACCGGATACAATGCTTCCTGTCGAAAGTTCTATCAAAATGTTAGAAGGTATAAATGAGCGCATCATATCTTTAGGACATAGTTTAACCGAAGAGCAATTAGATCGAGCTTTTACTCATCAGGTAAATGGTAAAATAACAGTTGCAACAAAAGTTGCGAAGTTGGCCTGGCACGAAGAGCATCACTTAGCCCATATTAAAATTGCACTATCAAAATAATACACTAGATCAAGAATAATTATAGAGGTTTATTCAACTAAAGATTGTTTTCAAGGAATTAGAATACCCCGTTACAATCATACCACCTATTTTACAATCAATTTTTGGATACTATAAATGCCTACGCAAAGGACTACATTCTTTGCGTTTTTTGTGCAGTATTTTTTTCCGTATGAATCAAAGTTGGGCAAGTGTGATGCGTATCACCGACTTTACGTTCATTTTCCGATAGACTGTATAATAGGAAATATTCTAAAGCAGAAAGGATGCATGATGATGGCAACCATTCGGACGGAAAATGAACGGGATTTAGTTGTAGAGGCTGATTTGTCTGACCTGCAGGCATTTATTGATGAGGCAGAACGGAACTTGGACGACTATAAAGATGAGATTTCCGTCATTTACGATAAAATGCCAAAGTTTGATTATATATACTTTTGTTTCTATGCCTACTCCACCTACCGCCTGCTGGAATCAACTTTAAATTTCGATACGAGCAAAGTTGGACATATTCGGGTTTCGGCACCTGATGCATTTTTTTACGCTTTTTATGGTATGATTGCAACCCTTCATACGCAAGCAAAAATGCAGGAAAACAAAGGATCCTAAGAAAAGCACAAGCGCCTTGTTCACCCCCGAAAAGCTTAAGCAGGAATTCGCAGTGGCGGTTTTGCCACGTAGAATTCTTGCTTAAGACCTCGAGGGGGGAGGCGCTTGCGCTGGACATGGCTAAAGCTGACAAAGCGCTTAATACAGCCAAAAGGTTTATACATTCTTAGCTCCGGTGCATAACCGGTTCCTTGTTTTATCATTTCTTCCCTAATTCAACTGATCGCTCACGGGCCGTTTCCACACAGGCGATGACTGTTTCCTGGAAACGGCCTTTATCTAAAGCCTCTAACCCGGCTTGGGTGGTACCCCCTGGACTTGTGATATTTTTACGTAATTGTGTCGGCCCCTGCCCAGATGACTTCAACATTTCCCCGGCGCCGGCAATCGTCTGTACAAGCAATTCATGTACTGTTTGCTTGTCGAGTCCTGACGCAACAGCTGCCTCTTCCATAGCTTCAACCAGATAATAAACATAGGCCGGTCCGCTTCCCGCAATCGCGGTGACTGTATGCATATCTTCCTCGTCTACCTCTGTTGCCGTTCCAATCGTGCGGAACAATTCAAGTGCGGTGCGGAGATGACTTTCAGTGGCATGCTGTCCCCTCGTAACGGCAGTAGCAGATGCACCAGCCGCTGCTGACGTATTTGGCATCGCCCGGATGACCGGTATTTCACGACCCAGCAATTGCGAAATCGTGTCCGTTGATACACCGGCAGCAACGGATATAAGTAATTGATCCGGATCCAAATAGGCACGAATCGATTCAATTGCAGCCTCCATGTCATATGGCTTCACGGCAAGCAACACAATATGCGCACCGGCAACAGTCTCCTGTTTATCCTCAACATACTGGATATGATACTCCCTTTCTAAGTGCTCCAGCCTTTCGAAATCTGATTTGTTGGTTATGATAATATTTTCCTTTGATAAAAATCCGCTAGCCAATATGCCGGACAAAATGGACTCAGCCATCGACCCAGCACCGATAAATGCCATTTTTTTGGTCATAACACAAATCCCTCCTCGTAATAAATTAAAAAACCCCACTCCATCCTTATAAAAGGACGGAATAGGGTTCCGTGGTACCACCTTTATTGGCATAACAAGTACAATATGCCCGCTCCAATTGATAACGCATAGGGTTTATGCGGCCAGACACTGCTGACAACTCCAAGGCAGGTTTCACGACAGCATCGCCGATGGGATCTCGCAGCCGGTGAACCCCAATCTCTTACGGCAGCTTTTTCGTTACTGACCTCTTCTTCGTTCAAATATCTTTATTTCTATGTACTATACCTGTTGCCATTCGTCGTGTCAAGTAGTTGCTTGGTTTATTTCCTTGTCCTGTACATTAAAAAACCGTTACAGCTCTATGTAACGGTTTGGTGGTTTATCTCCAATTTATGCGCTTTTGTAATTACATGGAGGAGGTAGAGGGATTCGAACCCCCGCGCGGTTTGACCCGCCTGTCGGTTTTCAAGACCGATCCCTTCAGCCAGACTTGGGTATACCTCCATAAGACAAGTTATACTATATCATTCATATAGAACATTGTCAACGGAGGTTCCCCTATTTTTTTATCCACTTAGGTTTTGTAAAAGGTCTGATCAGATTACTTTTTTATTTGATAACTTCCTTACCGCCCATATACGGCCTAAGTACTTCCGGTACAACAACAGACCCGTCTTCCTGCTGATAATTTTCCAGGATGGCAGCGAGGGTCCGGCCAACTGCAAGACCAGAACCATTCAATGTATGGACATATTCCGGCTTTCCCTTTTCTTCACGGCGAAAGCGAATGCCTGCCCGTCTTGCTTGGAAATCTTCAAAATTGGAACAGGATGAGATTTCCCGGTATGTGTTCTGGCTCGGTATCCATACTTCGATATCATATTTTTTAGCGGCAGTGAAACCTAAATCCCCTGTACACATGCTCATGACACGATACGGCAGATTTAGTCTCTGCAGTACCTTCTCCGCATGACCAGTCAGCGATTCCAATGTATCATAGGAATCTTCTGGTTTTGTAAAATGGACAAGTTCCACCTTGTTAAATTGATGCTGGCGGATCAGCCCGCGTGTATCCCTTCCGGCAGAACCAGCTTCAGAGCGGAAATTGGCACTGTATGCAGCATACTTTCTTGGCAAGTCGTCAACACTTAGAATTTCATCCCGATGATAGTTCGTCACGGGCACCTCAGCAGTCGGTATCAGGAAATAATCCCATTCCTCCAATTTAAATACGTCTTCAGTGAATTTAGGCAGCTGGCCTGTTCCTGTCAAACTTGCCCGATTGACAATCTGTGGCGGCATCATTTCGGTATACCCATGTTCATCCGCATGTAAATCCATCATAAAGCTAATCAATGCACGTTCCAGTCGTGTCCCAAGCCCTTTATAAAATACAAAGCGGCTTCCGGTAACCTTGGCCGCTCGTTCGAAGTCAAGAATGCCCAAGTTTGCTGCAATATCCCAATGCGGCTGTTCCTCAAAGGTAAATGTCGGATGTTCACCCCACTGACGCACTTCCACATTATCGTCTTCATCTTCACCAATTGGGACACTTTCATGTGGAATATTTGGGATGGATAGCATCATCATCTCCAATGAGTCTTCGATTTCCTTAAGTTCCGCATCAAGTTCCTTTATTTGATCACCAACTTCGCGCATCTCTTTAATGGCAGATTCAGCATCCTTTTTCTCCTTTTTTAGCGCGGAAATTTGTTTGGATGTTTCATTACGTTTGGCCTTCAATGTCTCCGCTTCGGAAATTAATGTTCTCCGTCGCTCATCAAGCTCGCCGAATTTCTCCAGGTCTGATAAGTCCTCCCCGCGATGAGCTAATTTCTCCTTCACTTCCTGAAAGTTATTGCGCAAAAATTTCATGTCTAGCATGGCTATATCCTCCTGTTCAAACTTTAGTTCAGAATCAGAATATAAAAAACTCCCGTCCCCATTTTTAAAATTCAGGGACGAGAGTGTAGTTCCCGCGTTGCCACCCTTGTTGAAGAGTCTAATCTCTTCCGGCTTGGAATACGATAACGGTCATTAACCGGGTTTACCTACGATGATTCTGCACATCATTTTCAGTAAACCAGTTCAAGGACGGATTCACAGATAGCTTCCACCGGTTTTCACCGCCACCGACTCTCTGAAGAAAGCGTTCGCTGTTACTATTTCCTCTCACAACTGTTTCATCTATTATATTTTAGCTTAGTCGATTTCCAATTAAGATGCAAGTGTATTCTTAGACTGTTCCACCATTGCCGCAAAATATGCAATCAGACGATTATCATCGGTTAGTTCAGGATGAAATGCGGTACACAAATAATGACCTTGTTTTGCTGCAACAATCTGGTTCTGGTGGGTGGCAAGGACTTCCACTCCGGTCCCCATTTCCGTTATATATGGTGCGCGAATGAATACAGCATGAATACTTTCCCCAACATGCTTAATATCCAGATTGGCTTCAAAACTTGCCACCTGCCGGCCAAATGCATTCCTGGCAACTGTCATATTCATCAAACCAAGATGTCCATCTTCTTGCCCTTCAACCGTTTCAGCCATTAAGATTAGCCCTGCGCAAGTACCAAAAACCGGTTTGCCTTGTCTGCCAAATTCTCTAATAGCCTCGAAAAAGCCATAACTGTCAATCAGCCTGCGCATTGTCGTGCTCTCTCCGCCGGGCAGAATCAAGCCATCAATTTGGTTGAGCTGTTCCACCCGTTTCACTTCAATGGCGCGAGCCCCGGCTTCTTCAATCGAACGGACATGTTCGCGAACTGCTCCCTGCAGTGCGAGTACTCCGATTACACTCATCGTCATACCTTCTTTCTATTCGCTGCGATCTTGCATTCGGTCATTTGCTTCCAATGTACCCATCTCAATGCCTTTCATAGCATTGCCAAGATCTTTGGAAAGTTCACCAATCAGTTTGTAATCCGTATAATGTGTTGTTGCCTCAACAATTGCCTTTGCGTACTTTTCTGGGTTGGTTGATTTGAAAATACCGGAGCCAACAAATACACCATCCGCTCCAAGCTGCATCATCAATGCCGCATCAGCTGGCGTTGCCACACCGCCCGCCGCGAAATTGACAACTTGGAGGCGGCCTTCCTCTCTAATCTGCATCAACAGTTCAAATGGTGCGCCGATTTCTTTTGCATATGTCATGACTTCATCATCCGACATCGACGTCAATTTCCTAATTTCTGACTGGACCTGACGCATATGACGAACAGCCTCAACGATATTTCCTGTACCAGGCTCGCCTTTCGTACGAAGCATGGATGCACCTTCACCAATGCGCCGCGCCGCTTCACCAAGGTTGCGGCAGCCACACACAAACGGTACGGTGTAATCTGATTTTTTCAAATGGTACACATCATCCGCCGGTGTCAATACTTCACTCTCGTCAATATAATCAGCACCCATTGCTTCCAGTACACGCGCTTCCACAATATGCCCGATACGTGCCTTTGCCATGACCGGAATGGTTACGGCATTCATTACTTCCTCTGTAATTTCCGGACTTGCCATGCGGGCAACACCGCCGGCAGCACGAATATCAGAAGGCACACGTTCCAGTGCCATGACAGCAACCGCACCTGCATCTTCGGCTATTTTAGCCTGTTCCGCATTAACAACGTCCATGATGACGCCGCCTTTTTGCATTTCTGCCATTCCGCGTTTCACACGTTCTGTCCCTGTGTTCGCCATATAGTTCCCCTCCAGAGTGTCTATGAATTTTCTGTCATATCTATTTTACTACGCCTGTCTACTTGAAGTCTATGAATAATAACCGAAAAGAACAGCTAGCTTAAAACCAGCCTTTCACTGTATCAACTACTGTGCTGAACAAGTTTCCGAAAAAGTTACCAACCGAACCAATGGCAAGCATGAACCAGTTATCTTTTTCCACCTTGCTCTGTGCTACCAAATCAATCGTCTGCTTCCCTGCATCCGGATTGATGTAACCGTAATCTTCTTCGCCTTTATAGACAACTTCAGCAGTCCCGATCTTTTCGCCTTTTTTCACCGGGGCAGTCAGTTTACCGGCTTTATTCAATTTATCCTTGTTCAAGTGATAGTTAATGCTGTAATTCTCTGCCTGACCTTCTTTTATCGGAGCACTGAATGCTTCTTTTGTTGCAATTTGTACGGTATCCTTCTTCCCTTTTGCTACTGGAATGTCAGATTTACCCTCCAGCTGGTAACCTGCAGCGAATATTTCCTGCTTTTGAAACCGCTGGAATCCATAATCCATCAATTTTGCAGTTTGCTGAAAGCGTGCTTCTTTACTTTCTGTCTTCATGACAACGGAAATATAACGTTTCCCATCCCGTTTAGCCGTCCCTGTGAAGCAGTACTTCGCCAAGTCTGTGTAACCCGTTTTAAGTCCATCTATCCCCTCATAATGAAACTGCTGGAGCGAACTGGCTTCCTTCGGGTTATGCGGGAGCATCCAATTATAGTTACGAATCGTCTGTCCATCAAATTCAGCAGAAGGGACTTTGGAAATATCAAGTGCTGCCGGATAATCGGTAATCAAATTATATGCTAAAAGTGCTGCCGAACGGGCGGAGAGTAAGTTGTTGGCATTCGGATCCGTCCCCTCCGGCACGTTCTCTCCAAGGGATGAATTGGCAAGCCCTGTCGAGTTCACAAATTTATAGTCCGGAAGTCCCATTTCTTTTGCCTTCGCATTCATCATTTTAACAAATTCACCTTCAGAACCCGCTATCAGTTCTGCCAATGCAATGGTTGTTGCATTGTCGGAGTTGATGGCCATCGCCTTGTACAACTCTCTGACGGTATAGTCTTGACTCTGTGTCAATCCAACACCGGAAAATGCCGGATCTGCCGATATGCTGTACGGATAGTCACTGATTTGTGTGGTTGTATCCCAGCTGATTTGGCCTTTGTCAATAGCCTCGTGGACAAGATATTCGGTCATCATTTTGGTCATACTTGCCGGCGGCAATGCCAAATCCGGTTTTTTTGCATACAGAATTTTACCCGTTTCTGCATCAACCAGTATCGCTGATTCTGCCTCAATATCCAACGTTGCTGCCTGTGCTGTGAATGGCTGTGAGACTATAGCCATCATCATAATCAAGCCAGTCAGAAATAGTGATAAATATTTTTTTCGATTATAGTTCACTTTCGTTGCCCCCACCTATTTAAGTCTGTCATTGTTGTAATCTATTAGATACTCGTATTTTACCATAAAAAATAGAGAAAAAATAGACAGGGGAAAGCCCTATCTATTAATAACCCGTAGGAAATATTTACTATTTTCCAGCAGTACACAATATTATGAGTAATTCGGTGCTTCCTTCGTTATTTGGACATCATGCGGGTGACTTTCTGCAAGACCTGCATTGGATATCTTGATAAAGCGACCATCACGGCGTAATGCATCTATCGTTGGGGTGCCGCAATAGCCCATACCTGCACGCAATCCGCCCATCAGCTGATGAATCGTGTCAGCGAGTGGTCCCTTATAAGCAGTCCGCCCTTCAATGCCTTCCGGAACCAGTTTTTTGGCGTCTTCTGCATCCTGAAAATACCGATCTTTGGATCCTGCCTGCATCGCGCCGACCGATCCCATGCCCCGGTAAACTTTATACTGTCTGCCCTGGAAAATTTCCGTCTCGCCAGGGCTTTCCGATACACCGGCAAACATACTGCCCAGCATCACCGCATGAGCACCAGCGGCAAGTGCTTTAACAATATCACCAGAATACTTAATACCACCATCAGCAATGACCGGTACCCCATACTCGGATGCTTTTGCAGCACAATCATGGACAGCAGTAATCTGTGGAACGCCAATTCCGGCCACGACCCTTGTTGTGCAAATAGAGCCTGGACCAATGCCGACCTTCACAACGGTTGCACCCGCCTCAATCAAATCAGCCGTTGCTTCAGCAGTGGCAACATTCCCTGCAATAATGGCTAATTTCGGATAAGCATTGCGAACTGTGCGAACTTGTTCCAATACACCTGCTGAATGGCCATGCGCCGTATCAATGACAATGACGTCGGCACCAGCTTCCGTCAGTTTTTCAATCCGTTTCATGGAATCACCGGTAACGCCTACAGCCGCACCTGCCAGCAGCCTGCCCTGACCATCCTTGGCTGCATTCGGAAACTCTATCGCCTTCTCAATGTCTTTAATCGTGATTAGGCCTTTTAGCACACCGTCATCAACCAGTGGAAGTTTCTCAATGCGATGTTGCTGCAAAAGACTTTCCGCTTCTTCCAGCGTTGTTCCAACTGGGGCTGTTACCAGATTTTCACTGGTCATAACGTCTTTAATAGGGGTGGAATAATCCTGGATAAAGCGCAGATCCCGATTGGTCAAAATGCCTGCCAGTTTCTGATCATCCGTATTATCAACAATCGGAACCCCGGAAATGCGAAATTTGCCCATTAAATGTTCTGCATCATAAACCTGATGTTCCGGTGTCAGGAAGAATGGGTTAGTGATAACGCCGCTTTCCGACCGCTTCACACGGTCCACCTGCTCCGCCTGTTCTTCAATTGGCATGTTTTTATGAATAATTCCCAGACCGCCTTGCCGTGCCATAGCGATTGCCATTTCCGCTTCCGTCACCGTATCCATCCCGGCACTGATCAACGGCAGCTGGAGACGGATGTTTTCTGATAAGTTTGTACTTACATCAGCTTCCTTTGGCACTATTTCTGACTTCGCCGGCATCAACAGTACATCATCAAACGTCAAACCCTCTTTGGCAAACTTGTCCTCTCGCATTGATATCCTCCTATCCAGTCCGTGTATTCACTGTGATAAATAAATGAAATCTTGGCTAAACTATACCAGTAAATTCTATTGTTATTTACAATACGGCAACTGCGGCACATTTGCAATAGCTTATAGAGCACATATGAGAAGAAATACAATTCTGAAATCTGTAATACTGGGGAGTCATTCCATGCTACATGATAAGATCAATACATTTTATACCTATCTGCAGTCACAGCAAAATGCTCAGAAATATTTAGAATCCTGCTACCAACGAATGGAAATGGATAATGCCTCGGTAAAAAGCTTTGAAAACTCGAATCCTTTCATGCACTACCTTGATCACGGCCTGCGGTTTTATGAAAATGGCAAACAGCTCGAACCATTGCTGCAGCCAATGCTTTTTTTCTACGGCATGGTCCATTTGATTAAAGCAACGCTGCTGACAATTCGTCCGAATTATCCGGAATCAACGGCTATTCTGGCACACGGCGTATCGACAAGGAAGCGTAAAAAGAGGGATTATTCATTCTTAGGGGATGAGGTAAAGATTCAGCATAACGGATTGTTTTCCTATTTTACTACCCATTTATTTGCTATTCAGTCACAGCCATTTTCCAAAATAAAAATGAATCAGCTGTTCGCTCTGATACCGGAGATGGATCCATTGTTGCAATTCCATACAGAACGGAAATTAACCGTTATTGGGGAAATGGGAACAACACACGTGCAATTCCCCATTTGGATATTAGACCGCTATCATTTAACGGCCAATGCATTCATCAATAGGGTGAAACCTTATTTGCCGGGCATAATTGAATCACATGTCAGGGAGGAGCACATTCATGTCCATTTAGAAACACCACTGTTACCTGCAGGGGCCAGTCCATTTTTTACCGGTTTGGGAGACCGACTAATTTATTTTCCGGCAGACCGTAGAGATTTTTTGCCCATTTCTGAGGTAATGGTCCATTATTTACTTCTGTATAACTTGAGTATGCTTTGCCGTTACGAACCAGAATGGTGGGGGGATCTGCTTACAGCAAAGCCGGATGGTGATTTTCCATTTATCCGTACCTTTTTGGAGGTAACAGCAGAAAAAATCCCCATACTATTAGGGAAATGTCTGCTGGACAATCATGTCGGAGCATCAGAGCAATGGTAATATCCGATCGGTTAACAATTGAACAGCCTGGTGGTCCAATTTCGTATACATGTCTTTCTGTAATGCTCGGACAGCTTGGAATGGGGTTTGTTTTTGTTTGTGCGGCCGTTCACACGTCATTGCATGGTAAGCGTCACAAACAGCAATAATACGTGCAAAGGCATGAATTTTTTCCCGTGTAACCCCTAGCGGATAACCGGATCCGTCCAGGCGTTCGTGGTGCTGGAGAACGGCAAGTTTGACAGACTTCGTGACAGCAGGGGACTTTTCAATCAGACGATAGGAATAAACGGGATGTTTTCGTAATTCTTCCCATTCCGTTGCGCTTAATGCTTTCTTGTTTGGCGGCATGGATGCTGTAATCCTGGCCATGCCAGCATCACTTAGAAATCCAGCCAATCCCGCCTGCAGCCATTCTCCTTTTTCATAGCCAAGCTGTCTTGCTACATAAGCTGCAAGCATGCCAACCGACACACTGTGGTGAGATTGATAGTCCTTCTGGTTGGCATAGCGGTGCAATGCATAAACACCATCCCCGGCCTCTTGGACCCGCTCCAACAACGGCATCAATGCGGTACGTACATCGGATATATTCAGGACAGACGTACGCTGCCAATTTTGAAACAGGCATTTATATTGTTCGACTGCTGCCTTGTAATGAGAAACAAGTGCATCAGATAAACGCCGGTCATGCAGCTGGTCGGAAAAAGTAACCTGCTCAAATTTCCGGGGCTCCCCAGGGTGGAAGGGGACGCCATTGGCAAGACTCGGGGCAACCTCTACAGTATCAACGAAAAACTTATGCAATATCGTCATATGTTCGTCTGTTAATACCGTCTGTTTTGGGATAATGGCTTTATTGGTCTTGCCAACAACATCCTCGAGTAAAACACAACCAGGCACTAACTGAGAAGGTTCTACACGCACGGAATCACTTCCTTCATCAAAAATGCAGATCCAGGCTGGCCTGGCAGCTGGACCGCTCTCCTGCTAAACCAAGTTTATTCGAGGTTACCTTCCGTATCGTCCTCGTTTTCTTCCTCTTCGGCCAACTCCGTTTCGTTAGCCGCTTCTTCGTGGGCTTCTTCCGGATCGTCCTCTTCCTGTTCCACCACAGCGACAGTGGCTACTTCTTCTTCCTCTTGCACTCGGATAAGCCGGACACCTTGCGCATTACGTCCAGTTTGGGAAATGCCATCAACCGGAATACGGATGAGTACACCAGCAGCAGTTATGAGCATAATATCTTCTTCCCCTGTTACGGCTTTCACTGCCACAACATTATTGCTTTCCGATAATTTACATGTAAAAATGCCTTTCCCGCCACGTTTCGTTACGCGGTACTGATCTTCAGGTGTCCGTTTTCCAATTCCCTTGTTCGTCACATGCAGCACTTGCAGTCCTTCATCAAGTATTTCCATCGACACGACTTCATCATCATCCCGCAGTGAGATACCACGTACTCCTGCTGCATTTCTTCCCATCGCTCGCACCTGCTCCTCTGGGAATCGGATAAGATAGCCATTTTTAGTCCCAATCATAATGTCTTTCGTTCCGTCGGTCAGCCGTACGGAAATGAGTTCATCTTCCTCACGGAGCCCCACTGCGATCAATCCGTCTTTGCGAATATTGGCAAACTGGGAAAGGTTCGTTCGTTTGGAAAGCCCGTACTTTGTCGTGAAAAATAAATACCAGTCACTGCTGTATTCGGAAACGGAAATAACTGCATTAATCCATTCTTCCTTGTCAATCTGCAGCAGATTAATAATCGGTATTCCCTTGGCAGTACGGCTGAACTCAGGAACTTCATATCCTTTGGCACGATAAACCTTACCTTTATTGGAAAAGAATAGGACTGTGTCATGTGTTGACGTAGATACTAAGTGTTCAACAAAATCATCATCATTCGTCCCCATCCCCTGAATACCACGGCCGCCGCGTTTTTGCGTGCGGTATGTGGAGGCTGGGAGGCGCTTGACGTAACCTTGGTGTGTTAGGGTTATGACGATATTTTCCTCAGGAATTAAATCTTCATCCTCAATCGAGTCTGCACTGCCGGCGACTATTTCGGTACGGCGTTTATCATTGAATTTTTCCTTGATAGCAATCAATTCTTCGCGAATAATCTCCAGCAATTTTTCATCGTCGGCCAAGATAGACTTCAGCTCATCGATTTGCTTCAGAAGTTCGTCATATTCATTATTAATTTTTTCACGTTCCAGCCCTGTCAAACGCTGCAGACGCATATCAAGAATAGCCTGTGCCTGTTTGTCAGACAGCCCAAATCGCTCAATTAGCCCATTTTTAGCCGTATCGGTTGTTTTGGAATTACGGATAAGTGAAATAACTTCATCAAGGTGATCCAATGCAATCCGCAAGCCTTCTAGTATATGAGCACGCGCCTGTGCCTTCCGCAGCTCGAATTCAGTGCGGCGTCTCACGATTTCCCTTTGGTGCTCCAGATAATGTTCCAGACACTGTTTAATGGTCAGCACTTTTGGTCTTCCATCTACAAGGGCAAGCATATTAATACCGAACGTCGTCTGCAGCGCAGAATATTTAAACAGGTTGTTTAGGACAATGTTTGGATTGGCATCTCGGCGCAGTTCAATCACAACGCGCATTCCATTACGGTCCGATTCATCACGTAAATCAGTAATGCCATCAATCCGTTTTTCCCGAACAAGTTCAGCAATTTTCTCAATCAGTTTCGCTTTATTAACTTGGTACGGAAGTTCAGTGACAATAAGGCTTGTCTTTCCGTTCGCCTCTTCCTCCATATCCACTTTCGCTCGGATGGTCACCGATCCCTTTCCAGTCTCATACGCTTTACGAATGCCGCTTCGGCCGATAATTTCACCCGCTGTCGGAAAATCAGGCCCATGGATATAGTTCTCCATTAATTCCTGAATGGTGATTTCAGAATCTTTACTGATGGCAAGAACGGCATCAATTGTCTCCCCTAGATTGTGGGGCGGAATATTTGTAGCCATTCCGACCGCAATACCGGCCCCACCATTGACAAGCAAATTCGGGAAGCGGGATGGGAATACAACTGGTTCGCGCTCTGTCCCGTCATAGTTGTCAGCATAGTCAATCGTGTCTTTATTGATATCCCGCACCAATTCCATGGAAATTTTGGACATGCGAGCCTCCGTGTAACGCATTGCTGCTGCTGAATCGCCATCAACTGAACCGAAGTTGCCATGCCCGTCGACAAGCATATACCGATAGCTGAAATCCTGCGCCATCCGGACCATGGACTCATATACTGCAGAGTCGCCATGCGGATGGTACTTACCGATGACTTCACCGACAATACGAGCTGATTTCTTATATGCCTTATCCGCATGCATGCCAAGCTCATTCATTGCATACAGAATTCTGCGGTGGACAGGCTTCAGTCCATCCCGAACATCCGGCAAGGCCCGTGATACAATAACACTCATTGCATAATCCAAGAATGATGTACGCATTTCCTGACTGAGATTAATTTCCTGAACGTTTGGTCGCTGTTGATCCGCCATTAAAATACCTCCAAATCTCACTTCCTGAAAAAAACGCAGTAACGCTGCACACGGCCGGGGGCATCAACGTAACAACCGCCGGCCGACTGCCGGGGAAATCGGATTTCGCCGATTTCATTGCTATATAATCATAGCTGTGTTGTCTCTGCCGAAAAAAGTAGAGTAATCACACATCCAAATTTTGTACATATTGCGCATTTTCCTGTATAAAATTCCTGCGTGGTTCAACTTTATCGCCCATTAGCATATCAAAAATATAATCAGCATCCATCGCATCTGACAACTCCACTTGAAGCAATGTGCGGGTTTCTGGATTCATCGTTGTTTCCCATAGCTGTGTTGCATTCATTTCGCCAAGCCCTTTGTAGCGCTGCAGTCCAGGCTTAGGTGAATCTGGAATTTCCTCCAGAATACGCTCCATTTCATTGTCGTCGTATGCATAATGAACCGCTTTTCCCTGCTGTATTTTATACAATGGCGGCTGCGCAATATAAACGTACCCATGCTCAACCAGCGGACGCATATAGCGATAGAAAAATGTCAATAGTAAGGTACGGATATGCGCACCGTCGACGTCGGCATCTGTCATAATGACAATCTTGTTGTAGCGAGCTTTTGTAATGTCAAATTCTTCGCCAATTCCGGTGCCAAGTGCCGTAATCATGGCCCGGACTTCGTTGTTAGAGAGAATCTTGTCAAGACGTGCCTTTTCTACGTTCAATATTTTGCCGCGTAACGGCAGTATTGCTTGAAAGTGCCGGTCTCGCCCCTGTTTAGCAGACCCACCGGCAGAATCACCCTCAACAATATACAGTTCACTGATGCTTGCATCCTTTGATGAACAGTCCGCAAGCTTACCAGGCAGATTGGACACTTCAAGTGCACTCTTGCGTCTTGTCAGTTCACGAGCCTTTTTAGCAGCAATCCTTGCGCGGGATGCCATTAGTCCTTTTTCGACGACAATTTTAGCAACATCAGGATTTTCAAACATAAATTTGGAAAAGGCCTCGCTGAATGCTGCATCCGTTACCTTTTTCACTTCGCTGTTGCCTAGTTTTGTTTTCGTTTGCCCTTCAAATTGCGGATCCGGATGTTTGATGGAAATGATTGCTGTCATTCCCTCACGGACATCGTCACCGCTCAGGTTTGGGTCATTTTCTTTGAACATATTATTCTTGCGGGCATAGTCATTGATGACACGAGTCAGTCCAGTCTTAAATCCAGACTCGTGGGTACCGCCTTCATACGTATGAATATTGTTGGCATATGAATAGATATTGCTGGCAAATCCATCATTGTACTGAATTGCTACTTCAACTGTAATTTGCTGATCTTCACTTTCCGCATAGAAAGGTTCATGCAGCACTTCACGATTACGGTTAATATACTCGACGTATGAACTGATGCCACCTTCATAGTAAAACTCTACTGGCTCTTCATCCGTACGCTTATCCTCAAGAGAAATGGTGATCCCCTTATTAAGAAATGCCAACTCCCGCAGACGCTGAACAAGCATGTCATATTCAAATTCAACTGATTCGACGAAGATTTCCGGATCCGGTTTGAATTGTGTCTTTGTTCCGGTTATATCCGTTTCACCGACCGTTTCAATTTTTCCCTGCGGCACTCCTTTTTTGAAACCAAGGTAGTAGATCTTCCCATCACGGTGAACATAGACATCTAATGTACTTGATAAAGCATTAACGACCGAGGCTCCGACACCGTGCAAGCCCCCGGAAACCTTGTAACCGCCCCCACCGAATTTGCCACCGGCGTGCAAGACTGTCATAATCACTTCAAGGGCTGGTTTGCCAGTCTTTTTCTGAATATCTACAGGTATACCTCGACCATTGTCAATGACCGTAAGGCTGTTATCCTTTTCGATGATAACCTCAATCCTGTCACAAAATCCGGCCAGTGCCTCGTCAATACTATTATCGACAATTTCCCATACCAGGTGGTGCAGTCCCCTCTCACTGGTCGTTCCGATATACATGCCAGGCCTTTTGCGTACCGCTTCGAGTCCTTCCAGTACCTGTATCTGGTCGGCGTCATATGCCTGTTCGTTTGAAATTTTTTCTTCTGCTGACATCTTATCACCTACGTTTCTGCTCATAACTGTTCCTTAAGCGGTATTTCCTCAAGTTCATCATCTGAAGAATCATCGAGTTCATCCGAAAAGTCATCCAGCTTACTAATCGTCGAAATCATGCTTGCGCGTTTTTTTAGTGTTGAAACGGATAAAGAGCTGTAATAAATCTCTTCAGTTGTGACAACGACTGACTTTGCTTCATCCATAGGACCAAAAATTTTTTGCTGCTGACCCATATTTTCCATCATTTCTTCCATGATGCTGGAAGATGTCACGACATTGCGGTCAATGATCGAGATGACATCTTTTGACTGGATTACATTATCATTGCCAATGTGAATAAACATCGTATCCCTCCACTGTCATGTATGTGCGACGCCGTCTTTTACATGGAATAGTTCAGCTTCCTGCAATGTCTCATGATTTATCCCATCAACGCTTGTTGTGGATACAAATGTCTGGACCTTTCCCTGAATAGTGTTCAATAAGTGGGACTGCCGGTGATCATCCAGTTCACTTAATACATCATCGAGAAGCAGGACAGGATATTCACCAACCTCACTGGAGATAAGTTCAATCTCAGCCAGCTTCACCGACAATGCGGCAGTCCTCTGCTGTCCCTGGGATCCAAAGGTCTGCACATTTTTCTGGTTCACATAAAAAATGAGATCATCCCGGTGCGGTCCTGCTAAAGTGGTGCCACGTTCAATCTCTTTTTCCTGCAATTCATGGAATTTATTGGTATATACTGTTTCTATCTTTTCCCTATTTGCTGATTCTGATACCTCAATCGTTGGAGAGTACCTGATCTCAAGCTCTTCCTTGCCGCGACTGATGCTATAATGAACAGGTGAAGCCCATTTCCGGAGCAGTTCCAGAAAAGTGAACCGGCGCTCCAGCAGTATTGCAGCATGCTGAATTAGCTGATCTGTCAAAACATACAGCATCGTTGGGTCCTGTTTCTCCCGCCGTTGCATCTGTTTCAGCAAATGGTTGCGTTGTCTGAGTGTTTTTTGATATTGGCCCAAGTGGTATATATATCTCGGCTGTATCTGGCCAAGTTCCATATCAATAAACCGTCTTCTGATCTGGGGTGGTCCTTTGACGAGTGACAAATGCTCCGGGGCAAACATAACAACGTTGAGTGCACCAATATATTCGCTCAGACGCTTTTGTTCCAGGTGATTAAGCTTTGCCTTTTTTCCTTTTGCCGACAGAATAATCTCGAGCGGAAAATTTCGGTTCCTTTTATGAACCTCTCCCTTTATTGTAGCATATTCACGCTCCCATTGAATAAGTTCTTTTTCCCTAGGGGTTCGGTGTGACTTCGTAAAAGCAAGCAGGTAGATTGCTTCCATCAAGTTTGTTTTTCCTTGGGCATTTTCCCCGATAATAACGTTAATGGTATCATCAAAGGTCAGGTCCAATTGTGTATAGTTTCGGTAATTTTTCAGTTGCAACTGTTCAATTTTCATGAAAATTCCCCGCGTTTATTCTTTGGAAACGATAAAGGTTCCAATCTCTTCCATCTCGACTGTATCACCCGGGTACAGTTTTCTTCCTCTTCTATGTTCGCGCTCACCGTTGACCATCACCCCAATATCTTGAAGGTAGGCTTTAACCATTCCTCCAGAATCAAGCACATTCAACAGTTTGATGAATTGTCCCAGCGGAATGTGGTCTGTGCTGATTGGTACTTTCTCATGTACATGCATACTATTCACCAGACTTTTAGTATTATCGTTACACTTTTATACTTCCTATCTATTTTACTAAAGTTTGGCCGTTAAGGAAAGTGTTTAGTGCAGGACGTTAAAAGAGCCAGGACAGCTGAAAATGAGTAGATTACTGAATTCAGCAGTCCTGGCTGTCAGAATCCTTTACCAGCGCACAGGTGTAAAATATGATTAATATGTTCTGACAGGAAGAATTAATTGTAAAATAGGGTCGCCGTTCGCCGGTTTAATGATAAACGGCCGCATTGCTCCGGTAAATTCAATCATGACTTCATCGTTTTCAATGGCTTTTAAAGCATCCAGCATATATTTGGAACTGAATGAAATCTTCAGATCTTCTCCTTCCATGGATTGAACAGAAACTTCCTCTGCAACTTGTCCGACTTCCGGAGAGTTGCTCGTAATCTGCAGTAGTCGATTATCCTTTGTTGTTAGTTTAACGACATTATTGCGTTCATCTCTGGCAAGCAGGGATGCACGGTCAATCGTATCAATCAGTTCTTTTGTTTTTACATGAAGCTTTGTCTGGCTTTTTTCGGGGATAAGCCTAGATGTTTCCGGGTAATTTCCATCAAGCAGTCTGGACAGGAATTGCAGATGCTTGGTCCGGAACAGGATTTGATTGCTTGTCACATTTATTTCAACCTTATCGCCTTTATCATCAAGAATTTTGTATAATTCATTAAGGCTTTTACCTGGTACGACAATACTTGAAAATTGTCCATGTACATCGTTAATTGGAACTGTTCTTGATGCCAGCCGGTGACTGTCTGTTGCTGTGAAATGAAGTGTTTCCTCTTCAATTTTCACATTCACACCGGTAAGAATTGGTCTCGTTTCCATCGTAGAGACAGCAAAACCAGTTTGTTTAATAAGGCTTTTAAGGAGATCACTCTGAATCTCAAAACTGTCATCTGTCTGCAGTTTGGGCAATTTCGGGTATTCGTCTGCATCCTGTCCATTTAAGTTGAATACGGCTTTTCCGGAACGGATGGTGACATTTAAACTTTCATCTGCTTCAATTTCAACTGTTTTTTCTGGAAGTTTACGAATAATATCTGGGAAATAACGAGCCTGTACAACAATACTTCCTTCCTCTATTTGTTCTGCATGCACAATACCATCTTCTTCAGCAGGGATATGAGATTCAATGGAGATATCAGAATCACTTCCAGTTAATGTGATGCCATCTGGTTTAGCATCTATTTTCATTCCAGTCAGAATAGGAATAGCAGCTTTCGATGAGATAGCTTTCATGACATCTTGCACACTGGAAATGAGTTGGTCACGCTGAATGACAAATTTCATGAAATGGATTCTCCTTTTAGATGCATATTTATATTATTTATTTATAAAAATACAGTAATAATAATAGTAAGGCCTGTGATTATGTGGATATCTGCGAAACATGGCGAATACAGCAGTTATTCACATGTGGACAGAACGTTCATAAGTCTGACTTGTTTATCCACATAGTGAACAGGGTTAATAAACTAAAATGATTTCAACTGTTCCTTTAATTCTTCGATATCCTTTTGCAGCAACGTGTCATTTTCCATTGTTTTAACGACTTTTTCATGCGCATGAATTACCGTTGTATGGTCTCTGCCCCCAAATTCTTCTCCGATTTTTGGAAGGGAGAAATCTGTGAGCTCCCGTGACAGGTACATCGCAATCTGTCGAGGGAAAGCAATAGATTTCGTTCGCTTTTTGGCAGCAAAGTCTTCCAGTTTCACATTGTATTTTTCGCCGACTGCTTCCTGGATGCTCTGGATGGTTATGGTGCGCGGCTTACTGCTTGGAATGATATCCTTTAGTGCATCTGCAGCAAGGGAGGCATCGATATCTTGGTTGACCAAGGATGAATAGGCAACAACCCGGATAAGTGCACCTTCCAGCTCACGAATATTGGTATCAATCTGATTAGCAATGTAAAGCATTACTTCATTTGGGATATCGAGTCCTTCCGCTTTTGCTTTTTTATTTAAAATAGCAATTCTTGTTTCCAAATCCGGTGGCGTAATGTCTGTGATCAGTCCCCACTCAAATCTGGATCGCAGCCGGTCTTCCAGTGTTGGTATTTCTTTTGGCGGACGGTCAC
The DNA here is from genome assembly GCA_004145795.1 of Lentibacillus lipolyticus. Taxonomy (GTDB): domain Bacteria; phylum Bacillota; class Bacilli; order Bacillales; family Amphibacillaceae; genus Lentibacillus; species Lentibacillus lipolyticus. The sequence continues at coordinate 62,493 of SEIO01000009.1, read as the reverse complement.
TGGAAATAATGATTTGCTTATTTTCCTCATGCAATGTATTAAATGTATGGAAAAATTCTTCTTGTGTTTGTTCTTTTCCAGCAAGAAACTGAATATCATCAATCAATAAGATGTCCACATTTCGATACTTGTTCCGGAAGTTGGCTGCTTTGTTATCCATAATCGCATTGATAAATTCATTCGTGAATTTTTCTGATGTTAAATAGTCGACTTTGGCTTTTGGATTATGATCCTGTACATAATGTCCGATTGCATGCATCAGATGGGTTTTTCCCAGTCCGACACCACCGTAAATAAATAGAGGATTGTACGCTTTTGCCGGTGCTTCAGCAACTGCAAGAGATGCAGCATGTGCAAACCGGTTGCCTGATCCGATGACAAATGTGTCAAAGGTATATTTCGAGTTCAGCATTGTTTTTGCAGTATCCGCCGTATCTGCATGATCCGTTTTTGGTATTTTCTTTGGCGTCTGACTGGTATCCTCTTCTGGCTCCTGCGCATCAGGGATGATAAATCGAGTGGATAATTCTGCACCAGTGAGTTCCAGAAGGATTTCATCAATCAGCTTGGTATATCTTCCTTCCAGCCAGTCCCGAGCGAATTCGTTCGGTGCGGATACGGTCAGTGTATTGTTGTTCAGTGATTCGGCTTTCGTATTTTTAAGCCATGTGTCAAAGCTTGGCTTGCTTATTTTGTCTTCAATGCTTTTTAGTGCAGCGTTCCATAAGTCATCAATATTCTCCATAATGGCTCACCCCTTTCATTGTATAGCTGACGATAGAAAAACCCTTCCTCAATCCTTCAAAGGTTCTGGGAGTGAAAGATGGAAAGGTCCGTGAATTGGTCGTATTGCTTTTATTTAATTGTGGATAGGGAAACGCTTGTATTAAGAAGCAAGTGTCTGGTTGTTTGCATTATCCACATTATTGTTAATAAGAAAGGACACAAGGATGTGAACAACTATCCACACTCTATCCACAACCTGTGGAGAAGTAAAAAAGCTGTTATGGATATACACATGTTGAAACACAAACATAATACCAAAAAAAAACTTTATGTGCAACGGATTTCCGTAAGTTATCCACAGTTTCTACCGCTTGTAGATACCAGATGTCCACACTACTATATTTTGTGAGTGAACTGTCGATAGGTGTTGTGGATAGAAGAAAAATGTCGAAAAGAGGAACACAAGTGTATGTGGATAATTTTTTGAAGAGGGGAAGTTGACAGGCAGGAGTTGTATTCCTTATAATGATTTAGACTGTCATTGGAAATGAACTGAATGAAGTTTGTAATTCCTCGAGGAGGTGTAGGATAAATGAAACGACCATTTCAGCCAAATAATCGTAAACGTAAAAAGGTGCACGGTTTCCGTAACCGTATGAGCACGAAAGACGGCCGTCAAGTTTTGAAACGTCGCCGTCGTAAAGGGAGAAAAGTATTATCTGCATAGACCACTGATTTTTCAGTGGTCTTTTTTCCACTTTAGGGGATATACAGGTTGGCAGAAAGCTGTAAACATAGGGGTGGACAACTTCCTGGCTAAGACCAGGAAGAGTCATCCTGATTGTATGTAAAAGGTGATTATATTGAAAAAGTTATATCGGATAAAAGCGAATAAAGAATTTCAACATGTGTTTCAACATGGTAAGTCATTTGCAAATAGGCAACTTGTTCTATATTATATTAAGAAGCCGGGGCAAACGCATTTTCGCATCGGTCTATCAGTTGGGAAGAAGATCGGTAATGCTGTCACAAGGAATCGGATTAAGCGTTACTTGCGGGAAGCATTTCATGAACTGGAAGCACGTATTGGCCCGGCATATGATATTGTCATTATTGCACGGCAACCCACAAAACAGATGAGCTATCATGACGTTAAAAAAAGTTTAATTCATTTATTGTCCAAAGAAAAACTTCTGTCAAAAAAATGTTAGTGTTTTTCATTTTTATATAGAATCTGTCTTTATATTAATGGTAAAATAAATATGAAAAAATCGGATGCATAGGGGTTTGTTAGTTAGGAGGAAATATGTTGCGTAAAAAATTGTTATTACTGGCTGCTGGGATTGGGCTGGTAGTGTTTTTATCCGGATGTACGCAAATTAATGAACCGATAACGCCGGAAAGTACAGGCATTTGGAATTCATATTTTGTATATCCTTTGTCATGGGTGATTAAATATTTAGCTGAGTTATTCAGTGGCAGTTACGGTCTGTCCATTATTGTTTTGACGATTTTTATTCGGCTGTTACTGCTTCCGTTGAACATTAAACAGCTGAAAAGTTCCAAAGCAATGCAGGATATCCAGCCTGAACTAAAGGAACTGCAACAGAAATACGCGTCAAAAGATGCGAATACACAGCAAAAACTGCAGCAAGAAACGATGCAGCTATTCCAAAAGCATGGGGTCAATCCACTCGCAGGCTGTCTGCCGATATTTGTGCAGATGCCGATTCTGATTGCGATGTACCATGCGATTATGCGTACGACAGAGGTTCAACAGCATCCTTTTCTATGGTTTGAATTGGGATCTCCGGACTATATTTTGCCACTAATTGCTGGCGGTGCAACATTTCTGCAGCAAAAATTAATGATGGCAGGCAGTCCGGCAGCTCAAAACCCGCAAATGATGGTCATGCTGTATGTAATGCCAATCATGATTACGGTTTTTGCGTTTTTCTTCCCGGCAGCACTTGCACTGTACTGGGTGGTAGGTAACGTGTTCATGGTGGCACAGACGATTTTAATCCGAAAGCCAATGATGAATGATAATAAAACTGGGGGAGACAAAAAGTGAGGGAAATAACTGCTAGTGGCCAAACGGTTGAAGAAGCGGTCCAATCAGCACTAGAGCAGTTAGACACCACAAGGGACCAGGTTGAGGTTGACATTGTTGATGAAGGAAAAAGAGGAATTCTAGGTATTTTCGGTTCCAAACAAGCTATTGTCAACGTATCTATGGCAGCTGATCCAGTTGAAGATGTCCGCCAGTATCTGCAGCAGATTGCGGAAAATATGGGCATACAAATGGAAATAACAGCAAATGTTACGGGTAACCAGGTAATTTATGATATGGATGGAGATAACATCGCCATGATGATAGGCAAACGTGGTCAAACGCTGAACGCCCTTCAATATTTGGCCCATCTCGCTATAAACAAAGATCGTAAAGTGCATTATGTCGTAACAGTTGATGCCCAAGGATACCGTGCCCGACGGAAGGGAACTTTGGAATCATTAGCCGATAAGATGGCCAATAAAGCAATACAAACTGATAAAGAAGTGATACTTGAGCCCATGCCGGCATTCGAACGCAAAATAGTTCACCATGCACTGCAAGATAATGAGCAAGTGACAACAGCCTCAGAAGGCCTTGAACCAAACCGTCACATTGTCATCAGACCATTATAAAGAGGCTAGGATATCTGAGTAGAGGAAACAAAAAATCCGAACTGATTGAATGCTATTTCAATCAGTTCGGATTTTTTATGTTTACATCTGAGCCAGCGAAAGAAAGTACGGAGATTCTTAGGGAAGACAAGGTTATAGAATTCTGCAAGGCTTGTTAATAACTTTTAACTTTCAACTCCTTCTATTCACATGTGGATAGAAGGAGTATTATTTACGGAAAATAAAATTGCTAACATTGTGGATAAGTTTATTTTTTACTGGATTTATGATACTCTATTAAGTTAGTGGCGTATAAAAATAAATGACTTTATATAGATAACTGACTGGAAAAGATGGAGGTGAAGCAAATGGAGAATGATACGATAGCTGCTATTTCGACACCGGTTGGTGAAGGTGCTATATCGATTGTCCGAATCAGTGGGGAACAAGCGATTCCTGTAACGGCTGAGCTGTTTCACGATAAAGATTTACTTGAGGTGAATACGCACACAATCCATTACGGGAAAATAATCGATCCTGTTGAAAACGAAGTTGCTGAAGAAGTGATGGTAACTGTTATGCGTGCACCAAAGACTTTTACAAGAGAAGATGTTGTAGAGATAAATTGCCACGGTGGTATGGTTGCGGTCAACCGAGTGTTGGAGATTGTCTTGGAAAAAGGGGTCCGGATTGCCGAGCCCGGTGAATTTACGAAGCGGGCATTTCTTCATGGCCGGATTGATTTATCTCAGGCAGAAGCGGTGATGGATGTTATCCGGTCCAAAACCGATAAGGCGATGTCTGTTGCGCTTAAACAGATGGATGGGCGATTGTCGGAGTTGATTGGAAGGCTCAGACAGGAACTTTTGGAAACAGTCGCACACGTAGAAGTGAATATTGATTATCCGGAATATGATGATGTGGAAGAAATGTCGAATACCATGATGCAGGAAAAGACGAAAGAAGTTCACGGAGAACTGGAACATTTGCTGCAAGTTGCCAAACAAGGGAAAATTCTGCGTGAGGGCTTGGCCACAGCCATCATTGGGCGGCCGAATGTCGGTAAATCATCCTTGATGAACACGCTCGTGCAGGAAAATAAGGCTATTGTGACAGAAGTACCAGGAACAACCCGTGATATCATTGAGGAATATGTCAATGTCCGTGGTGTTCCCCTTAGGCTGGTCGACACTGCAGGTATCCGGGAAACGGAAGATATTGTGGAAAAAATTGGTGTAGATAGATCCCGGGAAGTACTGCAGGATGCAGACCTCGTTTTATTTGTGCTGAACCATAATGAACCACTAACCGTTGAAGACGAGAAATTATTTGAAGCAGTACAGGGACTTGATTATATCGTGATTGTTAATAAGACAGACCTTGAGCCGAAACTTGACTTAGATAAAGTAAATAAGCTAGCTGATGGAAAACCTGTTATTACAACATCACTTATTAGGGAAGAGGGAATTGATCAGCTGGAAACTGCTATTGCCAAGACGTTTTTCGCTGGCGATGTGGATACTGGAGATATGACGTATGTATCCAATGTAAGGCATATCCAGCTGCTTAAGCAGGCTAAACAAGCATTGGAAGATGCTATGGGAAGTCTGGAAATGGATATGCCGCTGGATATTGTGCAAATCGATGTCACCAGAACATGGGAGTTTCTGGGGGAGATTATCGGTGATACTGCCAGTGACAGTTTGATTGATCAATTATTTTCCCAGTTTTGTCTCGGAAAGTAGTCTGACAATAGGTCACGTATGGAATGATAAATAATAATAGAAGAAAGGGTGAAAATGATGGTATATGATGCAGGACATTATGACGTTATCGTTGTCGGTGGAGGTCATGCAGGTGCAGAAGCAAGTGTGGCTGCGGCGAAAATGGGTGCCAAAACGCTGATGTTGACACTGAACCTGGATATGATCGCTTTTATGCCGTGCAACCCGTCTCTTGGAGGCCCTGCCAAAGGCATCGTTGTCCGTGAAGTGGATGCACTTGGCGGCGTTATGGCTAAAGTAATTGATAAAACGCACATCCAAATGCGGATGCTGAATACACGAAAAGGTCCTGCTGTGCAGGCATTGCGTGCACAAGCAGATAAACCATTGTATATAAAGGAAATGAAACATGTCCTAGAAAGCCAAGAGAATTTGACATTACGGCAAGGCATGGTTAATGAACTGATTATGGAAGATGGTGTATGTAAAGGGGTCATTACGGAGACGAAAGCTGCGTACTATGCAGACTCGGTCATCATGACAACGGGAACCTTCATGCGCGGAAAGGTATTGATGGGTGACTTGGAATATGAAAGTGGTCCTAACAACCAGCGTGCTTCCATCAAGTTATCAGAAAATCTGGAGGAAATTGGCCTGAACATGACTCGGTTCAAAACAGGAACCCCACCAAGGGTGAACAGCAATTCTATTGACTATTCCAAAACAGAGGAACAGCCTGGAGAAGAGAAGCAGCAAAGTTTTTCCTATGAAACAACGGAGTATATTACCGATCAGATCCCATGCTGGCTTACGTATACCAATGAATTCACACACCAAATTATTAACGATAACCTATCCCTCTCGGCAATGTATTCGGGCATGAAACGCGGAACAGGCCCACGTTACTGTCCGTCCATTGAGGATAAGATAGTAAGATTTAATGACAAGCCTCGCCATCAAATCTTTCTTGAGCCAGAAGGAAGAGATACAGAAGAAGTATACGTACAAGGACTATCAACATCACTGCCGGAATATATCCAGCATGATATGATTAAAACTGTGCCAGGACTGGAAAATGCAGAAATTATGCGGGCTGGTTATGCCATTGAATATGATGCAGTTATTCCGACACAGCTATGGCCAACCTTGGAGCTTAAAACTGTTTCAGGTCTGTTCACGGCTGGACAAATTAATGGTACATCCGGTTATGAGGAAGCAGCTGCACAAGGAATTATGGCTGGTATTAATGCTGCTGCTAAAGTTCTTGGCAAAGAGCCATTGATTCTTGACCGTTCACAGGCCTATATTGGTGTTTTGATTGACGATCTGGTTACTAAAGGAACAAATGAACCATACCGTCTCCTGACATCACGCGCTGAATATCGCTTGCTGCTACGTCATGATAATGCGGATATGCGTTTGACAGAGATTGGTTATTCCTATGGACTGATCAGTGAGGAACGCTATGAACAATTCACGGAAAAGAAACGGCTCGTTGAAGCAGAGAAAAAGCGCCTCAGTAAAATTGTGATTAAGCCAGAAGAACCTGTGCAGACGTTGCTGAAGGAAGCAAATGGTTCCCCGCTAAAAGAAGCAGTCAAGGCATATGATATGCTGAAACGCCCTGAAGTAACGTATGATATGGTAGAACAACTCATTGAACCAAATGAAGAATTGCCACAGATTGTCAGGGAACAGGTTGAAATTCAAATCAAATATGAAGGTTATATTAAGAAAGCGAACGAACAAGTAGATAAGATGCTGAAAATGGAAAATAAAAAAATACCGGATAACATTGATTATGATGATATTGACGGTATTGCTTTCGAGGCAAAGGAAAAACTAAAAACAGTACGGCCGCTTTCGGTTGGTCAAGCCTCCCGAATTTCTGGTGTGAACCCGTCAGATATATCCATCTTGTTAGTTTATATTGAACAAGGAAAAATTGCCCGTGTTGCCAACTAGTAAAAAGGATAGTTCATATGCAAGATGACCCTTTGAAAACCATGGTAAAGGAGCTTTGCTGATGTCACCTGAGCAATTTATAGACAGACTGCGTACCGAAGGAATCGAACTGACTCAGAAGCAGATTAATCAATTTGATACGTATTTCCAAACGTTAGTGGAATGGAATGAAAAAATAAATTTAACCACCTTAACCGCTAAAGAAGACGTCTATTTAAAGCACTTTTATGATTCTGTATCTGCTGCTTTTTACCATGATTTCACTGGAGACAATCATATTTGTGATGTGGGTGCTGGGGCAGGTTTCCCTAGCATCCCTCTCAAAATTTGCTTTCCTGATTTGAACATCACCATTGTGGATTCATTGAAAAAACGCATTCATTTCCTGGAACAGCTGGCTGCAAACCTAAATTTAACCGGGGTTGCTTTTTATCATGACCGTGCTGAAAATTTTGGTAGCCACCGTGCATTAAGGGGATCGTTTGATACGGTTATCGCTCGAGCAGTGGCTAAAATGTCTGTGTTAAGTGAATTATGTTTACCACTGACCAAGAAAAATGGTAAATTCATTGCAATGAAAGGTGCTACAGGTGAAGAAGAAACTGCAGAAGCGGCACATGCATTGAAGGTGCTGGGTGGGAAACTGGAAACAATTCATTCATTTCAATTACCTGAGGAAGAAAGTAAACGGTCCATCATATGTATCCATAAAGTACATGACACACCGAAAAAGTATCCAAGAAAACCGGGCACCCCAGCTAAAAAACCAATTACATAATGAAAAATTTGTAATGGTCGAAAATATTATATCGTTATTTCATACTTTTTTACCGTTAGATGTGATAGAATAACAGTAGAAATAATACTAACTTCCATAGAATTTATAAATATTTACATAGGATGAGTGTTCTATAATAGTGCACTTAATTTTTAAACTGACATAGAAAGATAGACAATGTTTCACGTGGAACATTTTTATAAAAACTATCTTCACCTGATACGCTTCTTTTATCACGTATTAATGTCCAAGGCAGCAGGTTTGTTATTGTTGAGTATGTTTTAAAAAAGGTGGTGATTTGGTAATGGTAAGTCCATTGAACCGAATATTTGGCATGGGTGACAAAAATCAATCAGCGCCAGAAGAAGAAACTTACCATCCCGATGAGGTAACCGAACTTCCTGTTGAAAAGATTGAGCCGAACAGATTTCAGCCGAGAGCTATATTTAATGAAGAAAAAATTGAGGAACTTGCCCAGACGATACATACACACGGGATGATTCAGCCAATTGTTGTGCGCGATGTAAATGAAGGAAATAGCTATGAATTAATTGCTGGTGAGCGCAGGTGGCGAGCAGCGAAACTTCTTGAGTGGGAACAGGTGCCTGCCATTATCCGCAGTATGACGGATACAGAAATTGCCTCTGTTGCTTTGATAGAGAATTTGCAGCGGGAAGAACTGACGGTAATTGAAGAAGCCAGCGCCTATGCCAGGCTGCTTGATTTACATTCATTGACACAAGAGGCACTGGCACAGCGGCTTGGTAAAAATCAATCTACTATTGCTAATAAATTGCGTCTGCTTAAACTTCCGGAAGAGGTGCAGACTGCGCTTCTTGATAAACAGATAACGGAACGGCATGCGAGGGCATTGATAAAAATCAATGATCCAGAGAAACAGGTGAAAGCACTGGAAACCATTCTTGCTAAAGAATTGAATGTCAAACAGGCAGAAGAACATATTGCGAAGCTGGATCAGCCAAAAGAAAAGCCTGCGAAAAAACAACCAAAACGTAAAGGCGTCAACAAAGACATTCGAATTGCTATGAACACCATTCGCCAATCCCTCAACATGGTTTCAGACACAGGGATTGATGTGGAAACAGATGAAGAAGATCTGGATGATTTTTATCAAATAACGATTAAAATACCAAAAAAGAACTGAACTAATTTATTTTTATAGCATCTGATAAAAATACCATTCATCTTTGGGAACAGAAGATGAGTGGTTTTTAAATTTTAAAGGACTGTTAAACAACGCGTCGGTCAAAAATGCATCCATAGAGTAATATGAAAGTCAGAAATGGAGCCGGTAGCATAAGTACCTTTTACAAACACTTTTATGAAATAAATCGATAATACAAATTGTTCGACTCACCATAAAAGCTATTACACTAGATTATTTTGCTTATAATCGTTCATATTCATAGCCTATTTTTTAAAAAAAGTGATAGAATAATAAGTATAGAGTTTAGGTAGGTGACAGCATGGGAAAGATTATAGCCATTGCCAATCAAAAGGGTGGCGTAGGAAAAACAACATCAGCAGTTAATTTGAGTGCTGGCTTGGCCAGTATGGATAACAAGGTACTAGTCGTAGATACAGATCCACAAGGAAATGCTACCAGTGGTGTTGGAATCAACAAGGCCGATATGGATCAGTGTATTTACAACGTCCTGGTGGAAGATTTACCCGCGGAAAAGGTCTGTGTACCCACTCAAGTTCAGAATTTGGACATCATCCCTGCCACTATTCAGCTTTCGGGAGCGGAAATTGAGCTGGTGCCGACTATTTCACGTGAAATACGCTTAAAAAAATCACTGGAAAGTCTTAAGGAAAAATATGATTATATCATTATTGATTGCCCACCTTCCTTAGGACTGCTTACCATTAATGCACTTACATCCGCAGACACCGTACTGATTCCTGTTCAGTGTGAATATTATGCACTAGAAGGGCTCAGCCAACTCTTAAATACGATACGGCTCGTACAAAAACATTTGAATAAATCACTGATGATTGAGGGTGTTCTGCTGACAATGCTAGATGCTAGGACAAACCTTGGCATTCAAGTGATCGAGGAAGTGAAAAAGTATTTCCAGGATAAGGTGTATCAGTCTGTTATACCGAGGAATATTCGGCTGGGAGAGGCTCCAAGTCATGGCGAACCGATTATAACATATGACCCGAAATCCAAAGGTGCCGAGGTATATCTTGAATTAGCGAAGGAAGTGATAAGCAATGGCGAGAGGGTTAGGTAAGGGTATTAACGCATTATTTCCCCAAGATGTGGAAGAAAAAGATGATGATGTTATTCAGGAAGTACCAGTCAATGAATGCCGTCCGAATCCCTATCAGCCCAGGAAAACGTTTCACGCTGATGCAATTGAAGAGTTAAAAGATTCCATTAAGGAATATGGCATCGTGCAACCGCTTATTTTGCGCAAAAGTATTAAAGGTTATGAAATCGTGGTTGGTGAACGCCGTTTTCGTGCAGCAAAAGAGGCTGGTCTAGAAACCTTGCCTTCGGTGGTAAAAGATTTATCAGATGAAAAGATGATGGAAGTAGCCCTTTTGGAGAACTTGCAACGTGAGGATTTAACTCCAATCGAAGAGGCACACGCCTATCACAATCTGATGAATGAACTTGGTGTTACCCAAGATGAAATGTCGAGACGACTTGGGAAGAGCAGGTCACATATCGCCAATATTGTCAGACTTTTATCTCTTCCTGAACAAGTGATTGCGTATATCAATAATGGTGAGCTATCCATGGGACATGGCCGGGCTCTTTTAGGTGTGAAAGATAAGGAAAAAATAATGCCAATCGCCAATAAAATTCGGAATGAAAAATTGAATGTACGGCAGGCCGAAAAACTTATCAGCCAGCTAAATGAACAACCATCGAAGAAGAAACAATCAAAACCAAAAAAGGATATTTTTCTAGAAAAGCAGGAATCTTTGCTGCGAGACAGACTCGGAACAGCAGTCTCCATCAATAAAGGAAAGCGCAAAGGAAAAATAGAGATTGAATTTTACTCAAACGAAGACTTGGAACGAATACTAGAAACGTTTGAGAACTAAATGCTGTTTTCCTTAATTTGCGTGGAAGTTCCTATTAACTCTAACGGAAGAAAGCGAAGTATGCGAAAAAGGCCCTGTAAAAATTGCTGCTGATGACAAAAGAGTCCGTGAAAGGAAAGATAGGAGAGGCTGACTGCAAGGGAAGGTCAGTCTTCTTTTACCACGTCAGAAAATCAATGATGGTTGAAATATGATAAATAAGTTCGGCACAGCTATAAGGTAAAATGCATGCCGACTTTTTTCTGTCAAAGTATTTATAATGCTATGTTTGAATAAATGATTGGGGTGTTGGAATCGTGATCTATTTTGATCAGGCTGCATCATCTTATCCTAAGCCGCCCGAAGTAGGGAAGGCAATGGTCCACGCACTTAATGACGTTGGTGCTAATCCTGGCAGGGGAAGTCATCAGCTTGCGAGAGAGGCAGCACAAATAATATCAGGTACAAGAGAGAAAGCAGCACGGTTGTTTGGATGCAGTGATCCAAAAAAGGCTTTATTTTTCTCGAATGCAACTGCGGCTTTGAATCAGGCAATTAAAGGATTTACTTGGGCAGCGGGTGATCATGTTATCGCAACGACGTTGGAGCATAATTCCATACGTCGGCCTTTGGAACATTTGAAACGTAAATATGGGGTTGAGGTTACCTATATACACTGGAATGGGAGAACATCTGCATTTGAACAACAAATTCGTCAGTCAATCCGTCCGGAAACACGGCTGCTGGCCATGACACATGCTTCAAATGTAACCGGGTCAGTTCTGCCAGTGGAAAATGCAGCGGCAATTGTCGGTGAACATGCTATTCCGGTACTAGTGGATGCTTCCCAGACGGCAGGTCATTTACCGCTAAATATGCAGAAAATGGGTATTAATATGCTCGCTTTTCCCGGCCATAAAGGACTGTTGGGACCACAGGGAACAGGAATGTTGCTAGTAGAAGGCGCTATCGAAATGGAGCCTGTTCAGCATGGAGGGACTGGGAGCTTTTCTGAGGATCCTGAAAATCCTGAACAGTGGCCAGAAAAATTTGAGAGCGGTACATTAAACACACCAGGAATTGCTGGATTGAATGCAGCTCTAAGTGTATACGAATCAGGGCAAGATGGAAATGTTTCACGTGAAACAATTTTGGTTCAGTCATTACTGGAAGGCCTGCAAACAATAAATGGTGTCACTTGCTATGGTCCGGATAAAGAAGAATATCAGTTGCCAATTGTTGCTTTTAATGTGCTGGATATACCGTCGCAGGAAATTGCGATGGTGCTGGACACTCACTATGAAATTGCTGTTCGTGCTGGTCTTCATTGCAGTCCACTAGCACACGAGTGCCTTCATACAACTGAACAGGGTGTAGTTCGAGTTAGTTTGAGCAAGTATAATACGGAAGAAGAAATAAATCGCTTTATTGAAGCAATACAGGAGATTTCGGAATCATATCAAATGCTATAACAAATTTGGAAATAGATAGGGATGGATGTATGGCTTTATTTGGGACATTGGTGAATGGGGTATGTATTATAGTTGGCAGTTTAATTGGAATGTTTTTTTCAAAAATCCCGGAGCATTATAAAGAAACTGTTATGCATGGAATTGGATTGGCGGTCATCCTGATTGGCATGCAAATGGCGCTGTCCACAGAGACTATTATTGTTGTGCTTTTAAGCTTGCTTTCCGGTGCAGTGATTGGTGAAATGCTGCACCTGGAAGAGGGATTGAACAGGCTTGGTGAATGGATAGGGAATAAGTTTTCATCAGCGAATGAGAATATTAGTGTGGCACAGGGATTTGTAACAGCTTCCCTCGTTTTTGTCATCGGTGCCATGTCAGTCGTTGGGGCCCTGGATGGCGGTTTGCGCGGAAACCATGAGGTGCTGATTACAAAAGGGGTCATTGACGGATTTGTCGCATTGGTACTGACGACAACACTTGGGTTTGGTGTTATTTTTTCCGTTGTACCAGTCATTTTATATCAAGGAACCATTGCATTATTGGCAACACAGATTGACCGGTGGGTTCCTGAGCAGGTCCTAAACGGATTGGTTGTGGAATTGACTTCGGTTGGCGGACTTATTATTGTCGCCATTGGACTAAATCTACTCAACATAACGAAAATCCGCGTAGGGAATCTGCTTCCATCTATTGTAACGGTTGGAATCGTCTACGCAGTCTATTTAATCTTTTAACCGTTCATTACTCATATAAAAAGCTCTGCCGGTGTCAGAAGGCAGAGCTTTTTTATAGTCCAAGTGCTGCACCTTAGGCAATTGCCTGTGCTTAAATGTGGCATTTCATTTTTTATATCATTTTTTTATTGTTATCGGTCACTGCTGCAAGTTTCGACAAGGTATGTGTGTGTACAAGCTGTTTATCAACTTTATACAGAACTTGTGCCATGCGTTTGGCCATAGTAACAACGAGCGATAGTCTCGTATTTTGTAAAATAGAATATTCCATAAAACCGCCGATATTGACAACACCTGTCAGATGGATATCGCCAATTTCCGGCAGTTTTTTGTTTAATGCGGCCCCGGGTTTCAAGGAACCGATGTCAGCCGTAATCGTACCAACCGACGCTGATTTGCCCAGTGATGCGTCGATGGCAATGATAAATGGATTTTCGTGCTCCATGCGGATATATTGGAAATAATTCTCCATATTGGCAGCATGCACAGGGTCATCGAGTGTGCCATACAGATGGAAATGTTTCAGCGTTCTTTCACTTAGGTAAGAACCTGTGAACGGCCCAAATGCATCACCAGTAGACCGGTCTGTTCCGATGCATATGATGACAAAATCTCTCGAAGTGATGGGGGTCCAGGATAAAATACGTTTCGTCATGCGCTCTAGTAAGTCCGGATCATCATACATTAATTGCAATTTTTCATTTCTGGGCATGAAACGGTTAATCAGATTCATAGCTTATCCTCCACAATCATATTGGTATTAGTATACGGAAAAAATTAAAAAACTATACCTGTATTAAATAATGGAGGCAAAGCGATGTTGGGAGCAGGATTTAGATGGATGTTTTTAATTATTGGAACGACGATCGGGGCTGGTTATGCATCCGGCCGGGAACTGTGGCAGTTTTTTGGCCATGAAAGCGGTATTGCTATCGCATTGTTTACGATATTTTTCACTGCAAGCTGCTACGTCATCATGGATGTAAGTTACCGGAGACAGTCAACTGATTATTTGCCGGTACTCCGGGATATCGTTGGACCAAAGTTGACAAAAGTGTATGATATTATGATCTTTTTATATTTGTTTACCACAACGGTTGTTATGATTGCCGGAAGTGGTGCAACCGGACAAGCATTCCGATTTTCTTACTGGTGGGGCGTGGTGGTCATTACTATAGGCCTGATTGCTTTGTTTTTAAAGGATATTAATGGGCTTCTGGCAATGAATCAGATTGTACTGCCACTGCTGCTTGGGGGGCTCGTGTATATCCTTCTATTATTTATTATTGATCAGGAGCTTGATGTGTTCTCTCATTGGCATGAACAGCGCAATTGGACGGCTGCTTTTCCATTTACAGCGCTGAATATTCTGCCATTAATAGCGGTGCTAGGGGCAATTGGCAATAAAGTCAAGTCCAAGCGTGAAATCTATATTGCTTCAATCGGCAGCGGTTTGCTGCTAGGGACGATTTCATTCATTTATAATAGTAGCCTGATTCAGATATCCGACGAACTTTTATTATATGAAATTCCGCTGTTTGCTATCTTAAAGCATTATCCATTCGAAATACTTATCTTTATGTCGGCACTATTATGGTTTGCGATATTCACAACAGCTGCAGCCGGCATTCTTGGGATCGCCACCAGGTTGCAGAGTATGTGGAATGTACCTATCTGGATGCTGGCGGCGGGGATGATTGCTGTCATGATTCCGCTGACCACGGTTGGCTTTTCTACTCTAATTAGCTATATTTATCCGGTCTACGGCATTTTGAATTTATATGTTCTCAGCCGTTTACTCTTGTACCCAATGTGGGGCGGTAAACAGAATAAGGAGGGATAACCAGGGTTGCTATTTCCTTTTCTTTCGACCATGATTATTGTAAAATCAACATATAGAATAGCAGCCGGAGGTTATAGCTTGCAATTTTTACAAGACCAATTTATGAATGTATGGAACTATGTAACAGGCCCGGAACTCTGGCTGACGATTGGAACTGCATGCGTTCAGGTTATTGCCATCATTCTTCTGGCAGTGCTGATCATCCGTTTTGGGAACAAAATGGTCGAACGTCTATTTGAAAATAGGACACGCAGGCCGTTTCGGATAACGGAGAGAAGAGAAGTAACACTGAAGAAACTGATTCAGAATGTACTGAAATACACTGTTTACTTTATAGCTATTATCACGATTCTTGATGATGTCTTTAACCAGGATATTAAAGCATTGCTTGCCGGTGCTGGGGTAGCTGGTTTGGCAATAGGTTTCGGCGCTCAAAATCTTGTCCGTGATGTCATTTCTGGATTTTTTATAATTTTTGAGGACCAGTTCTCTGTTGGCGATTATATTCTGGTTGCAGGGGTGGAAGGAACGGTTGAGGAAATTGGGCTGCGAACGTCGAAAATACAGAGCTGGACAGGTGAGCAGCATGTTCTTCCAAATTCGGTGCATAATGGTCTCGCAATTGTTGATGTCAATGTGCCGTATGAGAGCGATGTGGCTGCTGCTGAGAAAATTATTGAAGAAGTTGGGCAGCGGTTACCTGATCAATACGAGGAAATTGTCCGTGTCCCGGAAGTGATTGGGGTGCAGACGCTTGCAACATCGCATTATGTGATTCGGATTATTGCGGAAACATTGCCGGTTTATCAATGGGCAGGCGCACGCATCATGCGAAAGGAGATAAAAGAGGTTCTTTATAAAGAAGGAATTGACATACCGGCGCCGCGTCTAGTGATGTATTCTCGTAACCACGAACCGACATCATTGGAGGTGGAGCCGGACAGGTATATGCAGGAGGAGGAGTAGTAATGGCAGATAAGGAATTTGGACTGAATGACATTGTACAGATGAAAAAGCCGCACCCATGCGGGGAAAATAAATGGAAAATAATCCGCATGGGAATGGATATCCGGATTAAATGTATGGGATGCGACCACAGTGTTATGATACCGCGCAAAACCTTTACAAAGAAAATGAAAAAGGTTTTGGAAAAGGCAGAAGAAGAATAAATAAATACGTTGAAATTTTAATTAGCGACCCGCAAAACATTCATTTAGGAAAAGCCTTCAGATGGAAAATTTAATTTTACAGACTGACTCCGTAAAAATAAGCATTTAGTAATGCTTATTTTTGTTTTTCCATTGCTTGTCATTTTCAAAGCTTGTATCTATAATTGGTATGACTGAAGCGTTCATATGAATGGAAATCCTTAAGGAGTGAAAGTTACATGGCTTTGACAGCAGGAATTGTCGGACTTCCAAATGTTGGTAAATCAACATTATTTAATGCAATCACCCAAGCGGGCGCAGAAGCAGCGAACTATCCGTTTGCTACGATTGATCCGAATGTGGGAATTGTGGAAGTTCCTGACAATCGTTTGGATAAATTAACAGAACTAGTAAAACCGAAAAAAACTATCCCGACAACGTTTGAATTCACAGATATCGCTGGGATTGTCAAAGGGGCAAGCAAAGGGGAAGGGCTGGGAAACCAGTTCCTTGCGAACATTCGCCAGGTGGATGCCATTGTGCAAGTGGTGCGCTGTTTTTCAGATGAAAATGTCACCCACGTATCAGGTAAAATCGATCCAATTGATGACATGGAAACGATTAATTTGGAGCTTATTCTGGCGGATTTGGATACTGTAACGAAACGAATCCAGCGCGTGGAAAAAATGGCCAGGCAAAAGGATAAAGATGCTGTAGCAGAGTATGACGTGCTGACGAAAATTAAGAATGGGCTGGAAGCAGAGCAGCCTGTACGGGCATTGGAATTTTCACAAGAGCAGTGGAAAATCGTCAAGGGACTTCATCTGCTGACAAGCAAGCCAGCGCTTTATGCAGCAAATGTAAGTGAAAATGAAGTTCAAGACCCGGATGCAAATGAACAAGTACAAAAGGTAAAGGAATATGCAGCTGCTGAACATGCAGAAGTGATTACCGTCTGTGCTAAAATTGAAGAAGAAATTTCTGAGCTTGATCAGGAAGAAAAAGAACTGTTTCTCGAGGATTTAGGTATTGCTGAATCCGGGCTTGACCAACTGATTAAAGCTTCGTACAGCTTGCTCGGACTGGGAACATTTTTCACGGCCGGTGAGCAGGAAGTTCGTGCATGGACATTCCGTAAAGGGATGACAGCACCACAGGCAGCAGGTGTCATCCACTCGGACTTTGAGCGCGGCTTTATCAGGGCCGAGACCGTCTCCTATGAAGATTTGATTGAAGCAGGCTCCATGGCAGTTGCCAGAGAACAGGGCAATGTCCGACTGGAAGGCAAAGACTATATCGTGCAGGATGGAGACGTCATCCACTTCCGGTTTAACGTTTAAATTGGCTTATTCATCCACAAAGTAAATCAGGATCTCTCGAATGCTTGTATTTCATGCGGTCATTTGGTATAATACTCCACTGTGAGTAATAAACAAGATGATTACTCCTTGCCCTTGCTATACAGGAAGGGCCGCTAAGACCAGAAGGAGGTGTAACGGATGAGAAAATACGAAATCATGTACATCATCCGCCCGGATATGGAGGAAGAAGCTCAGAACAGCTTGATTGAGCGTTTCAACAACATTCTAACCGATAACGGGGCGGAGATTGAAAAAGTTGATGAAATGGGCAAGCGCCGTCTTGCATATGAAATCAACGACTACCGTGATGGATATTATGTTGTCATCAAATTTAGCGGTGATGAGAATGCTGTTAATGAATTTGACCGTCAGGCGAAATTCACTGGTGATATTATCCGTCATATGGCAATTCGTGAAGATGATCAATAATAGGGAGTGGTTCTGATGTTAAATCGTGTCGTTTTAGTTGGCAGATTAACGAAGGATCCTGATTTACGCTATACTCCAAGTGGTGCGGCAGTAGCTAATTTTACTGTTGCCGCCGATCGGCCTTTTTCCAATCAGCAAGGTAATCGGGAAACAGACTTCATCAACTGTGTCGTTTGGCGGAGACCTGCCGAGAACCTGGCAACGTATATGAAAAAGGGCAGTATGATTGGTGTTGATGGCCGTATTCAGACACGTACGTTTGAAGGTCAGGATGGGAAAACCGTTTTTGTAACAGAAGTTGTGGCTGATAGAGTTCAGTTTTTGGAATCAAAAGGATCTTCACAAAACAGAGGACAGCAGCCATCAGGATTCCAGCCAAATCAGAACCAGTCGGATCAAAAACCAGCCAGTGATAATCCGTTTAAAGATAACGGAGAACCAATTGATATATCAGATGATGATTTACCATTCTAGAAAACAGGGAATTGAGGGATAGGTGCAACTAGCTGGCACCATCCAGCAGTCACTGCTTCTTCTGATTCGTAAACATGAAAAGGAGGGTTTCAAATGGCAGCTCGCCGTGGTCGTGCAAAGCGTCGGAAAGTGTGTTATTTTAAATCCAATGGCATTACACACATTGACTACAAAGATGTTGACCTTTTGAAGAAGTTCATTTCTGAGCGCGGGAAGATTCTCCCACGCCGTGTTACCGGAACTTCTGCTAAATATCAGCGCAAATTGACCAAAGCAATCAAACGTGCCCGTCAAATGGCACTATTGCCTTACGTGGCAGAATAAGCAATAAAAACCCGATTCACACAGCCAAGCAGTGTGAATCGGGTTTTTTAATATTTTAATACTTTTTAAATCCACTGTTTTTGCGTCAAATTAGAAAAAGAAACGCTACTGAATAATATGTATAAAATGTGACGTAAGTGAAATGTTGAGTTCCGCTCCGGGCGAGCGCTTTTTACGGAAACTATAGGAATCTGCCATTCTCTATTTGCAAAATGCGGTTGCCTAGCATTTTTGCTTCCTCTTTATCGTGAGTAACCAAAAGAATCGGTATGTTCCACAACGCATGCAGCCTTAACAGTTCATTACGGCATTCCATTTTGGTTTGGCTGTCAAGAGAAGAGAAAGGTTCATCCAATAGCAGCGCTTCTGGTTCGGTTGCCAATGCACGCACAAGTGCTACACGCTGTTTCTCCCCACCGGATATTTGTTGCGGATAATCCTGAAGTAAATGCGCAATGCCTGCCACTTCCATTAAATCCTTGGTCAATTGTTCGTTTTTCATACCGTACTTGATATTCCCCCAGACGGTCATATGCGGAAATAATGCATAATCCTGAAACAGATAACCAATGCGGCGCTTATTTACAGGTAACGGTTTTTTTCCTTCTTGAAAAAGGCTCCGGCCATTAAGCAAGATTTGTCCGGAATCCGGCTGGCTCAGTCCGGCAATACAATTTAGTATTGTTGTTTTTCCTGCGCCTGACGGGCCTGTCAATACGACAATTTCGCCAACGGCTTTCAGCTGAATCTGGAGCGTGAAATTTTTCAGTCTCTTTTGTATATTTAACGAAAGCATGATATATTCCGCCCATCACTGATCATTTGTAAAGCGTAAAATATTTCGGCCACTCCACCAGTTCAGCCATAAAATTGCAAGAAACCCGATAATGAGAATGCTAATTACCCAAAACACGGCAGTATCTGTTTCACCTGATTCGACGGCGAAATAAATGGCAAGTGGAATGGTCTCGGTCCGGTTAGGAATGAAGCCGGCTACCATTAGCGTTGCGCCAAATTCCCCGAGTGCACGTGCAAACGTTAATACGAGCCCCGCCAATAATCCAGGCCATGCGAGCGGGAAAGATATGGTCCAGAATACTCGCCATTTAGAAGCACCCATCGTCAGTGCAGCATTTTCAATGTTACGGTCATAGTTGGAAAAGGAAGCTGCAGCACTTTGGTACATTAATGGAAAAGCAACGACGGCGGCAGCGATGACTGCACCGACCCATGTAAACACAATCTGCACATCAAACAAGTTTAATAGCAATTTTCCAATAGGACCATTTCTTCCGAATAAATACAAAAGACCAAACCCGACAACCGTTGGCGGGAGTACTAATGGCAGCAAGAGAACCGACTCCAGCACTCGTTTTCCCGGAAACGAACTGCGGGTAATCACTCTTGCTGCAGTAATCCCAATGAATGCCACAGTTATTGTTGCAATACTGGCAATTTTTAAAGATAGCAGTAATGGTGTTATGTCCATCGACATTTACCTTTCATCCCCGAAACCGTATTTATCGAGGATGGAGCGAGCTTTGTCCGTTTGTAAAAATGAAAGAAATGCCTTTGCGGTTTGCTTGGTTTCACTTGACGCTATAACAGCTGCCGGATATGTAATCGGGTTGTGCAGCGCTTCATCAATTGGCAAGACTTCTTTGGTCAGTTTGGAACGCTTTAGATCACTAGTGTAAATAAAGCCAATTTCCGTGTTTTCCGATTCAATATAGGTCAGCGTCTGTCTGGCATCACTAGTATGAACAAGTTTACCTTTTACAGCATCCCAGACGCCGCTTTCTTTCAGTGCTTGTTCGGCATACTTTCCTGCAGGCACACTTTCCGGGTTGCCAAGGGCAATTTGCTTCACGTCCAGATTCGGCAGTTCCTGCAGTGACGATACGGAAAATGACTTCTGTTTACTGCTGGCCAGTGCTAGGTTGTTGTGGGCGAAGTTCATCCTTGTGTCTGCCGCCAGCAAATCTTGTTCAGCAAGCCGGTCCATCCACGTTTGGTCTGCTGACAAAAAAACATCCACCGGTGCTCCCTTGCTGATTTGTTGGGCCAGTTTTCCGGAAGCCCCGTAGTTTAAGGAAAGGACCACATCCGGATGCTCTTGTTCAAATACATCCGTAAGTTCCGCCAGCACATCAGATAAGCTTGCTGCAGCGGATATAAGAACTTCCTTTTTTTCAGTTTCGTCTTGGCTTGTGCAGCCTGCACTCATTAAGAGAACTATAAGCAGAATAATCAAGTGGAGATAGCGCATAACAAAAACCCCTATGTTCGTTTTTTTCGCTTTGGATAAACAGTTATTATTTTAAGTACAAGCACGAGAGAATAAATCATAAAAACGCTCAGCCATCCATCCTTAAGTGGGAAAATCAGTGCAGCAGCCGTGTACAGGAAAAATGGGATGGTTGTTGTATAAACGGTCAATTTCCACAGTATAGAAAACCTGATTTTTCGCCGCAGAAGTTTAGCGAAGCTTGTGCCAAGATAAGCAATTAATGACAGTAGTAAAAATGCCATAATCACCAGCGGTAAATAGTAAAATATAAAAAAATAAATAAAGAAAAATACCAGATTCATATCACTGCCTGGACCACCTGATGCTTGCAATTTGTTCGTGAATGACGGAAGAGAAATGAACACTATTAGTATAAACATATACAGGACAGTAAAATCCATGCCAATTCGGTTCAATTGAAATACTGCCTGTTTGGACGGCAATTTCAGGCTATTGATAAGTATTCGCCAAAAAACCATTCTACTTCATCCTCTGGGTGCTTTACATATAAAGGTTTCCAATACTTAAAATACCATTAAAAATACATTATGACCATGAATATACTTTGAACTCGGAAATTTTCTGCCTATCGACAAAATTCCCGAATTATTTCCCGGGAAATAGTTTGTTGTTTATATTTTCAAATGGCGACAACGGCATCACTCGTGTTATTATATAGTAATGGACAGTTGATAGTGTCTCCATTGACACATCATCTATTTAACATGAATAGACGTAAAGAAGGTGCAGTACATGAACCAATCAAAACAGATGACAGATGGAGCCTTAATGACAGCAATCTACATGATTTTAATGCTGATAGCGACTTTTGTCCCCGTTATAGCCGCAGTTGCTACTTTTTTGCTGCCTGTACCTTTTATTGTATATGCATCAAGGCATGACTGGAAGTTGTCTATTGTTATGCTGCTAGCTGCTGTTGGCTTGTCAGCGATTTTTACATCCATTTATTCGGTGCCAATTCCAATTTTGATGGGGTTGGGCGGTATACTGACTGGCAGTGCCATCTACAGAAAGTATTCCGCGTATGAGACACTGGCCAGTGGTACAATTGGCTTTGTCGCAGGAATGGTTACGCTGTTTCTGTTCAGCCAGTTTGTGCTGCAAGTCAACTTAATTAATGAAATGAGTCAGATGGTGCAAGAATCGTTTTCGATGAGTAAAAACGTCATGGGGGAATTCGGACTTGCTGGACAGACTGAGGAGCAAATGCAGCTTGTAATGGAGCAGCTTGACATGCTGGTGGAACTCATTCCGGTATGGATTGCTTTGGCCAGTCTATTCCTGGCATTTGTCAGTCAGTGGATCAGTTACAAGGTGATTGGAAGGCTGGAAAATAGGTCTTTGCATTTCCCCCCGTTTCGTTCATTCCGGCTTCCAGTTTCCCTGATTTGGATATATTTCTTTGCTTTGATTATTTCCTTTATGGATTTATCAGGGTTGGCAGCACAGGCTGTTCAAAACGTGCTGATGCTGACTGGAATATTTATGGCATTGCAAGGACTATCCTTTATCTTTTATTATGCCTATGTAAAAGATATAACAAAAGCACTGCCGGTGATGAGCGTCCTATTGACCATATTTCTCCCGTTCATCTTTCTTTATCTGGTGCGTCTCTTAGGTATAATAGATATTGGTTTCGCACTTAGAGACCGTATTGCTAACGGCAACGGCAAAACATGAGCGGGATTTCAGGTAGGAGCTGATGATATGCAGGACTTTAAACGGAGACCGGCGTTGAGTGGCCATTTAATGGTTATTTACCTCGTGGCTGCTATTATTGTCGGGTTTATCTGGTATTTTCAATGGATGCTGGGAGCCGTGATGACGGCTATTCTTGCTGTTTCCATTTATTACACTGTCCGAACAGAACGCAAGCTGCAGAACGAAACGCAAAAATATATTGAAACACTTTCCCATCGCGTGAAACGGGTTGGGGAAGAGGCATTGCTAGAGATGCCAATTGGGATTATTCTGTTTAACGAGGATTACGTCATCGAATGGGCAAATCCGTACATGAACCGTTTTGCGGAAGAAGAGGATACGCTTGTCGGGATGTCGCTGAATGTGCTATCCGACGACCTTGCATCACGTATAAAAGAAAATGACGATGAAATATGGATGAATTTAGAAGGGTACGAGTTTCAGATAACAATAAGAAAAGATGAGCGGCTTTTATATTTATCTGATCGTACCTTGCAATCTGAGATTCAGACACGCTATGAGAATGAAAAAGCCGTTATCGCAATTATCTATCTGGATAACTACGAAGAAATTACGCAGAACATGGATGACACGCTGAAAAGTCAGCTGAATTCGAAAGTGACATCTATTCTTAACAGCTGGTCAACGGATTATGGCATTTATCTGAAACGGACATCACAGGACCGCTTCATTGCCGTTTTGATAAAGGAAACACTTGATCAGCTGGAAAAATCGAAATTTGATATATTGGATGAGGTACGCGAACTGAATGCGGAACAAAATATTCCAGTCACGTTGAGTATTGGAATTGGCGTCGGGGACAGTCCACTCCCAGATCTCGGTGAAATGGCTCAATCCAGTCTTGACCTGGCGCTGGGCCGTGGCGGTGACCAGGTTGCGATAAAGGATGGATTAGGCAAAGTGCGCTTTTATGGTGGCCGCACCAACCCGATGGAGAAGCGAACAAGAGTCAGGGCGCGTGTTATTTCACACGCGTTGAAGGAACTAGTTCAGGAAAGTGATAATGTCATTATTATGGGGCACAAGTCACCGGATATGGATTCATTCGGTGCAGCTATTGGCATTATGAATATTGCCAGGGCAAATGATGTAGAAGGCTATATCGTATTTGACCCGGACGATGTCGATACCGGTGTTTATCGCCTGGTTGATGCGATGAAAAAGGATGATGATTTGTGGAAGCATTTCATCGAACCGGACGAAGCAGAGGGACTGGTGACAAGCCGGAGCCTGGTTGTCGTGGTAGACACGCACAAGCCAGCAATGGTTTCCCATGAAAAACTATTAAACAAGACCGAATATAAAGTGGTTATCGACCACCATCGCCGAGCAGAGGAGTTTATTGACAACCCGACGCTGGTCTATATGGAGCCGTATGCATCTTCGACAGCAGAGCTTGTGACAGAGCTTCTGGAATATCAGCCGAAGACACTGAAGCTGAAAATGCTTGAGGCGACCGCTCTTCTTGCCGGTATTATCGTTGATACCAAAAGTTTCACGTTACGAACGGGTTCACGGACCTTTGATGCCGCATCCTACTTACGTTCAAAAGGAGCGGATACGGTACTTGTGCAACGCTTCATGAAAGAAGATCTCGATATTTATATTAAACGAGGCAAATTAATTGAGCGTGCCGAAATTTACCGTGATTCCATTGCAATCGCTAAAGGTAAACCAGGCGAGGTTTATGGTGGCGTCCTGATTGCACAGGCTGCCGATACGCTGTTGACCATGAGCGGAATTAACGCTTCATTCGTCATTTCCGAACGGGATGACGGCCGGATTGGGCTAAGTGCCCGTTCGCTTGGTGATGTGAATGTGCAGGTTATTATGGAGAAAATGAACGGCGGCGGACACCTCACCAACGCTGCGACACAGATTGAAGACACAACGATTGATGATGCTGAGGCATTGTTGAAAGATATATTGGAAGAATACTTTACGGGAGGGGAAACAGAATGAAAGTAATATTTACAAAAGACGTGAAAGGCAAAGGGAAAAAAGGTGAAGTGAAAGATGTTTCAGACGGCTATGCCCGCAACTACCTCCTGAAAAACAATCTCGCGGAGGAAGCTACTCCTGGAAACTTGAAAGCGCTGGAAGCAAAAAAGAAAAAACAACAGCAGCAAGAAGAGGAAGTGAAAAAGGAAGCAGAATTGCTTAAAAATGAACTCGCTGATTTGACTGTTGAAATAAAAGCCAAATCCGGGGACGGTGGACGTCTGTTTGGTTCCATTACGTCTAAGCACATTGCTGATACGCTGAAAAAGGATTATGGCTATAAAATTGATAAACGGAAAATTGATTTGGACAGCCCAATCCGGACCCTTGGCTATACCAAGGTTCCCGTCAAGTTACACCAAGATGTTACCGGAACGATTAACGTTCATGTCGCGGAGGCGTGACCTGCATGATGTTTTTGTTCAAGGGCATATGTCGCTGTGAAGGGGGAGAAGCCGATGAGTGAACTATGGAATGACCGTACACCACCGCATAACATTGAAGCGGAACAGGCAGTCATCGGTGCGATCTTCCTTGAACCCGATGCGATGCCAACTGCCGCTGAGCGTCTTATGCCCGATGATTTTTACCGGGCGAGCCATCAGCGGATTTTCGATGCGATGCTGAAGCTGACCGACAGAGGTGAACCGATTGACCTTGTCACGGTGACCACCCTATTATCGAATGAAAAAAAATTGGACGAAGCAGGCGGGGTGGCTTATCTGTCTGACTTGGCCGGCAGTGTCCCGACAGCGGCCAATATTGTGTACTACAGTAAGATTGTTGAAGAAAAAGCATTGCTCCGCAGATTAATTCGGACGGCCACCGATATTGTCACATCCGGTTTTTCAACGGAAGAGGATGTAGAAGATGTCCTGAACGAAGCGGAGAAAAATATATTGGAAGTGTCCGGACGGAAAAATACCGGGGCTTTTAAATCGATTAAAGACGTCCTTATTGATGTCTATGATAATATTGAACAGCTTCATCATCATGATGGCGATATAACTGGCATTCCGACAGGATTTCGGGACTTGGACCAAATTACATCCGGTTTTCAGCGGAATGATTTGATTATTATTGCTGCCCGTCCATCGGTAGGTAAAACGGCGTTTGCATTAAATATTGCACAGAATGTTGCGATTAAAACAAATGAAAATGTTGCGATATTCAGTCTCGAGATGGGTGCCGATCAGCTTGTTTCCCGTATGCTTTGTGCGGAAGGCAACATTGATGCGCAGCGGCTGCGAACAGGTAAACTTGAAGCCGACGACTGGAGTAAGCTGACCATGGCGATGGGGAGCCTTTCCAATGCAGGTATTTATATTGATGATTCCCCCGGGATCCGAGTGAGTGAGATTCGCTCGAAGTGCCGGCGTCTGAAGCAGGAACATGGTCTAGGAATGATTCTGATTGATTACTTGCAGCTTATTCAGGGCAATGGCAACTCACGTGAAAACAGACAGCAGGAAGTATCAGAAATATCGCGTGCCCTAAAAGCACTTGCGCGAGAATTGAATGTGCCGTTAATTGCCTTATCCCAGCTTTCGCGTGGTGTGGAAGCACGTCAGGATAAACGGCCAATGATGTCCGACTTGCGTGAATCCGGGAGTATTGAGCAGGACGCGGATATTGTTGGCTTCTTGTACCGGGATGATTACTATGATCAGGAATCAGAAAAACAGAATATCATTGAAATTATTATTTCTAAGCAGCGAAATGGCCCGGTTGGCGATGTTGAATTAGCCTTTGTTAAAGAATACAATAAGTTCGTCGATTTGGATCACCGTTACTCGGAAAGTGATGTCCCGCCAGAACCCGTCCAAGCGTAACCAGCTTCATGATTATGGAGCTGGTTTTTTCTTAGTATTGAACTTTGCGAATGTTTATTGGTATAAAATTAAAATCGTTCGTGTTTCATTTGACAATACAGTTTTTTGTTGATAGAATTATGCTGTTAGTGACGAAAAAACAAATATTAGTGCTTATGGAGGTGCATCATGTCCTCAGTAGTTGTAGTCGGAACGCAGTGGGGCGATGAGGGGAAAGGCAAGATTACGGATTTCCTTTCGCAGAATGCCGAGGTTGTTGCTCGTTATCAGGGGGGCAACAACGCAGGACATACGATTAAATTTGATGATGCAACATATAAATTGCATTTAATCCCATCCGGAATATTTTTCAATGACAAGACATGTGTATTAGGCAATGGTATGGTTATCGATCCAAAAGCTTTTGCCGAAGAGATGGCGTACTTGCATGACAATGGAATAGCAGCGGACAATTTGCGTATCAGCAACCGTGCACATGTCATTTTGCCGTATCACCTTAAATTGGACGCACTGCAGGAAGAAGATAAAGGGAACGACAAGATTGGTACAACGAAAAAAGGCATCGGCCCGGCCTACATGGACAAGGCTGCACGCATGGGCATCCGTATTGCCGATCTCCTGGACAAGGACGTCTTCCGTGCCAAGCTTGAACAGAATTTGAAAGAGAAAAATCGTTTATTCGAAAAAATTTACGAGACCGAACCAATGCAGGTGGAAGATATACTGGAAGAATACTATGAATACGGACAGCAAATGGCTAAGTTTGTCTGTGATACGTCGGTCGTGCTGAATGATGCACTTGATAAGGGACGCCGTGTCCTGT
Organism: Lentibacillus lipolyticus; assembly: GCA_004145795.1. GTDB lineage: Bacteria > Bacillota > Bacilli > Bacillales > Amphibacillaceae > Lentibacillus > Lentibacillus lipolyticus. The sequence goes on along the minus strand of SEIO01000009.1, from coordinate 35,096 downwards.
TTGAGGGTGCGCAGGGTGTAATGCTCGATATTGACCAGGGTACCTACCCATTCGTAACATCGTCCAACCCAATTGCTGGCGGTGTCACGATTGGCTCTGGTGTCGGTCCGTCAAAAATTGATCATGTTGTTGGCGTTTCTAAGGCATACACCACTCGCGTCGGAGATGGACCTTTTCCGACAGAATTAACCGATGCAACCGGTGACCAAATTCGGGAAACCGGCAAGGAGTACGGCACAACCACTGGACGTCCGCGCCGTGTTGGCTGGTTTGACAGTGTCGTCGTCCGCCATGCCCAGCGTGTGAGTGGTTTGACGGATTTATCATTAAACTCATTGGATGTTCTGACAGGAATTGACACGTTGAAAATCTGTGTGGCCTATAAGTATAAAGGTGAACTGATGCATGAATTCCCGGCCAATCTGGGTGTGCTCGCTGAGTGTGAACCGGTTTATGAGGAAATGCCAGGCTGGACAGAGGATATTACCGATGTTCGCTCCATTCATGACCTGCCGGCTAATGCCAGACATTATCTGGAACGAATTGCACAGCTAACCGGTATTCAATTATCAATTTTCTCCGTCGGCCCGGATCGATTACAGACGAATGTTGTCCGCAGTGTTTATAGCTAAAACGTATAGAAATCTGTGATAAAGAGCCCCTAAGCCTGTTGGTTTAGGGGTTTTTGCATGCATTCATTACAACTTTGTCATTATTTGTAACAAACGTGTAACAAAAAGGCACTCATTTTTCGTTTAAATACTAAAAGTCATGCTTTTCAATGCATGCCAGCACGCAAAAATGCTCTAAATATGTAAAAAAATGTAATCTATAATACAATTCATTTACAATTGTACTTACACTATTTTTCCACCAGTGAAATTATGGTAGATTATTAGAGGGGATACAGAAGATTTTTCAAAAAAATACATATATCGCGTTGGCAAAAAGGGGAGTACAGCATTGTTGAAACGGAAAAAACAGCCCCGCCGTCCTTCATACAAGCTGCATATGCTGGCCAAAATTGCAGTTATGACGTGCTTAGGGCTGTCACTGACATTCACCACAGCATATGCAGCAGAAGGCGACGGGGCGCTGGAAAAAATATACCACGTTTACGTTGATAGCAAACATGTTGGCAAAGTAAATGATAAAGAAGCCATCCAGAACATTATGAAGGCCAAAGTTGAAAAGAAAGAATCGGATTTTAAGGATTTATCGCTGCGTATCGGTGAGGATGTCTCCATCGTTCCGGAACGCGTGTTCAATCCATCCTATGATAACAGTGGCGTAAGTTCCTATTTGAAAGACAAGCTTTCCGTCAAAGCGGAAGCGATAGAATTGAAAATTGGGGACAGCCAAGTTGGCTATTTTAAAGATGAAAAAATCGCTAAACAAGCGCTGAAAGCTTATAAAGCTAAATTTGTCGATATGGATGTTCTCGACAAACTCACAAGTAAGGAACAGGAAGACGACAAAGACGGTTATGACATGGAAACACTCGTGAATAAGAAACAGGACAGCGATGATTTGGATACCGGAGAGTCTATTATTACAGACGTAACACTATCAGAAAATGTTTCACTGGAAGAAGGAAAAGCGGCGCCATCCAATATTTTGACGAAAGAGCAAGGTCTCAAAAAGCTTGAAAAAGGCACACTGGCTGATGAGGTGCATAAGGTCCGCGAAGGAGAAGCATTGGTTGAGATCGCTGAAAACTATGATTTAACGCTTGATCAATTGCTGGATTTAAATGACGGGCTCAAAGAAACCTCGGTTTTGCAAATTGGCCAGGAAATTCATGTGACTGATTACCAGCCATTTGTCGATGTAATTGTCAAAAAGGAAACAAAGGCGAAAGAAACGATTGATTATGAAACGAAGGTTATTGAATCCGACGACCTTTATAAAGGGGAACAGAAAGTAAGACAGCAAGGTTCGGAAGGAGAGAAAATTGTTCATTATACACTGGAGACACATAATGACCATGTTACCGACAGGAATACTGTTGACGAAAAAATTACGAGAGAACCAGTGCAGAAGATTATTGTTAAAGGAACAAAGGTTGTCCCGTCTCGCGGAACAGGCAACCTGAGCTGGCCAGCTGTCGGTGGCTATGTTTCCAGCGGTATGGGCATGCGCTGGGGATCAATGCATAAAGGCATGGACATTGCCGGACCAAGCAGTCGCTCCATCGTTGCCGCCGATAACGGTACCGTTGTTTCTGCCGGCTGGGACAGCAGTGGTTATGGCAATAAAATTGTGATTGATCATAACAATGGGGTGCGCACCGTTTATGCACACCTCGCATCCATCAATGTCAGCCCTGGCCAAACAATAGAAAAAGGCCGAAAAATCGGGGTTATGGGAACAACAGGAAACTCAACAGGCCTCCATCTGCATTTTGAAGTATATAAACACGGATCCCTGCAAAACCCGCAGAAGTATTTTTAAAACGTTTTTCAAAGGAAGTAGCCTTTAAATACAAATCTACGACTGACTCATATCGCATGACATGGGTCAGTCTTTTTATTCACACGGCATTTTCCACTTCGTTTGTGCGTTCCCCCCGTAATTTTTGCCTCTAACATAAGACATTTTAAATAAAGTGCGATAGAATGGGGAATAGAATCAATAAAAGACAAGATGAATAAATAATACTGGGTTTACATCCCTACCCACCAATATGAAGAAGAACCTTTTTGAAAAGGAAGTGACGCTGATGAGTCAAAAAATTTTAGTTGTCGACGATGAACAGCCAATAGCAGATATTTTAAAATTTAATTTAGATAAAGAAGGCTATGAAGTACTCGTAGCGTATGAAGGTGACGAAGCAATTCAGCTAGCCAAGGAGGAAGATCCGGAACTTATCCTCTTAGATATTATGCTGCCGAACAAGGATGGGAATGAAGTCTGCCGGGAAATTCGCAAAACGCATTCGATGCCAATCATCATGTTAACGGCGAAAGATGCCGAAATTGATAAAGTGCTCGGCCTGGAGCTTGGTGCGGATGACTATGTGACGAAGCCATTCAGTAATCGGGAGCTGATTGCCCGGGTGAAAGCGAATTTGCGCAGACAGCAGCAGGCTCCGGATGACGGTGTCCAAACAACGAAAAATATTAGGATTGGCAGACTGGAAATTCAACCTGATGCATATGCCGTCACACGGGATGGGGAGCATGTCGAGCTAACCCACCGTGAGTTTGAATTGCTTCATTACCTGGCTCGTCATATCGGTCAAGTGATGACACGTGAACATTTACTTGAAACAGTATGGGGTTACGATTACTTTGGTGACGTACGGACGGTCGATGTGACGGTTCGCCGCCTTCGCGAAAAAATTGAAGAAAACCCGAGCAACCCAACGTGGATTGTTACTCGCCGTGGAGTCGGCTACTATTTGCGCAACCCCGAACAGGAGTAAACAAGGGTCATGAATAAAGTAGGCTTTTTTCGCTCGATACAACTGAAATTCATCATTATTTTCATTTTGCTTCTGCTGATTTCCACCCAATTAATCAGTGCGTATTTTGCACGAGGGCTGGAAACAGAGCTGAATGACAACTTTGAACAGTCGATTAATGCGAGTGTGGAAATTCTTAAAGTCAACCTTACGCAGGCGTTCAGCAAAGACCGGCCTGAAGATGGCAATGGGCCAACACTTTACCAGGAAGTACAGGATATCGTCACCGTGAATGATACGGAAGACATTCATAATATTCAGGTTGTCAACATGCAGAGCAGAATTGTTGCATCAAGCGACAATACGGGCAATCGAAACATCGGGAAAAAGATGACCAACGAGATTGTTCGCAATGCTGTTCTTTACGGCAGTCAGGAAGAGAAAAAGCAGTACAATTCAGAGCGTAATTTGGTATATGTGCGAGCGGTACCGATTTTTGATGATGAAGAAACACAGGTGGGTGCACTTTATATTGAGGCATCATTAGAAGGTGTGTACAGCCAGCTGGAGAATATTAATCAAATCTTTATGCAGGGTTCAGCACTGGCCATTACAGTCTCTATCTTTCTCGGAATATTGGTCGCTCGTACCATTACGAAGCCAATCATGGAAATGCGCAAACAGGCACAGACCATGGCACGGGAGGATTTTTCCCGGCAAGTAAATGTGTATGGAAAGGATGAGATTGGCCAGCTGGCAGAGTCGTTCAATAATTTAACTGCAAAACTGCAGCATTCCAGGGCACTGACTGAAGAGGAGCGACGGAAGCTAAGCAGTGTCTTGTCGAATATGTCGGATGGTGTTATTGCAGCGGACCGGAATGGTTTTATTACACTGCTGAATGATGCGGCGGCCGAGCTGCTTGGTAAAGATCCAGAGGCTGCACAGGGTTCCCTTCTTTTGGATGTGCTGCAGCTTGACGAGAACGAAGTTGATATTTCCGAGCTGCCTGATAACGGATCAATGATTATTGATTTCAGTGATGATGAGGCTATCTTCCTAATACGAGCTAAGTTTTCAACGGTGTCTGATGAGGAAGATGATATCACTGGATTTATTACAGTACTCAGTGACGTGACCGAACAAGAGAAGGTTGAGCGGGAGCGCAGGGAATTCGTTTCCAATGTATCGCATGAACTGCGGACACCACTGACCACGATGCGGAGTTATATTGAAGCATTGTCGGATGGTGCATGGAAGGATCAAGAAATTGCACCGAAATTTCTTGATGTTACCAGAAACGAAACAGAGCGGATGATTCGCATGGTGAATGATTTATTGCAGTTGTCCAGAATGGATAATCAGAATCATGAATTGAAAAAGGGACGGACAAATTTTATAGATTTCTTCCATCATGTTATTGATCGGTTTGAAATGAATGTAACTAATGAAATAGAACTGAAGCGTGATTTGCCAAATGGAACGTATGATGTATGGATGGACAAGGATAAAATGTTCCAAGTGCTTGATAACGTTATTTCCAATGCGATCAAATATTCTCCTGAAGGCGGCACTATTCGGTTCAGGGCAATGAAACAGCAGGGCCAGCTGCTGGTAAGTGTGTCGGACGAAGGTATGGGTATTCCTCGGGATAAAGTCGATAAAATCTTTGACCGCTTTTACCGGGCGGATAAGGCAAGGTCCCGTAAGCTTGGCGGAACTGGACTTGGACTGGCTATTGCCAAAGAGATTGTCGAAGCCCATCATGGAACCATACGGGCGAAAAGCAAAGAAGGTAAAGGGACAACCGTTCTCTTTACTCTCCCGCTAATGAACACGAAGCGGAGGGGTCAATAATGCAGCTTGAAACCGTCAAATCAATTTTATTATGGATACTCGTCGGATTCAGCCTGCTGCTTTCATTTGGGCTGTGGAATTATAAGCCGGAAGTGGAAAATTTACCGGAGGATCAGTATGAGGATCGGGTCGACCTTGGTGGGCATGAGGAAACGATACAAAGTCTGATTGAGCCGAAGTCGATCATTTTTCAAAATGGACAGAACTATTACAGTTTTTCCAGTCCAAATGATAGTAAATTTCTGTATCAGGATATGCGTACCTGGGTGTTATACGATTTTTGGACGGGAGAAGCTAATGGCCGGCCATCGGAAAACAGCCAGATAGAAATCACTTTTCCGGATGTTATTCCTGTAACGATGCTCACAAGCTTATTTACGTTCAATGAGGACCCTTATTTATCTGACTGGAGTTTTAAACGGCTGTTCATTACGTTTAACAGTGATGCTACATCGCTGAATTTAACTTTCCTTTCCCAGAATGGTAATAAACAGGCAACGGCGGTTGTTAATAATAGCAAAAAATACGATCAGCTATGGCAGCGACTCACGACATTGGATGGGCTGAGAGAATATGTGCGCTTTGACGGGGCGCAGGCACCTATTTATATACCGAAATACCAGATGGAAATGGCCAGTAAATCAGTTGCAGTGCAAGAGATTAGTTCTAATCAGATGGTTAATGCATTATTCCGGAATCCGGACATCGTCAGTCCAAACCAGCTTAACGAAAATGAAGTGTATTTTACTGACAGTGCACGTGGTATTATGCGGGTCTACCAGAACAGGCGGACCATGGAGTTTCAGAACCCGCTGCAATCCCCTTTTGAACGGATGGAACCGGAAGCACTGCTGGAATTGAGCAAAAGTAATATTAACGATCATATGGGATGGACGGACGAATATAATTTGATGGATATCGTTGAGTCGGCCAATACGATTCGTTATCAGCTGTTCTATGATGGCTATCCGGTATACGGGAGTAACTATGCATCGGTGATTGAGCAGCAATACAGAATTCAAGAACTGAATCAGCCCAACCTGTATAACCGTCCGCTGTTCAGTCTGGAAAATCTGCTTGGCAAGGAGTCGACAAAGCTGCCATCAGGCAATGATGTCATTTATTTTCTAAAGAATGATAAAACGTATAAACCAGAACATGTGGAAGACATTCGGGTTGGGTACGACTTGACGTATCAGAGCGATGCAGATGCAATCACACTCGAACCGGCATGGTTTATTAAGTACAGCGGCAGTTGGCAGGAAATGAGATTCAACGATATGATGAACCAAAAAGGAGGGAGCTGAGGATGCAATGGAAACAAATTAAGACACTGTTTATCCTCTGCTTCCTAGCACTTGATGTTTATTTATTATTTATGTTTTTTGATAAACAGCAGGAATCAGATTTCGGATATGAAAGTCCAGGCAGCACAACGCTGGAACAGGAGCTCGAGTCGGAAAACATTACAATCAGTGCTGAATGGCCGGAGAAAGAGATAAAGGAATCCTATATTACAGCAGGCAAAAGGACGTTTGCGAATAAGGAACTGGATTATTTCAGTGCGCTGGAAAATCAAGAGGTGGAAGTTCTGGATCAAACGCTGATCCTATCCCGTTTTAAGGAACCAGTCAGTATCCCGGATAATGCTGGTGATGATACCATTAATGAACTGATTAAAAGCAGGATTCTCCTGCCTGAGAATTACACCTTTGGGTCATGGAATAAATCAATGAATACGCTTATCTTTTTCCAGAAAAAAAAGGACCATCCTATCTATTATAATCAAAATGGCGTTATTATTATTTATCTTAATGATGAAAACGAAATGATGTTTTATACACAGACAATGCTCGGGAAGGCTGAGTCCCCTTCCGAAGAAAAGACATTAATTGAACCAATGGATGCGATAAAGGTTTTGTATGATGGCAACAGAATTTGGCCAGGCGATGAAATAACGGATGTAAAGCTAGGTTTTCATAGAAGAATACCGCTTCCCAGTGGGGAGCAGTCTTTTGCCCCGACGTGGGTTGTTACAGTTAATGAAAATGAGAACTTCTATGTGAATGCACTTGAAAACCTTGCCATTAAAAATGATGAAATGGAATTCTTAAACGATGTTATATCAGCAACGCTGGAAAATATACAAAGACTTCCAGACGATAATGACATCAGAGATTACGTACAAAACCACTTGAATGAAAAATTATCATCTGATAATAAATCGGAGTGAGGATAAATGACAATGCGTTTTAGTGTTTTGGCATCGGGAAGTACAGGAAATGCCTTTTATATCGAGTCAAACCGTGAAAAACTGCTCGTCGATGCCGGGCTTAGCGGAAAACAAATGGACAGGCTGTTCAGCGAAATTAACATCAATCCTGCCGAACTGTCCGGCATCCTTGTGACGCATGAACACAGCGACCATATTAAAGGTCTTGGGATTATTGCACGAAAATACCAATTGCCTATCTATGCCAATGATAAAACATGGAAGGCAATGGAGAATTCTATTGGGGCCATTGAACCAGGGCAGAAATTTCATTTCGGCATGGAAGAGGTAAAAACATTCGGTGATATGGACGTGGAATCATTTGGGGTATCGCACGATGCAGCTGAACCAATGTTTTTCACGTTTCATCATAATGGCAAAAAAGTCGCCCTTGTGACGGATTTGGGATATGTATCGGAACGGATACGAAAAACGGTGGAGGATGCAGATGCGTATGTATTTGAAGCTAATCACGATGTAGAGATGTTACGTATGGGACGTTATCCATGGAACGTAAAACGCCGAATTCTGGGCGATAATGGTCATGTTTCCAATGAGGATTGTGGTCTGGCTCTTTGTGACATCATCAGCAATCAGACAAAACGTATTTATTTGGCCCATTTAAGCCAAGATAATAATATGAAAGATCTCGCACGCATGTCGGTCAGCAATGTTTTAACGGAACGGGGAATTGAGTTGGATATTTGCGATACGGACCCGAAGACACCGACAGCCTTATATGACGTGGGTTGATACGTGGCTGACGGCAGTGCGGATACGGTAAACCTTTTACAATAAAGGGGTAAACGAAAATGGCTAATTTTGATGATGATTACAAGGGACAGCATCAAAAACGCAACTGGTTTGTGCCCGGACTTATCGGAATTATTGTTGGCATAGCAGTTGTTCTTGTGGTGCTACCTAATGGGCTTGAGTCAGAGATATTACCAGATGCATGGACAGAACATTCATCTGATCAGGCAACAAGTGGGTCAAATTCTGGTTCAAATGCTAATAATTATGTATCGGTCAATGTTACGTCACAAATAACCGATGTTGTGGAAAGCGTATCACCTGCCGTTGTCGGGGTTATTAACATTCAGCGCAAAGGCGACTTTTGGCAGCAAGGCAATCAGCGCGAAGCTGGATCCGGATCCGGGGTTATTTATAAGAAGACCGAGGGCAATGCATATGTAATTACCAACCATCATGTGATTAAGGGAGCTGATGCGGTCGAAGTTATTTTATCCGATGATACTCGTGTTGAGGCCGAGATTCTTGGCAGTGATTTGTTTTCCGATCTGGCAGTATTACGGATGAACGGCAGCAATGTAAAGGGAACGATGGACATGGGGGCTTCAGCCAACATAAAAGTCGGGGAACCGGCTATTGCAATCGGGAACCCGCTGGGAAAGTTTCTCGGTTCGGTTACACAAGGCGTGATCAGCGGTACACAGCGTACCATTCCACAAGATTTTAATCAGGACGGACGAGCGGATTGGCAGGCTGAGGTTATCCAGACCGATGCGGCAATTAATCCTGGTAATAGTGGCGGTGCCCTCATCAATATTGAAGGCCAGCTCATTGGTATAAATTCCATGAAAATTAACGAAGAAGCGGTCGAAGGAATTGGCTTCGCGATACCGGTGGATACGGCCAGACCAATTGTGGAACAGCTGGAACAAAATGGTCAGGTCAAGCGTCCGTATATGGGTGTGGAAATATATTCACTTGATGAAGTGCCGAAAACGGAATGGAACAGAACACTAAATCTTCCCGACAGTGTGGAAGGCGGTGTTTACGTCTGGAGTGTGGAGTCTCTTTCTCCAGCAGACCGTGCGGGCATGAAACGACTTGATGTCATTACTGCAATTGATGGGAAAGAGGTAATGAACATGATTGATCTGCGCAAGATTCTGTATCAGGAAAAGGAAGTTGGTGACTCTCTAAAGGTAACATTTTACCGAAATGGAGAGCGTCAAGAAGCGACAATAGAATTGGCCAGACAGCGATAAGGCTGGGACAAAAGAATAGAGGCAACAAAAATCCGAATGATGAAAGAACGTTTTTCTTAAATCAGTTCGGATTTTTCTTGTTAATATAATGGGCTTACAACGCCAGCGAAATAAAAATAAAGAATTTGCCTTTTCTGGACTTGTACCGGAAATGTGTATCAACAGTTCATCCACAGAATGTAGATAGATATCAATATATCGTATAGAACACGTATTCCACAACAAAATAAGCGCGAACACTTGTGCATATGTGGATAACATTGTGGATAAATGTGACCGAATAATGCTATGTTTAAGAAAGAAGGCTATTTGCCGGGTTTGTGCTGCCAAAGAACAAGAAGCAGAATAAGCATTACGATATCCAGTCGGGCTTCAAAGGCGAACCTCAGTAATCCCTGATTTATCAGAACAGGCAATTTGGTCAAATAAATGGCACAAAGGATAATAAAAATAAGCAGGCCGGATGCTTGTTTCACATATATTCTTGCAATAATGAGTACACTGCAGGCAATTTCTGAGACAGCAACAAGAAAAAGAATGGTATCCGGAAATGGCAGCCCCAGGTTCATGAAAGCAACTTTGAAGTCATTGGTGGTCAGTTTTAGAATCCCGGATATAAGAAAGACATAGCCAACTGCATAACAGAGCCATTTTATTAGATGCATACGCTGCAAATAAGTCACCCCCCTCCATTGTGATGATATATACATGTATATGTACAGTTTCGGACAACCTTGCAGATTGTCGAGAGAAATTTTTAGGGTGTCTATTGGTGGGGAGGAGGATTTTACAATAAAAAAACGCAGGCAGAATGATAATTGTCACGCAAAATGGTCGTGATGAGGAAGGTATACACATGACGAGCCGCTGGAAGCCACTTATCCACAAAAATCTGTGGATATATTGTGGATAGCATGTTGGTTTGCTGTATATAAGTGCAGTATCTGTTACACTGGAAGTAACCATTGAATCTGTCAAGGAGGCGACAAGCATGGAACGGCTAAATGAAGAGCAGATTGAAAAGGAATTGGAAAACTTGCCCGAATGGAAACGGCTTGATGAAAAATGGATTGAACGGCGCTATCGTTTCAAAGACTTTTTGAATGGTGTTCGCTTTGTCGATCAGATTGCGAAGTATGCCGAGCGTAAGCAACATCATCCATTCATTTCGATTGACTACAAAGTGGTTACCCTGAAGATCTCGTCATGGCAGATGAAAGGGCTGACCGATTTGGACTTTGAAATGGTAAAGTATTTTGATGAGCTATATGAAAAAGCTGACAAGTGACTACTTGCGGGCGATGCCATATCCGCCCGCCTTTTACATTTTTTCAAACGCGAGTTGATTTGTTGGTAAGTGGTGTTGCTGATGCTGCTTCCATTCAGCTGCCAGCATTCCATATACAGCATGATCTGCATAAACATCGTGCAATCGTTCCGCCTGGCGAATTTGCCCTTCCTGCACAAAACCGAGCCGTTCCGGAATAGCCCGGCTTTTCCTGTTGTCAACGGCCGCACGGATTTCAACACGGTTTAACTCCAAAGCATAGATGCCATAGTCAATTAATGCACTGGCAGCACGCGTCATAATCCCATTCCCCTGATAAGCGGCTCCTAGCCAATAGCCGATATGACCAATACCGTTTTTCCAGTCCAGGCTATTGAACCCAATAACTCCGGCAAGCCCTCCTTTATATAGGATGCCTGTTGTCAGCCCGTTCCGATTGGCAAAGTGTTTTAGACTGTTTTGAATAAAGGATTTTGAATCTTCCGCTGTTTTTATTTGATCGACCCACGTCAGCCAGGGGCGGAGATGGTCTCTTGATTGGTCTGTCAACTGGAATAACCTATTCGCATCCTGCAATTCCAGATGCTTTAACGCGAGTTCATCATCAATTTGGAATAGAAACACAGTATCACACCCTCTTCGTAATTAAAGGACATTTTATCATAAAAAAACAAGAACCGCGGAATGAATTTACCAACACTGCGAATTCTTGCTTAAGCTTTTCGGGGGTGAGCAAGGCACTTGCGCTTTTCTTATCTAAAAGCTAATAAACGGGCTTAATATTAGAATCCTATGTTAAAATTAAACAGAGTTTGTGATGAATTGTACTAACAACGTTAAAAAGAATGAGGGGGATGCGTGTGAATAACATCATTTTATTTGATGGGGAATGTAATTTTTGTGATCATAGCATCCAATTTATAATTAAGAAAGATAAGAAGGCTATATTTAAATTTGCAGCCATTCAAAGTGATGCAGGGCAAAAGATAATAAGAAATTTTAATGTTCCTGATAGTATAAACAGTCTTATTCTTATTAAAAATAATAAATGTTACTTTAAATCATCAGCAGTGTTGCGGATTTGTAAGAAGCTGACAGGTGTATGGAAGATATTCTATTGCTTGTTAATTATCCCAAAATGGTTACGTGATTATGTTTACGGCATCGTTGCGAAAAATCGGTATAAATGGTTCGGGAAAAAGGATAGTTGTATGCTTCCATCCCCTGAAATACGAAATAGGTTTTTAGAATAGATTTGGGATATAACAGCTATGTCAGAAGCTGACGGCATGCAGAATAAATGTGTAAATCATATTTCATTTTCGTTACATGCCCAAAATAGTCTAGCACATTTATTTGATAAATGGTAAAATTTTTGGTACAGATTGCTTTATTGATTCGTAAAGGGGACATCCACAATGAAGCTTTGGATGCGAAAAATAGCTGTAGCACTTATTGCCGTTATAACACTGGGAATATATATCCCGGATTTCGATATTGATGTAGAAGCTGAGCAGAGCAAGGAGACTGCTGGGCCTGATTTGCCGGAAAAAATGGGAGCCATTGAAGAGGAAGGAATGACGCCGGCCGCTGAGCCTGAACCGGAGACAGAAGTCGAGGAACCAACTGATGACACCTCTGCTTTTCTTGCTGAGCGGGCAAAAGAGCAGGTGCTTTACAAAATGGGGCCGCGGATTGCACCTAAGATTGAAGATGATTTCCAGACCGTGATTTTCCCAAAAATGGAACAATCCATTGAATTGATTTTGGCTAACGTCGACCCCGCTGACGTTTCATATGTCAGTATTGCCGGAGAGCCAGCCGATGGAACTGGTGAGCGTATTTTTAATATCTGTGATGAACGGACAGACAAGGTCGTTGCCAAGTTCCATGTCAGGCGGGACCTGCGCCCGCAGGAAGGGTACTGGTTTAACTTCCATTACCATGTAAGGAGTGATGGGTTTCAGAACCATCACGATATCGGCGAAGTTTATTGGGATAGAAATACACCACCGCAATGGATGGCTTGAGAAGGGAGTCTGGTTGAGTACCAGGCTTTTTTTATGAACGTGCAGTTCTTTATCAAGGCACACAACGGAGGCCTTTCTATGAAGGATAGACGACAAGCCAAGTTTTCTAATGTATAATGGAAATCCCGAAACTAAAAATGCCCCATGCTCAGGGTTACACTGATTGAGCTGGAGCGGTGAAGGCGAATGTATAACCGTGGTGGCGGATACGCCGATACACAATAGGAGAGTCGTTATGGACGAAGAAAATATTACACGGATTCACCAGGATGGAAAAGAATATATTTTGATTGGCACAGCCCATGTTTCCAAACATAGTGCCGAACAGGTTAAAGAAGTGATTGCAAGTGAACAGCCGGATGCTGTCTGCATTGAGCTGGACAAGCAACGATATAAGTCAGTAACAGAAGGCAGTAAATGGAAGGAAATGGACATATTCCAAGTGATCAGAGAAAAAAAAGCCACATTGCTGTTAATGAATTTGGCTATTTCTTCTTTTCAGAAACGGATGGCCAAGCAATTTGGCATCAATGCTGGTCAGGAGATGATTCAGGGCATTGAATCGGCAGACGAAGCGGGCGCTGAACTGGTTCTTGCTGACAGGGATATTCAGATCACCTTTTCTCGAATATGGGGAACGATCGGCCTGAAAGGGAAAATGATGCTTTTAATGCAAGTAATTGGCGGCATTTTCAGCCGTGAGACGATTACTGAGGAAGAATTGGAGAAGTTAAAATCGAAGGATATGCTGGACAGCATGCTGGAGGAGTTCACCGAGCACTTTCCACGGCTGAAGAAACCGCTTATTGACGAACGGGACCAATATCTTGCCCAAAAAATCAAGGAAGCACCGGGCGATAAGATTGTTGCAGTGCTAGGGGCGGCACACGTCCCAGGAATTAAAAAAGAGATAAATACCGAGCATGATTTGGAGCGGCTGCAAAAACGCCCACCCAAATCAAAAGTTCCGAAAATCATTGCCTGGGCAATACCGATTCTTATTTTGTCTGTGATTGCCTACACTTTTTGGACAAACCCAGCAGCGGGATGGCAGCAGACCGTCAGCTGGATTTTATGGAACGGAAGCCTGTCCGCCATTGGGACAGCCATTGCACTTGGGCACCCACTAACCATTTTAACAGCCTTTCTTGCAGCCCCATTGTCGTCGCTGAATCCACTGATTGCCGCGGGCTGGTTTGCCGGCCTTGTCCAGACACTTGTTCGTAAGCCGAATGTAGGTGACTTTGAACAATTAGCAGAGGATGTTCACCATGTAAAGGGGTTCTGGAATAACAAAGTTACGCGCATCCTGCTGATCGTTGTTCTGGCAAATATCGGCAGTTCCATTGGCACCTTTATAGGCGGAGCTGACGTGATCCGCTTGTTTTTTGATAACCTATAACCGGGTAATCAGCCGTTTCATAGTCCTACAGAAAAAGCTTGAGGCGACTAGCCTCAAGCTTTTTTCATTAAGAATTTGGAAAAGTAGCCTTTCATTATTTATTCTCCAATTCCTTATCCTTCAGTTTAAACCCGATAAACTTCTTCTCGGTCATGCCCTCAACGGCATATTTGACACCCTCTTTGCCGATGCCGCTCTGCTTGACACCACCGTATGGATGGTTGTCTTGACGGTAGGTTGAGATTTCGTTGATCCAGACACCGCCCATTTCGAGCTGATCAGCAACTCTTAATGCCCGGTCCAAATCTTTTGTAAAGACACCTGCCTGCAAACCGTAGCTGGAATCGTTGGAGTAGGCGACGGCGTCTTTTTCACTATCAAACGGAATGACCGACACAATCGGTGCAAATACTTCTTCAGCAATAATTTTCATGTTGCTTTTGACGTTTGTCATGATAGCCGGTCTTAATACGGTTCCTTCCCGGTTGCCCCCTGCCTCAATCTTGGCCCCGTTATCGACGGCATCGTCAATCCATTGCTTGGCACGTTTTGCTTCTTTTTCATCAATCATTGGTCCGATATCAGTGTCTGCTTCTTCTGGATTACCCACTTTCAGTCCTTTTGTTTTTTCAATAAACTTTTCGAGGAACTGGTCGTAAACAGACTTCTGTACATAGATGCGCTGTGCAGATATGCACACTTGTCCGGAAAAAGCAAACGAGCCTTTTACTAAAAGATCAACCGCCTCGTTGATGTTGGCATCGTCGAAAATAATATTCGGTGAATTTGACCCGAGTTCCAGCGTTACTTTCTTGAAACCAGCTGATTCTCTAATGGAGCGGCCAACGGGAAGACTGCCGGTAAACGAAACTTTATGCACTTTATCACTATTGACCAACGCCTCGCCGATGTCACCAGTTCCCATCAACAGATTCAATGCACCGTCGGGAATGCCTGCTTCTTGAAATAATTGGACGAGCTTGTATGCGGATATGGGAGTTTTTTCCGCTGGTTTAAAAATAACCGTATTACCGGCAGCAATCGCCGGAGCTATTTTATGCAACGATAAATTCAGCGGAAAGTTGAACGGGGTAATCGCTGCGACAACACCCAGCGGGATATTTTTGACAAGCCCCAGGCGGCCGTCCCCGTCGAGTGCTGCATCCATCGGTATCACTTCGCCGCTGATATGCTTCGCTTCTTCTGAGGCAAAGCGCAGCACCTGGATAGCGCGTTGCACTTCCCCCTGGCTGAACGTAATCGGTTTGCCTGCTTCCTTGGTAACGATTTCCGCGAATGCTTCTGCTCTTTCTTCCATCAGATCTGCGGTTTTTCGCAAAATATCCGAGCGCTCATGTGCTGGCATATCCTTCATTGTATTGTGAAATGTATCAAAGGAATTGGTGACCGCTTGTTCAAATTCCGTTTTGTCAGCCAAGGCAATCTCTGCTTCTGTTTCCCCTGTGTACGGGTTTCGTACATCCATTGTATTCTGGCTGTCGTTATACTCCTGGCCATTAATGATGGAGCCGATCATGGTGTATCATCCTTTCCGAATGCTAACAAATGATATCTCCGAGTTTCTCGGTCAATTTCATATTTTCGCTATAATCGACTGGACAATCGATAAAGACTGGTTTGTTCAGGCTGATAGCTTTTTCCAGTGCCGGCTTTAATTCTTTGGCGGATTGAATAGTCATCGCTTCAAAACCGTATGATGCTGCCAGTTGCTGATAATCCGGGTTGCCAAATTTGATATAGGAAGCCTGACCGAATTCTTTTAACTGATGCCATTCAATCAGGCCGTAGCCATTGTCCCGCCACATCAGTACGATGATCGGCAAGTTCAGACGCTTCGCTGTTTCCAGTTCCGCACCAGTCATCTGAAATGAACCGTCTCCACAAACGGCAACGACATTTCGATCAGGGTTTGCCATTTTAGCGCCGATAGCGCTTGGGACAGCAACACCCATAGAAGCGAGTCCGTTCGAAATAAGGCATGTGTTTGGTTCATGACAATGATACATGCGGGCCATCCACATTTTGTGCGCCCCGACGTCGGATATGGAAATGTCCTTCTCCCCTAGTACGGAACGCAAATCGGCGATGATTTTTTGTGGCTTGACCGGAAAATGGTCATTCGTCCGAAACGATTGGAATTCATCGATAGCTTGTTTGCGGACATTGGCCGCCCAGCTGCTGTCGCGCTCCTGTGTTCCGACTGTTTCCGTTAATTGGCCCAGATTAGCTTTCATGTCGCCGAGCACATTCAAGGCAACGGGGTAATTTTCATCGGTTTCCGCTTCTTCGGAGTCGATATGGATAATGGGTGTAGCCCCTTCAGGATTCCAGTTTTTTGGCGGATATTCAGCCATATCAAATCCAATGGTGATAATTAAATCAGAGGTATCAAAACCGCATGTGATATAATCCTTGCCGCCTATTCCAGCTGTCAGAAGGCTCAGGTCATTGGTCCACGGAACCGTACCCTTCCCCATAAAGGAATGCACAACAGGGATTTGGGTTTTATTGACAAATGTTCGCATTTCTTCTACTGCCTGTTGTCTGGCAATGCCATTTCCGGCAAGAATGAGAGGGTTTTCGGCTTGTTTGATCATGTCCGCAGCCTGTTCAATGATATCCTCCCTTGCCTCTGTATGCGGTCTGTTGGATATGGTAAGTGGTTTTCCGTCCACTTCCATGCTGGCAATGTCCTCTGGCAGGTCAATATGGGTTGCCCCCCATTTTGTCTGCCCGGCAACCTGAAAGGCCTTTCGGACGACTTCCGGGGTGATGGAAGCCGATTTAATCTGCGCATTCCACTTGGTAACCGGTTCATACATGTTAATCAGATCATAATACTGATGGGAAACTTTGTGCTGGCGTTCCAGCCCCGCTTGCCCGGTAATAGCAACAAGCGGCGCATGATCCATGTTGGCATTGGCGACCCCGGTCATCAGGTTGGTCGCACCCGGTCCCAGTGTGGCCAGACAGACGCCAGGCTTGCCGGTGAGCCTGCCATATGTGCCGGCCATGAATGCTGCACTCGTTTCATGACGAGTGACGATGAAATCAATCGTTGAGTTATAGAGCGCGTCCATTAGGTCAATGTTTTCTTCTCCTGGAACACCAAAAACGTATTCAACGCCTTCCTGCTCCAGGCATTTAACGAGTAATTCCGCTACTTTCATGTAATCCATCCTTTATATGTTGGTGAAAAAAATGATGTATAACCCCTTTCATTCCATAGCTTTCCTTCAAAAGCACAGAATTATGAGCAAAAAATGTGTGACAGGCATCGTTTGTTTCCTCATGAACGGGCATTTTCATAGCATGGCTTGCATAGGCTATAGAAACTGTTCCTGGATGGGGGAATAACATGGATATTCTTAATAAGGTGAAACGTCACCGTGAAGAGGAAGAACAGTTAAAGTGGGAAGGCACATTTGCAGAATATCTTGAAATCGTCAAAGAACGGCCAGAAGTGGCCCAGACAGCGCATTCGCGTGTGTATAATATGATAAAAAGCTCGGGTTTAACCGAACGAGACGGAAAAAAGATGTATGACTTTTTTGGAGACGAAATTTTTGGTCTGGAAGATACAATCGAGCGGCTGGTGGAAGAATATTTTCATCCAGCGGCCAAACGGCTTGATGTCCGCAAACGGATTTTGCTCTTGATGGGTCCGGTGAGCGGTGGGAAATCCACCATTGTGACGATGCTGAAACGAGGCCTGGAACAATACTCCCGGACAGACGAGGGTGCTGTGTATGCAATTAAAGGCTGTCCAATGCATGAGGATCCCTTACACCTCATTCCGCAGCATTTGCGTGATGATTTTTATGATGAGTATGGAATTCGTATTGAAGGCAGTCTGTCACCATTGAATGCCATGCGGCTGGAAAAGGAATATGGTGGACGCATTGAGGATGTGAAGGTTGAACGTATCTTTCTGTCCGAGGATAACCGCGTGGGCATCGGGACATTCAGCCCATCCGATCCAAAATCACAGGATATTGCCGATTTGACCGGCAGCATTGATTTTTCAACAATCGCAGAATATGGTTCTGAATCCGATCCGCGTGCCTACCGCTTCGATGGCGAGCTGAACAAAGCCAACCGTGGCATGATGGAATTTCAGGAAATGCTTAAGTGTGATGAAAAGTTTCTATGGCATTTATTGTCCCTTACCCAGGAAGGCAATTTCAAGGCCGGCCGGTTTGCGCTGATCAGTGCGGATGAACTCATTGTTGCGCATACGAACGAAGCCGAGTATCGCTCCTTTATTTCCAACCAGAAGAATGAAGCACTGCAGTCACGGATTATCGTCATGCCAATCCCGTACAACTTAAAGGTGAGTGAGGAAGAGCGAATTTATGAAAAGATGATTCGTGAAAGTGATATGGCGCATGTACACATTGCTCCGCATGCACTAAGGGTAGCAGCAATCTTTTCTATTTTAACAAGGCTGGAAGAGTCGAAAAAACAAAGTATGGATCTCGTCAAAAAGATGCGCCTGTATGACGGAGATAGTGTAGAGGGGTATAACCAGGTTGATGTCGAGGAACTGAAGAAGGAATACCCGGATGAAGGAATGAACGGGATTGACCCCCGCTATGTCATTAACCGCATATCGTCCGCGATGATCCGCAAAGAAGTTCCATCGATTAACGCACTGGATGTGTTGCGGTCGCTAAAAGAAGGCCTTGAACAGCATCCATCGATTTCTAATGACGATAAAGAAACATATTTGAACTATATTTCCGTGGCGAGACGGGAGTACGATGACATTGCCAAAAAAGAAGTACAGAAGGCATTTGTTTACTCCTATGAAGAATCAGCCAAAACACTGTTAGACAATTACTTGGATAATGTGGAAGCGTACTGTAATAAGACCAAGTTGCATGATCCGCTAACAGGGGAAGAAATGAATCCGGATGAAAAGCTGATGCGTTCGATAGAGGAACAAATTGGCATCTCTGAAAATGCGAAAAAAGCATTCAGAGAAGAAATACTCATCCGTATCTCTGCCTACGCACGCAAAGGGAAGCGCTTTGATTACAGTTCCCACGAGCGCCTGCGCGAAGCTATCCAGAATAAACTGTTCGCTGATTTGAAAGACATCGTGAAAATTACCACCTCATCCCAGACGCCGGATGAATCGCAACTGAAGAAAATCAATGAAGTCATTGCCCGTCTGATTGATGAATATGGCTACAACTCCGTATCTGCTAATGAACTGCTGCGCTATGTAGGCAGCCTGCTTAATCGATGATTATTTACCAGGATAGAAAAAATAACAAGACTGATGCATTATCGGCTCTTGTTATTTTTTTCTAACAATTATTTTCTGAATTTTCGATTGATAACTTGTTTGCTTGCGAGTGCATAAACTGAATAAAAGGATGAGGAGGGAAGAATGTGCACGAGAATAATAGAAGTTACACCGTTTCCCGGGAAGATTGGTCCCTCCACCGCAAAGGGCATCAGGATCAAGAGCGCCATAAGGAAAAAATAAAGGATGCCATTAAGAATAACTTGCCTGACTTAATTAGCGAAGAAAATATTATCATGTCTAACGGTCGTGATGTTGTCAAAATACCGATCCGATCATTGGATGAATACAAAATCCGCTACAATCATAATAAATCGAAACAAGTGGGACAGGGGGATGGTGACAGTGAAGTAGGTGACGTCATTGCGCGTGATCCAAATGGCGATAAACAGGGCCAAAGTGGGTCAGGCGGTGGAAAACAGGCTGGAGATCAGCCTGGCAGTGACTATTATGAAGCCGAAGTCTCGATGGCAGAACTGGAAGACGCACTGTTTGATGAGATGGAACTGCCCAACCTGCAGCAAAAAGATGAAGTGGAGGTTACAACGGAAAAAACAGAGTTCAACGATGTTCGCAAAAAAGGATTGATGGGGAATGTGGATAAAAAACGAACCATTTTAACAGCTCTGAAGCGCAATGCCATGGAGGGAAAAACACAAATCGCCCCCATTTATAACGATGACCTCCGTTTTAAAACATGGAATGACGTAACAAAGCCAGAGTCAAAAGCTGTCATCCTTGCTATGATGGATACAAGTGCATCTATGGGGAACATGGAAAAGTATCTGGCCCGGAGTTTCTTTTTCTGGATGATGAAATTTTTGCGTTCGAAATATGAACATGTTGAAATTGTTTTTATTGCCCATCATACCGAAGCAAAAGTCGTCTCGGAAGAAGCATTTTTCGCGAAAGGGGAAAGCGGTGGAACAATTTGCTCATCCGCTTATGAAAAAGCATTGGAGCTGATTGCCGATAAATACCACCCTTCCAGCTATAATATTTATCCGTTTCATTTTTCGGACGGCGAAAACATCACATCGGACAATCCGAAGTGCATTAGCTTGGTGAATGATATCATGGCACAGTCGAACATGTTTGGTTATGCTGAAGTGAACATGTATAATCGCCAGTCCACCTTGATGCGTACCTATAAAGAATTTGAAAATCCAAAATTTCGTCACTATATTTTGAAAGGTAAACAGGATGTCTACCACGCCCTAAAGTCATTCTTCCAAAAACAAGAAGCTACCGTTTGAGCCTCCGCCACATATGCGGGGGCTTCTTTGCATCAAGTGCTGTCTAAGCCAGGGTGGGCACTGCAGCTATTTCGTTAATACCATTAAAACGAATCCATCAACATTATATTGATAATTTGTACAAATTTCCTTGACATTTTTTAGAATTGTCCTAAACTATAGTCAACCTCTAAAATTTTCTTCATGTCTTCTTCAATGGCAGCACCATCAACCTTAGATTCACATCTCTCCATGAGAACCCTGCGTGTAAGACCGTTTTTCATTCATTTCTGCAACAAAATTCATTTAAAAATTAAACAGATCAATGAAAGGGAGAGGATTCAATGGCATCTATCTACTCAGGAATTGCATGTCCACACTGTGGCTGCTGTGCAACAGAAGATGATTATTATAAAACTGGTGAAAAGTTTATCTGGTGCTTCCGCTGCGGCTATTCATTTTACAGAACCATTGATTACTTTGATGGTAACAATCCAGTTTATAACGAGACGGAGCACGAAGGATACGGTATGGTTTTCGTAGTCAGTAAAGATGAAGAAACTGATGACGATGGGCGCACCATCCTGAACAGACCTTTATCAGACAAGGAAATGGATGAATTCAAACAGTTGTTTCTAAAGGAAAACGTAGACCTAAAAAAAAGTTATTTTGTAACGTATGAAAACGGGGAATTCACCACAATCGCTGGGACACCACCGGAAGACTTTTATATAGCCTTTGAGGACTATAAAGCGAAAATGGGCGAAGGTAACTTGGAACTCATTGTTCCCGTTCCCTCATTAGGAAACTAAATGCTTATACTCCCGCTATAAAACAGAAAAAACGCTGCAGCAATCTCAGAAGACATGAAGCGTTTTGGGGTTTAGCCAGATAAGATTGATTGTACAGTTGGTTTTAATTCAGGTTAAAGTATAGTGTAGTGTTTAACTTATTGGAGCGGGGGTTGTACCCCGCTCATGCTTTTAAAACAGGACTTATTCCCGTTCAATCTTATACACACCACGCGAAGTGCTTACTAAAAACTGATGTCCGTCGAATTCATATAAGGAATTGTCTTCCAGTGGGATTTCATATAATGATGAAGGAAGCTCCTGGGGATTATTTGCATCTGTTTCCATCGTTCCATCGCCGTTCAGCTGCAGTGCGTGCATTGGTTCGTAATCATCCATTCGTCTGGTGTTCCGGTCATAGGAAATGTTCTGCAGTGTCATCTGTATTTCATCAAGATCGTCGATTTCATGCTTAGAAATCTTAATCGTCTCCCCATTCCATTGCTGCAATAGTTCATGGAACTCTTCAATGGTCAAGAACTGGAAACCCATTATTATCCCTCCTGTCTTTAGATTGGCCTGGTTAAAGCCAATCATACAGGAAGGGAGTGTGGCAATATTTAACGTTGACTTTGTGTAACGTATGTGCAGGCTAGAACAGTATAATGGGGTTTGTGGCGCTGCTGTTCACCTGTGCTGAAGATCGAACTTGAGAAGTACACATCATAACTTGGCGGGCCAGAGGTCCATCAAAGGGGAGCATGCCCGGTCAGCGAACATATGAAGTCGCCGCCCGGCCAGGGGTTGTTTAAATAATTCCCTGTTCCATCATAGCGTCTGCCACCCGGATGAATCCTGCAATGTTAGCTCCGGCTGCCAGATTACCTGGGTGACCGTAATTCTTTGCAGCTTGCTGGCAATTTTGGTAAATGGCCTTCATGATTTCATGCAGTTGAGCGTCCACTTCCTCAAATGGCCAGGACAGTTTACCGCTGTTTTGCGCCATTTCCAGCGCAGATACAGCTACACCGCCAGCATTGACAGCCTTTGCCGGTGCGAAGAGGATGTCACTGTTAAGGAAAACGTCAATTGCTTCCAAATCGGATGGCATGTTGGCTCCTTCACAAACGGCTTTGACGCCATTTTTGGCAAGTAACTTCGCCGTTTCACCGTCAATTTCATTTTGGGTTGCACATGGCAGGGCAATATCGCAGGGGATGGACCAGATATTGCTGCAGTCGTCAACATATTGTGCATGCGGATGCTTTTCTATATAGTTGTAGATTCGTTCATTACCAGCTTCTTTCAACTGTTTAACCGTCTCTATATTAATTCCTTCTTCATCGTAGATAAAGCCATTCGAATCACTGCATGCTACCACCGTTGCGCCAAGTTCAATTGCTTTTTCCATCGCATAAATGGACACATTACCAGAACCGGACACAATGACGGTACACCCCTCAAAAGCAAGCCCTTTATCCGCAAGCATCTCCTGTGCAAAATAAATCGTGCCATATCCCGTCGCCTCTTTCCGAGCCAGACTGCCACCATACTTGAGCCCTTTACCGGTTAATACACCCGGCTCAACAGCTCCGCGGATACGCTTATACTGGCCGAATAAATAGCCAATTTCCCTTGCGCCGACACCAATATCCCCCGCTGGAACATCTGTATCAGGACCTATATGCCTGTAAAGCTCGGTCATAAAACTTTGGCAGAACCGCATGATTTCCACATCGGATTTGCCTTTCGGATCGAAGTCAGCCCCACCTTTTCCCCCACCAATTAGTTGCCCAGTTAAGGAATTTTTAAACACTTGTTCAAATCCAAGAAACTTAACAATACTGGCGTTGACTGACGGATGAAATCTCAGTCCGCCTTTGTACGGTCCAAGTGCACTGTTGAACTGTACGCGAAAACCGCGGTTGACCTGAACCTTGCCATTGTCATCCATCCACGGAACCCGGAAGGTAATAAAACGTTCCGGTTCTGTTATTCGTTCAAGAATACCGTAATCCATATACGCCGGATGTGCGGTGAAGACAGGTACAAGCGAATCGAAAATTTCTCTCACCGCCTGCAGAAACTCATCTTCGTTCGGATTGCGCTGTTTAACAGCTTCATATACCCCTGTCACATAATCCCGTGCTTTCTTTGTTCCCGTTTGTAAAATACCTTCTGTCGTTTCCATGGCATCGAACTCCTTTTAAAAGATTGGAAAAGCTGCAACTTCCTTTGATGTCATTTTCGGAAAAGTAACTAAAACGTATATAATTCTTTATTGTATAACTAAATTCAGATTTTAACAACAATGTTGAAAACTATTCGTAAGACTTTTTGAACGATTTTTGAATGTATGCCCTGGATTGTGCCAATTTTCAGCAATGGAAACGTGGTAGTCTAGTCAAATTTTTGCTCCGGGCATCATACACTGTAAAAAGGACATTTGGAGGGATGATGGTGACGGATACACGAGCATTGAGCCGTGCAATTGATGAAATTACGGAAATAGCCTCCGGATTCGGACTGGATTTTTACCCGATGCGGTACGAAATATGCCCAGCTGATATTATTTATACGTTTGGAGCATACGGGATGCCAACTCGTTTTTCTCACTGGAGTTTTGGGAAACAGTTTCATAAGATGAAGACGCATTATGACCTGGGGCTAAGCCAGATTTATGAACTGGTGATTAACTCCAATCCATGCTATGCGTTTCTCCTTGATACAAACAGCCTCATTCAGAATAAGCTCATCGTTGCGCATGTGCTTGCTCACAGCGACTTTTTCAAAAACAACGTCCGGTTTGCCGCTACAAGACGTGACATGGTTGAGAGTATGACCGCTACAGCCGAGCGGATTGAAAATTATGAGCTGATCTACGGGAGGGAAAGGGTGGAGCAATTTCTGGATGCTGTCCTGTCCATTCAGGAACATATTGACCCAACCATCATCGAACCTAGCGGCAAGGATGAAGAGCAAGATGATCAAGCAGCACCCACCGCCCATTCCGTTCGTAAAACGCCATATGATGATTTGTGGGACTTGGATGAATCAGCTGAGCAACATAAGCAGCTGCCTGCTGCCCCGAAAGCATTTCCACCCAAGCCAGAAAAAGATGTGCTTCTCTTTATTGAGGAATACAGCCGTGAATTGGATGACTGGCAGCGCGATATTTTAACCATGATGCGGGAAGAAATGCGCTATTTCTGGCCGCAGCTGGAAACAAAAATCATGAATGAAGGCTGGGCATCCTATTGGCACCAGCGGATTTTGCGCGAATTGGATTTGACCTCGGACGAATCGGTGGAGTTCGCATCATTGAACGCGGGTGTGGTTCAGCCGTCCAGACACCAGATTAACCCGTATTACCTCGGCGTGAAAATGTTTGAGGATATTGAAACGCGCTATGATAATCCAACTGAAGAGATGAGAGCATTGGGGGTAGAGCCAAATTCTGGCCGGGAGAAAATGTTTGAAGTGCGGGAGATTGAGTCAGACATATCATTTATCCGTAACTACTTGACCAAAGATCTGGTGCAGCGGGAAGATATGTACTTGTTTGAAAAACAGGGATCGGATTATACGATTAGTGATAAGGACTATGAACAGGTGCGCGATCAGCTTGTTTCCCAGCGCGTCAACGGTGGTTTTCCCTATATCTCGGTCAACAATGGTGACTACCTGCGCAACGGTGAACTGTATTTGAAGCATGGCTATGAGGGAACGGAACTTGACTTGCATTATTTAGAAAATGTGTTGCCATATATTCACCAATTATGGGGCCGGAATGTTCATTTGGAGACGATTGTGGAAGATGAACGAGTTGTTTTCACGTATAATGGGGAAAGGGTGTCGCGGAAGTTTTTGTAATCGGGCGGGTGTGTGTTGCTCTCAGTTTCGCCTCATTTGGTCATTTGTCCCGAAAGCAGTCCTTTTCGCATACGCTAATCATAAAACGCGATAAGGGATGTGATAGCATATGGGATTATTCATTAACAAATATGATCACCCCAATGTTTATAAAAATGATGGCGAGATTCTTGAGCCTAATCAAGACTACTATCATAAAGATACCTTCTCTGACATGATTCAGGAACAGAAAAAAATAAATAAAGCCCTTTCCGATGCGTTTCATGAATTAAAAACGGCTCATCAGCAGCAAAACCGTTTAGCCACAAGCAAATGGCAGGAAATTGCTACCCAACTAAAAGCCATTCAAGACCGCGAACAAGGACAGGAAACATTTGAACGCCAGGCGATGGAATGGTTACAAACACTTGATCAAAATAACCAAAAGCTCGCTGAAATGATGCAGCAGGATGATGCACAGAGCCAAGAAGCCGCTGCCCAAATGGAGTCGCTAAAGCAATCAAACCAGTTGATTGCTGAGCGTCTAGAAGGGTATGAAGCATTTAACCAAGAACTCTCGCAACAACTGAAGGACCTCGCCGAATTGAATGAACAAATGAACGATCGTCTTTCCGAACAGGATAACACACAGGCGAATGTGCTGGAGCGGCTGGAAAGCCAGGAAGCACTAATGGAGAAAGTCAACCGGCAAATCAGTCATTTTCGCTCCATCCTCTTTGAACGGAGCAGCTATCTGGCGGAAAAAATCGAAAAAAACTACAACCTGACGTCATCGTATTTTTATAAATTAATGAAAGGCTCTGACCAGCCTTTGACATTGTATATGGATCAGAAAAAGGTAGAAAATGAGAACCGGGATTGATCCGCATATGCGGTTGTTGCAGTTATTTGGAAAATCACCAATAGGAAACAAATGATAGATAATGGCGATACTGCCGGATACGGGTATCGTCATTTTTGTTATACTGGAAGGCACACGATAACGAGGATGGTGGCTTATGAATATAAAAATAATCGCTGTCGGAAAACTCAAGGAAAAATATTTAAAGCAAGGGATCGAGGAATACTTGAAGCGGCTTGGCCCCTATGCAAAGGTTCAAATGGTGGAAGTGGCGGACGAAAAAGCGCCGGAAAACATGAGCGAAGCCGAAATGCAGGAAGTGAAGCGAAAAGAAGGCGAGCGGATTCTCTTGAACATCAGCCAGGATACCTATGTCATTACATTGGAGATTGGCGGAAAAATGTTGTCATCGGAACAATTCGCAACGCGTCTGGATGAACTTGCCACCTATGGCAAAAGCAAAGTCGCCTTCGTTATCGGCGGCTCCGTCGGGATAAGCGAAGCGGTGCAAAAGCGCAGCGACCTCGCTTTGTCATTTTCCAAGCTGACATTCCCCCATCAGATGATGCGAATGATATTGCTGGAACAGATATATCGGGCATTTCGGATTATGCGGGGAGAACCATATCACAAGTGACCCGTGGGGGGACAGGAACCCTGGTCCGCAAAAATGAACCAAGGTGCCAGTTCCCATGGCGGGTCTGCTGTGTCGGATCCATCACGTCACAGAAAATTAATATTTCAATATGATGATAACAATGGTAAACTATTATAAGAGTATATTTTATCAGAAAAGAGGTAAGACGTGATTGGCTTCTGACGTGCTCAAAGCACATACGGAAGCGGCTTACATCCTTTCAGCAAATTTTACATATAAGGAAGGGTAAATATGAGTAGCAGACATACGACAACAGACGTTATCCTGATTGGTGCCGGTGTCATGAGTGCAACATTGGGATCGCTATTGAAAGAATTGGCACCAGATTTGGACATTACCATTTTTGAAAAGCTTGAACATGCAGGAGAGGAAAGTTCGAACGTATGGAATAATGCTGGGACCGGACATTCCGCATTATGTGAACTGAACTACACGCCCGAACAGCCGGATGGATCCGTTGATATTACGAAAGCACTAAACATTAACGAAAAATTCCAGGTTTCCAAACAATTTTGGTCCTACCTTGTGAAGAACAATCTGATTGACAACCCGCAGGAATTCATTAAGCCGCTACCGCACATGAGTCTGGTCCATGGGGAAGATAATGTATCATTCCTGAAAAAACGGTTTAACGCTTTGTCCGACAATCCGCTATTTGAAGGAATGGAGTTTTCCGATGACCCGGAAAAATTAAAAGAGTGGATGCCACTGATTATGGAGGAACGGAACGTAAATCAGCCAATGGCAGCAACGAAAGTCGACTCTGGAACGGACGTCAATTTCGGTGCACTTACGCGGAAACTGCTGAACCATCTAGAGCGTCAGGGTGTACATATCAAGTACAGCCATACGGTAGATGATATTCAGCGGACAGAGGATGGTGCTTGGGAAGTAAAGGTGCGGAATTTCGAACGCGGCACGCTGGAAACCCATACGGCAAAGTTCGTCTTTATCGGTGCTGGCGGAGGAGCCTTGCCGCTGCTGCAAAAAACTGGTATTCCCGAAAGTAAACATGTTGGCGGTTTTCCGGTAAGCGGACTATTCCTCGTTTGCAACAATCCGGACGTGATACAGCAGCATCACGCAAAGGTCTACGGCAAAGCGCCGGTCGGGGCCCCGCCAATGTCGGTACCGCACCTTGACACACGTTATATCGACGGCGAACGTTCCTTGCTGTTCGGACCGTTTGCTGGATTTACGCCAAAATTCTTAAAAGCGGGTTCCAACATGGACTTAATAGGGTCGGTTAAACCGGATAACGTCTTTACAATGTTAGCTGCAGGTGCCAAAAACATGCCACTGACCAAATACCTAGTCGAACAGTTGCTGTTATCGAAAGAGCAATACATCGAGCAGTTACGGGAATTTGTTCCAGACGCGAAAAGCGAAGATTGGGATATCGTGACAGCAGGCCAGCGGGTTCAGGTCATTAAGGATACCGATGACAAGGGCAGAGGTACCCTTCAATTTGGTACGGAAGTAGTCAACTCCGATGATGGCTCGATTGCTGCCTTGCTTGGTGCTTCGCCGGGTGCCTCAACGGCAGCTTCCATCATGCTGGAAATCATTGAAAAATGCTTCCCGGAACATGCTGACGAATGGGAACCAAAAATAAAAGAAATGATTCCTTCCTACGGTGAATCACTTAAGGATAATCCAGCCCTTGTTCAAGAAATCCATGCGACAACGGCTCAGGCGCTTAGCCTGATGGACAAGGAAAAAGTAAATAAAGCATAACCATCGTGGTATGTGAAAGGAAGCATCAATTGTCGCCCAAGCAAATTCGTGCTTCCTTTCGTTTTACAGTCGCTGAGACTTCTTCAAGCGGTCGCTTGAACTATATATCCCCTATTATTCTGCAAAAAACTTATTAATCTATTATTGTCATGCTTTCATAAAAAGGAGTTATGCTATCATGAATTCTGCACAGGTCTACGAGCGCAAACGCTGCACGAAAACGAAAGCGGTTACGTTTATTCAGCCGGGAACGGATATTATTACCCCTATTCTTGCCGGGGAACCGGAAGCGTTGATGAAACAATTGGAAACGTACGACGGGCTTCGAGGTAATCGGTTGTTTCAAATGTTTTCAACCCGCGAGGTCTTGGACGTGAATCCGGACAAATTGAAAATCGTTAGCATGTTCATGGGTGCAGCAGAGCGAAGGGCGTTTCAAGAAGGAAAAATTGACCTTCTGCCCAATCATTTTTCTGACATACCGAAGATTTTACGGCAGATTGCCAGGAAGCCGGTCATCATGGCTACAGCCGCACCAATGGACGACAAAGGCTACTTTTCGCTGGGAACGAATGCAGATCACATAACTGCGATGCTTCCGTATGCCGAAACGATTTTACTGGAAGTAAATGAACATATGCCACGCACATATGGCGAAAATCAAATCCATATTTCCGACGTCACCGCAGTCATCGAACATCATCAGCCAATTCCGGAGGCACCAACTGCGCCACCTCAATCGGAAAAAGACAAGCTGATTGGCGAACATGTTGCCAGTCTAATTAAAAACGGGGATACTCTTCAGATAGGCTTTGGGTCGATTCCAAATGCGATTATCGATAATCTGAAAGACTATCGGAATCTGAGTATTCATACGGAAATGATCCCAGAAAAAATTATTTCTCTTTATGAAAGCGGTGCCGTAACAAACGAAAACAATCCATTCAGGAAGGGCAAAATGACCGCAACCTTCGCATATGGAACGCGGGCGCTGTATGATTTTCTTCATGAAAATGAGGGTGTGTATATGTTGCCGGTGAACAAGACAAACCATGTCGGCCGGTTGCACGAAGTGGAGAATCTAGTGACGGTGAACGCCGGTGTAGAAGTTGACTTTCTTGGCCAGGTCAATTCGGAAATGGTAGGCGGCACCTATTGGTCATCTACCGGTGGCCAGTCTGATTTTCAATTAGCTTCCCATCTTTCTGAAGGTGGTAGAGGTGTTATCTGCATGCATTCCACCGCCAAAGACGATACCATTTCCAAAATCGTGCCAACCCTTCAACCGGGAACGCCAGTAACAGCATCCAAGAATGATGTTGATTATATTGTCACCGAGTACGGCGTTGCGAGGCTCCGTGGCAAAACCATCCGGGAGCGGACGAGAGCACTGATCGATATTGCCCATCCGAAGTTCAGGGAGGAATTAATGTCTGAGGTGAAACGAATGGCGTATATGTAGAGATTATGCAACTTCTACTGCAGATCGATTTTGTAAACAACCGTCCTATTGATGGTATAACGTTATTATTTCATCTATCATAGAGGATAAGCATCAGGAAACATTATATTTTAAAGGAGTCATCATTATGGTACTGACGAATAACCAAATCATATTGGCAGAGCGGCCACAAGGCATGCCTGATGATAATACGTTTCAGTTTGTCCAGGCAGAAGTGGCGGCCGTCCAGGAAGGACAAATTCTCATCAAAACGCTGTATGTATCCGTTGATCCGTATATGCGGGGGAGAATGGAGAATGCGGAATCGTACATTGAACCGTTTAAAGTCAATGAAGTAATCGAAGGAGGTTCTATCGGTGAGGTGATAGAGTCCAATTCCGACCAATTTCAGGTCGGCGATGTCGTGACAGGCATGTTCGGCTGGCAGGAGTATTATGTCGCCAACGCAGATGAAGTCCGGCCAATTGATCCATCGATCGCACCAATTACCACCCACCTGGGAATACTGGGCATGACCGGTTTAACTGCGTATTTTGGTTTGCTGGATATCGGTAAGCCGAAAGCAGGCGAGACGGTCGTCATTTCAGGTGCTGCAGGTTCGGTTGGTTCCACCGTGGGGCAAATCGCCAAAATCCAAGGTGCACGCGTTGTCGGCATTGCCGGATCTGATGAAAAAATCAACTATCTGATAGAGGATCTGGGCTTTGACGAGGGGATCAATTACCGGACAACGGACGATATCAGACACGACTTAGCTTGTGCCTGTCCGAATGGGGTGGATGTGTATTTCGATAACGTTGGTGGTGACATAGCGGATGCCGTCATGTCGCAATTAAACCGCTATGCACGCATTCCGGTTTGTGGTGCTATTTCCACGTACAATCAGAAAGCACCAGACATCGGCCCACGCGTGCAGCAAACGCTCATCAAGAAAAGTGCTCTCATGCAAGGCTTTACGATCGGAAACTACTCCAATCGCTTCAAGGAAGGCGCCCAGCAGCTCGGTCAATGGCTGCAAGAAGGTAAACTGACGTACCGGGAAACCATCCGCGAAGGCTTTGAAACCATTCCAAGTGCATTTCTGGATCTGTTCAGAGGCAAAAATATTGGAAAGCTGCTGGTAAAAGTAGCAGACCGTCAATACGAATAAAGCAGGAAAGGAGATGGTGGCTAGTGCCAGTCTCCTTTTTGCTGCTAAAAGCCGTATTGCCGGCTGTAATGACCGCCATTAAGTTAATTAATATGTTCGTTCCAAGTGAATCCCTTCTTATATTAGTCGAACAAATAATAAACAAATTCTTCTATTTCCTCTACGGTTTTTCCCTGCTTTCTCAGTTCCCGGCGAAGTGCCATCTCCATTTCATCTGCCTTGGTCATGATGATCCAATCGATTTTGGTGTCCCTGTTCTTATTATTCATAAAAGCCCCTCCTTTGCATTCAGTATCAATATACATTCGGGGTTATTATTTTTCGATGGAGGCATTGCTCATAGGCTTCACCTATTGGTAAAATAGAATGTTGATTCTATATTGCAATTATGAAGAAAAAGGGAGGTTAAACATGTCCAGGCAGCAACAAAACAACATGGAGAAAACAGACAGGACATGGTATCACAAAATACCGGGATTCCGATCGATGTCACCTTGGAAAATGGCTGTGGCAGCAATAGTATATTTGTTTTTGCTCGGCATCCCGCTCTCTATGGTGTCCGGTGATTCAATCGGAAGCGTGTTCTATTCATTGATCGGCCTGATTCTGCTAGGCGCATTTATATCTTCTTGTATAGCACTATTTAAGGGCAAACTAAACTTGCTCCACATACCAAACAGGAAAAGGGCAGCAATCATCTTTGCGATTTCATTTATACTTATCGGCGTGCTTCCCAATCCGTTTGCAGGAAGTGAGTCCACATCAAGTGACGATAAAGTAGCAACGGCAATCCAGGAAGAAAGCGCAAAAGATGAGAAAGATGGATCCAACAAGACGGAACGTGATAAAGAAGCTTCTAATGACGAGTCATCAGCATCCGAGCAAAACGATAAAGAAAGTAAAGAGCGGAAGGAAGATGGAAGTAAAGAACAATCTGATGGCAAGGAAAAGCCTTCAGACAATAATACCGATACAGCCAGCAATCAGTCATCTTCCAACAATGAGGAAAAAAGTTCATCCTCGGAAACTGCAGCAGACAAGTCATCTCAGCGTAATTCGGCACCAGAACAGGAATCCGTTCCTGGCGATGTTACCGCCACCGTAACACGAGTGGTTGATGGGGATACAATCGAGATACGGTTAAACGGGAAAACGGAAGATGTACGCCTGCTGCTGGTTGACACACCAGAGACGGTCCATCCATCCAAGCCCGTACAGCCCTTTGGCCCCAAAGCAAGCCAGTTTGCCAAGGAGCAATTATCCGGTAAACAGGTGAAAGTGGAATACGATGGTCCCAAGCGTGATAAGTATGACAGGTTATTAGCTTACTTGTGGGTTGATGGTAAGAACTTTAATAAAATGTTGCTGGAACAAGGCTTGGCACGGTACGCGTATGTGTACGACCCGCCGTACACGCACAGCAGTGCATTTATGAAGGCGCAAAACAGAGCCAAAAGTGCCGGCAGAGGAATTTGGAGCCGAAAAAATTACGTTACGAGTGACGGATTTAACGACCAGGAATCGCAGGAGTCTGCGAATCAACCAACAGATTCTGGTGTTTCTTCAAATGACAATTCCGCTTCGCAGGGTTCCAGTTCAAACGGCTTAGCATATGACCCAAACGGCCCCGATCGAGACTGTGGTGACTTCGATACACATGACGAAGCACAAACATTTTTCGAATCCGCCGGAGGACCTGACAACGATCCCCACAGACTCGACAGGGATGGCAATGGAGAAGCCTGTGAAAGTTTGCCGGGGGCGTAGCTTTAAGGTGACGGTACTTAAATGTATCGTCATTTTTTTCGTTATTTGATTAGCCATTCGCTTCGCCAAATGTGCGATAGGAGTCGATATCGACTACGGTAAAATAATCCTCTGTTACAGCAATCACTTTGAACACACTGTTATGAATATCGTCGCGCGAGCGTAGTGTTTGCTTGATGATGTCAAATTCCTGCTTGGTTATCAAGCCAGCGGACAAATTTTTTCAATTGTATTAGAAATAGTTTGGATTCGTTTTGTTTGGAGCCAATTTTTATTTGGCTGGGGAAATGGTTTCCAAAACGAGAGCTGACATTCTTTCCAGGAGGATGGTGGATGATCATCCACTTGTTCACTAAAGTGGTGAACATGCGAAGAAGAGTATTTTTTTGTTCGGAAAAAGGAAAGCAAGAGCGGCTGCGAAATGGCTGGCATATTCAGAGGCAACTTTAGTATAGCACAAATTAGTAGAATGAAAAGTATAAATGGTAAAATATTTATGATAAAATGTACTTATCTAACAAATATTTAATTTCAAAAAATCGTTAAAATGTTCTTTCAAATTTCTTTTTGAATTGTTATAATACGGTTATCTTTTTACTAGGAGTTGTCCAATTATGTCACAAATGCTCGCACTAGCTATTATCATTCTCATTTTATTTATTGGGGACTTTGTCGCTGTGAGGACAAAAGCATGGGTGCCCTCCATTTTTATTTGCGCGATTCTATTTTTGCTTGGGTATTGGACGTTTTTCCCGAAGGAAATTGTGGCAGAAGCGGGTATTCCATCCGTTGTCGCAACAGCGATGATGTACCTATTAATTGTGAATATGGGTACATTGCTGTCGCTGGAAGAACTTAAGCGACAATGGAAAACAGTGTTGATTGCTTTATCCGGTATACTGGGGGCTATCATTCTATTGTTAAGTATTGGTTCGCTGCTGTTTGGCATGAAGACGGTAATTGTGGCAATCCCGCCATTGGTAGGTGGAATGGTATCGGCGCTTATTATGTCGGAAGGTGCGACAGAAGCTGGGCTCGCAACGTTATCTGTCTTTGCTATTGTCGTATATGTCATCCAAGGCTTTGCTGGCTATCCATTAACCTCCATTATGCTGAAGAGGGAAGGAAAACGCCTTCTGCAAATGAACCGGAATGGACAGTTGGCAATGAACGAAACTGCGGCTGCAACAGAAACGCTGGAAAAGCCGGGACTAAAGCTATTTAGTAAAATACCGGAAAAATATAATACCAACTACTTCAAGTTTTTTAAATTAGCGGTTGTCGGGTATCTGGCTTATCTAGTGTCGACGGTGCTCGACCCGATTGTATCCATTAGCCCGTTTGTACTCTGTCTGCTGTTTGGTGTTATCGCAACCAGTGTTGGCTTTTTGGAAAGACGCGCTTTAGAGAAGGCGAACGGATTTGGATTTGCGATGCTCGGACTGATGTTGTATATATTGGATGGGCTTAAAAATGCAACACCAACGATGATGATGGATATCCTGTTCATCCTGATTGGAAGTATTGTCCTGGGCATACTAGGGATGTATATTCTTTCGTTTATTGTCGGAAAATTCTTGAAAACAAGTAAGGAAATGTCTTTTGCTGTATCACTGACTGCTTTATACGGGTTTCCTGCTGACTATATTATTACGAATGAAGTCATTGAATCATTAACGGATGATGAGCAGGAGAAAGAGGTCTTGACGAGTCATATGCTGCCACCAATGCTGGTCGGAGGATTTGTTACGGTAACCATTGTTTCAGTTGTGCTGGCAGGTATACTGGTCGGATTTCTGTAGACAATACAGCAAGCAAGAAGTTCCAGCCCGCTCTCATGGGGCTGGAACTTTTGTGTGCCAGGCATGCACACATTCTTTAGGGTTAAAGTCCCGAATCGTGAAGGCAGTAGTAGCGATTAGCTTAAGACAAGGGTGTCTGGGGTGACCCAGAATCTGAAGGAAGTCAGCGGCAAAT
>SEIO01000080.1 GCA_004145795.1 Lentibacillus lipolyticus | reverse complement strand
CGAGGCTGCTGAAAAAGCATCCTATTTGAAGGATTAAAAGGTATAAAAGAAAAAAGAGAGGAACTTTTTCCGTTTTATTGGAAAAATGACTCCCTTTTTTCTTTTTTTATCTCGTATTCTTGCCTAATTTTCGTTCATTAGCTTTATAATTCTTTTCATATTAGCCACAAATATGGTTGCAGCTCCTTGTATTTTCATGCCAAATAGACCCGAGGAATTAGCGTTTTTAAACCCGTGTCTGTATTTTAATTCACTATTTTTAGCTTCGATTTTGTACCGTTCTCTCGCTAATCGTTTAAATTCTTCTGTCTCCTGAAAACTCTCCTGAGCTAGATGCTCTGTCGATTTGACAGTTACAGAATAAGTTTTTGTTTTAGCTCCTTCTTTGTAACAACCGGCACGTAATGGGCATACTTTACATTTTTCGACATCAAAGTAATATTTTAATTGCGCATTTTTGGATGTATCCTGTCTCTTTTTGATTGCCTTTTTTGTCGCCAAGTGTCCGGCCGGGCACACGTACATATCCGCGTCTTTATTAAATTCAAATCCCTTATCTTCGCCGCGTTTTCCATTCGTAATCACGGGATGTAAGGGGGAGACTAATTGCATTCCTTTATCCTGCACATAATTTAAATTATTCTTACTAGAATAGGCGGTGTCTCCAATGACTGTATCCACTACCACGCCATTTTTTTCGGTGTTCTCTATTAGCTCACTTAAATAATTGGTATCACTTTTTTCACCAGATGTCACCACTGCAGCTGTAATAATTCGTTCATCTGACATCGCAATATGGGTTTTATAACCTAAAAAAGAATAGTCAGCTGCTTTATAGCCTTTTCGAGCATCAGGGTCTCCACCATAATCAGCTTCTTCTTCAATATCTTCTATGACTTCTTTCACCATATTGATTTTTTCTTTAACGGCAGGGAGCTGTTTTACATGTTCTTCTTTTTCAATAACATTGATGACGGCATTCGTATAGGTGAGTTCCTCTTCCAGGGAATCAGTCGTTGGCTTGGCTGGGAATTTCTCTTTCAAGGATTCATGGTGTTTATAAACCGTTTTTCGTAATAATTTGGATTTCTCTTGAACATATTCCCTAGCCGTTTTGGCATGAAAGCGAGATGTCGTATGGGTGGCATCTACAATAATACTGTTGCTTTTTAATACGTCATGTTCCAACGCTAGTGCAACCGTCTTTTCCACAAGCATATCCATGAGATCTTTATCCTGCAAACGAAGTCTGCGGAATTTGGTTAGCGAGCTGGAGTGGATTACGGAAGCTTCTGGTACGAGATCCAGAAAGTATTTAAAGGATAAATCGTATCGAGCGCGTTCCACGAGATCCGCATCTGATAAGTCATAAATTTGTTTAAGAAGAAGATACTTAAACATTCGAACGGGAGACTCCGCATTTCGTCCATTGTCCAGGCAGTATTTATCCTTTAATTCATCTTCAATAAAATGAAAATCCACTAGCTCCTTCATTTGACGGAGGAAATTGTCTTCCGGAATCAGCATCTCATATAGTTCATCGTGTGCACTTAATGGTAAAGATGGTTGGCGTTCTAACATTGGAAATCCCCGCTTTTTAAGTTAATACTATAATTATAAACCATTTTCAGGGTGTTCTGGCATGATTTTTAAATTTTTTAGGGACTTTTTCAGCAGCTTCG
>SEIO01000079.1 GCA_004145795.1 Lentibacillus lipolyticus | reverse complement strand
TCCCCCTCGTATATTATGTTTAGGCCCTATCATTTGAGCCCATATTTTCTTACTTTTCCTGCTGGATATAGTCAAAAGTCTTGGACGTCCCGTGATGTTCCTAGATAATGGTCTTAGGATCATTTGGGACAATTCTTTTCCCCCTTGTGGCTAGACCACACGTAAAGACTGTTTCCCAGTGTGCGTTCGGACCTTCCTACTCGCAGGCTGTGCACCCTGAATCTCGAACCTGGGTGTTAGTAGCCCCAGGGCGGCTTTCGAATCAGGGTTAGTACTTATACACGAGGTTGCTGATCGGCGTTCACACTAGGGATATCTCAGGGCGTCCAAGAAATAGTACCAATGATTCTAAATCGAAAGGAGGAGAACCCCCCATGAAATTATTTGCTGGATTAGATGTTAGTTCTTTTGATATCAAGGTTTGTTTGCTGGATGGTGAAGGAGAAAAGGTTAAATCCTTCACGGTTTCCAATGACCTTCCTGGTGCTAGTGAGCTTCGGGATACTGTTTTGGAATATTTGCGTGATCAGGCTGTTGATACGCTCAAATTCGGGCTTGAATCCACGTCCGTTTATAGTTTTCATCCATCCATGTTTCTTCATCATGATGAGGCACTCAAAGCACTTGGCGCAGAGGTATTTGTCATGAATCCAAAACAGATTGCGAACTTTAAAAAGAGTTATAGCGACATGGACAAAACCGATGAAATTGATGCGTTCGTCATCGCCGATTATCTGCGTTTTGGCCGATTGCCAATGTCTGTTGTCAAAGAGAGCCAATATGTTGCGCTCCAACAGCTTACACGCTCCAGGTATCAGCTAGTTCATCAGGTTACCAAGGAAAAGCAGCACTTCCTTCAACACTTGAGTTTTAAATGCAATACCTTCAAAGAGGAAGTCGATTCTTCCGTTTTTGGGAATGCCATGATGGAACTGTTTTTCGAGAAGTTCAGTCTGGATGAACTTGCGCAAATGCCGGTTGAAGATCTAGCTGATTTTCTACAAGAAAAGGGCAGAAATCGCTTTGGTGACCCGGAATGTGTTGCGAAATCCATTCAGAAAGCCGTTCGTTCTTCTTACCGTCTGGACAAGGTTGTGGAAGACTCTATCGATGTTATTCTTGGTACAACTATCGAAGTCATTCGCACACTCCAAAAACAGATAAAGGAAATTGATAAAGCAATCGAGCGTATCATGGCTGGACTGCCACAAACGCTTGTCACTATCCCAGGCATCGGGCCCGTGTTTACTGCGGGAATCATCGCCGAAATCGGCCAAATTGAGCGATTTGATGATGAAACTAAGATAGCCAAATATGCAGGCCTTTATTGGCGAAAGCACCAATCAGGCCGCTTCACAGCTGACGACACTTCACTTACGCGTAACGGGAATCAGTACCTCAGATATTACCTGGTTGAAGCCGCCAACTCGGTAAGACGGCACGTTCCTGAGTATCAAGCATATTACGCGAAAAAATACAGTGAAGTACCTAAGCATCAACACAAAAGAGCACTCGTCTTAACCGCAAGAAAATTAGTGCGTTTGGTGGATGTGCTACTACGCAATCACCAAATCTACACGCCAAAAAGGAGCGTGAATGCATGAAGCACAAATAGCTTCTAAATCCTTTTACTGATTACCAGTAATTTCCATTTATTTACTGGTCTAGTTTCCTGATGCCTTTTTTCGCAAAATTGAACCTTGACAATCGAATATTTAGTTATTTTCCTCTTGACATATCACCGCAGGTCTTT
>SEIO01000078.1 GCA_004145795.1 Lentibacillus lipolyticus | reverse complement strand
AAGATAAGAAAGCATTCCTGTAATTAAGCAAAATGAGGATTGAATAAAAAAAGCCCCCTTGGTATGATACGAGGTGTCCAAAGCTGATCAGCAAAAATGGACCCTTAAATTAACCCAAGGAGGACTATCATGAATTATAAACAAAATGATAAGATATTACAACTTACGGACAAAACTTTAATTGTGGGCATTGATATTGCCAAAGAGAGGCATGTTGCCCGCGCTCAAGATTACAGAGGTATTCAATTCGGAAAAGCGTTATACTTTGAAAATAGTTTTGAGGGTTTTCAAAACCTTATGTCTTGGAAGGGTGAATTAGCCACACAAAACCAAAAAAGCAATACGATTATAGGCATGGAGCCTACTGGGCACTATTGGCTGCCACTTGCTTATTGGTTAATGGAGAAACAGCATAAAGTCGTTATTGTCAATCCAGCCCATGTAAAAAAATCAAAAGAGCTAGATGATAATTCTCCAACCAAGAATGATGTAAAAGATGCCAAGGTCATTTCACGTCTGATTCAAGATGGGCGATATTCTGAGCCTCATTTACCGGAAGGTATTTATGCAGAACTTCGTGAGGGCATGAACATGTACGAACAATTAATGAAAGACCTTCAGGCAGTGCAAGGCCGCGTCCACCAATGGATAGATAGGTATTTTCCGGAATACACTACGGTCTTTGCAGATTGGGAAGGAAAAGCCTCTATTCAAGTATTGAAGATGGGATTGATTCCTGAAGAAATCACTGAAATGAACGAAACTCAAATCCTATCAGAAATCCGAAAAGAAGTAAAAAAAGGGATCGGATTAAAGAAGGTCCGGCAGCTGAAAGAGGTTGCTGTCCATTCCATCGGTATTAAAGAAGGAAGGGCCATGGCAAGGAAAAAAATTCAAACCCTAATGGATCAATATGCCCTCCTTCATGAAAGAATTAGTGAAGTGTGGGAAATGATAGAGGGGCTTACCAGCATGATTCCTGGTGTGAAGGAAATGACGGATATAAAAGGTGTAGGTGACATTACAATCGCCTCATTCCTGGCAGAAGTAGGGGATTTAAACCAATATAATCATCCGGAACAAATCATTAAATTAGCAGGGTTAAATTTGAAACTGGCCACGTCAGGAAAATGGAAAGGCAAAACGGTAATTACCAAAAGGGGGCGCCCCAAATTACGTGCCCTGTTGTTTAAAGTCATTCTGCCATTAGTCAATCATAACCCTGCATTTAAAGCGTTGCATAAGTATTTTACGACAAGAAAAGAAAACCCATTAAAGAAAAAGCAATCACTGATTGCACTGTGTTGCAAGTTAATTCGGATTTTGTTTACCGTAGGAAAAAAGCAAGTAGCATTTAGCCCAGAAAAAATGTTAAGTGATATACCGCATTTTAACTTACAGAAAGCAGCTTAACTAGAACTTAACGTTTCACTTTTGATTTATTAAGTTTACAGATTTCATTTATATTTTAGACAAGATTAACAATAACATTTGAAGCACGGAGCAGTCGGCATATTTTTATACAAACGGGCAAAGACCCTGGAAGAAAGCATCGCCGACCCCACTTCATGGATAGACCGAACGAAGGAATGTATGCGCAATTGACGCTGTGAGATGTGGGAGGGTTTGTCGCCATGAGTATTGTGGGATTAATTGTGCGATCATAACACAATAAATTACCATTTTTTAAAAAAAGAAAAAGGATGGCTTATTAAGTGCACCCTTTTCCACAAAATCACTATGAATTCATTGGTCAGATCCTGTAAAAATGTTGTTAATTTCCTGAAGTAAAAATGAAATTCTAAGAAAAACAAAGAAAACAAGAGAAAACGTTAGTATATAGAGGGAGTATAAAATTTTTG
>SEIO01000077.1 GCA_004145795.1 Lentibacillus lipolyticus | reverse complement strand
AGTGTGCCAGGCATGCGCACGTTCTCTAGGGTTAAAGTCCCGAACTGTGAAGGCAGTAGTAACAGTTAGCCAAAGACAAGGGTGTCCGGGGAGACCCGGAATCTGAAGGAAGTCAATGGCAAATCTCCGCCTTGAGGAACACGAACTTCATATAAGGCTAGGTGTACTTGGGCGAGACTGCTGAACAAGTCAAAACCCTTACTGCCAAAGGGTGCACAGAGTAAATGAAGCAAGGTTGTGGAGAGGAAGAATGTGTGCTTACCCTGGGAGGTCTGGTAGGAATGCGCAACCCATTGCGTAACCGGACGTGTAAGCGCCCGCTGAACTATCAGAAGTCAGCAGAAGCCATAGTACCGAGCATTTCTAGAGTGCTTGGGAAGGGCTGAATCATGTAAGGAGAATTGTCACTTTGCGTACGCAACACTTGATGAAGCAGAAACATATAACCTTCCTGATGGAGGAAACGGTGAATCCCGTGGGGGACATCAGAAGGGCTGAAAGACGTTGCCACACAATAAGAACGAACAATTCACGCAGGAGTTTGATATCATGTTGGATAAAATACTGACACAGGAAAATTTAAAGGTTGCCCTTGAACGGGTAGAACGGAATAAAGGAAGCCATGGTGTTGATGAGATGCCCGTACAAGCATTGCGCCCATATCTCAGGGAACACTGGCCTGCCATCCGTAAACAAATCAAAGAGGGAACCTACTATCCACAACCAGTACGTCGTGTCGAAATCCCGAAACCAGACGGTGGTAAACGGAAGCTAGGCATCCCGACTGTGTTAGACCGATTTATTCAGCAGGCAATTTCACAAGTTCTTAATACTGTATATGACCCGACTTTTTCACAGCATAGTTATGGCTTTCGCCCAAAAAAGGCGGGGGCACGATGCGGTAAAGACAGCCAGAGAATATATAAGGCAAGGAAACCGATGGGTTATTGATATGGATTTAGAGAGCTTCTTTGATAAAGTAAACCACGATAGACTGATGCGAACATTATGTAAAAGAATCAAGGATGCAAACCTTTTAAGACTAATACGTCGATACTTACAAGCAGGTATTATGGAAGGTGGCCTGGTTCAACAAAATACAAAAGGCACTCCTCAGGGAGGTCCATTAAGTCCTTTGCTTTCGAACATTGTTCTGGATGAATTAGATAAGGAACTGGAAAGAAGAGGACTTCACTTCGTCCGCTATGCGGACGACTGTAATATCTACGTTCGTTCGAAAAGAGCTGGTTTAAGAATCATGGAAGGTATCACGAAATTCATTGAAAGAAAACTCAAATTAAAAGTGAATAGGGACAAGAGTGCAGTAGATCGTCCATGGAAACGTAAGTTTCTTGGATTTTCTTTCACCCATCATAGGGAGAACCCGAAAATTCGAGTCTCTAAAGACAGTATTAGACGCTTCAAACAACGTGTTCGGGA
Source organism: Lentibacillus lipolyticus (assembly GCA_004145795.1). Lineage (GTDB taxonomy): Bacteria > Bacillota > Bacilli > Bacillales > Amphibacillaceae > Lentibacillus > Lentibacillus lipolyticus. The sequence goes on along the minus strand of SEIO01000077.1, from coordinate 446 downwards.
GCTAACTGTCCGGAAGAAGTCTATAAGTATGAAGGACAGAATTATGAAACTAAACCAGTATCTGGTTGGTTGGCTAAACTACTATCAATTAGCTGATACACCTAGTGTATTCAAGCAATTGGACAGTTGGGTTAAAAGACGATTGCGTATGATACGGTGGAAAGAGTGGAAGAAGGTTAAGACGAGATACAAGAATCTTATGAAGCATGGTGTTGAAAGGGATAAAGCGTGGGAATGGGCAAATACAAGAAAAGGCTATTGGCGAATAGCCAAAAGCCCAATCCTGCATAAAAGCCTTAATGACCAATATTGGACGAAACAGGGACTTAAAGATATGTTTCAGAGATATCAAACAATGCGTTAGACTTAGATGAAACCGCCGTATACGGAACCGTACGTACGGTGGTGTGAGAGGTCGGGGGCTAGTCACCCCCTCCTACTCGATT
>SEIO01000008.1 GCA_004145795.1 Lentibacillus lipolyticus | reverse complement strand
CTCACCCGTCCGCCGCTCGTTCCACAGGCGCACACCCCGAAGGGTGTTTGCCTGCTTCCCGCGCTCGACTTGCATGTATTAGGCACGCCGCCAGCGTTCGTCCTGAGCCAAGATCAAACTCTCCAAAGAAAACTCACTTTTGGTACTTTCAAAAGTGTAGTTGCGCTTGTGCAAACAAGAAAACATTTATATTCTTGTTTGCCAAAAAAGTTTGCGATAAAACCGACACCGATCGGTTTTATTCACCATCTTAGCTTGCAAATTGATATCCAAGGGTTGGCGTTATTGCCAGACGCTAAAGCATCCGACATCCAACCTTTGACATCTACTTTTGTCATACTGGCTGTTTTGTTCAGTTTTCAAAGAGCGAATCTTTTTGAGTCAACTTTTTCACAATAAAAGATAACCGATTTGATGTCAATAGTTGTTTTTAATTGTTTTCGTTTCGGTTTGTTTCGCTGAAAAAGCGACTTTATTAATATATCATTTTCCAAAACCAAAGTCAATAATCTTTTTGATACCTTTTTGAATTATCAACTTTATAATTACATCAATTTATCAGCCGAAAGTCAGTGACTCTCCCAATAAATGATATTCGCTGTCAAAACGACTTTCCTAATATCGCATACATCACTTACCTAAGTCAATAGGTGAATTTTAAAAGCGACTTCTTATTTGAAACAGCCTGTTTAGTTCAACTAATAGTAGAAAACGTCAATATATTTAATTCAATTGTTTTCTCTACTTTTCACTATTAATAAGCGCTGTTTTTCAAGAGCAAAATAAATAATACACCCCATACTCCAAAACGTCAATAGGGTTTTTATTTATACTCCTATCCTAATCCGCCAGCACACTCCGATAAATGTCCATAACGCAAATCGCCTTCCTAAATACTGCACACCAAGCATAAGCATCGTGAATTTGACAATCCATATGGAAGGGGCCATAGCATGGGCTCTTCCTTCACCGGATTGGACAGTTCTCCATTGTATGCTTATTTCGATGCACAGGATATTCATGAATGAAATTAGAGAGCGTAGAGAAACTTAAACGAAAAAGGAGTCATGTTATGGCGGAAATAACCATCTTTACAGATGAAACAGGAACAAAGCTTCAACAAGCCGAGCAATTTCTGATGCAGATGGACGGGATTGAGCGCGTTTTAGCAGATACAGACGATGGCGAAGTGAAAATTGAATTTGATGAGAGGAAAATTTCCGGAAAGTACATTATCGGCACGATGCAGAAGTATGATTTTCCTAATGTTCATTAGCTACTATTACACTCTGCCATGCCGGCGGCAGAGTTTTTTTATGAAACGTGAATCAGTCAACGGAAGCAGGAGAACCTAAGCTGGAAAGAAATTATTTGTAAAAGAAAATATGAAGGAGGATGCTAATGGGAATTTTAAGCGGGAATCCCAAAGATGAACCAATGCACTATGGAGAAGTTTTCGGAGCATGGATGTATATAACGGCAGCCAAAGGAATGGTTGCCGGCCACCAGACACATCTCAACCATGCAGGTGACGAGGATTTGCGGAAAATACTTGAAGAGACGATACAGGCGTCACAACAGGAAATTAAACAGATTGAAACACTGTTAAAAGATAATGGTGTCGGTCTGCCACCAACCCCTCCGGAACGCCCGAAAGCTTCCCTTGAACAGATTCCGGCCGGGGCACGCTTTCAGGATCCGGAAATTGCGGCTGCCCTGTCCGGGGAAATTGCCGCAGGATTAGTATCATGCAGCAAGATGATTGGGGAATCAACACGGGAAGACATCGCTATGATGTTTGGCCAATTCCATACACAGAAGGCAGCTCTCGGGGCAAAAATTCTCCGGCTTAATAAAGAGAAAGGCTGGTTAGTACCACCTCCAACACATTACAGTAAAATTGACGATTAAAACTGTGAATCAGCTGAAGTTATCAATTTCGGCCCAGAACACTGAAAAGGAAGCATGGTATAAAGAGAGAATAGACGATCTGTTTGTCTGTTCTCTTTCCTATTTCCCTCAAACCGTACCATCGATTTTTTGAAAAAGGACAAATCTTCCCGGGTGGCATATGCCAGTGATCCGATTGTATTCTTCCTTATCCAAAAACGTCACTCCATAGTGATCAAATGTTACACGATCATCATACCTACTGGTCAGTCCGCAGCCAGCTTTTCGTAAACGATGCAGTCTCCCCTAGATCTTAGATCCTTGCATGGAATTGCCAAATGAAACACTCTATTTGTATTTCGCATGTTCTCTCTCCTTGACCTTTTTTTATTCAGCTGTTTTCGTAAACTTTGTTGTTATTTTGACCGTAGCCCGTATATACCACTTTTCGCAGGCTCGCGCCAAGCCACCTGGCTCGCAAAAAAACACTCGCTGTGGGTCGCTATATTTTCAATAACCTCCCGGGGAAAAATTACTGGAAAACCAGACGTTCATAAAATCCGCAGTGATGGAGAACATACAAAAAGAAAATGGAGGGATTATGTAATGGAACAAAAGAAAACCCAAAGAAACGACGATAACGTTACAGCACCAGGCATTGACCCGGACGATGTTTTTGGGGAAAGTGCATCTGAAGCGGAAATCAAACACGGTGAGTCAACCAAGGTGACCAGGCTCATCTATGACGAATATGACCCAAGCGAGAAGTAATGGATAAGAATCAGGAAGGCAGGTACCACAATGGAAACGACTGAATTACTGTTACGCATTGTATTATCTTTTTTTCTGCTTTTTCTATTAGCAAGAATTATGGGTCGAAAAGAGATCAGCCAGATGACCTTCTTCAATTTTGTTTCGGCCATTGCAATTGGGTCCCTGTCAGCAAACTTTGCGGTCAGCGCGAATCTAAGTATCCGGAATGGGCTGTTGGCGATTACCGGATGGGCTGTATTTACACTGATTATGGGATTTATTGACATTAAATCAAAAAAAGCACGGAAACTGACGACCGGGGATCCGCTCATCGTCATTAAAAACGGGAAGATTATGGAAGATTCATTGCGCAGTGCCCGGCTTGACATTGATTCCTTGAATGCCTTGTTACGGCAGAAGAATGTTTTCTCGATAGCCGATGTCGATTATGCCATTTTCGAGACAAGTGGAAAGCTATCCGTCATGAAAAAGGAAATTAAACAATCTGTTACCAAGGGGGACATGAACCTGACGAGCACCATACCAAACGTACATCCCATTGCAACCGGGGTCATCTCCGACGGCACCGTGAATACCAAAAACCTGTCTGATTTAAATCTTGATATGAACTGGCTGGAAAAACAGACAAATCAGGCAGGAATCAAATCATTCAGCCAGATCTTTTACGCGGAAGTGCAGCCGGACGGGACTCTTTATATTGATAAGAAGGATGATGTCGTGCGTTGACCGGATTTCGCGCAACATATAAGACGTTAAAACGTGCACTGTCAGACAGTGCACGTTTTTAATGTTCATGGTTTTCTTGTCCTGATTCATGGTCACATAACAGAGATTCGGTATGCGGGTGTTGTTCGCTTTCCATTTGGATGGTTACATGGCCGATTCCTTTGTGCTCCAGCTCCTGTTCAATGGTCCGCAATAGTTCCTGGCCTTCACGAACAGACAGATCACCATCAACCACCGCATGACAGGAAAGCGCATTTTCTCCGCTCGTAATGCTCCAGACATGCAAATCATGGATAGCGGAGATTTCTGGCACATTTTCAATCGTTTGGATAATGTCATCCAACTCCACATTTTTCGGTGTGCCCTCCATCAACACATGAACGGCATCTTTCGTAACTCGCCATCCGCTTACAAGGACAAGAACTGCCACGATTACACTTGCCAGCGGGTCGGCCCATCCGAGGCCAAAGAACATAATCAATAACGCAGCAATAATCGCACCGACAGATCCGAGTAAATCACCGAGCACATGCAGGAAAGCTGCCCTCAGGTTCAGATTTTCCTCCGTGTCACCACGCATCAATATCCATGCAACAACGATATTAACAACTAGTCCGATGCTGGCGATAATCAGCATACCGGTCGAAGCAACTTCCGGTGGATCCATGAATCGATGATAGGCTTCATAAAAAATGTACAGCGAAATGGCAATTAGGGTTACACCGTTAAAAAATGCAGCCAATATTTCAAACCGTTTATAGCCATACGTTTTACTGTAATTGGCTACCTTTTCTCCAAATGTAAATGCCATAAAACCGACGCCCAGTGAAATACTGTCACTTAGCATGTGACCTGCATCAGATAACAGTGCCAGGCTGTTCGTAATAAACCCGCCAATTGCTTCAACAATCATATAAGCTGTAATAATGATGAAACTAATCATTAGTGCTTTTTTATTTGCGCCATGGGTATGGTCATGCCCGTGATCGTGTCCCAAGGAATACCTCCTAACCACTCAAACTCATTCATGCCAATCTGATGGAACACGCATTAACAATGATAGGCGTGATTAATGGTTTGTTTCAGCAAATTTATCACATGTTCGTCATCATGGGAGTAATATAGTGTCGTTCCTTGCCGCCGGTTTTTCACCAGCCGCAGATTTTTTAGGAACCGTAATTGATGAGATACGGTTGATTGTCTCAAGCGCAGTGTTTCCGCAATTTGATTAACAGAATATTCATGGTGAAAAAGCAAATGGAGAATCCGGATTCTGGTTGGATCCCCTAATGCCTTAAACGTTTGCGATACAACGAACAGGGTTTCTTCATCCAAATCCTCATTTACATCCGTGCCAGAATGTTCACTGTACTCATCCATTACATTTTCCCTCCTGCTTGTGTTTCATCCATGAGATATTCATTTTCATCATATGCGCTTATATTAGCATATGTTCATATTGTAAGAAACGTTAACATCGATTGTCAAACGAGACATGGAGACAGGTCCCCACGTCTCGGTTAGGTATTAATATTTCCGGTAAGCCTTCACTGACCAGCGCCAGCAAATCATCCAAAGAAGACTCGTCAGCAGAACCACGATTCCCCATAACAGCAAAGGAGACCGGTCCATCCAATTCATTGTCTGGTCAGCTATTTTGTCGGTGAATTCAAATTGACCTATCATAATCAGCAAAACTAAATAGACAAAGATTAAACCGCTGCTTCCCCGGAAGAAGAACCCCAGTTGAACAGCCAACACACCGAACGCAAGAAAAAAGACGACCATACAAAGCGCAGTCCAGGCTGTCAGTGATGCGGCACGCGGAAAAGTTAGTTCATAGACCCACCATAAGCCACACAGCCAACCCACCATCAGCCCATTCATGAGAATAGCGGAAATATATTTAGCCGTAACAATCTCCCTGATGGTAATCGGCAGCGTATGTAAAAACGGATAAAACCCGGTTCGATTTTCCCGATCGGGCCTGTTCACCAGGAACATCCAGCCTATTGCATAAGGCATAAACAGAAGCGCAAACGCAGTCATCGAAAACTCGCCAAAATCAAGTCCCGAATGCTGCTTTACCTGGGCGAGCACCCACCCCTGCTGACTGAGAAAAATAACCAATAGCTCAATAATAAGTGATGACAGCAAATACCAAAGCAGCATACGCCGCTGACTAGACCATTCTTCTTTGATGAAGTTAAAAATCACATCTGACCTCATTTTTCTCCCCCTTTCTCGACCACTAACGGTCAATCCCCGCTTGAATAATCACTCCCAAATTCATCCGGAATCCCTTTTATGTTCACTTTCCTAACTGCCATCCCCCAGCTAATAAAGTAAAGGATAAGAGAGATGATCAGCGACAAGGAAGGATGTACAGGAAACCGTGCATATTGCATGATTGATCCAATCAACATAAAGGCTCCTCCCCAAATAAGCAGTGACAAAAGAAAAACCCACTGAATTCGTTGGTACCCCAGTTTAAAATAGAAGAACAACGTTACGGCAGACAGAAAGAGAAGAAAAGACATAAAGGCATACAATTCTGTCCAGGGCGCCAGCATCCAGACACCGTTCATCCACCGATTCAAAGAAATAAATATATATAACACTACAAACATCAACGCACATAAGAATAGGATATTAAGAAACTTCGCATGAACAATTTGGCTTTTACGTACCGGCAATGTTTGTAAAAAGGTCATTTGATAATTCGCATCATCTTTTTCCAACCTTTCACTCAAACTGCCTAACACAAGAATAACGCCCAAAATCGAAAGGAACGAATTGATTTTCCCTACATCGAGTAAACCTGTTACACGGGGGCCGAACAAGTATATGGATAACGCAACAATTATTCCAAGTGGCAAATAACCGCGTAATTGCCCAAAATCTGAGCTATCTTTCCCCTCCAGTTCCCGCCGGATCAATAACCACATACTGTTAATCCTCCTTCCGCCCCGTCAGCAGCACAAACAGTTCCTCCAATGTCAGGCGTTCCGAATGCCAATCACCCGTTGCTTCGCCTTGAAACTGCTGAAAACGATTGGTGTACCCGACATAACCACCCATTGTTGCCTGACAGTTAAACAGCAGTGGTGAATCCACAGCTTCTTTCTCGCCGCTTCCGGGAATCACAATCCGCCTGTACCGGTCCAACAGTGACTCCTTATCTTCACTGATAAAAATCTTTCCATCATCAATGACCGTTACCAAGTCCGCAATTTTTTCCACATCCGATGTGATATGTGAGGAAAACAGAACCCCCCGGCTTTCATCCTGCACAAAATCCAATAACAACTCCAAAACTTCCGTTCGTACAACCGGATCCAGGCCGGACGTTGGCTCATCAAGGAGCAGCAATTTCGGCTGATGGGCCATCGCCAGTATTAACGATGCCTTAACTTTCATCCCTTTGGACAGCTCGCTTATTTTTTTGTCCCGTGGAATGTCAAAGTACGCTAAGTTTTGCTCGACAGCATCCTGATCCCAGTTCGGATAAAAATGACGGGCAAAATTCAACGTCCGTTCCATTGTCCACGCATTGTTCAACAGTGGTGTATCCCCGACATAGCCCACCTGTTCCTTTACGGCAACTTCCTCTTTGGGCATGGACATACCAAGAATCCGAATATCGCCATCATCCCGCTTAACAAGATCCATGATGGCCTTCATCGTCGTACTCTTTCCTGCACCATTCCGGCCGAGAAAACCCATGATTGTGCCAGCCGGCAATTGAAACCGAACATCCTGCAGTTGAAAATCCGGATACGATTTGCTTAGACCACTCACTTCCAATAAAGGCCGTCTACTGTTTTCCATTATTTTTTCCCTCCTGCGTGCGCCCTGTCTCGTTTTGTTCATCCACTTCCTGCCACATACGTTTGATCAGATCCTGGAACTGTTCTTCCTTCAGGTTCAGCTTTTTTGCCTGCAAAACAGACTCCAAGAGCGGTTCCCGTACTTGTTCCATTTTCCACTGCGCCAGCCTTTCCATACTTAATGCTGCTACAAAACTGCCCTTGCCTTTTCGTGTGTAAATAAACCCGGTTCGCTCCAACTCCTGATAAGCCCTCCGGATCGTAATCCCACTCGTCATCAGCTCTTTTGATAATTCGCGGATGGAAGGCAGCATCTCATCCGCCTCCATATATCCCATCGCAATAAGCCGCTGTATCTCCGAGATTACCTGCTCATACATCGGTGTCGAACTTGTTTGCGAAATATGTATCAGCACATTAGGACACCCCCTTGGTGCGATCGTTCGCAAATAATGACGATCGACTGTGTCTATATGATATACACAGTATACAAGATATATCAGTTACTGGCAATAGAATTCTCACCGGGTTTTTAAATTAGTAATATGGAGGCATGAAAAGGGGGCGAATGTGGGCTGGATACGGAAAAGCAGTTTGTATGCGAAGGCGGCGAAACATCCTGTTCTTTTACGACAGTAGCAGCAGGAATCGGCCTGACAACCACATATCACTTTTGTTTTCAAACGGCGTTTTTGTGTTATACTATACGTAGAAAGTCATAAATTGTTAAAAACCGAAGATACGCGAATATCTTCGGCCAGCAATAAGTCGTTCCCCTTCAAAAGGGGTCAGCGCAAGCAAAGGATAGACCTCCATCGGCTGCTAATTCCAGGGAGGTCTAATTTCTTTAATCTATGATTGTAACAACAAGTGTTGCAAACGCAATCATTAAAACCAACGTTTCAAAGATAGGTTTAATTCATCGTCCCCTTCCTTTCCGCTCCACCAATGATCAAATCGATATTTTCATTCAGAAAATATCGATTTTCCCTTGCCAAACATATACAATAGACATAAGCATAAGAAGGCAGGAGAAGCATGATGAGCATAGCAGAACAAAAACTATTAAATCAAAGCGTACCAAAAAGCTTTTTTCAATATTTACTTCCCACTCTTATCGGCATGATGCTGATGTCGGCGAACATTGTCATTGACGGCATTTTTGTCGGTAACGGCATTGGTTCAGTGGCGCTGGCAAGTGTCAATGTGGCTGTGCCAGTCTGGTCCATCATTATTTCCATTTCGCTGTTGATTGGCATTGGTGGCGGGACGCTTTACTCTATTGCTACTGGTGCGCGGGATAGAGTACGGGCGCAACGGGCGTTTACGCTTGCTATAGTGCTGGTTACTATCATCATGACGCTTATCGGTCTCGCGGGATATATCACAGTTGAGCCGCTAGCTCGACTGTTTGGTGCCAATACAGAGACCTTAGGATATGCAGTCGACTATATGCAGGTTATTTTCATGTGGGCTCCCATCGTCGCCTGGGAAAATACGCTCAGTATATTTGTCCGTAATGATGGCAGTCCTAACATTGCCATGGCGGGTCTTGTCGTATCTGCTGTTCTCAATATTGTCTTAAACTACTGGATGATTTTTATCCTGGAAATGGAAGTGACCGGGGCAGCGCTGGCGTCCGTCATCGCAACGGCAGCAGGGTTGCTTGTTTACTCGCTTCATTTTTTCAAAAAAGAGTCCGGATTAACATTCGCCCGTTCGATATGGCAAAAAGACGACATGAAGATGATTGGCAAATTGGGTTTTCCCAACTTTCTGGCCGAGGCTGGAACGGGTGTCTTTGTGATCGGGTACAATATTGCGCTGTCTTACTATGCAGGGACAACCGGTCTGGCAGCATTTTCGGTTATCAATTATTTGCATACATTTATGTTCCTGGCATTTATCGGGATAGGCACATCTATCCAGCCAATGATCAGTTTCTATTATGGTGCCAAAAAATATGAAGCAATTAAAAATACGGTACGGATTGCAGAAATAACTGGAATTGTGCTGGGGGCTACGTTTCTTGCAATTGGCTGGTTCGGCGGCGGACCCCTGGTTTCCATTTTCGGTGTGGAAACAGACGCCATACGCCAGCTGGCCATCAAAGGGATTGCCCTATTCTTCATAAGCTACCTGTTTATGGGCATCAACTTTATTTACATGACGTATTACCAGTCGATTGCTTATATACAACCATCTATCGCTATTAGCCTGTTCCGCGGCTTCATCCTGCTAATTGTCGCGCTCATTGTGTTGCCGCTCTGGCTAGGTACAACAGGCATTTGGCTGGCGCTTCCGGCGGCAGAAGGACTAACGGCTATTTTCCTGCTCATCTTTGCCAGACGTGGCGTGATGAACCGGCCGTTGCGGTCGCAGGGGTACTGAGGGAGAGGTCCATGGGGACAGGTTCGCTGGCTCGTCATGTTTTTCCAATTATATGCGATTCATTCCAAGTCCTAGCAGAAATAGTAGAATCAGTTGAACCAATGAACCTGTCCCCGCGGTCCAGCTCTAAACTTCCATCCTACTAACAGGAACGAACAGTTTTACGCCTTGCTTATTGCCTGGGATAATCCGTGAATCGGCTGCCAGATGGGATCCATACCCTATCACACAAGCATAGAACATCCCTTCCACCTGCACATCGGCTGCAAACAAATAACTAATGTAACCGAAAAAAATCAGCCCCAAAAGTGAATGCGTATAAGAACGGTGGGGAAATAGCGATGCAAGCAGAACATAGCCGCCTGCCAAGAGAAGCCACAACACATTCATCGCTCCACCCAGCACGATGATCCCTGCACCTGTAACCGTCAGCATCCTTTTCGGTGACAGCTTTCTGGAAAGCAGAAGCAAAAGCAAGCCGACACCAGCTCCGGCTGCCCGCTCCACACCAGTTCCTTTCATTAATGAATAATACACCAGCCATATCGCCACAAACCCCACCAATAATTTGAACGGCCCAGCCGGAATGGTAATGCGGCGGGACAATCGCCCACTTGTATCAAGATCGGGACACAGCCCCGCAATCATTCCTGCACTAATAAGGGCAAAACTGTCCGTTGGGGATGCGCCAAAATAGACCGACACCCCAAAGCCTGTCGCTCCACCAATCATTGCGTGTGATGTTCCCTTCATGGTCGTGCCTCCTTCCCCACAACAGTATACCGAAAAAACCACCACCAAACGTGAGCCCTTTGCACGAGGTTTGGATCATGGGGGCAGGTCTATTGTTCCATCTGCTCTAACCTGATTATCCAGATTCGGGAAAAGGAACCGTTCCACATCCCACTTATGTAAACCCCGGTATTGATAAAATTGAAACAATTCAAGACTTCTTTCTTTATAAATGCTAAATTCGTGTTATAATATACATAGAAAGCCATAAAATAGTAAAGGCCGAAGATACGCGAATATCCTCGGCCAGCAATAAGTCGCTCCCCCTTCAAGAGGGGATCAGCGCATATGAAGGGATAGACCTCCACAGGGCTGCGAACTCCAGGGAGGTCTATTTTCTTTGATTTGTGATGGTAACAACTAATGTTGCAAATGCAATCATCAGAACCAACGTTTCAAAGATAGACAAGGGCAACACCTCCCTTCGTTATAGCGTATCGCGTGACACTACAACGACGGAAATGCGCCGACCCCCCTTGAGAAAAACGCACCTATTGCATGAAGCAATTATACCCTATCACTTACTTGCTTTAAAGTTAAAACAGTATGTCTTTTCGATTTGCCAGAATAATTTAAAGACCTGATATTTAACCTGGAGCAATGGACACTAATATTGTAAGAACCTGTTTCCCCTTAAGTCCAAGTTGGACCGATGAACCTGTCCCCGCGGTCCACTTCAGCTAGTTTTCAATATTATTGAACTTTCGGACGGTGTACTCACAGTAGTCGTCCCCATTTATATTGCATTTCGATTCGTAAACAGAAAGATTGTTGTTGTTCAGTATTTTTTTTAATGCTCCTTCCAAAATGGCTCCTTCCAGATCACAAACTTTTTTCCTTTAACAGGAAGGCCGCTGCAAAAGCAATCATCCACCCTAAACAGCATATAGGACTCGGTTTGTTCCAGCAGGGTCATCGCACCTATTTTTAATGCCTTAAACATGTCCAAAAACTGTTCGACGGTAGCTGCTGGTATGCTTCGGCCAATCTTCCTGCCGACTGTCAAGGTTGTTGTTTTCCCCTCCATCGGCAGCCCTTGGTACATGCCGATTAAACGGATTGCTCGGAAAAGTTCGAGCGGCACCTCATCACCGAGCTCCGTCCGGTTTATTTTTGTCATATCATTAAATGTGAATAAATCCATTGTCCAGCCTCCTTTCAACATTGTATATAATCGTACCACGAATAAACCTGTAAAAATGTGATATAAATCAATTTTCAAACCACTTTTTCATGCTATCCTAGTCACACAATGAAAAGAGGTGGTTACATTGCCATTCCCTGGTGTACATAACATTCATCAGTTGGTCTACGAAAGTTTTCATCAATCCAAACAAGGGCTGGCCATGACTAATCATAATGGTGATATCATCATGGCTAACACGGCTTTTTACACGATTACGAACATACAAGATAAACCATTCGATTTTCATCAATTTTCGAATTTGGTTTTGATTGATGATACAAAAAAGCAGGACATCCAATTAGCACTTCAGGAAACAGGTTCATGGGAAGGGAAAGTATGGTTCAACCAGCAGGAAGGGGAACTGTCGTCGTACTGGCTGACGGTGGAGTCGTTTCACACATCGTCGCCGGAAGATCTGTATTTTTTTATAACACTGACACAGGCAAATGACCCTTTGGAGAAACGGAAAGAAGTTCATTTTCTTGCCTATAATGACTCCTTGACAAAATTATCGAACCGCATTTCATTTGAAAGAACGTTTCATACAATCTTTGGTGAGAATCGAAACACCTATCATATCGGGGCACTATTATTCATTGATTTAGACCGTTTCAAGTTAATCAATGACACATTCGGTCATTCGTGTGGTGATTTATTATTGAAAAATGTTGCCGAACGATTGCGCTCCTGTTTGCATCGGCCAGACTTAATTGCCCGTTTAGGTGGTGATGAGTTTGTATGTATGCTCCCGTTCCTCGATGATGAACAAGCTGCCATCGAAACAGCCAAGGGCATTATTGCTGCATTTTCCAGACCGTTTACCCTGCATGAAAACGAGTTGCATGTAACAGTAAGTATCGGTATCAGTTTCCACCCACACGACGGTGATAATTTTGAAACGCTATTGACGCAAGCAGATTCAGCCATGTATCGGGCAAAAAAAGCAGGCAGAAACAATTATGCAACATCGAAGGCGGAATTGCATGCATCCCATTTCGAACATCTGCAACTGGAAAACATGCTGCACCACGCGATTGCCCGGGAACAGCTTGTCCTTTATTATCAGCCCCAGGTTAATGCTGACACCAGGCAGATAAATGCAGTCGAGGCATTAGTACGTTGGGAACATCCGGAGTATGGTATCATCTCCCCTGGTGATTTTATACCGATAGCTGAAGAATCCGGTTTAATCACAGAAATTGACGAATGGGTGCTCCGAACAGCTTGCCGGCAAAATGTCCAATGGCAGCAGAAGGGGTATGAGCCAGTGAAAGTTTCCGTCAACATCTCTGCCCAGCAATTCATGCAAAAAAATCTTCCGGATAAAATAGCTGATGTGTTGGCGGACACACAACTGGACCCATCATTATTAGAAATAGAAATTACTGAAACAATGGTGATGCAGGATACAGATTTATCTGCCCGGCAAGTAGAGCGAATCCGGCATATGGGCGTTAAAGTCGCTATTGATGACTTTGGAACCGGGTATTCCTCATTCCAATATTTGAAGCATTTCCCGGCGGACACCTTGAAAATAGATCGAGTTTTCGTGAAGGATGTTGACACAAATGATAACAGCCGGTCCATCATGAAATCGATTATTAATCTGGGACATGAATTAAATATGCGTGTCATAGCAGAAGGCGTTGAAACTCAGCAGCAGCTTCTGCAGTTGCGCAATCGATCAATTGACGATATACAAGGATTCCTGTTTCATAAACCAATGCCCGCAGCACACAATTGGGAAAAACTATTTCGTAAACCTACTCTGTAAAATGTGTGGTCGATGGGGACAGCCGCCTATCTGGTATCGGGACAAGGAACCTGTCATCGCGTTCCGGTGAAAGTCAAAAACAGCCCTTTGTAATGAGCTTGAACAGTGCTGATCTGAATGCCTGTCTGTTTTACGGTTTCAAGTGTGTCACGGTTAAGGTGGCAACCGTGACATATATGTTTCCATAGTGGCGTCAGCATGTCTTGTACTTTTTCCATGACTGGCTGATCCACCCGGACGTGCTCAAACAGCAGAATGGCCGCACCAGGTTTCGCAACACGAAGTACTTCCTTGAGAGCTTGCACTGGGTCCGGCACCGTGCACAAGACAAGGGTTGTCACGACCGAATCAAATGTATCATCCTCAAATGGCAATTGCTCGGCGGCCGCATCCCAGACTTGAATGGATGCGGGCGATTGAGCTCTATTTTTTTGTGACCGTTCCCGCATGACAGGATTTGGTTCGATGGCATCAACTGACACAGTATTCCTGTAATAGGGAAAATTTGCCCCGGTGCCGGAGCCTATTTCCAGTACTTTGCCTGTCGCCTGTTCCACAAGTTTTGTTCGGATTCGTTTAAACTTCCTTTTCTCCAGCGGACGCATAATCGCATCATACAAGCGCGGAAACCAATTCCCCATCCAAACCACCCCTCGTCACCCTTTATTAAAAAGGGCATTCATCAGCAAAAAATTTCTTCTTTCTTCTATTATAATGTGTTTTCCATGGGCTGACCATCCTCAACCATTGACCCTCTCCCAGAATAAAGCCCATACCTCAGGAGAAGCATGGGCCTAGTACTGTCCAAACTTTTTGGACCAATCGACGCCAAAAACCTTTCAAGCGTCGATTTTTACAGCACATCATTATTATTTTGTTGGGCTTCCTGCACTTGTTGGCGCGTATCGTGCAACTGTTCATACGCCTGCTGGAATTGCGGATTTTCGGTTGCTTCTCTTCCCGACTGGTCCTGAATCGCCTGTAATTGCTGATCAGCTTGCTGGAGCTGTTGTTCCGCCTGTTCCAAAAGCTTGGGGTCAGATCCTTGTCCCATACGCGCAGACTCCTGTGCCTCTTGCACCTGTTTACTTGCCTGCTGCAGCTGCTCATGCAAATTCTGTTTTGCCATATATGGTATCCTCCATTCTGTTCGTGATTGATCAAAGTTCGTATATAGTTTTTCTCATTCTGGTTACCGTATGTATGAGGATTGGACCATGGGGACAGGTCCATCGGTTCAACTAGCCAAAGAAGAAATAGTAAAAAGAATCAGTCGGATTGCCGAGCCTGTCCCCGCGGTCCACTCTCTCCCATTTTCACTATTTGCTTCATCAAAAAACGGATAGCTAGCAGAAAGAGAAAAATGCTGATCAGGGAGTAATACCAATGCCACTGGATATAATGGATGAGATCCGTATTCTTTTCCAGCACCACTTCAAAAACAGTTGAAGTACCACTAATGAGCAGCGCTACCCGTAGCATACGAAACATAGAACTGTTGCTGGAAGTCTGGTAATAGTAATAGACGGACATAATTGGCAGCAGCAAATACTCGTAAAGAACACTTGACCTGAACTGCGGAAACAACTTGACCGGGTAGTACAGCAACTCATAACTGACCACTAACTGACCCAGGAATATGGCAAGATGAGCCGCCAATAAATAACATATCAACCATTCTTGAAGCGGATACTTTTTGGCGAATCGAATAAATAATACGATTCCGGTTATAAAAAACATCCATAGGAGAATTAATTCCATGTTACCAACTCCTCAGCCAAGGCATTGGACGCTAGCCATGGCACCTCAAACCAATAAAGCAGGAAGGCAATGATGACAACAGATAACCCGTATGCCAGAACCGGCCGCTTGTCGTGCAGCTGCAGCATCAGAAACATCACCACTAGAAACAAACCTGACCAGCCCAGTGACCAACCATGATGATAGTGAATAGCACCGACCAGACAACCGATCCACTCCCCTACAAAATAGATGATGATCCATTTCCCCGTATGAACCATTTGTTTTCCGAGCTGATGTGGGTAACGGGATAGAAAGGTCATGACCGTGCACGGAAATAAAACAAACGTGTAGAGCAGGTCAATTACTGCGGGCGGTATTCCGACATTCGAGTGCAACGTCCATAAGCGATAATCCGCTGTAAAAAAATAATATAATAAATTCATTGCGACCATATACCATATCGTTGCTTGGTATTCATGAAAATGACGCCAAGCAACGAAATACCATACAGCCGCAACTGCGAGAAGAAGAACGATTACATGCATCTTGATTCCCCTATGATGGATGTATTTATTTGGGCGTTTAGGCAGCATTCCGTAACCATAAAAAGTGGGGATCACCGCACATAAGGGTCCTTTCCCCTTTTCATTTACCAGCCTAATCAGAACAAGCCGGGCTCCTGTTTTGTTCACTCATACTATTGCAGCGGATTCTTTACCGCCTTCTTCCTGTCCAGTGTCAGAGGAGGTTCCTCAAACCAGCCCTGTTCAATCATGATTTCCTGCCCTTTATTCGTATATAACCCTATTTCGCCGATAAATTTAGCATATCTAGCATGGATATCGTGTCTTAGCGTTCTGGCCATTGCCGTACCTATGTTTTCCATCCCTAATTGATTAGCCAAAAGCACATGATACATCATCAGCTTATCACTGAATGGAGGGACCTTGGAGTCGGAAACATATGGATCCATCAGCCTTGGTGTCGGAATGTTATCACTGATTAAAAAATCGCCATACTGTTTAATTTGTTTATCCGCAAGTTCCCATCCCTTTTTAAACAAGTTTCTTAATTTTTGTGAGGAAGCCGTTTGGGCAAATCCCATCATTAAGGCTTTTCCCAACACATTTGTGGAGATATTTAACACTAAATGTTTCAACTCGAGTCCGGCTAACGGGCGATTTTTGCCCATGAAAAAATTGTTAAATGACTTGTTGTCAATAAACTCCACATGTTTTGGATAAGGCATATTTGGTGATTTGATCATCAGTCCTTTTTCCAGCAGTAAATGGGTTGCCCGTTCATAGACTTCATTTAACTCCTGTATGCCTTGCCGGAAGAAATCGATAACATCTTGCCGAATGGAGGTGGACATTGCCCGTGTATATTGCCCATAGGCACCGATTGCCATCTCCCGGACATAAAACAACATAAAGGTATCATCAAATAGCCGTGGTGCGCCTTTATACACATCGGACGTTCCAAACGCGGCAGGAACAGGGATCCCTTCTTTCGTGAACAAGTCGGCTATCGTATTGACATGCCGCTTCGAAATTCCCTGATTAAATAACAAAATCTCTTTTATTTCCTCATCCTGAACCACTTCCAAGAAATGTTCAAAAATACATAAAAACATGGAATCACCGAGATAATTAGCCCATAAGTCACTTAATTCGGAAGCGTTAAGTTTTAAATGCTGCTGATGTTCTCCGATTTGTGATTCAAGCTGTTTATCTTTTTTAGATCCATGATTGTTTGTATCCATTCTGTTTGCCCCTTTCGAAGCGTTACTTTTTATTGTTTAGCTTGGTGCAGTCGCACGTTTCGTCACTGCTGCCATTACGCGTGTCGGCGCTTTTTTCGGACATTTCCACTTGCTGCGTACGACACGCGATAGGTAAAGATTCACTTATAACCTATAGACTTCCAAGCATTATAAAAATTATTCGCTTCTATTAATACACAGGCATTTGTCGTTTATGAGGGGCTAGTAATCAAACCAGTGTGGGGAATAAAACATTTTTAACACGAAAAAACCGGCTCCCCCATAAGGAGAGCCGGTTTTTGCTATTATTAGGCGACGACATCGTAGCCTTGATCTTCTACAGCTTCACGCATAGCAGCGATGGTTACGACTGCGTCATCATACGTGACATCTACCTTACCTGAGTTAAGGTCTACTTCAACGGTCTGTACGCCTTCCAGACTTTCCAGCGCACCTTTTACCGAACTTTCACAATGACCGCATGTCATCCCTTTTACATCCAATGTTGTTTGCATCATCTATCTCCCCTTTTTCTTATATTTGTCGGTTTTCCTCCCTACCGACCATATCGAATCATTTTTGCAGCTTAACATGTCCCTTGAGACAAGTTTACCATTATAGTTTCACCCGCTTCAATCGAAGGGCGTTGGTCACCACACTTACCGAGCTTAATGCCATCGCACCACCGGCAATCCATGGTGCTAACAATCCGGCTGCAGCAATCGGAATGCCTGCTGAATTGTAGGCGAATGCCCAGAACAGATTTTGACGGATATTTCTGATCGTTGCTTTGCTGGCCTTGATTGCTTTTGGAATGAGCAATAGTTCGCCGCCAAGAATGGTCACATCAGCCGCTTCAATTGCGACTTCTGTACCGGTTCCGATGGCAATGCCAATATCAGCTACAGCCAATGCAGGTGCGTCGTTAATACCGTCACCAACCATGGCAACTTTCTTATCCTGCATTTGGACTTCTTTTACTTTATCCGCTTTTTCTTCTGGTAACACTTGTGCAATCACCTGATCGATGCCAACTTGCCGTGCGATGGCTTGTGCGGTCCGTTCGTTGTCACCGGTCAGCATTACCACTTCCAGACCTTGATCATGCAGCTGTTTGATTGCTTCACCTGCTGTCTCTTTGACCGTGTCGGCCACTGCGACAATGCCGCGGTGTTCGCCATCAACTGCAATCAGCATGGCCGTTTTTCCATCTGCTTCCAAACCTTCCATATCCGTATCGGCATCAACATGCACATCATGTTCATTCATCAGTTTGCGATTTCCGACAAGAACTTCTTTACCGGCAATCGTAGCCTTAATTCCTTGACCGGGTACGGCTTCAAATGCGTCAGCATCGGTCATTTCTACGTTTTGTTCCGTAGCATACGCGACAATGGCTTCGGCAAGCGGGTGTTCCGATCCTTTTTCAGCGCTTGCCAGCAGCTTTAATGTGTCAGTGTCACCGGTGAAGTCAGTTACTTCAGGTTTACCTTTTGTGATCGTGCCGGTCTTATCCATAATGACTGCATCTAACTGATGGGTGCGCTCTAAATGCTCACCTCCTTTGAAAAGGATACCGGTTTCCGCTGATTTGCCTGTTCCGACCATAATCGATGTTGGTGTAGCGAGCCCGAGTGCACAAGGACAAGCGATTACTAAGACGGCAATCGCGGCGACCAGGGCTGGTTCAAACGCACCTGGGGAAACAAAAGCAATCCAAATGCCGAATGTGACCACGGCTATACCAACGACAATCGGGACGAAATAGCCGGAAATGACGTCGGCCATGCGCTGGATGGGTGCCTTAGACCCTTGCGCATCTTCCACAACTTTCACAATCGAAGCGAGCGCGGTATCTTTGCCAACTTTGGTAGCTTCCATTTCCACCGTGCCATTCTTGTTCATCGTAGATCCAATGACACCCGACTGAACTTCTTTTTCTACAGGGATGGACTCACCGGTAATCATCGACTCATCAACCGATGTTTTGCCTTTAACGACCGTGCCGTCGACCGGGAATTTTTCACCTGGTTTGACACTTAGACGGTCTCCAACGACCACCTCTTCCACAGGAATCATCGCTTCTTCCCCGTTACGAATCACACGTGCCTGTTTAGCCTGCAAATCAAGCAATTTTGATAACGCGGCCGTCGTTTTACTTTTTGCCGCGGTTTCTAGATATTTGCCAAAAAGGATCAGCGTGATTAAAATTGCACTCGTTTCAAAATAAAGATGAGGTTCATATGCCGGGCTGCCAATGGTTTTCACGGCTTCATATAAGCTGTAAAAGTAGGCGGCACTTGTCCCAAGGGCAACGAGCACATCCATGTTGGCCCCGCCATTGCGCAAGTTTTTATAAGCACCAACATAAAATTGCCAGCCAATAATGAATTGAACCGGTGTTGCCAGCACAAACTGGAACCACGGATTCAACAAAATAGACGGCAGACTGACGTTAAACAAATGAACGAGCATCGTTAAAAGAAGCGGTGCGGCCAGTAACGCAGACGTAATCAATTTCGTTTTCATTCGTGTTAGCTGTTTTTCTTTCGCACTTTGTTGATTCTCTTCTTCTGTTTTCACTTTCGCATCGTAGCCGAGTTTTTTAATTCGTTCAATAATATCGGTTTCTTCCATCAGTCCCGGATTATACTCGACAGATGCACTTTCGGTGGCCAGATTGACACTGGCTGCCTTCACACCGTTTTGTTTATTCAGCACTTTTTCAATCCGGTTCGAGCAGGCGGCACACGTCATGCCAGTGATATCTAATTCCGCCTTTTCCATCTCAACCCCATAACCCAACTTTTCAATTCTAGCGGATATATCATCAATGGAGACGGCGGAAGGATCATAGTCAACAGATGCTTTTTCTGTCGTTAAGTTAACTTTCGCTTCCACACCGTCCATTTTATTTAAAACTTTTTCAACCCGATTCGAGCACGCTGCACAGGTCATCCCTGTGACACCAAGTGTCGTGTGTTCCGATTCACTCATCATGATACCCCCCCTACTTGGAAAACTGCTTTAGAACCTCCATCAGTTCATCAATCGCTTCATGTCCCTGGCCGGATTGCACTGCATCGCTGACACAATGCTTCGTATGGCGCTCAGCCACGGAAAATCCGACTTTTTTCAAGGCAGCATTGATGGCACTGATTTGTACTAAGATGTCTACACAATAACGGTCTTCTCCCACCATTTTTTGAATACCCCGCACCTGTCCTTCAATCCGCTTCAAGCGGTTGACGACGGCATCCTTTTCATCTTGCGTCCGGGGTGTTACTGGCTGATCATGCAGGTATTCACCCATCTGCCTCACTCCTTTTTTGTTCTAATTATAGGGTACCCCCCTTACGTATTGTTTGTCAATAGGTAGAGCATACGAAGGAGCGGTTAGATCTTGATTCTTACATACCCCTATCCGGTACAGCATAATCAACAACACAGCACATATATTTGCCAACAGTAACTACCCAAACAGACATTTGTTCAAAGAGTCGCCATTGTTTCTCGATAAAATCTGCACAATCTACACCTACTATAGAAGTTGTAAAAAGCACATTAACTTACTAGTCAAGGAGGGCTATTTATGAAAAAAGGGTTATTAGCAATGTTGGTTCTCGGACTGGCACTGTTCCTTGCAGCTTGTGGCGGCGGTGACAGCAGCGGTTCCGATGAAGCAGAAAGCGATGGTGGCGATGCAGCCGAATCATCCGGAAACACCTTGGATGTAACAGCAACCAACTTTTCATTTGATAAAGATGAATACACAGTACCTGCAGGCGAAGAGGTAACCGTATCACTGACCAATGAAGAAGGCATGCACGGAATTGGCATTGATGAATTCGATGTGAATATGGAAGGTGAAGGTGAAACAACATTTACACCTGAAGAACCAGGCGAGTATACCATTTACTGCAGTGTCCCTTGTGGTCAAGGACACGCCGACATGAAGTCTACATTGGTTGTTGAATAATACCCGCGATCAAGAAGCTGTTCTGGTAGGATAGCTTCTTGATTTTTATTCAAACGTCGGAGTTTCGGACTCGCTATAAGGCACGGCTAGGCTTGACTTTTGTAAAAGACGCCAAAACAACCGCTGTCTCAGCCCCGGCGAAACCGTTCAGCTATCACGACATGAAGATGGTAAAGTTATCGTGGAATTAACAAAAATGTAAGGAATGACTAATAAAATAATGCGTCCGGCAAGTGATCACACTTCCGGACGCATTATTTTATTAACCAGCCATTTTACGGCATTCTTCTGCACATTGCCGGCATATAGCTGCACACTCCTGACAATGGCTATCCTGCAGCTTTTCACATTCTGTCGCGCATTGCTCACATATAATTGCACATACGCCACACAACTGTGCAGCAAACGAGCTATTCCGGGACATATATTGCGCTGCCTGCGCACATATCTCTGCACAGTCATTCAATGTCTGAATACAACGCACGCGTGCTTGAACATCCGGTTCTTGCAGACATGCAGTTGTACATTCCTCACAAGCCCGCATACATTTGAGACATGCCTCAATACAAGTATCCATAGTGGTTGGTGATGCTGATAATACACCCATGTTTGGTCTCCTTTCCTTGGTTCGTCTTGATTAGACTGTCTGGATTGGACCACATTATGCAGGTGAGCATCACCGAATAGCTCATTCTGATGATTGCACCAATCGTTTGTTACTGCTTGTCTTTCAGCTTCTGTTTTAGCCTGTCGTATTCTTCTTCTGATATTTCCCCTTTTGCCAGGCGTTCTTTGGCTATTTCTAAGGGACGCTGTTTACGGCCGCCGTTGATGAAATTAGCAATTAGGACGACCGCCAGAACAATTAAACCTATCCATATAATCGCCATCATAATCATCGGCCAATACGATCCATACCCCATCATATGCATAAAATCACCTTTTTTCATTCTTTGTAATGGTAGTATACATGAAAAATATCGAGAAATGATGCACATGTACATGTTTCAAAGTTTTTTCATTTAACCATTCCCTTTGCAAACACAAAACATGCCCCGAAATATATAGCTTCAGGGCATGTTTCTCGTTAGGCTTTCAATAATTTAGCGTTAATCGCAACGATAATCGTACTCAAGCTCATTAACACCGCTCCGACGGCAGGGCTTAGTACAATGCCGATTGGTGCCAGCACGCCGGCAGCAAGTGGAATGGCAACAATGTTATATCCAGCTGCCCACCACAGGTTCTGAATCATTTTACGGTATGTTTTACGAGACAGTTCCATCAACGATACCACGTCATTCGGATTGCTTTTGACTAAGACCACGTCAGCAGATTCCATGGCGACGTCTGTGCCGGCGCCAATCGCAATTCCCAAGTCAGCGGTTGCGAGTGCCGGTGCGTCATTGACACCGTCTCCTGTCATGGCTACTTTCCAGCCTTTTCCTTTAATCGTCTTCACCTGATTCGCTTTGTCATCGGGAAGCACTTCGGCGTAAACTTCGTCAATACCGAGTTGGCCAGCAACCCAATCGGCCACCTTTTTATTGTCCCCGGTAAGCATAATGGTTTCGACACCCTTTTTCTTAAGGGATGCGATCGCTTCTTTCGCCGTGTCCCGAACCATGTCAGCCAAAGCAATCATGCCGATTAGTTCATCATCGAGCAGCACAAACACGACGGTCTTCCCTTCTTCAGATAGCTGTTCAAACGTTTTCTGGTCATAGGTTAGGTCATTATTCTGTACATAGCCGGGACTGACGACATTCACTTTGCGTCCCTCAATGGTTCCTTCGATTCCTTTCCCGGTAATGGATTCGAATGTCTCGATTGTTTTCAGTTCGAGGTTTTGCTCTGTGGCCGAGCTGACAATGCCTGATGCAAGCGGATGCTCGGAGTTTTGCTCCAAGCTGGCTGCCCATGTAAGAACCTCGTCTTTTTCATAACCGTCATTCGGGATTAATTCCGTCACGCCAAATTCGCCTTGCGTCAGTGTGCCTGTTTTATCAAAAACAACCGCATTCAGATTGCGTGCACCTTCAAAGTTCGCCCGGTTGCGAATTAACAGGCCGCGCTTTGCCGATAAGGAAGTGGATACGGCCACAACCAATGGTGCTGCCAGTCCGAGCGCATGCGGACAGGTAATAACCATAACCGTAACCATGCGTTCTAGGGCGACATCGAAGGCATAGCCGAGTGCAAGCCAGATAAATAAGGTGATAAACCCGGATGCAAGCGCAAGATAAAATAGCCATTTGGCAGCACGGTTCGTCAGGTCCTGTGTTTTAGACTTGGATTCCTGTGCCTCCTTGACCATCGTAACGACCTGGGACAGATAAGAATCCTCACCCGTTTTCGCTACGGCTACTTTGATCGACCCTTCTTTATTGACCGATCCGCCAATCACTTCATCGTCTTTTTCTTTTTCAATCGGTACGGATTCACCGGTAAGCATGGACTCGTCAATAGCAGACTCGCCCTCATAAATGGTACCATCGACCGGTATTTTTTCACCCGGTTTGATTAGTACATGATCACCTTGTTGTAATTCTGATGTCGGAACGTCGGTCACTTCCCCATTTTCATCGAGTTTGTGCGCTTCATTCGGCATCAGTTTAACCAGTTCTTCCAGTGCATTCGACGCACCCATGACCGATTTCATTTCAATCCAGTGGCCGAGTAGCATAATGTCAATTAATGTAGCTAGTTCCCAGAAGAAATCCTTGCCTGCCCAGCCGAAAACAGTCATCGAACTATAAACGTAAGCTACGAGAATGGCAAGACCAATCAGGGTCATCATACCCGGGTTCTTATTTTTTAACTCACTGACGCCGCCTGTCAGAAAAGGCCATCCGCCATAGAAGAATAGAAACGTCGCGAGCACAAATACAATGTATTGGTCAAATGGAAAACGCCAGTCCACACCGACAAACCCCTGCAGCATAGGGGATAAAATCAGAATAGGAATGGTTACGACAAGCGATATATAAAACCGCTTCTTAAAATCGTTTATCATGTCCCCGTGATCATGATGGTCGTGACCGCCATGGTCATGACCGCTATGATCGTGATGGTCGTGCCCGTTGTGATGATCGTGATTGCCGTGATTGTGATCGTCGCCGTGGTCGTGGTGCCCGTCTTGATGATGGTTGTGATTGTGTTCGTGGCTGCTGTGATCATGGTGTTTCGCTACTTCATGATTATGCGTATCATGGTTGTCATGGTTATCATGATGGTGCTGTTTATGTTGCTTGTTATTTTCACCATTCGACATAAGGTTCACTCCTTTTTTTACGGCTTTTCAACTTCTCTAAAATACAATACCCCAGTACGGTAATTATTAATCATAGCATATCAAATATTTTCCATCGTTGCAAATGTTTGGTGGTGGTCCGTTGGAGTGCAGGCTGTTAACCACAGGGACCCAGAGGCTAATACCTGGAATGAGTGACTTTTCGACGACCGAGCTGACGCGTCCGGGCTCTCATACCCTCGATGAGTGACCTTTCAACGAGCGAGACGACGCGTTCGGGCACTCATTACCCCGATGAGTGACCATTATGTATAGTCTGTCATAACTCAGTTCCCGGATACATAAGGCTATTCGTTCAATAGAAGATTCATACATGGATGGAAGCATAAGAAAGACAGGGCTATTTGCTCAGGATAGCCCTGTCTTTCTGTTAGGGGGAAATTAAAACAATCAAAAGCTAATTCGTGCCATGACAATCCTGATACATTTCTTTCATTTGCGCTTCACTCATATCAGGATGCATATCTTTCATAAAGGGGACCATCTCTTCAAAGCTCCACCCGTTGTGACCGCCATTACCTGGATCAAAATCGCGGGCGTCGCCGTGTGCGAAGACAACATTGCCAATACCAGCTACGAAGAAAATTGCCAGTGCAATCATCAAAAGTTTCTTTTTCATGGTCTGCTCCTCCCTTCATTTAGTAGAATACAAAAGAAGTTTGGAGAATCTGTCAAGAAAATGTGACAAACCATTGACGTCTGATATCATGGTTCATTAACCCATTTATACCCTACCCCCCATACCGTTTTGAGATGTTGCTCAATCGGGAAGCCTGCTTGTTTGATTTTATCCCGCATATTCCGGACGTGCGAATCTACCGTCCGCCCTTCTGTATCAGAATCAAAACCCCAGATCAGTTCGATCAGCCGCTCCCTGGAAAACACCTGATTAGGGTGCTGCAAGAAATAGCCAAGCATCATAAATTCTTTCGGTGTCAGCTTGACCGGGTTACTTTGATACGTTAGTTCATACCGGTTTTCATCCCAGACGAGTCCATGGACTTCCACACGATTGGAGGACATATTCCGCCGGAGGAGCGCTTCCATCCTGGCGAGCAGCTCCTCTTCATTAATAGGTTTTGCAATATAATCGTCCGCACCGAGCCGTAATCCTTTAACGACATCTTCCTTCTGATCACGGGCGGTTACCATGATAATCGGAACATCTGATACTGCCCTTATTTCCTGGCAAAGTTTCCATCCGTCCATGTCCGGCATCATAATGTCCAGCAGCACGATATCAAATGATTGATGTTCCAAATAATCAAGGGCTTCGAATGCTCCTTGTGCTTGTTGGCATGTATAGTGATGTGGTTTCAAGTAAAGAGTGAGTAAATCCAGCATTCGTTTCTCATCATCGACTAATAGCACGTTACGCAATTCTATCACCTCGCTCCAAGGTTATCGTGACACGGGTTCCTTTCCCCTGTTCACTGTCTATAGCAATATGTCCGCCATGAGATTCAACAATTTCTTTAGCGATGGCCAGTCCCAATCCCGACCCACCGCTCTGACGCGAACGGGATTTCTCAACACGGTATAAACGATCAAAAACATGCGGCAAATCCTCAGCTGGGATCCCTTCTCCACTGTCAGTAATCGTAATAACAATCGCTTCCTTTATTGCGGCAGCTTCCAATGTCACTTCACTACCTTGATAGGAATGTTTTTTGGCGTTATCAAGCATGTTAATTAATACTTGCTGCATACGTTCCGGATCAACAAACATGTGCATGCTTTCCTCTGTACAACGAACGTTTAGAAAAACACCGTCTTCTTCAAACAACGGCTCCATCCGTTCAGCAACAGTGTATATCAGCTCACATAAAAGCGTGTCCTCCCGTTCAATAACAAATCGGTTCTGATCCATTTTGGCAAGGTCGAACAAATTTTTAATAAGCATGGATAAATGTTCTGATTCCTCGCGAATGATGGCGGTATATGTTTTCACTTCCGCTTCGGACATATTTTGCCGGCTGATAATGTCGGCATAGCCTTTTATGTATGTGATTGGTGTTCGTAATTCATGTGAAATACTTGCCAAAAACTCCTTCCGCTCCCGCTTCAGTCGATCAAGGTCTTCTGATAGTGTGGTAATAGCTTTGGCCAGTTCCCCCAGTTCATCTTTTCGTTCTGTATTCAAGGTTACTTGATTTGTACCTTTATTTAAGTCGTCCGTTGCTTGTTTCATTTTAATTAACGGTGACGTGATCAACCGTGACAGGACAATAATGGTAATAATCGTCATCGTTACCGTAATCAGTCCGGCAAACACAAACTGATTGCTGAGCTGATTCACCACCCGTTTCACGTAGTCCGTATCAACAAACATAAAAACGTTACCCTTATTTTCTCCGTTTAATGTGATCGGGCTTGCCGTAGCGATGTATGGCTTGTTTTCCCAGTGGTCTTCAATCACACTGCCGGATGCGGGCAGTTTTTCTTGGTTGGAGCGGGCAATCAGCTCCCGCATTTCATCACGTATCTCATTGGATTGAGCGACGACCTCTCCACGAGCATCCGTAATAATGACAGAAAAACTGGAAGCTGACTCCATCATGCCAACATGCTCCAGCGTTGATTCATCATATTTCTCTTCTAGAACATCACGGTGTGTATTCCCGCGTGCCAGAAGACTGTCCATCACTTCATTGATGCGCTCACTGGCTAAACTCGTATACAACAAAACAAACAGGAATGATTCAATCATTAATAGAAAAACAAAAAAGAGCAGTCCGATTTTGATGGACAATTTATTTAGCATTCACATCCCTCTTTCCATTACCTAACGCTTATCCATTTTACACTACACCTGTCCAGAATTCATGCAGTTTTACGACCGACCAGATCCTATGAAATATAAAAAAAACCATAAACTTCTTATCGTACTGAAGTTTATGGCTCAAGCGCCCCTTTGTAATAATGGGGGGGATACCCTGATTCAAGTTCAGGCAACTTTTTATTTTTCTACTTCACCGTCCCAAGCTAGCATGCCGCCGTCGACGTTGGTCACATCATAGCCTTTTTCTTGCAAAAACTCACTTGCCTTACCACTGCGGCCCCCGGAGCGGCAAACCATATAGTAATGCTTTTCTTTGTCCATTTCATCAAGACGTTCCGGGATTTCACCTAATGGAATATGCTTGGCACCAGGAATTTTACCCTGTGCCACCTCATCGTCTTCACGCACATCGATGACATGTACGTTTTCCTTATTATTTATTTTCTCCGTCAATTCTTTCATATCAATTTGTTTCATGCGTAGTCCCTCCTGATTTCGTTATAGTGATTTTCCATATTATAATCCATTCCCTCAAGATACAGTTATCAACCTTTTTCATCAGCAATAACAACACCGTTACGACTATAGGATACTGAATAAGTAAGCATATTTCCAATATCCACTACAAGGATGTTCATACCGATGTCACTTTTATACGGTCGGGTATGATCAATACTCCTCTTTTTTCGCTCTAATTGCATAGTGTTGTGAACTTGGATGAAACACTTCCGTATTAAACCCGTGATCTTGCAGCATGGCTTCCATCTGTTCAGAAGGTATTCTGATTTCGAGCGGTGGACCTGATTCCGATTCAACCGCTTCCCAATCCATTAGCAACAAATATCCGCCAGGGGTGAGAATCCGTTTCATTTCATCAATCGTCCGGTCAATACTACCTACTTCATGAATGACAAACGCATTTAAAACCCGGTTCACCGATTGATCAGCGAGATCTATCTGTTCAAGGTCACTTTCTATCCGTTTGATGTTTTCGATATTTTCTTCTTCTGCATGTTGCTTGAGTCTTTCGAGCATTTCCGGTTCAATGTCCACGGCATACACATCTTTTTCTGTCCGTTTGGCTAACGGTATCGTGAACAAACCTGGTCCGGCACCTAAATCAGCTACTGTATCTTGATTGGTCAGCTGTAAGTAGTCAATGGTTTTATTAGGCTGCAAGGTCGCTTGACGTTCTTTGCTCATTAATTTATCCGCATTTTTTGGATTGAAACGGTTGTGTTCCATTGTATCACCTCATAGGAAATTTTAGTCCAACAAACCAATTTTTAAAAGAAATCCAGCCAAATTTTAATTGCAGTACCTAAAATCAGAACAGCTAGGATCCCTTGCAATACTTTCGTGTTTATCCGCTTACCCGCGTTGGCTCCTAATGGGGAAGCAATTAAGCTTGCCACGATCATGATTGCCGCGGGCAGAAAAAGGATTTGCCCGGTCAGGACTTTTCCGGCAGTTGAACCAATCGATGAAATAAATGTAATGGCCAGTGATGATGCGATGGTCATGCGTGTCGGTATTTTCAAGACTAGCAGCATGATCGGTACTAAAATAAATGCGCCTGCTGCACCAACGATGCCAGCGCCAATACCCGTCAAGAAGGCCAGACCTGCAGCTATCCACTTATTAAAGGTGACCTGATCAAGCGGAATATCATCTATCTGCTTCTTAGGAATAAACATCATAACTGCTGCGATGGTAGCCAGCACACCATAGACAAAATTGACCCCGCCATCGGTCATGAAGCGTGACCCGTAACCACCAATAAAACTTCCGATTAAAATGCTGATACCCATGTAAATAATAAGCTTTTTGTTTAGGTAACCGCCTTTCCGGTAAGCCCAAACACCGCCAATGGTTGCAAACAGCACTTGAACAGCACTAATGCCCGAAACTTCATGGGCTGTAAATGCCGATAACCCTAATAACGGCGGAATGTATAGGAGCATCGGGTATTTAACAATGGATCCGCCAATTCCTACCATGCCGGAAATAAAGGAACCAGCAAAACCAATCAAAAATAAAACCAGAATAAAAACAATACTATACTCCATAGGCATATATCCCTCCCAAAAGAAGGGGACCCCTATATGAGGGGTCTCCACTAAGCTTTTTTAATCCAAAATTTCAGTACGTCATCTTCTTCTGCTTGATCCACCAGCTCGTGACCGCCGGATTTCGCCCATGCTGTCAAGTCGCTTTTGGCGCCTTTATCTGTTGCATGAACTTCCAGGATGTCACCTGAATTAATCTCTTCCATTGCTTTTTTCGTTTTCACAACTGGCATTGGGCATGCCATTCCTTTTGCGTCTAATACTTTTGCAGCTTCCATCATAAGTTCCTCCTTCGAGATTTTGTTTAAAATATCACTTAAATTTTGTTGTGAACGCTAATTTTTATGATTAACCATGGACCGCACAACGGTTTGGTCCAATTTCCATCTCACGTTGCTTTTCGTCTTCGGGGTTCATTTTACCCATGTTGGTCTGCCGGATATTTTCATATTCATTCGGCTGTGGCGGCAGATTCTCTGTTACCATGGTGCGGAACGCTTGTTCATCATCCACTTGCAATCCCTCGTTACGCTGGTACAAATCGCCCAATCGTGCTTTGACACTGCCATCTTCACCCAGTTCTTCGACAAATGAATAGTGAGCTGGCAATACGACCAAATCATCAGAGAGCGCTTTGTAACGGCTGTATAGCGTCTCGCGCAGATCACCAACCCAGTCGTCTGCTTTTCCGGCCAGATCTGGACGTCCGATTGATTTGACAAACAGGATATCTCCTGTCAACAAGTATTGATCATCGATAATGAGCGACGTGCTTCCAATTGTATGGCCCGGTGAATACAGCGGCTGCACCTTAATAGTTGTATTGCCAACCGTTATATCATTGCCTTCATCCAATGGTTTATAGTCAAATGTTACGTCACCAGCGTCTTTCGGTGGCAAATGATACGTCCCACCAGTGTGTTCAGCTAGCTGACGGCCACCTGAAATATGGTCAGCATGAAGGTGCGTATCGATGGTATGCTTGATAGTGACACCTTTCTCTTCAGCAAACCGCTCATAAACATCCGTCATGCGGTTAGCATCAATAACAGTCGCTTCATTTTCAGAAATGGCCATATACGAAAGACATCCTTTGCCAAGACGGGCAAATTGATACAGGCTTCCGCCACCATTCAAATCAGCTATTTTGACCGGCTCCAGATGTTCACTCCAGGCTTTCATGCCACCTTCCAGGTCATAAACATTCGTGAAACCTGCTTCTTCCATCAATTCAGCGACCATTTGGGAAGAGCCGCCTTTTGCGCATACGACAATTATTTCCTGATCTTTACTTATTTTCTCGGTGAGCGTTTCGACACCATCGAGCAAGTTAAAGTAAGGTTCATTGATGACGTGGACACTGTCTCCTTCAATCTTCCAGTCATCAAACTCATCCGTGTTCCGGACGTCAAGAATCCATGTGTCTTCCCGATTGACGACGCGACGTGCTAGTTCCTTCGTTGTGATACTTTGTGACATGCTCCATCGCCTCCCTTTTATTGATTAAAATGTCAGTGACATGTCAGCGTCCTTCGCAAATTCGATGAATGTTGCGGCACCGCCTACTTCAATGCCGTTCTGTTGGTCCATCCCATTGGGCCATACCTGGCACCACATTTTTCACATTCTTGAAACCTTTTTCTGAAAGCTTTTGTGATGCCAAATCACTTCGACTGCCCGTCCGGCAAATGACGTTAATTTCTTTGTCATTTTCCAATTCATCCATACGGTCCTCCAATTCGCCAAGCGGAATATTGATGGAGCCTGGAATATGGTTAAAGGCATACTCAGCATGTTCACGAACATCGAGAATGATTATAGCTTCCTCCCCATCCATTCTTTGACGAAGTTCGTTTAAATCGATTACTTCTTCGTATTCGGTTTCTTCGTTGGATTCATGGTCACTTGCTTTACGCAAATAATGCTTTAGTACTTCATCCTCCTCAACGGTGCCAAGGTACTGATGGCCAGTACTTTCCGCCCAAGCTTTAATATCGGCGGTAGAACCTTTGTCCGTTGCCTGCACTTCTATAACTTGCCCCGGTTCCAAATGGGCAATTGCTTTTTTTGTTTTAACAATCGGCATCGGACAAGCAAACCCTTTGGCGTCCAATGTTTCATTCACTGTAATTCCCATAATTACTACCTCCCTGTTATTTTTCCACGTCCTCCGTCCAGGCGAGCATGCCGCCGTTGACATTTGTGATATCGTATCCGTGCTGCTCAAGGAATTCACTATTCTATTCTCTCACCAATCATTAGAGTGTATGATCGTTTACGGGTAGGGGTATATATAAACTAAATAAAAAGACTTATATTTCCTTCTTCTGCTTCGCCAACGTAAGCAGCAACACCGCCATAGTCAATGTCATCAAGCAGTTCTTCCTTTTGCAGTCCAAGCAGATCCATGGTCATGGTGCAGGCAATCAAGTTGACATCTTGTTCCTGTGCCATTTCAACCAATTGTGGCAGTGGCATCGCATTGTGCTTCTTCATTACTTTCTTAATCATTTTTGGTCCCATGCCAAGGTAATTCATTTTGGAAAGCCCCATTTTTTCAGTTCCTCTTGGCATCATTTTCCCAAACATTTTTTCCATCCATCCTTTTTTAACCGGGGTCTGATTTTCTTTGCGCAAGGCATTTAATCCCCAAAAGGTATGGAATATGGTGACGTCATGATCATATGCTGCTGCTCCATTGGCAATGATATAAGCCGCCATCGCTTTATCATAATCACCGCTGAATAAGACAATGGTCGTTTTCTTTTTCTCTGACATTTGCATCCCCTTCCTTTTCTATAAATAGCAAATATACGTATACCTGTACGGGTATTTAAAAAAGCAAGAAAAAAAGGTTAGTGCTAATCACTCAACCTGTTTTTTACAGTAATGGATAACTTTACATTTGTCAACACCTTTTGTTTATCTGCTTTTAACAAGCAAGTTGACCGCCTCTTTGATAAGATCCTCCGAGCTTTCGCCTTCCTCTTTCTCTTCACGGATACACTGTTCCAAATTTTGGCTAACGATTAAAGCAACTGTACGGTCTAGGGCATTGCGGACAGCGGTCATCTGTGTAACGACATCGCGGCACTCTTTTTCTTCTTCCATCATCTTCATTAGTCCTCGGACTTGTCCTTCAATACGTTTTACACGATTTTTTACGTCGGATTCATATTGCATAACCATGTCACTCCTTTCCTTATTCCTTCATCATGTGAAAACCAATAACATTTATACCTTTCTGTTTCAAAAAACGCGCTCCTAAATTTTTTCCTTCATAATCGGAAGCGACTATAACGACGTGTTTATCAGATGGTATTTCATGAATATATCGCTTTAGGTATGGAATTGGAAGCTGATATGCACACTTGATTGGATTACGGCATGACAGCTGAAAATCCCTTGTATCGACTAAAATAACTTCTTCCTTACTATAGGATACCGAATGAAGCGGAAAATTTCCAATACCCGCCACCGGAACATAACGTCGATAAATGAATACAAGTACCATCGTCAATATTAAAATAAATGCCAGTGTCATGTGTCTCTCCTCTCTAGCGATTTGTCTCTATCATATACCCCGTGAGGTATTTTGTCAACAAGTGATGTGAATCACTGCATACCCCAACGGGTTATCATATGATGCCTATATACCCGGTGGGGTAAAACAGTGAAATGAAGGAGAATGATTGATATGTCCAAAAAAGTTATTATTGTTGGTGGCGTGGCCGGCGGTTCAACGGCTGCAGCCAGACTAAGAAGATTAGATGAACAGGCTGAGATTATTTTGCTGGAAAAAGGACCTTATATCTCTTTTGCCAACTGCGGACTTCCCTATTATATAGGGGAAACTATCCAAGACCGAAATAAATTGCTTGTGCAAACCGCCGAGGGTATGTCTGCACGATATAATATGCAAGTCCGTACGTCCAATGAAGTAACCGCGATTGACAGATCTGCCAAATCTATCACTGTAACAAACCATGAGACAGGTGAAATATATCAAGAATCTTATGATGAACTCATTTTATCACCTGGTGCGCGTCCGGTTGTACCTCCTATCCAAGGTATTCAGGAAGCTGAAGGACTTTTTACTTTACGGAGTATACCTGACACCGACCGCATAAAGGCTTACGTTGATCAGCAGCATCCAAAGCACGCTGTCGTAGTTGGTGGTGGTTTTATTGGACTGGAGATGGCAGAAAACTTGCGTGAACGTGGGTTAGACGTAACAATCATTGAAATGTCAAACCAAGTAATGGGTCCTATTGATTACGAAATGGCTTCCATCATTCATCAGCACCTTATCGATAAAGGAATACAATTAATTCTCGATGATGCTGTACAAGCTTTTGAAGACCATGGACGTAAAGTTATAACGGGTAATGGTTTAGAGATCAACACAGATATGATTCTATTATCTATCGGTGTCCGTCCTGAAAACGAACTAGCAAAAAATGCCGGACTATCCATTGGCGAGCGCGGCGGCATTCAAGTGAACGACCAGCTACAAACGAATGATCCGCATATATATGCCATCGGTGACGCGATTGAAGTGAAGGACTATACAAACGGTCAACCAACGATGGTGCCGTTAGCTTGGCCAGCTAACCGGCAAGGACGGATGGTGGCAGACACTATCTATGGAAAAAAAGTAGCTTACAAGGGTACACTAGGCACATCGATTGCTAAAGTTTTCGATTACACGGTAGCGGCGACCGGCAATAATGAAAAAACACTAACCAAACTCGGTGTACCTTATGACGTAATCCATATACATCCCGCTTCCCATGCCGGGTATTATCCCGGGGCTAAGTCCATCGCATTAAAGCTTATTTTTGATAAAGAAACAGGCAACATTTACGGTGCACAAGCTGTTGGTATGGACGGTGCTGACAAGCGAATCGATGTCATTGCAACCGCCATGAAAGGTGAATTAACCGTTATGGATTTGCCGGATTTGGAGTTTGCCTACGCACCACCATATTCATCAGCAAAAGACCCGGTGAATATGGCTGGCTATACTGCCACTAACATGGTAGAAGGAATGACGCGAACCGTTCAATGGCATGAAATAGATGCTGTCGCGAAAAATGGTGATACATTGATCGATGTCCGTAACCCGTATGAACTGGAACAAGGGTTCATTGATGGCGCTATCAACATCCCACTTGACGATTTGCGTAACCGCCTTAATGAATTGCCGGCCAACGAAACCATTTATGTATACTGTCAGGCTGGGTTGCGTGGCTACATGGCATCACGCATCTTGGATGAAAATGGATTTCATGCCATCAATCTCGACGGCGGCTGGAATACGTATGCTGCTGCTTATAACAAATAGGCCTGTTACCATATGGTGAAAGGTAATTCGCTCACTCGCATATTCAGGGATTGAGTGACGCATACTGGGTATCTGAATAATGATCAAATGCTCAAACCCCCTGGATGGTTCCACAAACGAATAAAGCTAGGTCTTGGCTAAAATAGTAATTAAGGAAAATCCGACCGAGATGCAACACCATACTGGAAAGGTGCCAAATCGGATCGGATTTTTCCTTGTTTATTGTTCGTTTTCTCCCACCTAGCAAAATCAAAAGAAGGAAGAATACGACGCGGACGCCTGATTCTGAAAGAGGCGAAAACGAAAACCGTTTTTATTTGTTATTTATATCAGATGTTTTCATGATATCCTTACTCTGTTCTTTATACCGCCTAGTTTGACGAAACCCTTCCGACGTGCTATCTTTTGATGGTGATAACATCGCACAAGTAGCTAAACATTGAGACGCCCCCCCTAAAGATACCCCCTTACCTACCTCTCCGGAACAACAAGCTATCAATATGGAAGGGATTGTTTATGACGATACATGATGAAGTGAACAAACGAAAAACATTTGCCATTATTTCCCACCCGGATGCGGGGAAAACAACGATGACCGAGAAACTGCTGCTGTTCGGAAATCTAATACGCTCAGCCGGAACCGTTAAAGGGAAAAAGTCTGGGAAATTTGCCACGTCCGACTGGATGGAGATTGAAAAGCAGCGCGGCATTTCCGTCACCTCCAGTGTGATGAATTTTCCTTATAAAGACTACCAGGTCAATATCCTGGATACCCCCGGCCACGAAGATTTCAGTGAAGACACGTACCGAACGCTTACCGCGGTGGACAGTGTTGTCATGATTATTGACGCGACCAAAGGAATCGAGGCGCAAACCATTAAATTGTTCAAAGTATGTAAAATGCGTGGGATTCCGATCTTTACCTTTATTAATAAACTGGACCGGGAAGGCCGCGAGCCGCTGGAGCTACTGGAAGAAATCGAGGAAGTGCTGGATATCGAGACTTACCCGATGAACTGGCCTGCCGGGATGGGGAAACGCTTTTTAGGAACATTCGACCGGTACAACAAGCAATTTATCCAGTATAACGGGAATGAAGAAGAGACCTATATTCCATATGCGGACTTAGAAAAGCCGGAATACCAGGAGCTGGTTTCCGATGCGACGTACCAGGCTGCCAATGATGAACTTGCTCTCGTTGAAGAAGCGGGAGATGACTTCCTGCTAGATGCAGTGTTAGCCGGTGAGCAGACGCCAGTCTTTTTCGGAAGTGCGCTAGCGCCATTCGGTGTGCAATCATTTTTCGATACGTTCATTTCTATGGCACCAGCACCGGCACCGCGTAAATCAACCGAGGGAGTTATTTCGCCGGATAATCCGGACTTTTCCGGATTCATTTTCAAAATCCAGGCCAACATGAATCCCGCCCATCGTGACAGGGTCGCCTTCCTTCGGGTTTGTTCGGGAAAATTTGAACGTGGCATGAGTGTGAAGCTGGCACGAACCGGCAAGCCGATCAAGCTGGCTCAGTCCCAGCAGTTCGTAGCTTCATCGAGAGGCACAATCCAAGAAGCCTATGCCGGCGATATTATCGGCATTTACGATCCGAACGCCTACCAGATAGGGGATACACTGCTGGAAGGCAAAAACCTTTTTGAATATCAGGAACTCCCGCAATTTCCGCCGGAGCAATTCCAGCGTGTTACTGCTAAAAACGTCATGAAAGCCAAACAGTTCAAAAAAGGCATCGAACAGCTCGTCCAGGAAGGTGCGATTCAGCTGTATAAGCATTACCGTTCCGAATCATACATTTTGGGTGCTGTCGGGGAACTGCAGTATGAAGTTTTTCAATACCGGATGAAAAATGAATATAACGTCGATGTCATGCTTGAGCCAATTGGTGAACGAGTCCCGCGCTGGCTGAAGCCCGATCAAGTTGACCCATCCCTTTATGATGAACGTAACATGCTGGTCCGGGATCGCTATGACAATTACGTCGTCCTGTTCAAGAATGAATTTTCCATGAACTGGTTTAAGGATAACCACCCGGACATTGAGCTGATTGACCTGTTTGATGTTAACCAGTATGACCAGACGTCCTAACAGCTACATGCCTGACACACAGAATTTCTGAAGGGAGATTTTCTGTGTGTTTTTTTATTTGTGGGGCAATCGGGGTGATTCTTAGGGCTCAGGCGGCGATTCTTCTTGTTGAGGCGGTGATTCTTGCTGCCGACACGGCGATTCTCTCCGTTGAGGCGGTGATTCTCCCGGTTGAGGGGGCGATTCTTCCGGTTGAAGGGGCGATTCCCCCTGCCGACACGGCGATTCTCTCCGTTGAGGGGGTGATTCTCCCTGCCGACACGGTGATTCTTCCGGTTGAAGGGGCGATTCTCCCTGCCGACACGGCGATTCTTCTCACAATCGGGCTGATTCTCCGCCCCAGCGAGACAATTCCTCACTCCTTCGCGACAAATCATTTAAAAATAAAACAGCCGCGCCAAGGTCAACACGCTGCCCTGGAGCGGCCGTATATGCATCAATGCCGGTTATGATCAGTCAGGAAAGTTTCCCGGCTGTTCATAAGGTTAACTGGTTGTCAGAACGCCACTATCTCTTACTGCGATATATTCCGGGCGTTTTTTGCCGCCCGAGAATGGCTCCGTCAAGCGGTTTTCCACACTATTGTACACCATGAATAAGTTGTTGCGCGGATACGGTGTGATGTTGCTCGTGGATCCATGCATGGTGTTGCACTCAAACAGTGTAACCGAACCTGCTTTTCCGGTTGGCACGGAAATACCGCCGCCCTTCTCAGCGAGCCAGCGCAGGCTGTCCTCGTCAGGCACACCGACTTTTTGTTTTTTCAGCGACTCCTTATAGTTATTCTCCGGTGTTTCCCCTACACAGCTGACATAGTAGTTCTGGGAACCTGGTATAAGCATCAAAGGCCCGTTAAATGTATAGTTATCAGACAGTGCAATCGACAAACTTACTGCCCGCATCCGCGACATGCCATCTTCCACATGCCATGTTTCAAAATCAGAATGCCAGTCAAATTCCTTACCTCTGAATCCCGGTTTATAGTTAATACGGGACTGATGTATATAGACATCGCTGCCCAGCAGATGGTTGACGATGTCCAGTATCCGCTGGTCGTTTGCCACGTCTTTGAAGTAGTTGTCGTCCTTATGCACATGAAAAATAGAACGGATGTCTTCACTTTCCGGTTCACGGATGACTTTATCCGAGGTTACATCCCTGTTCGAATCCTGCAATTCAAAAATGGCTTTCTGCATGTCTTTCACTTCTTCATCAGAGAAAAAGTTTTCGATCTGCAAAAACCCATTTTGTTCGTAGGAATCAAGCTGTTCTTTTGAAATAGGGGCCTGATTATCCTGGGTGCGATCTGTGTGTATGACAGGGTCCTTCCGCTCCAACATTTCCGGCTGGTCTTTTTTCCTTGAAGGATAGAGATCTTCCATTCTAAACACTCCCCCTTTACCTATTTTCACTTTTGCTGTATATATGTTAGTTCCCTGGTAAACCGGGAAACTTCCCTGCGCACGCTAAAACGACATCTTTTTCTTTGTATTTAAGAATTAATTTCCTAATATAAATATAATTAAAATTTATCTGTAATAACAGAGTGTACTACGATAAGCCTTTTTTTGCAAATTATACTTTTTTTCTGCCAAGGAAAACTGTCCCGGCACATTGAATGAATCGATACACCGGGACAGTCCACAGAATACTTTTTATTTCATTTCCAGTTCTTTTCTTTATCTTTTTTCAATGCTTTATAAAACGATACAACCATCAGCAGCATGATAAATGAAAATGGTAATGCCGCTGAGATAAGCGCGTTTTGCAGCGCCTGCAGTCCTCCAGTATACAACAGAACTGCAGCAATAGTCGATTGGGCCAGTCCCCAAGTAAACTTCACCGTCGTCGGTGGTGACATGGATCCATTGGTCGTCTGCATCCCAAGGACAAACGTCGCTGAATCGGCCGATGTAATAAAGAACGTACTAATCAAAAGAATCGCCAATATGGACAACACCATGCCTAGCGGAAATTCGTCAAACATCCCAAACAATGCCTGTTCTTTAGGGAGTCCGGCAATATCCGCGCCTTCATTTTGTGCTTCAATCCCGGAAATACCAAACGTGGAGAACCATAGAAAACTGACAACGGTAGGTACAATTAACACGCCGGATATAAATTCCCGTATCGTACGACCTTTCGATACTCGCGCGATAAATATACCGACAAATGGCGCCCAGGCAAGCCACCAAGCCCAGAAGAAAACGGTCCAATCAAGCACCCATTGCCGCTCGCCTTCATCGTTAGGCGCCAACCGGAAACTTTCCCGAGGCAGCTGCTGGATATACTCCCCAACCGTATCAATGAATGAATTAATAATAAATAGTGTTGGACCAAGCACTAATGTGAACAGAAATAACAACGACGCTATGCCCATATTGGCATTACTCAAATATCGAATGCCTTTACTCAATCCCGTATATGTGGAGATCATAAATAAAACAGTCACAATCAAAATGATAACAAGCTGCACCCAAAAGGTATTCGGAACATTAAACAAATAGGCAATACCGCCATTCACTTGCGTTGCACCAAATCCAAGCGTTGTTGCCACTCCGACGATGGTTGCAAAGACGGCAATAATATCAATTACCTTTCCGGCAAACCCCTTCATCTTATCACCAAACAAAGGCTCCAGCGCCGAACTGACCAGTCCCGGCTTTTCATGGCGAAACATAAAATACGACAGCACCAGTGCAATGACCGCATAGATGGCCCATGCATGAACACCATAGTGAAAGAAGGTGACACGTAAAGCCTCTTCCAGTGCTTCTGTTGTGCCTGGTTCAGCTGTCGGTGGGTGTGTGGCATAATGGGATACCGGTGAATAGACACCATAAAACACAAGCCCGATACCCATCCCAGCACTGAACAGCATGGAAAGCCATGACGAATAGCTAAACTCTGGCTTTTCCCCAGGTTTTCCCAATCGAATTTTGCCATACGGACTAAACACCAAATACAGGCAAAATAAAACAAACAGCGTGACAATCAGCAAGTAATACCAGCCGAATTTGTCAGATATATAGCCCATCACCGCGCCCGAAACATTCTCAAACTGATCCGGCGCGACCACGCCCAATAAAGATAAACCGACAGTAATGGCCAGCGTAACCCAAAAAACAACCGTCACCTTTTTCATCTCACACAAACCTCCTACCACGATAAATTCAACGAATCCTGCATTTAGTTTTTCAAATAGGAGCCAAACTATACAACTTGAACCGCGGGGACAGGTTCACCGTCCCGTCCGTCTGTCAATGCAGACAGTTTTCCATTGGGTGACAAATGACGTACACTGGCCTTAGATAAAACAGAAAGAGGTATGACATCTATGAAACAGGTCTACAGCGACGTTATCCAATATAGAGGAACCCATTATGAATTTGGCTATATGCAAGGTGAGATGCTTAAGCACTCCCCTATCCTGCCAAATCGTCAAAAACAATGGGGGCCGAAAAAAGATCGTCATTTCCTGATTGACCCGAAGACCGTTAAGGAAGCGATTATACAATTTGCTCCAGCCATTTGGGATGAGCTCCTTGGCCTCCGTGACGCCCTACACATGACAACGGAAGATGCTATCCGGGAATTTGGCGGGTATTATCTGGAGTATGGCCGAAGCGGCTGCTCGATTTTCACTACTGCTGATTACATGATCCGCAATTATGACAGCCATCCGGCTTCCTACGAAGGGCGATACATGCTATTTCAGCCGACTGATCAGGGATATGCCACAATTGGCCCGTCCATGCAAATCACCGGCCGAGTTGATGGGATGAATGAAAAAGGCCTTGTGATGGGCTACAACTTCACCCATCGCAAGCAATCCAGTGATGGTTTCCTGTGCAATATGGTTGGACGCATGATACTGGGAACGTGTGCAAATGTCCATGAGGCTATCGCGCTTTTGAAAAAAATCCCGCACCGCCATTCATTCAGTTATGTTCTGTTAGACCGGGATGGGGAATCGTACGTCGTGGAAGCTTCACCAAGGGAGGTTGCAACGAGGAAATCCAATGTTTGCACCAACCATTTTCATCTGCTGGATGCGGAAAACCGTTACCGCCAGGAAGACTCACGCCGCCGGGAGGAAACCATACAGGAAAAGCAGCAACACACAACAGATGTCTATCAGGCTTTCCGGGTAATGAACGATTCGGACAAAGACATTTTTTCTGGTAAGTATGACGCGTCGGCCGGCACGCTGCATACGGCCGCCTATTTTCCGAATCAGATGAAAGCGTGGTTTGCCATTGGTGCCGACCGGAAGCCAGTTATTTTGGATTTTGCAAAGTGGCTGCACGGGGAAAAAATCAATGTAAAACGAATCAAAGGCGAACTCGCGCATGCGTCACCATTTGTGAACATGGAATGAATGCGGGCTGATTGGGACAAGGATCCTATTCCCTAGTCCCTTAGTCTGAAAATACTGTTTCGATCATTTTGTCGACGTGGATGTCGGTAGTGTTTAATAGCGCAATGTCAACGTCGTCTTCGCCTAGGATCATCGGGAGTTCCGTACAGCCCAGAATAAAGCCGTCCAGCTGTTCTTCCTCGATCATCTGGTTTGTAATCCGGAGGAAAATTTCTTTCGTTTCCTCTTTTACAATACCATTTTCCAGTTCATCGACAATTTTTTGGTGCAGCAGCTGTTGCTCGTCTTCACTTGGCACAACGATCTTTTTATTTGCCGATATAAATGGTTGTTTGAAAAAATCATGCTCCATCGTAAATTTGGTCCCAAGCAGTCCCAAACGCTCCAGCCCCAGTTCGTTTGCCTTGTCTAATGTCGCTTCCACAATACTAATCATCGGGACGTTTACTTTTTTCCGAATCTCGTCAAACACAATATGCGGTGTATTCGCAGCAACAATAGCAAAATCCGCACCGACTGCTTCCAACTGTTGTGCTGCCCCACCGACATAGTCAGCTAAATCATCCAGCCTGTCCTCACTGATATAATGGAAAATATTGTACATATTGATACTGTTGATAAAAAGTTCCGGAAGTGTCTGCTTGCTGTTCATCCGTTCTTGGTATTTCTGAATGAATGACTGATAATAATCAACCGTGGATTCCGGACCCAATCCGCCGACAATACCTGCTCGTTTCAAACTACCACACCCTTTCCCCAGTAATTATATAGGAAAAATAACCTATTGCCAGCATACCATATAAAGCTCGAAACAGAACAGCCATACACCAAAAGAAGTAAGTGCTATGTCATTCACAGCGTTTCCCATTTTGTTTCCGGGTTGTATAGAATAAGCATTCTTTCCAATACTATGGACAGACTCATGAATGAAAACCGCGGCGGAAAACTGGACAGGAAGGTGAAACAGATGGCAGCGACAAAGGAAAAAACGGAGACCATTCATCTGATTATTGAACGGCAACATGATCCTGAATCAAAAGCTTACAAGGAAGAATTTAGAATACCTTACCGACCAAATATGAACGTCATTTCGGCCCTGATGTCTATCAGGGAAAATCCGGTAAACAAAAACGGTGAGGAAACGACGCCCGTCCAATGGGAAATGAGCTGTTTGGAAGAAGTGTGCGGCATATGTTCCATGGTGATCAACGACGTGCCGCGCCAGGCTTGTTCCACATTAATTGATGAATTGGAACAGCCTGTCCGAATACAGCCAATGCGTACATTCCCGGTTGTTCGCGATCTAATCATTGACAGAGACAGCATGTTTGATTCGCTCAAACAGGTCAAGGCGTGGATTCCAATTGACGGTACGTACGATATCGGCCCTGGCCCGCGCATGAATGAGAATAAGCGTGTGATGGCCTATGAACTATCCAAATGTTTTACCTGTGGGGTGTGTCTCGAAGCATGTCCAAATGTCAACGATAAAAGTGAGTTTTTGGGACCGTTTGTTTTTCCTCAGGTACGCTTGAAGAATGCGCACCCAACCGGTGAAATGAATAAAGGAGAACGAATAGAAGCATTTATGGAGGATGGCGGGCTGCAAGGGTGCGGTAACTCCCAAAATTGTGTCCAGGTCTGTCCGAAAGGCCTCCCACTGACCACATCCATCGCCGCGGTCAACCGGGAAGCTACTCTGCAGGCGTTCCGGAGCTTTTTTGGTAGTGACAACTATTAAGCAGCCTGATAAGAAGGCTGCTTTATTTTGTCCATTTGATCTTCAATCAAGACAATTACATACGCTTGTTCTTCTTCCATTCGTCTGTATGCGCACCCAATTTTGGAGCTTCCGTACAAATCCTGCCAGGCGTTTCGGATAATTTGATCGGTACTCCGATCTGATTAACAGTGCCTGATGACGAGTGTTTCAACGTCTGTATCATCTCACGTGCGACCACTTGCGGGTGCTGAACCATCTCATCAAATGTCAGTACTGGCGATACACAAGCGTCTGCTTCCGAAAATAATTCGAGCCACTCAACTTGCGTCTTCCCGTAAATAATGGACTGTATCTCATATTTTAAGCGGTATTGTTCATGCAATGGCACTTCCAGCAATGGAATGAAGTCATCCCGGCCAATCACATGACAAAAAGCTTTCCAGAACTTTGCTTCAAGTGCGCCGACCGCGAGGAAACGTTTATCCTTTGTTTCGTAAACGGCATAACAGGCTTTGCCGCCGTCCAGCATTTGTTGGCCCCTTTCCGGCACACTCCCACCGGACAAATAACCGGGAAGCAGTGTCTGCAGCCACGACAGGACCCCGTCCAGCATAGAAATATCGACAAACTGCCCCTTACCGGATTCTTTCCGTTCCAATAAAGCCAGCAGGATGCCAACAGCGGCCGGAAGAGCTCCGCCGCCAATATCAGCTATTTGCGCTGCGGGGACAACCGGTTTTCCATTTCTTTCGCCCATTAAATGAAGTAAACCGGCAAGACTTAAATAGTTAATGTCGTGACCCGGCTCGTTTGCATATGGTCCGGTTTGGCCGTAACCGGTGACCGCACAATAAATGAGGCGGGGATTAACCTGTTTCAGTTTCTCATAGCCAATCCCCAGCCGCTCCATGACACCCGGGCGGAATGATTCAACGACCACATCCGCATCAAGAGCCATCCGCAAAAATTCGTCTTTTCCTTCTGCCGATTTTAAATCAAGACAGACGCTTTTCTTATTTCGATTGAGCGAATGAAACATCGCGCTATCTTCATCCACTTTGGGTTCAAAATACCTGGCATAATCGCC
Organism: Lentibacillus lipolyticus; assembly: GCA_004145795.1. Lineage (GTDB taxonomy): Bacteria > Bacillota > Bacilli > Bacillales > Amphibacillaceae > Lentibacillus > Lentibacillus lipolyticus. The sequence continues at coordinate 49,304 of SEIO01000008.1, read as the reverse complement.
AACCGCCGGGTCCTCCACCTTGATTACTTCCGCCCCGAAATCGGCCAGCAGCATCGTACAGTATGGCCCTGGAAGCAGCCGAGTTAAATCCAGAACACGAACAGATGTAAGCGGCAAAACGCTCCCCCCTCTGCCTATGTTGTCTCTCTTGATTTCCGTTCTAGTTCACTTTTTTCGGTCCGTCCCAGTGCATTTCCCGCAATCGGAATTTTTGTAATTTACCTGTAGCCGTTTTCGGAAGCGAATCCACAAATTCAACCGCCTTAGGTGCTTTAAAATGCGCCATATTCGAGCGACAATAATCAATGATTCCGTCTTCCGTCACATCTGATTCATCGTTCAGCACAATAATCGCTTTCGGCACCTCCCCCCATTTTTCATGTGGGATGGAAATAACAGCTGCTTCCACAACGTCCGGGTGCTTAAACAGAACGCCCTCAACCTCGGTGGAAGAAATATTTTCACCGCCGGAAATAATCAGATCCTTCGCACGGTCGCGGATTTCGATATACCCATCCGGATGCGTTACTGCCAGGTCCCCGGTGTGGAACCATCCATCCTTAATGGCTGCAGCAGTCTTTTCCGTGTCCTTGTAATACCCCTCCATGACAACATTCCCGCGGGTAATAATTTCACCCAATTCTTTTCCATCCCAGGCAACTTCTTCCCCATCGGCATGAACAACTTTTGTTTCGCCATTAAAAGCGAGCTCAATCCCTTGTCTCGCCTTGATGGTTGCCTGATCATCGGCTGATTTGAAATCGAATTCATTTTTCCACTCACAGTAAAGAATGAATGGTGCTGTTTCCGTCAGCCCGTAAACATGAATCATATTTAACCCAAGTAAATCCTGCGCTTTCTGAATAAGCGCTGCTGCTGGAGGTGCTCCGGCAGTTGCCATGCGCGGACTGGTACTGATTGTCGTATCTTTCGCTTTAGGCTCGTTCACCAGCATATTGACAACGGTCGGCGCACCACATAACAGCGATATATGTTTATCCTCAAACAAATCGAGAATATGCGGCGGATCTACTTTGCGCAAGCATACATGCGTGCCTCCTGCTGCTGTAATAGCCCAAACACCGCCCCAGCCATTTGCATGGAACATTGGCAATGTATGCAGATAAACATCGTCATGACGGACGTTCAAATGATACATAAAATTCGCCGCGTTCAAATAATTGGCGCGATGGGACAGCATGACACCCTTCGGATTCGATGTGGTCCCACTCGTATAATTTAAAGTCAGCAGCTGGTTTTCATCGATTTCCACTTGGGGTGGTGCTGCATTTTCTGGAACGTGCTCGATAAACGCCTCATAGTCCACCCCTTTTAACGACGTTTCATGCCCGTCCACAGAAACTATCACAATCTGTTCCAAAGTAAGATTGTCCACAATTTCCTCGATAGGACCACTAAATTCTTCATCCACAATCAGCATTTTGGCGTCACTGTGACGGATAATATATTCCAAGTCTTCTGCTTTCAGACGATAATTGAGTGGTACCATCGCCGCACCTAGCTGGCAAATGCCATAAAAACATTCCAGCATATAATGCGTGTTCGGCAGCATTACGGCAACATGGTCCCCCCTGCCGACGCCCGTCTCATGCAAAGCAACCGCCAGCCGATCTGTCCGTTCCCCGAATTCCTTGTACGTAAACTGTTTATCTTCATCAATGACAGCTATTTTTTCCGGATAATATTTTACCGCACGGCGTTTCCAGTCCAGTGGGGTTAATGGTGAAAACATCAGCATCCAACTCCTTTTTGTTTTAGGGAATCTTGTATATATTCTATATTGTACAAAAATTATGCATGCACTTGCAATGGTTTTGACAAAATATTCAAAAAAGAAAAAATACACAGATTACCTTTTTAAGTTCAATACATTGTTTCGCCTTCGAGTGCCCTGCTATAATGGTTCCTATCTGAGAAAAAGGAAGTGTCGTTAAATTGGAAGACAGTGCAGGCCTTATGTTGGAAGGCGGAGGCATGAGATGTGCATTTACGATTGGTGTTCTTGACTATTTTTTGGATCGAAAACTGGAATTCCCATTTGTTGCAACTGCATCAGCCGGTGCGCTTATCGGAAGTTCCTTTGTTGCTAAACAACGCGAACGAAATTACCAGCTGCTTCATGCACTGGGGAAGAACCCAGACGTCATTTCATTTAAACGCATGTTACAGCGAAGAGAACTATTCAGCATGGACCTTATTTTCGAAAAGCTTGCCAATGAACAGATCCCTATTAATTTTTCATCATTTTTGCAAGCGAATACCAGGTTCATTGTCGGTACAACCGATATAAACACGGGACACCCTCATTTCCTCGATACGTTTATCGACAAATACGATTTGCTTCAGGTTATTCGCGCCTCCTGTTCCTTGCCGGTGCTCGCACCAAGCATCGATTATCAGGGCAAACAATTAATGGACGGCGGCGTTTCCGATCCGATACCAATCCAGCCACTGCTCGATCAGGGATTGAAGAAGTATGTCGTTGTCTTAACACGAAATAAAGGCTACAGGAAAAAGGCTACCAAACTGAACTGGTTCTTCAAACATTATTTCAAAGACAAACCCGAACTCATCAAACTGCTGCGAAACCGCCATTTGCGCTATAACGATACAATGCAGAAGCTGCTTCAAATGGAACAGCGCAACGAAGTGTTTATTATACAGCCGGAGGAACCACTAGCAGTCAGCCGGATAGAAAAAAATAGTAATAAGCTGGAAATTTTGTATAAGCAAGGTTATCAGGAGGCCGAAAAAAATTTCGAGCCATTACAGCAGTTTCTCGAACAACCCAAAGACCCAGCTGCCAAAGATGACCTTATGCCATCCGTTTAACAACGGGCTCATGGTTGCGAGCAAATAATGTAACTGCGATGACATGAATGGCCCGGATATATGTCCCCCAAACATACAGCTGGGCAGGCCAAGCGGAAGCTGTTTATTTTCATCATGCACTCATTTTCGAGCTTTTGTTCACTTTTGACACCCTTGATAATCTTGTATGAGCCGATAATCAATATCGGAACACCGTAAACAATCAGCATCGCATACCCAAGAATCGTATATCCTGTTGAGACAAGACCGCCTATGCCCACATTAGATAGAACGGCAGACAATACCAATGCGATAATAGCCACCAGTCCATTTGTCCGTTTCGACATCGGTTCCTTGCCTATTTCTTCAAGGTTATGGTTTACACGGTCAAGGAAAGCATGAATCATCCCTGTTGCCGTTTCAATTAGCGTCCAGCCCACGACAATTCCAAAAATGATCCCGATCCACAAGCCATATCCATCCAGCATTTGCAGCCATGGTACATCCGCTGTTAAAACCGATTCATTTGGATAAAAGCCCATCAATGCAAAATACGTCAAAAACCATGGAATGGTCATAAGAACACCAGCAATCGCACCACCGATAAGCGTATCTTTCATTGATTTTTGCCGCTTCACCGTGAACAGTGCAGCCGGGTAAACGGCCAGATTATAACCGACATAAATAATTCCTGCTCCTATAATGGACCAAACGGTAAAGTCCCCGGCAAAGCTTGTATTGCCTGTCGCAAAAACATTCGTAATTTCGCCCCACGAACTGGAGATCACCAAAACCGCAAATAGAATATACGCCAGAACCAATGCCGTTGTACCAAACGTTTTAAACCGCTCAATCAAGCTTGTTCCATAAAAGTTAAGAATTCCAGCCAAAACTGCAATAATTCCAACTCCAATCCAGTAGTTCAATCCCAGTGTACTTTCCAGGATCGACCCGGTTGCTGCAATCACAATGGAGATAATCAGGATTGCCAGCAAAAAGTAAATGATATCGTATAAAAACCAGAACGGCCCCAGAAATTGCTTCACCAAACTGCGGTAGTCATAGGCCCGGAATCGGCGCGCAATCTCGAACATCAAAAATGCCATCAGCCCAAATCCGAATATAATCGTCAAACCGGCAATCCAGCCCATTGCCCCGAACTTTGCGCCGTAAGAAACCACTTCACGACCAGTTGCATAGCCGCCGCCAATTAATGTTGATTGAATAATGATACCGGGAAGCACAAATCTGCCGAAAGCACCTTCAAAGAGACTGTTCCTTTGTTCTACCACAGAAAAACCCCTTTCCCATCAGAATTGAAATAAACAGCTCCCGCTACAATATTCATCATATTTCATATTGGTACGAGATTATGGAGGTATATCATACAAGAACTAGTGCCAACCACGATAGAATTTTATATAAACCACACAAGCAAACCGATCAACAAAAAATAAAGGGAGTTTGGCAATGCGAGAAACATAACCTTAAGTGGATCCACCTTTGTATTCAAAATCCCGCCTATCAACCCGCATATAACAAAGGCTGTCAGCCCAACTGGCGGCATATTCTGACCTGCTGCAGCTATGTGGGATGCACCTAATGCTATTAACGTCGGATCGGTATGCAGGCTTTCCAGCATTGGACCAACAAACGTCATGATTACCGATTGAGCCGTTGTTTGCGATCCGGTCAGCATGCCGATAACAACCATCGCAAAGCCACCGCCGATTTTAACCATGGATGATGTTAAGGTTTCCGTCATGGCACCTACTTTATCGATAAGTCCCGATGCGTAAAAGACACCTACCATGATCCCAGCACAAACCTGGATTTGCACAGTCTTATTTACTTTTCCCAGTCCGTTTTTGAGTACCCCTTTTGTTTCGCGTCGAACGGAAGGGAACAAAAAGCTAACCAGGATAGCGACCACAATCGCACTGACAACTTGAAAAGTTATCCCCTGCAAAATTGGCACTTCCATAAGAGGAGTCGTGATGGCAGCAAAGAAAGCAAACTCTGTAAAAATATTATAGTCAAACAAGGTATTGGCCATCACAATTACGATTAAAACGAAAAGCGGAATAAGTGTCTTCCCATTAATATTTGAAATACTGACTGTTCCGGAATTAATTCAGAAGGCATCTTTTGGCCGCGGACAAACCGAAACGATTCCAGGATGGCCAAGACGGCACCAATGGTAACGGTGATAAATGCTAGTTTAATAACTGGATTGGGATTGACACCCACAAGGGAAGCTGAAAGGAAAACGCCTTGTGTGATAGGAGGCATAATGGAACCAATAGAGGCGCCCAACAGGATAATCATACCAATCTGTTCCGGCTTTAATTTTAATTCGGTAAGCGAATGGATAACGAGAAATCCAATAACGGTCGCTGCAGCAATTGCATCACCAAGAAATGAACCGCCAATAATCAAGGTAATAAACACAGCGGTAATCAATCCTTTTGGTGAATTCCCAAACGCAGCCCGGAGGCTATTTAAGGTAGTATCCATGGCCCCCAATTTGACCTGTGATTCAGCATAAATACTACCAAAAAGAGACAGCATGATGACCCAGGACAGACGGTCAATACCATCGATAAATGCGAGAATGGTTTCATCCAAATGGAGACCCGAAATAATTGCCGATGATATAGCTGCGACAAGCAGTGCAATTCGAATTTCGCCGCCAATCCATGGAATCTTTTTCACCAAAGCAATAACAAACAATAACGCCAGTGGTAAGCCAATTTCGACCAAGCATACCAACTCCCTTTATCTGATATAAGAAAAAACCGGATATGCCTTCGTGTCGGACGGCAGTATACATCAACATTCCAGAAAAATTCCGATCTTTATACTTCATGCATGCGTTCCAGACGCAATCGTTTTAACCAATCCTTATAGTGCTCCTCGTCTTCTAACAAACTGATAACCAAGTGTCCAGTAATCGGTGCAAGCGCTATCCCGTCCCCCTCATGCCCCGCTGCTGTGATGAATCCTTCCACCGCCTTTGCTTTATCAATAATTGGCAGTCCATCTCCTGTGAACGGCCTGAACCCGACCATGGTACGAATGATGTTGACGTTGTTTAATGCGGGCGCAATACGGGTTGCATGGCTGGCAATGGCTGATAGCACATCGGGGCCAACTGCCTTATCATATCCCTTAAACTCCCTACTTGCTCCGATTAATAGATTACCCCTTTCTGTCTGACCCAGGGAAAGTCCAATACCATACGGAGGTATATCACCGTCGCCACTCGCAGCGTGTTTGGCCGCAATGTACTGGGAACATAAAATATTCCCGTGAATGAATGGCTCTATTTTTTCCGTGATAAGAATAGCTCCACGACGCGGCATGATGGTCAAACCTATCCCAGTCATTTCGGCAATCTGCGAGGCGAACGGCCCTGCAGCGTTCACAACGGTCTCCGCAGCAATTTTTCCATCTGTTGTCTGAACGCCTGTCACTTTTCCGTCTGCACATATGATATCGGTCACTTCTGTATGTGTGCGCACGACTGCCCCATACCGCTTTGCCGCTTGTGCGAATGCCTGACTTAGGCGTAGCGGATTGACTTCTGCATCTTCCTTGCTGAATGCTGCACCAGCAATATGAGAGGACAAGCCCGGCTGCCAAGCGAGTGTTTCGTTCCGGTCCAATAATTTCACGTCCATCCCGGCTTTCTTCCGCTCTTTCACAAATTTCGCCATCGCATCCATATGTGTGTCAGACTCTATGACAATCATTCCACCATTCTTCTTGAATTCAATGGACATACCTAATTCGTCTTCCAGATTTTCGTATAATCGCATGCTGGCTTTTGCCATTTGTATCGGTAACCCAGGTTGTTTTGATTGTAAAAAGATAGCCTTGTCGCACGAACCGGAAGTCTGTCCCCCAATCTCCCCTTTTTCGATGAGCATTACTTTACGCTTTGTTTTTGCCAGCTGATATGCAACCGATGTGCCAATAACACCACCGCCAATCACGACCACGTCCGCAATTTCCAACCAATCACCCCTTTCCTGATGAAGTCTGCACATTTGTGTGCCAGCACTGGGCTAACTTTTCTCGGCCGGATTCAATGTGCTGCTGGAATGTAATAACTGCGTTCGCCCTGGCATCCTGCACTTTTACCTGTGCCTCGCTGATAGCATCCGATCCTTTTTGCAGCAAGCCAAGTCTGGAGCTAATTGCTGTACCGGCAAGCTCCCCCTGTGCCATGGCAACTTTCGCACCTTCAATTCCTGTAATATTACCCGCAACATAAATTCCGTCCTTTGTCGTTTCCAGTTCCGGACTGTGCAGAGGCACGTGTCCACCCAGTTCTTCTATATAAACAAAGTCACATCCAGCCGCTTCAGCTAATTCTGATAATGGGTACAATCCTCCTGAAATGCAGACACAGTCCACACCCATGGTTTTGGTCCGGCCATTTTTCTGGTTGCCGTTTCCATCAATGGCGGTTATCCGTACTTGTTCCACTTGTTTTTCTCCCTCAATCGCAGTAATTGTTTTTCGTAAATGAAGCGGAATTCCCCATACCTTCACACCAAAACTCGGATAACATTTTGCTGCGATGTTTTTTATAGTTGGATGGTTAGCCGCTTTACCGGCTGCCTTTAGTAATGCATTGGGGGCGAGATGTGCCATCGCTGATAATCCCTGAATGATTTGCTTCGGATTCGATTTATCTGAGGAAACTTCAGTTGCTGGGGGCGGATAAATACCTGCCACTTCTACTCCAGCCATTTTCAATTCTTGTGCAACGGATAACGAAAGTGGATCAACACCAATAATGACAACTTTTTTACCAGGTTTGACACGATGAAAATTCGTCAAGGTTTGTGCCGCTCCAATAGCCATTACACCTGGTTTCGTCCATCCTTCGACAGGTATCGCCTTTTCAGCTGCTCCTGTTGCAATTAGTACATGTTCCGTCGTCAACCTTTCCCCGTTGTTCAACATAATGTTCCATTTTGGAAAAATCCCCCATATTTCCATTTTGCGGAATATGGCAACACCCAAACTCGAAGCTTTTGCTATCATTTCCCGGGCAATGTTCCTTCCGACCCACCATCCGGAATCCGGTTCGTGATACAATTGACCTAATAACTTACCGCCGGAAACTGGATTTTCATCAATGATTGCAACATGCGCACCAGCTTTTGCCGCTTTTATAGCTGCGCTCATTCCTGCAGGACCAGCGCCGATAACCACTAGATCGTAAGTCATAGAATTTCTCCATGTTGTGACAGAATTTGCATGTCTTGTTTGACAGGTGTGATACATGCCCGGAAATTTCGTTCACCATTAACCATTACCCGGCATTCATAACAATGACCAATTCCGCAATAAATACCCCTTGGAGTACCATGTTTTTCCGTATAGCGTAAAATGCGAATGTCATTAGCAAGTAAGGCCGCGGCAATGGATTCTCCTGCCTGAGCCTCATACTTTTTTCCGTTAAACGAAAATGTCACAGGTTTCTTTTCAAGTTTACCTAGTACTGGATGTTCAGTTATTCGCATCGTCACAAATCCTTTCTGTTTCCAGCTAATTCCTCCAGACTGAGCGGCCGAACCGGGTGATTCGTACTTAATCCTGGTGTTTCCTGTATGTTTTGATTGGTATAATAGGAAATAATTTGCTCCAAAACTGGCTGACACGTCCGGCCCTGACATATGCCCATTCCGGCCCTTGTTGCTAATTTCAATGCTTTGGACGTTTTAGCTCCGTTATTGATGGCGTTTAGGATTTCACCCAATTTCACTTCTTCACAGCGACAGATTTCGGTTCTTTTGTCCATCGGCACCTCCTTCGTTTTCAGGGATAAAGTTTGTGTTAGGATAATTTTATTAATAATCAGATTATTTAATGCGCTAAATACCCAATTTGTTGAAGTTTTTGGAATGGCGATACCTGATGTGCGACTGTTTCGGCGTTATTGATGTGCAATCGGTCGTCTAGAAGCACTTGCTTCATCGGACTCCAGGGATCCTTTGATCCGTATTTTAGGACTTATAATAAAAACGCTCCTTCACGGGAAGGAGCGCTCACCCTTTATTTCTTGTTTTCCATCCATTTACCCGTTTCCCTTTGATATCTATTTTTGGTGCGAATATATTTGGTGCTTCGATTTGACGATTAGTTGTTTCAGGTACGGTGGACAATAACCCAGTTGATCGTCTCTACATCGTCAGCCTTGTTCCAATCCCCTTCTCCTGTGCTTTTTGGTACATCAAATTTGCAACAACCACGTCAAATAAAGCCATTCCGGTTGACTTAAACACCACACTCTTTCCCTCTTGGACAGTCAGCTCGGCGTTATTGTTTAAAACATGTTGTGACAATGTTCCGATGGATTCCCGGTTGACCCATCCTTTCTCGATTGGTGTGGCAATATCGCCGGATTCTTCAATCGCGTGGTCGGTATCAACAATCACGTGGTCAGCTATGTTGTATAGGGATTCGGGGAATTCTCGCATGGTCGGCTGGAAGGAACCAACCCCGATAAATAACTTGTTCTTAAGCAGGTCCGGATTATCCGGCAAGACGGGTTCTTTGGATGTGGTGGCAGTTATAACAATGGCTGCATCTTGGATGGCTTCTTCAGCGGATGATGTGAAATGTATAGAAACTTCTTCGCCAATCCATTTGCTTAGTGCATCTTTAAATGGTGATAATTTTTCCTGAGAACGGTTATAGAGATAAATATTTTTGACAGGTCTTTCCGTACACGCGGCGATAGCCTGGTAGAATCCTTGCACACCGGTACCGATAATTGCCAATGAATCAGCATCACGTTTAGCCAAATGACGTACACCGGATCCACCAATGGCACCAGTCCGCATACCTGTCAAGAAAGATCCATTTAAAATACCTTTAATGTTACCTGATTCGCTATCATTCAATACAACAAGCCCGTGCAGCGTCGGGAGTGTCTGGTTGTTCGGAAATACTGTCACAAGTTTGGTGCCAATCGCTTCCGTTGTGAAACAAGGCATCAGCAGCAGCGTATTATCGTCATCTTTTACCTGCATCCTTTCCGGCATTTGAAATTCACCAGATTCATAGACGCTGTATGTCGCATCGATTGCATCAATCACATCTTTCATCGTCACCGCTTCTTGGATATTTTGTTCGCTCAAAAATAACATTTGGCCTAGCCCCCTCACAGATTTTTACCCATTATACAATATGGTGCAAAAGATTCAAATTATTACAACAACAGTCCCCAACACGTCAAATCAGACCGGTAATGAGAATGATGACAATCGATAACGGGATAAGGTAGCTGATGACCGGTTTCCAGGCAGATGAGAGCCTCAATGTATCTGTTCCAGTATTCAAGTCATGTATGAAACGGTTAAACGTCCACTGGAATACCACATACAATGAAATCAAGAGCCCACCTAATGTCAGAAGAATATTCCCGGATACGTAGTCAATCAGGCCAAAAATATCCATACCAAAAATTTGTACGTTTGACCATGGGCCTTGTGATAGAATGGATGGGATTGCCATAACAAATGTTACGCCGATAATCAGCCAGACACTTGTTTTTCTTCTTAAGTCAAACAATTCAGATACATTGACTGCAAGTGTTTCAATCAGACCCACGCCTGTGGTGATGGAGCCGATGATGACCAGGCTGAAGAAGACTAAACCAAAACCATATCCGAACGGCATTTGGTCAAGCAATGTCGGTATGGTAAGAAATAATAATCCAGGCCCAGAATTTGGTGCCATTTGAAAGGCAAACAAAGCTGGAAAAATAACCAAACCCGATAAGAATGCGATAAATGTGTCCAGTGAAACGACCCAGGCACCGTCCTTTACCAAGTTCGAATTATTTGGTTTTAAATAACTTCCATAGGTAAAAGCCGATGCCAAGCCAATACCAATTGAGAAAAATGCCTGACCGAGTGCCGCCAGTACCGTATTTGCATTGATCTGAGAAAAGTCAGGCTGTAAATACCATGCAACCCCCTCAAATGATCCAGGCAATGACAAAGAGAAAATAGCCAGGAAAATTAACATGATAAACAAAAGAGGCATAACAGCTTTTACAAATTTTTCAATGCCGTCCTTAACGCCTTTCGCAACAATGATGCCTAGAAGCAATGTCGGAATGATGCTGTAGCCTATGACCGCAATTGGATTCGAAATCAAATCTTCATAAATAACCGCTGCTTGTTCAGAAGTTATCCCCTGGAACGTGCCAATACCAATATTAAAAAAATATGCAAACAACCAGCCCATAATCATAAGGTAGTAGGACATAATCAACAATGCCGCCAATGTTCCAAGCCAACCGATGGATACCCAAGGGCTTCCCTTACCGGCTAATTTGCGCATCCCCGTAATTGCACCGGCCTGAGCCTTTCTCCCTAACCCAGCTTCAGCATAAAACAGTGGGATACCAATAACGAGCACAATAAGAAGATAAATAAGCAAAAAGGCGCCCCCACCATTATTACCGGCAATATAAGGAAATCGCCATATGTTCCCAAGTCCTATAGCGAATCCCGAAGCCGCCATGATAAAGCCAAGCCTGCTGCTCCAGTTCTCCCTTCCTTTTCCTTTATCTGAATCCTGCATAAAAATCTCCCTTCATTCATTTCTCCCCACACCAGCAGCCGGTTCTTTTAAAGTTTGATTTCATGAAAGTCGGACGCTTCCCCTCAGGAGTTGCCGCCTTCCGCCTTATAATCTGTAAGCCCTTTCATTTGCGCTCACACAACGGCCCCTTCAATAACCAAATCATTTCTGGCAAAGCGTTCAAATCGGAGCGGACTTAAATCGAGCGTCTCGTAGCGTCCTTTTCGTATTAATTCAGACAATCCCTTCCCGACGCCCGGTGCCTGTTGCATGCCGTGACCGCTGAATCCACATGCCATGTAATAGCCGTCAAGCTGCGGATGCTTGCCAATAATAGCGTTCTGATCTTTCGTATTGTGACTATAAATCCCGGCCCAGCCCCGGTTAATCTTGGCCCGTTCAAAATTGGGGATTCGTTCCGCTAAGATCGGCCAAAGCTGCTCTTCAAAAAAGGATCGATTCCACCTGAAGTCAATGCCTGGTTTTATCTTTTCAGAAAAGCCGGTTATCAGCGCGTTTCCTTCATGCCGGAAATACACACCGCTTGGATCAATTGTCAGCGGCAAATAATTTTCCAACGGTTCTGCAACATCAAACTGAATGATTTGCCGTTTCAAAGGCACTATTGGCAGCGGCAGGCCAATTTTTTCACTCAGCTCCGGCGCCCATGGTCCGGCACAATTAATGACAATAGGCGCGTGATATTCTTCTCCACTTTTTAGCCGGACACCCGTTGCCTTCCCCCTCTCTGTCAAAATCTCCTCAACTTCTTCATAAACGTACGCACCACCAAGCTGCTTTGTTTTACGTACATAACCCTGCATCACCGAATACGGATCCAGATAGCCATCCTCACTGCAGTAAAGGCCTCCCTGCAGATCATCGATGACTAATTCAGGAATGACGGACTGCAGTTCCTCTTTTGCCAGTAATTCAGCCGGGACACCATATTTCTGCTGAAGCTGCAGTTGTTGCTGCAGCTGTTCCATATTTTCATTCTTTGCTAAAAACAGATACCCGCGCTGCTTAAAATCAATTTCTGCCTTTTCCCCATTAACTGCCATATCTTCCGGAAACGTTTTATATTTTTGCAGACCGTATCTGCTCAGCTGTATATTAACAGCAGTTGTGAACAGCTGCCTCAGCCCACCTGCACTTCTGGGCGTTGATGCAAACTCATAAATCTTGTCTTTTTCAAAAATAGTAATCGATCCCTCATAGCCATCCTGCAGCAAATTGAAAGCAATACTTGAACCAACGACGCCACCGCCAACAATGATAATATCCGTTTTTTTCACCATAAATTCACCCCATAATAATCGAATTCTTAATATTACATTTATTTATAACGTACGAACCGGCTCGGCAGCTATGGTTAAAGTGAACAAAAATCCGTGACTACTGTTTGAATTATCTAAATTATGATACAATATATAACAGGAAATAGATACTTCAAGAAAGGACGTGAGCCACATCAAGGGGTTCGTGCAATTTGCACAAAGGACGGTGAAAGCGGTTTCAGAAGTTTTGCCGTTTCCGATCAGTTTAAGTGATACGAACGGCTATATCATTGGTTCCACCGACCCGGACCGAATCGGAAAACAACACGAACCATCCAGGGAAGTGCTCGCACAGGATGCCTTCCTGTCATTTAACGAGGCGAAAATTCAAGGGATGTCCAATGTGCTTCCTGGGGTGGCCGCACCACTTAAGATAAACGGGCAGCCAGTCGGTGTGCTTGGCATTATCGGCCCACCTGAGGAAGTAAAGCCATATGCAAGACTCATCAAACAATATGTTGAAATAACGTGGCAGGAAACGTTTCGTAAACAATTGGAAGAATTGGAGACCAAAACAATCGAAACATTTGCCCAGTACATCCTGCTTAATGAAACCATTAACCGGGTGAAAGTTGAGGAGTATTGCCGTATGCTCAATATCTCCCTAAATGCCAAACGTTTTTGCATTGTAATCCATATCGGGGACTCCCTCATCAGCAATATCCGGCAAACGGTACCAATTGATCAACTGAAAGAACGTCTGCTTACATGTACGAAAAAAGCATATCAAAGTGGCAATGACGACATTTGCTCTTTTTTGAACACAGAAAAAATCGTCCTGTTAAAAAAAGTGGATTCGGAATTAGCTTATTTAGAAGCACTGGAGGAGTTCACCAGCCAAAGTGAGGAGTTACTGGAAATGTTTGACGTGTATCATGTGACAAATGCATCCGTTGCGGCTGGCAGCCTGGCCGAATCGCTCACAAGTGTCAGCGCAGCCTACCAGGAAGCAGAGGCGTTTCGCCAATTTGGCCAGCAATTTGACCCAACCAGGAATATATATACCTATCACAACTGGGATATGGTCAAGAAACTGCTTCCGTACCAGCTTCCTGAACCATTCCGTGAAAAAATACAGTTCCGCTTGAAACGGCTTCTGGAGGATGAACACTTTCCAGAATTGGCGGAAAGTGTGATCGCGTACTGTGAAAATAACCTAACGATGAGCAAAGCGGCCAAGGAGTTATTCATCCACCGGAACACCCTGATTTACCGCCTGCAAAAGATTAATACACTGACTTCGCTCGATACCGGATCATTTGCTGATTGCATGATGCTTTATATCGTTCTGAAAAGCTTGCAGCACAAACAGCCGTATGGAACAAACAAAGGATAATACACCATAAAAACGTGCAAGCTAAGGCCGGATATCTCATTTTCGGGACAGCTGATCATGCTGTTATTTTCGGCTAAAAGAAGGTGAAACTGTGGAACAGGCGGAACTGCTCAGTATCGTCGTCATCATCGTGCTCGGTATATTCTCACAATGGTTGGCATGGCGGATCCAATGGCCATCCATTGCCATTATGTCCGTTGCAGGCCTTCTAATTGGACCAATATTTGGGCTCATTAATCCGGAAGCAGCCCTTGATGAATTATATAGACCGCTCATTTCCCTTGCCGTTGCTGTCGTCCTGTATGAAGGCAGTTCCAGTCTCAATTTTCGTGAACTGAAAGGAATCTCCAAATCTGTACTGCGGGTTGTGACAGCAGGAGCATTTCTGGCTTGGGTTGGCGGTGCCATGGCAGCGCATTTTATTGCGGGATTGAACTTTGTTATTTCGTTTATCATCGGCGGACTGTTCATTGTCACCGGTCCAACGGTCATTATTCCATTGCTGAGGCAGGCAAAATTGAAACCAAGAGTAGCGACCGTACTAAAATGGGAAGGGATCATTATCGATCCGGTTGGTCCGCTATTGGCTCTGTTTGCCTATCAAGTAATTAAAGTGATCGACGATGAGGCTATCCAGGGGCATTATTTGCTAACCTTTTTTGCGGGGGCGCTACTGGCCGCGATTATCGGGCTTGCTGCTGGCATTTTCGTAAGTAAGATGGTACGGAAAGGACTATTCCCGGAATTTCTAAAATCTCCTGTCGTTTTGTCGTTTGTGTTGCTCTGTTTCACCGTCAGCGAAGTGATTATGCATGAGACCGGAATGCTTGCTGTAACAGTTATGGGGCTGACAATGGCACGAACGAAAAAATATGTGACGTCCATCGGAAACGTTTCCCATTTTGTCGAAAACATTTCTGTTATTCTTACATCTACCATCTTTGTTTTACTGACAGCATCACTGACGAGGGAAACGATTTTGGAGATTTTCACTATCCCTATCCTCGGGTTTGTACTAATCATGCTATTTGTCGTCCGGCCGCTTTCCATTTGGCTTTCGACCATTGGTACAGAAATGAGTGCGGCCGAGAAAACGCTGATTGGCTGGATCGCCCCGCGCGGCATCGTTGCACTGACCGTGTCCGGTTATTTTGCAGGAGTGTTGGTTGACGATGGCTATGCAGGTGCTTCCATTCTGACCACTATCACGTTCGCCCTGGTCTTTATCACCGTTTGTGTACATGGGTTTACACTTGGACCGCTCGCAAAGAAACTGAATCTCGCCAGCAGAGAACAGTCGGGGATTCTGATTATCGGTGCCAATCACTTTTCCATTGCATTTGCCGACTACTGCAAATCATTAGAGATTCCTGTTTTGATCATTGATGATTCCTATGAACACTTGCTTGATGCACAGAACAAAGGAATTGACACGTTTTACGGGCAAATTTTATCCGAATACCTTCAATTTGAAGTAGACCTTACCCCATACGACTACATTTTGGCAATGACGGATGAGCCAGCATATAATGCACTCATTTGCCAATCGTATGCACCGGAATTCGGGTATAACAACACGTACGCCCTGCCTGCCAGCAAGAAAGGCGATTCTAATAATGAAGAAATTTCCCCGGCCATCAAAGGGCATGTACTTTTTCACGAAAATGCCATACTGTCGGAGTTAAGCAGCAAATTGCGGGAAGGGTATACGTTTGCTTCCATCGAAATAACCGAACAGAAGACCGTAAAACGAGAAACGTTCACGGATACGGATATGCTGTTGTTTATTTGGAAAAAGAATAAAGAAATTGCATTTATGACCCTCCGCCGTGAAAAACTGGATCTGAATGAAGGAGATTGGGTGGTCATGCTGACGAAAGAGGGAGAAAAAGAAGGGGATCAGGATCCATCCTGACCACCCTCGCTTATAACCGTTTCCACGGAAGGCCCCGGAATTCAGGCACTTTCCTGGTGCACGGCTGATGGCTGCTGTTGATGCATTCGCACCGGTGTCATGTTGAAGACAATGTTTAAGACAATCGCCGTCACACTGCCAGCAACAATGCCGTTGCTTGTCAGAATTTGAATACCGGACGGGAACTGTTGGAACAGCTCTGGAACAACGGTTACTCCCAAACCCATCCCAACGGAACAGGCAACAATCATAGCATTTTCAGCTGATTCCGTAATCACCGTGCTAAGCATCTTTATCCCTTGGGCGATGACCATTCCAAACATAGCGACCATCGCTCCGCCCAGTACAGACGTCGGAATAATCGTGGTCACTGCAGCAATCTTAGGAATGAGTCCCAAAGTCACCAGCATGAATCCGGTAATCAGAATGACCCGGAGCGATTTCACTCCCGTCATTTGCATCAGACCGACATTTTGCGAAAAAGCCGTATATGGAAACGCATTGAAAATTCCGCCTAGCAGAACGGCAAGTCCCTCCGCGCGGTAACCCCGCGTGAGGTCTTCTTCGTTCAAATCCTTTTCCGTAATATCACTTAGTGCAAAATACACCCCTGTCGATTCAACCAGTGACACAATCGCAACGAGCGTCATCGTCACAATAGCCGACCATTCAAACGTCGGCATCCCGAAATAGAACGGCTTGATCATGTGGACATACGACGCATCGCCAACCGCTGCAAAATCAACTCTTCCCATCACTGCGGCTGCCAATGTTCCTGCTGCAAGCCCAAGCAATATAGCAATCGACCGAATAAAGCCTGTCGAAAAGCGGTACAGCAGAATAATAAACGCAAGCGTCCCGAATGCCAATGAAATATTGGTCATCGACCCAAAATCATTGGCACCCTCGCCACCGCCCATATTATTGATGGCAACTGGAATGAGGGTAATACCAATAATCGTTACAACGGTCCCTGTTACAACCGGCGGAAAGAAGCGGACAAGCTTGCCGAAGAACCGGCTGATGAATAGAACAATGATTCCAGAAACAATAATCGATCCATAAATAGCAGAAATTCCGTATTCTCCACCAATCGCAATCATCGGACCAACTGCCGTAAATGTACACCCGAGCACAATCGGCAGGCCAATCCCGAAATAACGATTGCGAACAACTTGCAGAATGGTCGCGACCCCGCTCATTAAGATATCGATGCCAACCAGGTACGTTAATTGCTCTGACGTCAGCCCAAGCGACTGGCCAACAATGAGTGGCACCAAAATGGCTCCGGCATACATAGCAAGTAAATGCTGCAAACTGAGTGTGGCTGTTTTCATTTTGCGGAAGCCTCCTTCGCATGAAATGTCACGTTCCCGCCGGCCAATGAATCAATAATAGCCAATGATTCTACCCGGATACCGCGATTCCTGAGCATAGTACCGCCATCCTGAAAGCCTTTTTCAATCACAATGCCAATTCCGGCAAGTGAGGCCCCTGCCTGTTCTACTAAGGAAATCAAGCCATCCGCTGCCTGACCATTGGCAAGAAAATCATCGATAACGAGAACCACATCATCGCTGGAAAGATAATCAGACGATATAGAAATGTCATTCGTTTCGTTTTTTGTATACGAGTAAACTCCAGCAGTATAAAGCCGATCCGTCAATGTAAGTGACTTGCGTTTTCGCGCAAAAACGACCGGGATCCCCATCATTAAGCCTGTCATCACTGACGGTGCAATTCCTGATGACTCCAGTGTCACAATTTTAGTAACGCCTTCACCAGCAAAACGGGAAGCAAATTCCTCCCCAATTTCCTGCATCAATTGCGGGTCAACCTGGTGATTTAAAAATCCATCGACCTTCAAAACCGAATCGGACAGGACCTTTCCTTCCGTTACAATCTTCTGGTTTAACAAATTCATGATGATCCCCTTTCCACCACAGGATGTACAGCCAATCAAAACCGGAAAAACAAAAAACCCGGAAAACAAGCCTCCACTCAAACTATGAGGAAAGCAAATTTTCCGGGTATAAAAAATCCGAAAACAAGTGACTGGCACCGTCATCAAACGGCACCGTCCACGGCACTTCCTTTCATAGTCGGTTTATTTACGGTAAACCGGTAGAAACTTGCAGGCCATATCCCTGCGATTATATGAAAATAAGCTATTTAATTGATGTTGTCCATTATAGCACATCCCACCACAAAATCAACCCAAGAATATGATGGAAGCACGGCTGCTTTGTTTATTGTGCGGGCTTTGGGGATCTAATTATAGTGGGACACGCCAGGACAAAGAACCCGCCCATGTCCCTACTCCATGTAAAAGCTGGCGGCGTCTGCGATTTGAATGTTGGGGCGCTTTTCAAGGTCTCGCATTAATTGAAAGAGGGCATCGTCTTTTTGTTTGGCCTCAATCATACAGTCTATTTGTGGCACACTTCCATTTATCTCCTGTAAAAAGTCCATGAACATTTCGCTATCTACATAATCGGCATGTGCTCGGTATTTTTCAGCGGACTGCGGGCTGGAGATGTGCATTTTTACTGGAAGCTGCGTTCGCTCCCATGTTGCTGCCATACGGTCCCACATCTCACGCCAGTTTTCCAATTTCTCATGGTTTGCCAGATAATGATGGTAATCAAAAACCATCGGCAGTTCCAACTTTTCACACAAATATAATGTATCCGCCGGTGTGAAGGTCTTATCGTCATTTTCCAGTATGATCATGCGCTGAAGATCGCGTGGCACAAACGCCCAATTATGAATGAATTGCTCCAATGCTTTTTCTTTATCCCCATATCCCCCGCCGACATGAAGGACACACCGGCTCACCGGGTCAATCCCCATTCCTTCCAATAAATGGTGGTGCATCCTTAATGTCCGGATGGAATTCTGCAGCACTTCTTTTTTTGGTGAATTCAGCAGTACAAAATGATCCGGATGAAAATCCACACGCATTGGATGTTCTTTTAAAAATTGTTTAAGATCATCCAATGGTTCCGCTATCGCCTGCATATAATCCCAATCGCTTAGTTCAGGATGTGTCGCCAGTGGCACCAGCTTCGAGGATAATCGAAAAAACGTAATATCATGAGCAAGATTATGTTTCAGCAGGCGCAGACAATTGGCAAGGTTCGTTTGAGCAATTGTTTCAAGTTTATGAACAGCTGCTTCCCTGTCCTCCATCCTGGAAAAATTAGAATAGGTCATCGTTTTTGACGGCGAAGCGTTTTGCAGATGCACACTCATTGCCACATATCCCAGACGAACTAACGTCACAGACGGACACTCCTTTTTTCTCACTCTTCATTAGGAGTTTGCCCTGTCTTGTCTGATTCAATCATTGCAATACGGATGGATTTATTCGCTTATTTGCATGAAGGGAATAACCATTATTGGGAATGGGGTGATGCCCACCACAAAAGGCGGATATCCATTACTATTTTGTCACGGTCGTGCCCGTGAAGCCAGCCGCGCTGATTTGCTGATTCGCATCGGCAATCATCACATCGGAAAGTCCACCCCCAAGACTGCCGACCGCTGCCTTAACTTTTGGAAGCATTCCCCCCTGAATGACGCCCTGGGCAATCAGCCGTTCCATGTCAGCTGCCGATACATGACTGATCAGTTTTTCGTCTTGCATAATCCCGGGCACATCAGTCACAAAAATCAGTCGTTCCGCATTCGTTGCTCTAGCAATGGCACTGGCGGCCGTATCCGCATTGACATTATACCTGCTGCCGTCGTTACCAATAGCAACTGGAGCAATGATCGGTACAATGCCCCGCCCGAGCATCGCCAACAGAAACGATGTATTAACATCGGTTACATCCCCGACGTAACCATACCGCTCAAAATTCTTTGGGGCAGCCTGAATCAGACGGGCATCCGCCCCCGAAAATCCTGCCGCCTGCATCCCTGCCTGATTGAATCGGCGTGTCAGCTCGTTATTCACACGACCTGTCAATACCATCTCCACGACATCCATCGCGGCTGCTGATGTCGTCCGGAGCCCATCTGTAAAAGTGCAGGCTACATCCAATTGATCGAGCATCTCCTGAATGACAGGACCGCCGCCATGGACAACAATTGGAAAGACTTCATTTTCCAGCATTTTCGCCATGTTTCCGAAAAACGAATCTGTCAGCTGGTTCAGAATGCTTCCGCCGCATTTAACAACAACGATACTGCTCATACACTTCCCTCCTTATGACCGGTAACTCGCATTGATACGAACGTAATCGTACGTCAAGTCACATCCCCAGGCTTTCCCAACACCATCGCCGGCGTTCAAATCAACGGTTAGCTTGATGGTATCCTGCTGCAAATAATCTGATGCGGCAGTTTCAGAATAGGCGAGTGGCTGACTGTTTTCCAGAAGCTGAATTGGGCCAACAGACGCATCAATCGTCTCTGCATTCACATCTGCACCACTCCGGCCAATCGCGGCAATGATACGTCCCCAGTTCGGGTCTGCTCCATAGGCAGCTGTTTTGACCAGCGAGGAACCAACAACGGTTTTGGCAACCTGGACGGCTTGCTGGTCATCAGCTGCCCCCGCTACTTGGACTTCGATTAACTTTGTCGCCCCTTCCCCATCACGGGCAATCATTTTTGCCAAGTCTTCACACGTCTGTTGCAACATCTCCACAAAAACATCCCAGTCTTTATGCTCCGGTGTCAAATTTTCGTTCCCCGCTTTGCCGCTTGCCATGGCGAGCACCATATCGTTCGTTGACGTATCGCCATCGATGGTAATGCAATTGAATGTTTGATCCGTTACTTCCTTCAGTGCCAGCTGCAGCATATCCGATTCGATGGCAGCATCCGTCGTTATAAATGCGAGCATGGTACCCATATTTGGTTCAATCATGCCAGATCCTTTTGCCGAGCCGGCCATGGTTATCACAACATCATCAATGACTGTTTGGCGGCAAGTGGACTTTTTCGTAGCATCGGTTGTCAGAATGGATTCATTAAAAGCTGTGGCTGCTTCCTGATCCATTTGCAAATCCAAATGCTTCATATTAGGAATAATCCGGTCCATCGGCATAGCCAGCCCAATGACCCCCGTTGAGGATACGGCGACACGATGTTCCGGAATGGATAACACGTCAGCAGCGGCATGGCGCATTGTATAAGCATCCTCTTCCCCTTGTTTTCCGGTGCATGCATTAGCGTTCCCACTGTTTACAATGACAGCCTGCAGTTTGCCTTCCTCGGCAATACTCTGTTTGGTAACCTTTAAGGGTGCGGCCTGAATCACATTTTGCGTGTATAGGGCCGCAGCGCTTGCCGGTACATCACAGTAAATCATTCCCAAATCGTTTCGTTTTCGCTTCACACCGGTATGCATACCCGCTGCCAGGAATCCTTCCGGCGTGACAATCGACCCTTTTTCCAATGTTTTAATGCCGCTTTTGGCAGTCAGCACTTTTATCTCCTCCTTTCAGCAATTCCCTTATGGATAAACTGGCACCATATCTAATCCAGCGGTCTCCTTCAGACCAAACATCCGGTTCATGTTTTGCACAGCCTGGCCGGCCGCACCCTTGACGAGATTATCAATCACGGAAACAATCATGATCCGGTTCGTCCGTTCATCGAATGTCACCGACAAATCACAAAAATTCGATCCATACACTTCTTTTGTACCCGGGTATGTACCTTGCTCTCTCACCCGGACAAAATAGCAATCGTTATAGCTTTCCTGGTATAAATCGGTCAGCTCCTTTGCTGTCATATCCTTTGGGGCATCGGCGTAAATCGTTGTCATAATTCCCCTTGTCATGGGAACGAGATGCGTACTAAATGTAATGGCTTCCGACACCCCGGACCACGCTTCAAGCATTGCCTCGATTTCCGGGGTATGCTGATGCTGTAAAACCTTATAGATTTTCAGATTATCGTTTGTTTCGGCAAAATGCGTTGCTGCCGCTGGTTTCCTCCCTGCACCGCTCACACCCGTTTTTGCGTCAATGATGATGGAACTAGTATCAATCCGCTGCTGTTTCACCAACGGGGCCAGCGCGAGCAAGGCCGCTGTCGGATAACACCCCGGATTGGAAAGAAGCTGTGTGTCCGTGATATCCATCTCCAGCCACTCCGTCAGCCCATAAACAGCCTGGCGCAAATACCTTTCATCCGGGGCCTGTTTTTGGTACCATGCTTCATATTTTGCGGTGTTCTGTAAGCGGAAATCTCCAGACAAGTCAACCACTCGCGCACCGCTATCCATCAATTGCGGCATCATTTCCGCCGATACACCTGCTGGAGCTGAAGTAAATACGACATCGGCTTCCTTGGCAATTCGTTCCGGATCAATTGGCTGCAACTCGCTCTCGGCAAACGCTTGCAAATGCGGATAGTTCACCGCAATCGATTCCCCAGCTTGGCTGGATGAGTAGAGTGATTGCAATGCAACGTCAGGATGATGATATAACAGGCGAATCAACTCTGCACCACCATAACCTGTTGCTCCGATAATAGCCGCTTTCATGATGCCTGCCCCCTTTTCGTTCCAACGTTTTCTCACTATTATAAAATGTATAAATATAAAGTCAAGTGTATAATTATAATTTTCATAAAAAAGGACCAAAAAGCCAATATCCGCATAAATTAATTTTAATTTAATGGAATAAAAAAATCTCGGCAGCTGTATTAAGCAGATTCCGAGATTTTAAGATCCATTTATTGTAAATTTATACAATGACTATTCTTAGCCAGTACCTACATTTGCTTTAGTTTATATATTTCTTTTTCCAAAAAATTGATTTTTTCCGTGATAAAATCAATTTCATATCTTGCTACGATATTGTTATCCAGCTTTTCATTCATTGTATCCAACTTATCAGACAATGTCGTGACAGCATTCGATGTTTGAGCTGACAGTAAATCAAATTTTTCATCCAGTCCATCAAGACGTCTATCGACTGCCGTAAATTTCAAGTCCATTCTGTCAAAGCGTTCATCTACTTCAGTAAACTTCGCATCTACATGGTCAAAGCGCTCATCTACCTCTGCAAATTTCGCGTCCATCTCGTTAAAACGTTCGTCTACTTCAGCAAACTTTGCATCTACTCGGTCAAAGCGCTCATCTACCTCTGCAAATTTCGCATCCATTCCGTTAAAACGTTCGTCTACTTCAGCAAACTTCACATCTACACGGTCAAAACGCTCATCTACTTCAGCAAACTTCGCATCTACACGGTCAAAACGCTCATCCATCTCTGCAAACTTCGCATCCACCTGGTTAAAGCGTTCATCTACATCTGCAAATTTCGCATCCACCTGGTTAAAGCGCTCGTCTACTTCAGCAAATTTCGCATCGACACGGTCAAAACGCTCATCCATCTCCGTAAACTTCGCATCCACCTGGTTAAAGCGTTCATCTACCTCTGCAAATTTCGCGTCCATTCCGTTAAAACGTTCGTCTACTTCAGCAAACTTCACATCTACACGGTCAAAACGCTCATCCATCTCCGTAAATTTCTCATCAATTCTGTCAAAACGCTTTTCATGTTGCTCCAATTTCACATGGACATTCTTGAATTCAGTTCGCATTTCCTCTTGAAAATGTTTTTGCTGCTCCATCATGGCTTTTAGAAACTCATTGTTTTCCATATCCACCGCCCCCACATCTATTTACCCATGTGCACCAACGCCTATTTCTGACTGTAACGAATCAACCATTCTATTCACATAGTATAATGCATCAGGTCGGTCTAGTCGAGTCGGTAAAATCTGATAATCACGAACCTAAAAGCCTTGAAAACACTACTTTTCCCTGCGCAAAACTGCAAAATGAGGCCTATGAAGCAGTCCAAACAGTAATTATCATCCTTTTTCAAGCAAACGCTTCTGCCAGCAATTGATAGGAACGAATCTTTGCATCGAAGTCATAGATATTGGTAATGATCATGAATTCATCC
This sequence comes from Lentibacillus lipolyticus, assembly GCA_004145795.1. Lineage (GTDB taxonomy): Bacteria > Bacillota > Bacilli > Bacillales > Amphibacillaceae > Lentibacillus > Lentibacillus lipolyticus. The sequence continues at coordinate 25,331 of SEIO01000008.1, read as the reverse complement.
GTTTGATAAACGTCCTTTAGCCGGTACAGTTCCTCTTTCACCTGTGCTGGCGTGCCAATTACACAGCGATCGCGATTTTTTCTTATCTCTTTTAGCTCTTCCGGTTTGAACGTTTTATGTTTCACTTCGTCTATACTGGGCACCTTTGTATCCGAACCTTTGCCAACATTCAAAAGCCATTTATCCTGGCTGAGGGCGAGTTCTTCCGCTTCTGCTTCCGTATCGGCACACACCACAAAAATACAGACGATGCTCTGCGGCTTATCCGCATTCGGGGATGGCCGAAATGTTTCCCGATACGCCTTTAACGCCGCTTGTCCTTTTACCGGGCTGATAAAGTGTCCAAACACAAACCCGGCGCCCTGTTCGGCCGCGTTCGCCGCTCCTCGTTCGGATAGCCCCAGCACCCACATCGGCGGCACTGTTTGCGACCTTGGTGCAGCTTTAACCAGGCGGTACGGATGATCCTTCGGCAAGGTATTATGCAAGAACCCCTGTAAATCGGACAATTGTCGCGGGAATTCGCTCATGCTTTTTGCAACACTGTCCGTCAGTGCCATTCGCGTATCCTGTGAACCGCCTGGCGACCGCCCAATTCCCAGGTCAATCCGACCTGGAAACATGGCCTCAAGCAGTTTAAAGTTCTCTGCTACCTTATACGGGCTATATTGTGGAAGCAGCACACCGCCTGAACCAACCCGTATCGTTTGCGTACAAGAAGCAATGCGGGCAATCAGTATTTCCGGCGATACGCTCGCAAGTCCGTTGGTATTATGATGTTCTGCCACCCAATAGCGTGTGTAGCCTAATTCTTCGGTTACTTTTGCCAGTTTCAACGTATTTTCCAATGTCTCCTCAGGCCCTGATCCTCGGGAAATGGGTGCCTGATCCAGCACGCTCAGCTTCATCTGTGGTGTCTCCTTTTCAACCGTTCAATAGTCAGCATTCATCTGTTATGTTTGCCAGTTTTTCATAAAATTTGACAATAGCCGCATGATCATTGTCCCCGTGGCCATCAGCTTGAAGTGCCTGCAGTGTTTCCTTGATAGAGGCAGTAAGGGGCAGTGGTACGCCAATATCCCCGGACGTTTCCAGCACATTTTTCAAATCTTTCAGGTGCAAATCAATGGTAAAGCCCGGGTCAAAATTCCGATTCATCATCATCGGTGCTTTGGCATCCAGAATATTGCTCCCGGCCAGCCCGCCACGTATCGCTTCATAGACGAGTTCACTGTCAACACCCATCTGCCTTGTCAGCACCATCGCCTCCGAAACAGCGGCAAGATTAAGTGCCACGATAATTTGGTTGGCCAGTTTCGTGGCATTGCCTGACCCTATTTCACCTGTTCGGACAACCGATCCGGCCATTGCTTCCAGGATGGGCAGACAGTTCTGGAACGTATCCTCAGCTCCACCGGCCATCACCGCAATAGTCCCGTCAATGGCCTTCGGTTCCCCACCGCTTACCGGGGCGTCCAGAAAATCAATTTCTTTTTCCGCCAGCGCTTTGCCAATCTCCTGGCTCACTGTTGGTGCAATGGAGCTCATATCGATGATGACCGTCCCGGGCCTGGCTCCATCCATCAGACCCCCTTGCCCCAGAACAACCTGTTTCACTTCCGGTGAATTAGGCAGCATTGTGATGATGACATCCGTCGCAGCAGCCACATCCGTATATGTACTGACAACGCTGGCGCCATTTTGCTGAAGCTGGCGGTTTGTATCCGGATTGCTGCTGGAAATGACTACATCATAGCCCGCCTGCATCAAATTTTGACACATCGGCTTCCCCATAATACCAAGACCGACAAAACCTATTTTCAAGATCAATCCCTCCTTGTTATCCCTATTTTACAACAAATCAAACAATTTCGCATATAATAGGACGGGCAGGGATTAAAGAAAGACTTAGTCAATCCACACATCCAACACATCGGCCAGTTTGATAATCGATTCATCCTCCAGCCACAATTGCTCTTGATTTAATTTTGTCAGTTTTCCCTTATTTGTAAGAAAATCGCGGCCATTGTAATGCTTTACTTCTACCGTAAGATGGTTACTGACAGCCGCTTGCAGCCGTGCATCCATTTCTTCTTTTTGCTGTTCGTCCAGTATTGGCTTTTCTTTATATTCTTGCTCAGCCCACATCTTCCGCAGCAGTTCTTCATGCTCCGGCAGCATCATCGCTGTCCATTTTTTTGTTCCGCGATCATTGACGTCACGCATATATATACCTCTTTCCAGAACGTTTGTTCCCATTATAGCATAAGAAACCTGCCTATTCAACTGCATACCTTTTTCATAGCTATTTTGCAGCAAAATGACAAAGGAAGCCGATGCCTATGCCCAGCAAAGCACCGCCAGCCACTTCATTCGGCATATGTCCAAGCATCTCTTTTAGTTCCTTTTCCCGTTTCTTATACGCAAAATCAGGATGATGATCAGCAAGCTTTTCTAACTGTTCATACATATCATTCACAGCAATGGCTGTTTGGCCGGCTTGCCAACGTATTCCCATCGCATCATACATGACAATTAAGCTGAAAATACTGCTGATGCCAAAATCCGTAGAGGACAGACCTTTTCTCAATGCTATATAGGTTGTTAGTGACGTTACTGCAGAAGAATGAGAGCTCGGCATGTCACCGGACCCAAATAATTTTTTCCACTCCCATGAACCGGTCTGCCTGTAGTGTAGCGGGATTTTTAAAAATTGTGCAGCTCCTATCCCAATTAGAGCCGTCTTCATCGCACGATTCAACATAAATACTCACCTCAGGCTTAAAATGATGTAGCACATTTTCTTTTATGCATGAAAATCAAAGGATTGATGATTCGAATCAGATACAGAAGGCAATTTCGACAATTATTGACAATATTTTAAACTAACCTTATAATTAGTTTGCTCATTACTTTTATTAATTTTCGTGATTTTGGAAGCGGTTACTAAAAGCTTCTGAAATCCAGCTCTATAATGAAAAAAATCACGAAGTTTCGAAGAGGCAGGGGGAATACGATGAGAAAAAATAAAGATATTTCATTGATTCAGGCACTTATCCCGCTGGTTGTCATGATAGCTGTCATGGCAGTCACGATTACTGTTTTTGAGGGGGCGCCACATGTTCCGCTGATCATCGGGACGGTAACGGCTGCCCTTGTGGCGTGGAACGCAGGATTTAAATGGAAAGATATTGAGGAGAGCATGTATAAAGGAATCAGACTGGCACTGCCGGCGGTTGTTATTATAATGCTCGTTGGGATGATTATCGGCTCCTGGATTGGCGGTGGGGTTGTAGCAACCATGATTTACTATGGTCTGCAAATGATTACCCCTTCCCTTTTCCTAGTGACCATCTGCATTATTTGTGCGGTTGTCGCGCTATCAATCGGGAGTTCATGGTCCACCATGGGAACCATCGGTGTTGCTGGAATGGGAATTGGTGCGGCCATGGGGATACCGGCGGCAATGGTTGCAGGAGCCGTTATTTCCGGCGCTTATTTTGGCGATAAAATGTCACCGCTTTCCGAAACAACGAACCTGGCAGCGGGGCTTACCGAAACAGACTTGTTTGAACATATTAAACATATGCTGTACTCCACCGTTCCCGGTCTTATCATTGCTTTAATCGTTTATTGGATTTTAGGAAAGAATTTCGGTGGCGGTTCCGTAACACAAGGGGAAATTAGTCAAACAGCAGCTGTTATGCAAGAAAACTTCCTTATTTCTCCATGACTGCTGCTCGTACCACTCGCTGTCATTGTGCTGGTAGCAAGGAAAGTCCCAGCGGTTCCGGCACTGATTGTCGGCATTATTCTCGGCTTTATTTGCCAGGTCTTTGTTCAAGGAGACACATTTGCGAATGCGTTTAGTGCACTTCAGGGCGGTTATGTGATGGAAACCGGGAATGCGATGGTCGATAACCTATTTACCCGTGGCGGACTTGAATCCATGATGTATACCGTTTCACTGACCATTGTTGCAATGACATATGGTGGGATCCTGGAACACACAGGCATTTTGAATGCACTTGTAAGCCAGATTTTGAAATTAACCAAGTCAGCTAAAGGATTAATCCCGACAACGATCGCATCCAGTTTTTTCACAAACATTACTTGTTCCGAGCAGTATATCTCGATTGTCGTTCCATCACGGATGTATAGTGACGTATTCAGAAAACGGAACCTGCACTCGAAGAACTTATCGCGTGCACTGGAAGACGGGGGAACATTGACATCTGTGTTTGTGCCATGGAATACGTGTGGTGTGTTTATATTTGGAACGCTCGGAGTCAGCGCCTTTCAATATGCACCATACGCCATCGTCAATTTTGCCGTACCAATCATATCCATCATACTCGCAACCTTAGGCTATGGTATTGCCTATTTAACAGTAAAACCAACAAGCACACAACAAGAGAACATTGGATAAAACGGGAACTGGAGGCAGGTTTCTTGTCCTCCTTTAAAAATCGGGCTGTGGGAGTTTCTCCCGCAGCCCGCAGAATGCCATTAATAATCCTTCTTATTTTGATCTCCTTCTTTGATAGAAGATGTTGGTGCGGTATCGTCATTTTCCTCCGGTTCTTGAAAACCTTTGTCCAGTCTTCCGGCATTTTCAATATCCCCAGAAGCCTTGTAACCGGCTATCTCTTCATTAGAAGTCGTTCCAAAAAGACCCATACCGCCTAATTTAGTATTGATCTTCTCATTATTGTGGTTATCTTTGTTACCCATTTTTTTCACCTCCTAATGGTAATATAACCAAAGGAGGCCGGGTGTATAGATGCCGGAGGACAGGTTGAACGGGTTCATTGTCCCAGTACAGCGTATACCCTTAGAACAAGGTGCCTGTATAGGCGTTCCGCACAAAAAAGCTTCCGATGCTAAATACTGCATGGGAAGCTTTTTTATAAGTATCGCTATTTTCTATCCCAGAAACGTTGCTGTGCAATTGCGGCAACAAAGTCTTTATTAAAATTTGGATTATTGGCGGCAAAAACGACGCCAGCCAAGTTATTATTTCCGGACGGCTGAATATAGTTCGTGGCAGTGGATGCAATGCCGATTGGTTTATAATGTTTGTATGCTTCATTCAGGAAATCCGTGGTATCCTGTTTGAATTTTTCTTCGTATTCAGGATGTCCGCCAACGACATAAAGGGAGTCATATAAGACAGGATACGTTGTGATAAATGTCTCATCCACCTCTATTTTCGTGCCATCTGATCCTGTAACAACACCAAGGTTCTCACTGATTATCTCCATAAAGACACCATGGTGATACAGGGTATCCAACGTCTTCCTTACTTCTTCCCCATTAAATCCATTGCTAATTAAAACACCTACTTTTTGTGTATAGGCATAATGTGGCGTGTTTGCCTGACTAATGGCCGGTGAGCACTTTTCAACTGGAACGTTGGAACGACTTGGGCGTTCGACACCGATATTATCAGCAATTGTGCATGCCATCTCACTGTCAACATTAGCCCAAAACTCCACATTTTGCTGCCTGACTGATTCGTTTTTGACATAACCAAGGTGGTAGCTAAAGGTTCTCACAAGGTCCTCTTTTTCTACATCCGATAGGCTGTTCCAAAAAAGTCTTGCCTGTGAAAAGTAATCATAGAATGATTCACTTGGACGTTCCCTCGTAACATGCCCGTCGACCTCTTCGGGATAATGCGAATATCCACCTTCTTCAGGAGGTGTTTCTGCCGGTGTATTGCCAGCTAACGTATTATTATGATAGTTTACGGCGTCAGTATCAATTCGATATTTTGAAAAACCATCCCGATAGTTATAGTTCGTTTCTGTGATGGGTTTGTTAACTGGTATTTCATTAATATTGGCTGTCCGGAGCCGGTGGTAATCTGTATCTCTGTAGGCAAAAGATCTACCTTGTAAAACAGGATCATTCGTGAAGTCAATTCCAGGGACGACAGTGGCAGGGTCAAATGATGACTGTTCTTCCTCTGCGAAGAAATTATCCACTAGCCGATTCAATGTTAATTTTCCAATGATTTCAACAGGAACTTCCTCCTCCGGCCACAGTTTTGTATCATCTAAAATATCAAAGTCAAACTTAAACTTATCCTCTTCAGCAATTAATTGTACGCCTAATTCATACTCCGGGTAAGCGCCACATTCAACTGCTTCGATGATATCACGGCGATGGAAGTCCGGATCGACACCTCCGATAATATTTGCTTCATCAAGCAGCAGGGAATGAACACCGAGTTTAGGCACCCATTTAAAGCGGACAAATGTCGACTTACCATGTTCATTAATAAAACGGAATGTATTGATTGGCCACCCTGCCATCATGCGCCAGCTTCTTGGGCGTCCCCGCATGGACATCAGCCACATAACCATATGTGCAGATTCCGGATTACTGATAACATAGTCCCAAAAGGCATCATGCGCGACAGTCGCTTGCGGTACATCTGTAATTGGATTTGGCTTAACCGCATGTGTCACATCCATAAATTTCATCGCATCGGCAAGTATGAAAACAGGAAATTGGAGCGCTAAATTATCATAGTTTCCATCTTGTGTATAAAACTTGGTTGCAAAGCCACGTATATCTACCGCTGTATCCTTGGATCCTTTACTTCCAATGAAATTAGAAAATCGAGTGAACACAGGGGTTTTGCGTCCAGCCTCTTGCAGGAAGTGTGCTTTTGTGACATGCCTCATTGATTTATAAGTTTCAAAGTCCCCATATAACCCGAAACCCCGAGCATGAACCACTTTTTCCGGTATGCGCTCCCGGCTAAAGCGTGATTGTTTTCTATAAAAATGGAAGTCTTGAAACAATAAAGGGCCACGTCTACCTGCTCGCAAGCTCCACCGATCATTGGAAACTTTATACCCGGCATCATCGGTCATTTTCTCCCCTGGACCTGTATTACTTCTACGGTATTGTTCCAGTTGCTCATCTTTTGGATTGTTGGGCAACCCCCGCTCGTTATTCTTGTTCTCGTTATTCTTGTTCTCGTTATTCTTGTTCTCGTTATTCTTGTTGTCTGATGAATTATCCATGTAATCACCTTCCTGATGTTAATTTTACCAACTCCATTTCTATACATATGTCTTTTTATCGCACTTAGAACATTTTTCTGGAGTTCAGAAGGCAAAAATAACGTACGAATATGTTCGATAATTCTTATAATTTTATTTATAATAATAAGACAAACCTATTATTCATTGAAAATGATTCGAAGGAGGAAAATAGATGGAGCTTAAGCAATTGGAGTACTTTATGGTCCTATGCGAGGAATTGCATTTTACCCGTGCGGCTGAAAAGCTCGGCATAGCACAGCCATCCTTAAGCCAGCAGATCCATTTACTCGAGCATGAAATGGGAACCCCCCTGTTTGATCGCATCGGCAAAAAAACCGTATTGACCGAAGCCGGCAAAACATTGCTGCACCACAGCTACAACGCATTTCATGAACTCTCACAGGCCCATGCCGCGATCAGCGAACTGCAGGGTTTAGAAAGAGGAACATTAAAAATCGGGGCACTGCTGACAGTCGTCAATTACTTGCTTCCGCCAACGGTTATCGGGTTCCATCGCAGCTATCCCAACGTCGAGTTGTCTGTTCTCGGCATGCGAACCGGCGATATTTACAATGGACTGCTGCAAAATGAACTGGATATGGGTATTGCTTTATTGCCAATGGAACATCATGACCTGGAAACGATCCCACTATATAACGAAAATCTGGCTCTCGCAGCACCTGCAGACCACCCTGTCGCCCAAGAGCCGTTCGTTACACCGGAAATTTTAAAGGATATTCCGTCTGTTCTTTTGCCAAATACGTATGTCATGCGGCAGCTCATCAATGAGCGGTGTCAATCATTGGGATTTACCCCTCAGCCTGTCATGGAAATGACGACGATGGAATCGATTATCAATATGGTGAGTAAGGGTGCCGGCGTTACCATCCTGCCAAAGGCTTACCTGGATCATATTAAACATAGTCAAATTCAAAAGGTCCCTATCCAACATCCAGTACTCACCACACAAATTGGCGTCGCTTATAGAAGGAACAAATATTTATGTGCGGCCAGCCGGGTGTTTATGGATCAATTGATTGCGACGATAAAAAGTGAGCAATTGGACTATGATTGCCTTTCGAACAACTAGTCCTATGAAGACCGTGCACTGCTACTTTTTATGAAAAAAGGGCTCTCATCTTGATGCATCAATAAAAAATAGCATGTGAAATTCTTTATAATTTCACATGCTATTTTTTATGTTAGCCGTTCTTCACATCTTCCAGGCTTGCACCGTAGTTAATGTGATACACATTTCCATCAAGCACCAATGCAGGAACTGATTTTACACCTGCTTTTTCCGCTTCTTGAATACGATTCGGCTCCGTGCCAAGATGAACAATCTCTGTATCTGCTTTCGATTGATCAAGATACCCGAGCATACCTTGTTCCGCATCCGCACAAACTGGACAACCTGCATGATAGAAAACTGCTTTCGCCATCACCAATCACTCCTTTAGAGAATCTGCAGTATCACCGCCTGCACATCCTATTATAGAAACGAACTCCCATAAGAAACAATTACAGATTCCCTATCAATATAATAGGAATACACAATAATCCGGGACGTGGAGAGAGAGCCCCTGTCAAAACAGTCTATAGAAGCGCAATAAGGCTCCATATTCTGTGTTTAAAAAAGAATCAAGCCCCCACACAACACTTTTTCCCACCGACACCCGATTGTAATGATAAGAAGTGCTGTATCCATATAGTCGCATGCGGACAAGCAAAGGTGCCGTCGATGCAACAGTTGTTCAAGGTAGCTGATTTTCTTTAGCGGAGCCTTAAACACGCCATTATCGTCATTTTTCTCAATTTAAGCAAATCTGACCATTATGTCCAATTGCTATTCACTTCTTATTAATAACATATGACTGAAAACAATTATGGAACAGAAAGGGGAGTTTTTCATGAAATTTTACGTTGATCCAGGCCATGGCGGTTCAGACCCAGGTGCACAGGGCAATGGATTAAAAGAAAAGGATATTGCATTGGACATTGCCCTTCGCATCCAGAGCCTTTTAACCAACCAATACCAACATGTCGACGTACGCATGAGCCGTACCAGTGACACTGCCAAAAGTTTAAATGAACGGACGAACGAAGCTAATGCGTGGGGTGCGGATTATTATGTATCCATCCACTGCAATGCCTATAATGGGGCAGCACAAGGGTTTGAGAACTATATTCACAGCAGTTTATCCGATTATTCCACAACAGCCCACTATCAGGACATCGTGCACAGTGAAATCACAAAGGTAAATCAGCTCAGGGACCGCGGGCAGAAAAAGGCGAACTTTCACGTACTGCGGGAAACCACAATGCCAGCGCTTTTAACAGAAAATGGGTTTATTGACAACGACCATGATGCGAATCTGATGAAGGATCCCACTTGGCGGCAAACCGTTGCCCAAGGACATGTAAATGGTCTGGCAAAAGCACTCAATCTTGAGCGTAAAGAAAGCGCGGGAACGCTTTATAAAGTAATAGCGGGTTCCTTTCAATCAAAGGAAAATGCTGAAAATAGGACAGCCCATCTTCAGGCAAAAGGGATTGAATCGTATATTGAAGCGGTTACCGTTTCCGGTGAGCACTGGTATCGTGTGCAGGCTGGCGCTTTTTCAGACCGGGACAACGCTGAGGCACAACTGGAGGAAGTCAAAGACGCAGGTGTGGAAGATGCATTTATTACCGCGGAAAATAGTGGCTAAAATAAAAAATATCGCCATCGTTATATTGATAAACGATGGCGATAAACCATTCTGAGTCAGGGATTTTTTAAAAATCATATGTCGCTTCTTTCTCTTCTTGTATACGCTTATAGGTTTCCGTCAACACAACGGTATCTTCCACCAGACGCTCAATCCGGAATAATACATCCTCGTTGATGATTTTTTTTCGATAGAAATCCTGTTCTTCCATAAAGACATATGTCTGGACTATTTGCGCTTTCATATACGTTAAAATCGGTTTCAGCTGCTGTTCAGCAATCAGATAATGCTTGGACGAGCCTGCTGTTACGAACATACTGACAACTTTATCGCGAAATGCACTGTCAGGCAGCAGGTCAAATATGTTCTTCAACGTCGCTGGTATGGACGCCTGAAAAATAGGCGTTCCAATGAGAATCGCATCCGCTTCCATCAGCGTTTGCGTCACATAGCCCGCATCATCTTCATACTCCAAGTAATTTCGGCCATCACTGAACGGAATATCATACTCAGCTAAATCAATCAGTGTTACCTCTGCTTCCGGATACTTTTCCGAAGCCGTCTTAACTGCATAGTCCATCGCCGTTCTTGTCTTTGAGCCGACAATCGATCCCGATAACCCAACAACTTTCATATCCTCATCCTCCTGGCCGGACCAGGGGCAGGGTCACTACCCCTCTGCTCCGCTTGTATATTTTTTGATCGCTGGTAAAATTTCTGTTCCGATTAGGTCAATATTCTTTTTCAACTTATCAATCGGCATGCCGCCAAAGTCCATTTGCGCGATGTAACGCTGATGGCCAAATTGTTCATGCTGATAAAGTATTTTTTCTATAATCTCCTGTGGACTGCCAATATTCATCACATTATGTTTATCAACACCTTGCGCAAAATGCTGCTTTGGAAATCCTTGTCCGTTCGTCCGTTTCATGCCTTCGTTAATATGTGGATACATATCCCGTAATGCCTGCTGAGAAGTTTCAGCAGCATAGAAAAATCCTGCCGTCGCTACCGGAAGTTCAGCTGGATCAAAGCCACTGTGCTGTGCCGCTTCCCGATATGCATCCACCGTGCGCCTAAAGACGGAAACCGGGCCACCTAAGTGCGCCATAAACATCCCGACACCAGCATACCCAGCCTTGATAGCACTGGCGGGGGTTCCGCCAACCGCACGCCAAATTGGCATTGAACCATTTTGTGGCCGTGGTAGCACCCGCGCATTTTTTAATGGGGCACGGAATTGGCCGCTCCAGTTGACCACTTCCTCCGCGTTTATTTTTCGCAACAGATCAAACTTTTCTTCATATAGCTCCTCATAATCATGCAGATCATAGCCCAATAAATCGAAATTGCCTACACGTGAGGCGCGGCCGGCAATAATCTCCGCTCGTCCGTTCGAAATCAGATCCAGCGTAGCAAAATCTTCATAAACACGCACCGGATCCAGTGTGCTGATAATGGTTGAGGAGCTTGCAATCTTTATTTTTTCCGTCGCCTGTGCAATCGCTGATAAAACCACCGAATGCGCCTGCGTAACAAAATAGTCCTGGTGACTTTCCCCAACACTAAAGAAATCAATGCCCGCTGCTTCAGCCATTTTCGCTAATTCGATGATCTCATGAATTCGCTGCTGTGCAGAAATTCGCTCCCCTGTCGCCGGATCTGGCAAATGATCTCCCAGCGTATATAAACCAAACTCCAACCCTTTATTCGGATCTATGCGATAATTTTCCATTAGCTTTTCAACCTTTCTATGGAACGGGAGAACAGGCGCTTGTCCCAGTTTTTGATAACAGGACATACGGCCTCTGTTCCCGTATGATTTCACCTTTCCATTCATCCTGTACGATGTTAGTATAGGGTATAATTATTAAAAATGTAAGTACGCACTTTAAAGTTATATAGTATACAAAAAGATACTGTAGGAGGTGAACCTGATGGACATAGAACCAGAATTATGCCGTGTAGAGGATGCGTTGGATATATTAGTCGGGAAGTGGAAGCCAATCATCTTGCTGCATCTATTAAAAAATGGTACACAGCGATTCAGTGAACTGAAACGCCATGTACCCGGCATTACTCAAAAGATGCTGACAAAACATCTTCGCGAACTTGAAGAGGAGGATGTTGTTGAGCGGGTGGTCTACCCGCAAGTACCACCAAAAGTGGAGTATTCCATCACTGAATATGGAAAAAGTCTGGAACCAATCTTAGCGGCCATGCACGAATGGGGAACCAAGCACGTCCTGCATAAACAGCAAAAAATAAAGCAGCAGCCAAGCAGTTAAGCGGGAGCATTATACAACTATCCATTTATGTTCACCTGGAAACAAACGCATTGCCGCGGACCCAAAAGCGCCATGGATAGTCTTTTGCCTCCCCGGCGTTTCCAATCCCAATCCGTGGACCAGCAGCAATTTCTGCAACATCCACCCTTTTCCCTGGAGCAATCCATAGCGGACGCTGATCAAGTGCATGTCCATAATCGTCCATCGTGATGCCGAGCGCTTTCGTTAATTTGCCCGGACCGTTCGTCCATTCTTTTTTCTTTTTCGCTTTGGGTCGCCGTGGCTCCATTAACTCCTGCCCAACATACGGCTCCACACCACGAACCAAAACAGCTTCCGGCTCATCCATATGACCGCTCACAACATTAAAGAGACAATGCGTGTGCATCGAATACGTATAGGTATAACCAGCCTCACCGAACATGATTTCCGTTCGTTTCGTGCGACGATAATTAAAACTATGGGCTGCACGATCACCAGGCCCGATGTAGCTTTCTGTTTCCACGATAAAACCGCCGGCAATCCCCTCCCTTGTTTCCTTCAGCAGCAATTTTCCTAGCAGTGACTGTGCCAGTTGAAGGGTCGGCTGATGATAAAATGATAAATGCAATGGATCCGGTAAGTGGTTCATGGCATCCCCTCCTTTCACCTTGATCATTCCCATCATTACCTGGACAAGTCATTATATACTTTAATCTTAACAAATCCCCACCTGTACAGATGGGGATTGTTTCGTATCGATGCAGCAGTGCATCACTATGCCACGTATAGTTATTGGCGCACAGCCTTTTGGCTGGAAAGCCACGTTTCTTTCGTATAGGACATTTCCCAGAATGCCAGCTCATACTCTTTGGCGATTATGAATTGTTCTTTCATGGCTTCCCGTTCTTGTTCACTGGCTTCCTCCGCCAGTGCATCCAGCAGATCAATCATTTCCTGGGTCGAAGTTTGAAACCATTCGCTTGCATACATATTGATCCAGTTTTGATAGATTTCTTCCTGCGGTACCGCGTTCTGATAAACCTGGCCAATGTCCGCATACAGCCAATAACAAGGAAGTACCGCAGCAATCGTCTGCCCGAGGCTGCCGGAGAGAGCGGCCCGGTACAAGTGAGATGTATACCCGTATGCCGTCGGGGCTGGTTTAAACTGCGCCATCTCTTCCTCCGTAATATTCAGGACGCGTGCATGTTCTTCATGAACCGTCAATTCAGCCTGTGCCGTCATCTTCGCTTTATCCGCAAGTAACGCCGTCGTCTCGAAATCCCTTGCCTGCGCGGCTGCCATCGCGTGCACTTTCCCGTAATGCTTCAAATAGTAAATGTCCTGAAGAATATAGTACTTAAACGTCTCCAGTGGCAAATCCCCATTTGCAATTCCCGTAACGAACGGATGATGCAGACTCATCTCCCAGCTTTGTTTCGCTGCCTCTCGCAGTGTTTCTGAAAATTTCATTAAAAAATCCTCCTCTTTTACTGTTTCCGACAAATTGAGGAGGGGAAGGTTCGCTGCTTGAAACACGTCCATTTATGGAAAGAAACCATTTTCCTAAACATAGACAAGCGACGATGCCACTTCCCTCCGCTGGTATGAACCAGATCAGGTTGTAAGGGTTCTAAAGTATCACTTTAATCTCAGCCCTTTTAAAAGGCACCCCTAGCGGAAACATTTATTATTTTCAAAATCATCCTACCAATCTGAAGTGAGAAAGTCAACCTTAGTAATTTACTTTCGTGGGTCTAAAATATTTATTGTAGTACATTTATTTACAGTGCTAAAGCCTTTACGACTTGACTAGCTAGCCTAGGTGATTCCGTGTGCGATATTCGCTTTAATCAAAAAAAGAGTTTGGAATGACCCAGAACTCTTTGTTGACTTATATCTGCTTTCATCCACAAACGTGCTGTTGAGGAAGACTTGAAGCAGGGCAATTATTTACGCCAAAAATTCGTATATCCTTCTTTATCCTGAATATTAAAATCAATCATTTTCCTTAGCAATTCAAAATTCACCTGCTTTTTCCACGGAATTCTAAATAAACCTTTGGTAGCACTGTATCCAGATCGTGCAATATCATTATAAAAGTGTGTAATCGTTACTGCCTCGGGTGAAACGCTCAAATGATGCTTTGCCGTAGAAAAACCAATAATAAATGTACCGTGATTAGAAAACATTGGCGTATTCCATTTAACTAATGGTTCCATATTTGGAAATTCATTGGATACCCACTTCAAAATTTCCTCTGTTCGATCACGATGTTCCTGATTGTCGATACTTGCTAAGTATTCGGTAAAGACCCCCACAGTGTCACCTCCTAAAGTAATCAATCAATGCCCCTTTATAACAACCCATCATCACAATTTATTCAATTAATAAATGGCCCAGACTGCAGAATAACAGTTTTGAAAGGTTCTAGTGACTCAATTCTTGAATATTGGTATGTTCTTTCATTATGCAAATGGAACCTAAGATTGTCATAACAATAAAAAAAAGGATGCTAAACCACTTGTGATTTGCATCGCAATAAATTTTGTTATTTTGTATTCTTTTTCTTAAAACTGAATGGCTGTTTGAGTCAGCCCTGTGCAGCTGCAATCATTCCTTATAAATAATCCCTTCTTAACGCCTCTCCTGATCGTGGTGAAATATAAGCCGGTGCGACATCATAAACTGTCTTGGCACCAAATTGATTTTCCTGGCTCATTCGATGGGCAGCTCTTGCATATGCGACTAACACACTGGACGTAAATTCAGGGTTGCTGTCTAATGTGAGCGAGAACTCGTAAATTTGTTTGTTGGCTTCTCCTGTATTGCCACCTCGAATCACAAAGCCGCCATGTGGTGCCTTAGAATGGTCACGTTCCAATTCTTCCTCTGAAATAAAATTCACTTCTGTGTCATAATCGGCGAAATAGTTCGGCATGGTTTTGATTTCATTTTCGATTGCTGCTTTGTCCGCATCCTTTTCAGCGACAACATAGCAAACACGGCGATGTTTCCCCGATTTGGTTAATTCCGGGTTGGCACCGCTGCGTACTTGTTCAATTGCTTCCTCGGATGGAATGGTATATTGGACACCATTTTTCACACCGTTAACTCTTCTTACCGCATCAGAGTGTCCCTGGCTGAGTCCTTTTCCCCAGAATGAATAGTTTTCTCCGTTAGGTAAAATCGCATCAGCCATTACGCGGTTTAGGGAGAACAAGCCCGGATCCCAGCCTGTTGAGATAATAGCAGTTGTATGATGTTTTGTTGCAACTTCATTGACCTTTTGATAAAACTCGGGAATTTTTGCATGCGTATCATAACTGTCCACTGTGTTAAACATGCTCGCAAAGTATGGGGTTTGTTCAGGTAAATCTGTTGCTGATCCACCACAAAGCAGCATTACATCAATGTCATTTTGGTAATTGCCTGCGTTATCAATATGTACAGCTTTAGCATCAGGATCATCAAGTTCCAGTGCTTCCGGATCTCTCCTGGTGAAAACGGCAACTAATTCCAGGTCATCAGTTGCTTTAATGGCTTTTACTGCGCCTTTTCCCAGATTACCATAACCGACGATTCCCAATTTAATTTTGTTACTCATATGTATCTCTCCTTTTTAAAGTGACTGTCTAAGAAACAATGGTTCAAGGTGCCTTTTATTATAAATGAATGCGACGTCTATTGAAACTATTTTATATGATTGCTACATTTGTGCCATGTGAAAACACCTACAAATATTTTACGATTTTATTTACGGTTATTTATACGACTTTATAATAAAATTGTACTCCCAAAACTGAACGACAAAGTAATGGCTCCCTCTCTCCTTTTCAGACCCATCTCAGCACAAATGACAAAATGTCACAACAAAGACAAAAATATTTCTATCATCATGACACTTTTTAGCTCTTCCTTTCGATTATAGGACTAGAAGCGTTCTATCTAAATCGCAAAGGAGCTATCACATGGACAAAAAACTGACATTTGAGGAAATTTTTCAGCAAAATGAGCGGCGAATTCATTATCAGATTCATAAAATGAACATCCGTGATCCGCATCAGGATTTTTTTCAGGAGGGATTAGTCGCGCTTTGGGATGCGTATGAAACGTATCAGCCGGACAAAGGACCCATGGCAACGTATTTCAATTATATTATCCGAAATCGCCTGATTGATCGCATGCGCCATGATACCAGACAACATGAGATCCACCAGCGAGCCGTTCAGGAACAGCATACACAGCACACCGACGGCAATTACCACCGAGGTACGGATGGTTCCCGTCCTATAGCGGCCAACCAGCAACTTCAGCTAAATGACTCCAACCTATGGAAAAACCTTCAGTCCCAATTAACGGACAAGCAATGGAAATGGGTCTATTTTGCTATTATCCAAGAAATGTCCTACAAAACAATCGCCGAACAGGAAAACACAACGGTTGACGCGGTGAAAAATTGGGGCCGGCAAGTGAAGAAAAAATTAAAAGAAGACCCACATTTTCGTGACATGTTGTCACTGGATGATTCGAATATTTAACGTCAACTGCCCACATACGTAAAAAAACGATAAAGGAGCATTCATATGAACTACTTAAAAGAATTAAACGCTTTTTACCAGCAAATCATTTTTAATCCACTGTCCGGATCGGCTGTCGCACTTTGGAACACATTAATGCATTTTAACAATCTATCCGGATGGCAAAAAACGTTCTCTGTTCCTGTTTCCATTATTGAGTTAAAATCCGGCATCAAAGGCTCATCGTTTAAGCGCGCACGCGGCGAACTGCAAGAAAAAGGCTACATTCGTGTGACATCACGGAGCGGAAGGCAGGCTGCTGTCTATCAAATGATTTCACAAATAAAACCAATGTGCCAGGTTAATAGTTTCATGGACGCAGAAACAGATGTGAAACAAGAGACAATCGCTGCTTCTGAAACCCAATGGCAGACGCAGCCGGCCCAAGCAAAGCAAGCAGCACATTTATCTCATGACTCATTGGAACAGCCCGTCAGTGAACCTATCGAGAACCAAGCAGCACACCAAATGAAGGAAGATAATATGGATCACAATACGAACCACCATGCAGCCCACACGACCAAAGATAGCTTGGTCCACAATGTGAAGGACAACACGGTCCACAACACGAGCCACAATACCACGAACAGTACAGAAGCCAGAATGCATCACAACAAGAACCACTATACGGAAGGCAACATGGTCCACAATGCGGAGGACAACGTGGACCACAATGCGGACCACAATACGGACCCATTAGTTAAACAATACATAAACAAAAATAAAATAAAACATAAACCAAAACCAACAACAACGACAACGGATGCCATCCGGTTTTACCAGGGTCATTTTGGCATGGCCAGTTCTTACATTGCCGATGATATCTGCCATTGGATCAACGACATCGGTGAACCGCTTGTACGTGAAGCTATGCAACGTGCCCTAGATCAGCAAAAACCCAGGTGGCAGTATGTGAAGGGCATTCTAAAAGCCTGGTCCAACAAAGGAATTACGACCGTTGAACAGGCAGCTGCAAATGAAGCCGCCTTCCGTTACCGCCAACGGCAGCCACAGCGTCACCATCCATCAACTGGTGGTGAAGTTATACCTGGCTGGTTTCAGGAACGAAAACAAAAGCAGGTACGTGACAGCCAACGAAAACAGCAGCAGGCAGCAACGTCACATACGGTTGGCTCCCCAGAATGGGAGGAGTGTGAGCATTTATTGGCCAAGTATTCGAACAAGCATGCCTGTGCAGGACAGTGAATGTTTGAAATGGCGAGGTACAAGAATCATAGACCCATAAATTACGTTACAAATGAAAGTTGGGATTCGTTTCCAGCGCCCATTCATGAATTTCCCAGTTTCTTGCGCCATTTACAATATAGGGGTCCTGTTTCAGATAGGAGATTGCTTCCTCCAAATCATTCGCGGCATAGATAACCAAGCCACCAGCTCCATCAGTAAATGGTCCGTTCATCACTACTTTATTTTCCTGTCTCATTTGCTCCAGGAACGCCAAGTGCTGCGGACGAAATGATCGGTTTTTTTCTTCATCTTGCATCGTTAAAATCACGGCATAATATTTCATATTAGTTTCCTCCCTATGTGATGCTGAATCACTATTTGTTCTCTAACTGGAAGACTGATCTAGGAGTTTATCTACAAGTAGTATATCACACCGGACCAAAGGCAAACAAATGTTCTAACTATATTTTTTTAAAATTATTATTACTTTGACTAGGCACGGTTTATCCTCGAACGTTCCAGTCAACAGGGTTACGTCCAGATGCTTCTAGAAATTGATTGGCACGTGAAAATGGGCGGCTGCCAAAAAACCCTATCCGCGTTATAATCACATCTATTACCGCATCACGCCATTGAAGGACTGATAATTAAAAATAAAACCCCCATTGCAATGGAGGTCTTAATGAATCACTTATTTTTCTTTTTCAAATACGTTAACGCCCGCTTCTGCTACTTGGACATCCTGTGGTACGGCGCCACCACTTACACCAATCGCTCCGAGTACTTTCCCGTCCTTTTCCAGCGGGATGCCACCGCCGAATACAACAATTTTTCCCTGATTCGTTGTATTAAGTCCCCATAACTCCGCATTCGGTACCGTCGCATCTTCCAAGTTGGAGGTTGGCATTTTAAGCGCAACGGATGTCCAAGCCTTATTTCGTGCGATATCCACACTTGCGAGCCATGCATCATCCATGCGATGGGTGGCAATCAGATTCCCTCCATCGTCCATAACGGAAATGACCATCTGCACCCCAATGTTAGCCGCTTCTGCTTCCGCTCCTTCAATCACCTTTTTAGCCATTTCCAAATTTAACGTTCCCATGAAAACCCATCCTTTCTTGAAACCTTTTAAAGCTTATGCATACGTACGCTATATATTCCCTTATTCCTTAAAATAAACACTGAATTTTCTTATCATTTTTAGTTTTAAAACATCAAGACCGGGAATATATTAACTAAGACGGTCGCACATAAGTGAACAATGGGAGATCTGATTTATTCCAAGGAGGTTTTTTGTTTGGCTGGTAATCGTGGTGTCGTGTACTTAGGAAGTGGTAAGGTAGAAGTTCAGGATATATCGTACCCGGATTTGGTGTTGCATGAAGGACCTGGTGTACCAAAGGGAAATGCCGGGCGCAAATGTGAGCACGGCGTTATTATTAAAAACATTGTCACTAATATTTGCGGTAGTGACCAGCACATGGTACGAGGGCGTACAACCGCTCCAGAGGGGTTAGTACTTGGACACGAAATAACCGGTGAAATTGTAGAAGTCGGTCGGGACGTGGAGTTCTTAAAGAAAGGCGATATTGTGTCCGTGCCGTTTAATGTGGCTTGCGGTCGTTGTAAAATGTGCCGCCGCCAAGATACACATATCTGCCAGAACGTGAACCCCGAACGTCCAGGCGGTGCATACGGTTATGTCGACATGGGAGGCTGGGTTGGCGG
Organism: Lentibacillus lipolyticus; assembly: GCA_004145795.1. GTDB lineage: Bacteria > Bacillota > Bacilli > Bacillales > Amphibacillaceae > Lentibacillus > Lentibacillus lipolyticus. The sequence continues at coordinate 5,790 of SEIO01000008.1, read as the reverse complement.
CCAGTCCGAATATGTGATGGTGCCATACGCTGACTTTCAATTGCTCAAATTCCCGGACAAAGATTTAGCAATGGAAAAAATTCTTGATCTCACCATGTTATCTGACATTTTCCCAACCGGATATCATGGAGCGGTGAATGCCGGCGTCACTTCAGGATCTACTGTTTATGTGGCCGGTGCAGGTCCAGTCGGTCTGGCCGCTGCTCATTCTGCTCAATTGCTTGGAGCCGCCGTTGTCATTGTCGGTGATCTAAAAGAAGAAAGGCTGAAGCAGGCCCGAAGCTTTGGCTGTGAAACGATTAACCTGAAGGATCATGATGATGTCGGCGAACAAATTGAACAAATCCTGGGTGTGCCGGAAGTAGATTGTGGCATTGATGCAGTAGGTTTCGAAGCCTATGGACATGGAACGAATCATGAGGAAGCCCCAGCTGCGGTATTAAACACAATGATGGACGTTGTGGAAGCCGGTGGTAAATTCGGTATTCCTGGCCTGTATGTGACGGATGATCCCGGCGCCGAAGACCAAGAAGCAAAGCACGGGTCCCTTAAGGTGCGCTTTGGTTTAGGGTGGTCCAAAGCCCACAGTTTCGCGACTGGACAAACACCAGCCATGAAGTACCAGCGCCAGTTAATGAACGCCATTTTGCATGGCAAAGCAGACATTGCCAATGTGGTTAATGCTACCGTTATCTCGCTGGATGAAGCACCACAGGGGTATAAGGAATTTGACAGTGGCGTCGCCAAAAAGTTCGTTATCGACCCACACGGCATGGTGCGCAAATAGGAGCGCTCTTCTCTAGAAAAACGTGATAATTAAGAGGCTGGGACAAAATTAAACAATCACTTCTAAATACGAACGATATATTTTAGAAGTATTCACCGCTCCGGAAAAACACTACGCTTTCCGCGGGCGCTGCTGAGCCTCCTCGTGCTATCGCACTCCGGGGTCTCACCTAGGCTTTTCTTCCCGCAGGAGTCTTCGTGTTTTTCCTGCGCTAATGTCGTTAAAAACGGAAATCCGAACTGATTAAACTATTTGAGTATCTTCATTCGGATTTTTAACTAAAAGTTTTTGTCCCAGCCTTTTTTCATATGGATACAAAGCTTTTTACAACGGCTTTTCATCGGCCCTATGGACGCTATTAGTCTTTACTCAACTCATCCATTTTTTTCTGCTTTATATCATCCAGCAGATCAAAGGTTTTCTCCCGTTCGTCCTTCAGTGCCTGACCATACTCTTTCCGAAGCCGGTCATTATATTGCCTTAACATATCTCTTCTGTCAGAAATTTTTTGTTCAGTTTGATTTGCTGTCTTTTCATTAATTCTCCCTGATTCTTCCAAAATAGCAAGCGCATCCATTAACGCCTTATGCTCATCGTCAATAAACGCATTAAATGCGCTTTCCGCATCGTTTAATTCATTCTGTTTGCCACGGTGCTCTTTATTTATGTCCTGACCTTCCCTAGCAGTCCACAAATTCACTTCCAAACCTGAAACGGCTTCATCTACAATCTCATCCACCATTTCAAACATGCTTTTGCCGTTTGCTACGGATTTAAATGTTCCACCTCCCGCATCAGCAACTTCTTTCAGCTGTTTCTGCTCTTCGGAATTGACATCAAAAGCAATCACATTGACTGTTGCATTTAAATCAGATTCATGCAGCTCTTTGGCCTTGTTGACGGGATTGCCGCCACATGTCTCGGTGCCATCACTGATGACATAAATAACATTCTCAACATTGTCACCGGTGTCAGATCCCAGCACTTCACTTGCCTTTTCCAGAGACCCTGCCAGTGGCGTCCATCCAGCAGGTTCAAGTTCCTTCAAAGCTTTATTAAAAGAATCTTTATCATATGTACTCAATGGATAACTTAGCTCAATGCTATCACAAGATAACGCTTTATCTTCCTCACTGCCGGTTCCTTTATGACCATACACAATCAAACTTGTCTTCGTCTCTTCTGACATGCTGGATGCAAAGTCTTTTAATGCTGTCTTGGCCTCATCCATTTTCCTATTTCCGTTTACATATGCCCCCATACTTCCGCTTGAATCCAACAATAAGCTAATATGCTGCACTTTGTCCTCATCAACCTGCACATCGGGGGCTTTTGTCAGTTTAAACTGCGGATCAAATGATTCATAGGCATTCATCGCATCACTGTAGTCATACGCAAACTGATCAATCAAATAATTATATATGTCTTTATCTTTTAGATTATTCGGCATCTCCTTTAATACCTGAGATATGTCATCGTCCGTCAAATCATTTGCGAACGATTTACCCGGACCATTTTCCACCATCTTTTCAGGTTCTGTGGGTGCTTCTGGAATGTCTATTTCCTTTTTTCCCGATGCTTTTTTCGCTTGTGTATCTTCCTCGCCTGATGTACCTTGATTTTCATCTGAGCAGGCAGCAAGAACAATGAATAAGCTGGTCAGTGTTAGAAAAATGATGGACGATCTTTTAATCATTTTCATCCTCCTCTCTGAAGGTTGTTTGGTAGATAGGAAGAATGGCGTACGCTACCATCATCCCCCATTCCAATAACCCCTTAGTTACGTGATAAATAGCCGTACCAAAACGACCACTATGACAATCGATACAATTCTCCGCAACGTCTTTAAAACTACTTTTCCACTTAACCGATAATCATTTTTCTCAACGTCAAACGTCAGCATCGCTAAAGCAGCTCCCCCAATCACCGCAACCGCAATGACATAGAACAAAGGCGCAAGCGACCGGTTAGCGACGTACGGACTGGACTGAGCCGCAGGAGATAAAGGAAACACGACGACCATGGGGAGTCGATGTTGACTTATCGGACGGAGGTGAAGGAAGTCGCGCTAGTCGCTGGGAGCTGGAGCCGGACGTGGCTTAACCTTGCAAGTAAAAGTTATATCGCTAAATTTTATAGTTTCTTATCTTTTAAAAAAGGATTGTTCCATGAAAGATTTTCAACAGCTACTTCCCACTTTCCTGTAATCCGATAACCAAAAAAGTAAAAGAAGGCAGGCACAGCTAACAGACTGGAGACTGATGATACCAGCCTGATAAACCCCCATATTTCCTCTCTGTTACTCATAAGCGCAACCTCCTCGTCATACGAAGATTTAAGGGGTTAATGATGGCCAAAAGTTTACTCCCTCTAGTTCTCTGGAAATTAATAGAAGCGTTTATCATTGGGGAAGACGTGACTAATCGGGAGCAATTGTTAACGCGTCTACATGATAGGATTAAATCTGTTGCAGCAACCAATAGAATATCCCCATTCCTATGATAAATAGAACACCACGTTTCGCAGCCCGAAGTGAAACCTCCCCCTCCCTCCTAACATAGGTAGCAAATACCCATGTCAACGCAAGGACAATAAATAATGCTAATGCAGTCATTTGAAAACGCCTACTAGGAAATGTAGCATGCCAGCCACCATCCGGCTTAGGCTCGAGATCCGAGACTAAAATGGTTCCCAAAAAAATGAACAAAATTAATATAAAACTGGAAATTTGTATCGTTTTCCACAACTTGTCGTTCAAACATAACCCCCCTTTATACAAGAATAAACAATAATACTACATATTATCTATTCAAATCATTTTCCCCTCTATACTTTGCAGATAATCTTGTAATGCCTTTTGTTCTTGCTGAGTTCACTTATTTTTATTTTGTAACGAATCATATGACAAATTAGGATCCACTGATCCATTTAAATTAAAACTCTTCCTGAATTATTCACGAAAACTTAATAATGCAGGATAAACACCTGCCACTCAAGCGGTTTAGCCAAATTTTCATTTCATCAAATAAATGAAAAAAGAATCCATTTCTGCTAAGGTTAGAAGTGCGAACAAATAACCACAGAAAGGATTCTTATAATGGCTACTTTACCGCAAATAACGCTAGATTTCAATCGTCAAGTTAAATTATCCAATGATGGAGGCTCTCTTTCCTCCGATACAGGTGAACTTTTGTTTCGGGAATTCGATGATAAAATTGGTTTCTTCCATACGTTGGATCAATTTTTGAAACTAGGGGACGAAAGACGTTATGCTGTGCATTCCAACGAGCAGTTGCTTCGTCAAAAGATTTACCAGATCATTGCTGGATACGCTGAAGATGATGCCGCTGATCAATTGACGAATGACCCAGTTTTTACGCAGATCGTTGGGACGGATGCATTAGCTTCTCAACCCAGTTTATCCCGCTTTTTCCCACGGTTTGATAGGGAATCTATGGATCAAATGAACCAGGCAAATCAGAAGCTTTTAGATAAGGTCCATCACTCCAGGGGTTCCAAGTCCATTATCTTTGACTTGGATTCTACGCATTCGGATACATATGGTGATCAGGAAGATGCTGCATTCAATACCCACTACGGTACAGTCGGCTTTCATCCATTAGTTGCATTTGATGGTGTCACGGGTGACTTTTTGAAAGCTCAACTTCGGCCAGGAAATGTCTATACTTCCAACGGTGTTGTTCATTTTATTGAACCCGTTATCCGTCATTACAATGAAACATTTCCGGAAACCATTCCATTCCTTCGCGGAGACAGTGGTTTTGCTGTTCCAGCCCTGTATGAGCTATGTGAAAAGGAATCCGTTTATTACGTCATTCGTTTGAAATCCAATGCCAATTTGCAACGACTTGCCAATGAGCTTCACCCTACCATGGCACCATCTGATGTAACGAAGACGGAATGCTATTACGAAGAGACCGAATACCAAGCCAAATCATGGTCCACGCCGAGAAAGGTGATCATCCAATCTGTGCGTCCAGCTGGTGAATTATTTTTCACCCATGCCTTCTTTGTCACAAACTTAGGTGACACTTTCTCACCAAAAGATGTTGTTCGTTCCTATCAGAAAAGAGGAACGATGGAGAACTACATCAAGGAAGCGAAAAACGGCTTCTATCTGGACCGCATGTGCAGCCACTCCTTTGCGACAAACGAAGTAAGGATGATGTTGAATCTGTTAGCCTATAACTTCACCAACTGGCTGCGGACACTTTGTTTTCCGGATGGCCAAAAGAACATGCAAATCCAAACCATCCGCACAAAAATCATCAAAGTAGCCAGTAAACTGGTTAAATCCGGACGGTCTCTCTACTTCAAATTATCGTCCAGCTTTGTGTACCAGTCATTCTTTTGGAATGTGTTGCAACGGGTGCAAGCATTAAAGCTGGAATGAGGCAAAAGACTTCCTTCGCTATTTTAAAAAACGGCGGTAAGACCAAGGGAGTGGTATGTCCAAATTTGGCAGCTTTTTGGTGAAACGTCTCTCTACAGTTTATCGCTCTTTCCATTTCTCTTAATTTGGTGCCTGAAAGGCCAAAATAGCATTCCGATTTAAGATTAAAGGGACTTAGTTTGGAAATATGAATAATCCAGGCTCTTTGGTGTTTTTCTATAATATTTAGTATTAGTAGGTTCTTGGAAACCATTGATAATATTTGGTTTTCCTTTAAGAATATTCGACAGCTGACCACCAGTAGATTTTTGTAACACTTCATACCCTATTTCCCTTGTTTTATCAGTCATATATTTATTCACTGTCGGTCTAAGCTTATAAAGTACTGCTAACAACAGCAAAAGAATAAAAGCAAAAAGCCCGCCGCCCAATCCAACTAACCATGTATGATTTAAAATCTGTGAGTCAATTTCATAATTGCTCTTTTTAAAAACGCAAAGACCTGCAGAATTTTTTAGATGTATTTTTTAAATTCCTTTAAGCAGCTTGTTGCTGATCTAATTCGGCATTGATACGATCGGCAGCTAAT
>SEIO01000076.1 GCA_004145795.1 Lentibacillus lipolyticus | reverse complement strand
AATCGAGTAGGAGGGGGTGACTAACCCCCGACCTCTCACACCACCGTACGTACGGTTCCGTATACGGCGGTTCCATTTAAGTCGAACGCCTTATTTGATATCGACGGTGTAGACTCTTCAGTCCTTGGTTTGCCCAATATTGGTCTCCAAGGGCATTATGCAAGATTGGACTATTGGCTATTCGCCAATAGGCTTTTCTTGTGTTTGCCCATTCCCACGCTTTTCCTTTCTTTACTCCGTGTTTCATGAGGTTCTTGTACTTCGTTTTAACTTTCTTCCATTCCTTCCACCGTATCATCCTTAACCTTCTCCGTATCCAACTGTCCAGTCCCTTCAATATGGAAGGTGTTTCAGCTAGCTGATAATACCCCAGCCAGCCTACCAGATATCGATTTAATCTCTCGATTCTATCCTTCATATTCATGGACTTCTTCCTGGAAGTTAGCTGTCGAATACGCTGTCTAAAGCGTTTGATACTCTCTTTTGAAACCCGAATCTTCGGCTTTTCTTTATGAGATGTGAAAGAGAAGCCAAGAAATTTACGCCTCCATGGACGGTCTACCGCACTTTTCTCTTCGTTGACTTTAAGTTTCAGTTTTCCTTCGATAAATTTGGTGATACTTTTCATCACACGTAAACCTGCTCTTCTGGAACGGACATATATATTACAGTCGTCCGCATAGCGGACGAAGCAGAGTCCTCTTTCCTCCAGTTCTTTATCCAACTCATCTAAAACGATATTAGAAAGTAACGGACTTAAAGGTCCACCTTGCGGTGCTCCTTCTGTATTCGGACGAACCAGACCATCTTCCATAATACCTGCTTGCAGGTATCTGCGGATTAACTTCAACACATTTGGGTCTTGAATTTGCCTGTTTAAGGTACGCATTAATCTGTCATGGTTTACTTTATCGAAGAACTTTTCTAAATCCATATCAATAACCCAGCGATACCCTTGCTTAATATATTTTCTAGCTTCTCTTACCGCGTCATGTCCTCGTTTGTTTGGGCGGAACCCATAACTTTGGTTCGAGAAAGTTGGGTCATATTCTTCCGAGAGAACCTGTGCAATTGCTTGTTGGATGAATCTGTCCAGTACGGTGGGGATTCCTAGCCTCCTCTTCCCGCCGTTTGGTTTCGGGATTTCGACACGACGGACAGGTTGAGGGTAGTAGGTTCCCTCTTGGAGTTCTTCTCGCAGGGTAGTCCAGTGTTCCAAGACATGCGCTCGTAGGTTTTGTACGGGCATACCATCCACACCATGACTCCCTTTATTACGTTCCACACGTTTTAATGCGAGTATTAAGTTTTCCCGTGATAAGATTCGTTCCAACATAATGATATCTAACTCCTGCGTGAATTGTCTGTCCTTCTTGTGTGGCAATAACTTTCAGCCCTTCTAATGTCCCCCACGGGATTCACCGCTTCCTCCATTAGGAAGGTTATCATGTTTCTGCTTCATCAAGTATTACGTACGCAAGGTGACAATTCTCCTTAAATGATTCAGCCCTTCTTGAATACCCTAGAAATATTCAATACTACAGCTTCGGCTGACTTCTGATAGTTCAGCGAACATTCACATGTCCGGTTACGGTGTGTGCACCGCGTTCCTATCAGACCTCCCAGGGTAAGCACACATTCTTCCTCTCCAAATCCTCACTTCATTTACTCTGTGCACCCTTCGGCAGTAAGGGCTTTGACTTGTTTTGCAGTCTCACCCAAGTACACCTAGCCTTCTATGAAGTTCGTGTTCCTTAAGGCGGAGATTTGCCGCTGACTTCCTTCAGATTCTGGGTCACCCCAGACACCCTTGTCTTAAGCTAATCGCTACTACTGCCTTCACGATTCGGGACTTTAACCCTAAAGAATGTGTGCATGCCTGGCACACAAAA
>SEIO01000075.1 GCA_004145795.1 Lentibacillus lipolyticus | reverse complement strand
ACGTCCACCTTATCGTCATATGAATACTTTTTCAGTTTCTTCCCCATAAATCATCGCCTCCCCATAATCAAATTAACATATATGGTTGCACGATTTTAACGTTGTCTACTTTATGGGTACAATATCACTCGGCCCGCGCGACCGCACCCGTTTTCGCGCGACTTTCGGCCCGGCTCGCCCCCACCTCACTCCGGTTTCCATCATTTGGTGGCCGGGTAAACCTGTCCCCTTGGTTCACCCCACCCGCTCAAGTTCGGTTTTCGGCTTCGATTTTTTTGTTGCCTAGGATGAGGTAGTTGAGTTCTTCTCTTGGTATTCTTTTCAGTTCGGTTCGGTTGGCGAGATAGAATGTGACGCCAAGTGTGATCCAGATGACGAGTGCGATAAGTGATTCGATACCGAGTGCGGCCGGTGATCCGGGTATTAATAAGAGTCCCAGAAAGGTGATGCTGGCCAGCATGCCAAGGCCGGCGATGGATTTTTTCCATGGTGCGATGGCATGTTTTTTCGGATTGAAATGTTTGTCCTTTTTCCATTTGAACAGGGTAAATGCGGTGAAACAGGTATAAAAATAGGCAATCGTTACGCCGATGGATGACATGTCGACGACCCATGTTAGTGCCTGGCGTCCGAACCACGGTGCGATTGCTGCAACGACAACGGTGAAGATGATGCCAACGTATGGTGTTTTATATTTTGGATGCAATTTGGAAAATACTTCTGGAATTATTTTCGCGCGTGACATGGCGAATAACAGGCGGCTTGATGAAATGATAAATCCGTTCAAGCCTGTGAAAATTCCCATCGTCAGTGCGGTCACGAGAATGATGAGTCCCATGTTGCCGAGCATGCCTTGAATGGCTGCGCCTGTGCCCCATGTTGCGTCCTGGACAATGAGCTGCTGCCACGGTTCAATCATTGATGTGGCAATAATCATCATGCTGTACAAGAGCGCTGCGAAGAAAATGGCCAGGATAATCAGCATGAAGGCTTTTCTGGAGGAAAAATGAAATTCCTCTGCAGCTTGCGGAACATTATCAAATCCGACAAAAGCCCATGGTGCGATAGCGACAATGGAAATAATCGCGGCGAACGCGGTCGTGTCGGTCGGGAACAGCGGTGCGACGTTCGACAGGCCGGATCCAGGCTGCGCACCCACCATAAAAGTAATCGCAATAATGCCGATGACCATGATGGAGCAGAAAACAAACTGCATGCGGCCGGAGAGTCCCGTGCCTTTCATGTTGAAATAGCCGAAGATGCCCAGAATGGCGGATGCGATGATGACTTCCATCAAGTACACATCCCAGCCGGCTATCGTGTACATATGACCATTTTTCAAAATCGCGGGGAAAACAAATTTGACCATTAACGCGAATGCGGATGCGTTCAGTGCGACAATGCACAGGTAGCCGAGTGCCAAAAACCATCCGCTGATGAACGCGTGTGTTCGTCCGAGGCTAATATAGGAGTAGGCGAACTCGCCGCCTGAAACGGGAAAGCTTTTGATGAGGAATCCGTAGCTGACAGCAATCAGCATCATTAAAAGTGCGCCGATACTGAATCCAATAATAACACCTAATGGGCCGGCTGTGGACAACCATGTTGTTGGCTGCACAAATGCCCCCCAGCCAATTGATGATCCAAGCGCAATCGCCCAGACCCAATGAGGCTTCAGTGTCTTTTTCAGTGTCGTTCGTTCTTCCATGCTTCGTCTCCTTTATGAATGATTCGCATTTTTTGGTTCATCTTCTTTTATACCAGATACCGTATATTGTGGCAAAATTCATATGACTAGGCATTTGCAAGTTATGCACCCATAAACCGGCATAAGCGATTGACCTGCACACGAGAAAGCAAAAATTGAATGAATTTGAGGTGATATTGGAAAGTACAAGTATATTGGTGCGCTGGGCAGGCCACTCTTCCTGGTTTGGTGGCTGGGTTTTGTGGCTGGGTCGCGCGACTTTCAGCCCAGGCTGCGCGAGTTTCTCGATTTTCGCGCGAGTTTCGGCCGGTTTCGCGCGACCTTCTCGATTTTCGCGCGAGTTTCGGCCGGGGCCGCGCGACCTTCGATTAAGTCCGTATAATTGTGTAAAAAAGAAAAGGGTCAAATTAATTCCTTTTGGAAACAATGTTTTCAACCACAAAAACACTAGGAGGAATTAATTATGACCCAGTTACAGTTTAACCTAAATATG
>SEIO01000007.1 GCA_004145795.1 Lentibacillus lipolyticus | reverse complement strand
CCAAATGATCCTAAGACCATTATCTAGGAACATCACGGGACGTCCAAGACTTTTGACTATATCCAGCAGGAAAAGTAAGAAAATATGGGCTCAAATGATAGGGCCTAAACATAATATACGAGGGGGAAGAACATGATAACAGATAATCATCCATTCAACATTAATAAAGCAGGACATCTGGAAGTAGGCGGTGTAGACGCGGTACAGCTGGCTTCGACCTATGGCACGCCCCTGTATGTATACGATGTTTCCATTATACGTGAGAACTGCCGCAGTTTTGTCCGCACATTTCAGGAATTAGGTGTACGTGCACAGGTTGCGTATGCCAGCAAAGCTTTCTCCACCATCGCTATGCTGCAGGTGGTCAACCAGGAGGGGATGAGCCTGGATGTAGTCTCGCAGGGTGAATTATACACAGCGCTAAAGGCGGGATTCCCTGTCAGTAAAATCCATCTGCACGGCAACAATAAAAGCCTGGAAGAGCTGACGATGGCTATTGACCACGATATTGGATGCATTGTCGTGGATAATTTTCACGAAATTGATTTAATTGAACGAATACTGGAGAATAAAAATAAAACGATTCATGTGCTTATGCGTGTCACCCCCGGAATTGAGGCAAACACACATCAGTATATCATGACAGGAAATGATGATTCCAAGTTTGGTTTTAACTTGAACAATGGACAAGCGGATCAAGCCTTTTTTCGTTTAAGGAACAATCGTAATATATATTTTAAAGGACTTCATTCCCATATTGGATCACAGCTGTTTGAAACGGAAGGGCTGCTGCTCGCGGCAAAATTGCTGTTTCAGAAATTGGATGACTGGCATACGGAATATGGCTTTACTCCGGATGTTCTCAATCTAGGAGGAGGCTTTGGGGTACGCTATACTGAGCGAGATGAACCACTCTTGTATGCAACATTTGTGCGAGAACTGACCGCCGCTGTAAAAGAGCATGCTTCCTCGATTGGCATACCAATTCCGGAGATATGGATTGAGCCTGGACGTGCAATTGCTGGCAACGCTGGGCTGACATTATATAAAGTAGGGTCGATGAAAGAAATCCCCGGTGTGAGAAACTATATCTCCGTTGATGGCGGCATGACAGACAATCTTCGGCCGGCACTTTATCAGGCAGAATATGAAGGTGTATTGGCAAACAAAGCTTCACTGCCTGCTGCCGGAACGGTTTCTGTTGCCGGGAAGTGCTGTGAATCTGGGGATATGCTCATCTGGGATCTGCCTCTCCCTGAAGTAGAACCGAACGATATATTAGCCGTTTTCTCAACAGGGGCATACGGCTATTCGATGGCAAATCACTACAATCGGTTTTCCAATCCGGCGGTTGTCTTCGCAGAAAATGGGACTGCTAAGCAGGTGGTCAGAAGGGAAACCTATCAGGATATGGTGAAAAATGATATTTCATACGAGTGATGGTGTTGTTTTCTCTGGACAGGTCGGATAAAATAAAATAAGAAATACTGCTTGTTGCCAGGTGAACCGGCAATGGGCAGCGAAAAGTAAAGGGGATGGAAAAGATGAATAAGACAGGTTATATATTAATGGAAAATGGCAATAAAATAGAATTTGAACTCTATCCAAATGAGGCTCCGAATACCGTAGCCAATTTTGAAAAACTGGCTAACAGTAATTTTTATGATGGTCTTACTTTTCACCGTGTCATCGATGGATTTGTCAGTCAGGGCGGCTGTCCGAACGGAAATGGAACCGGATCAGCCGGTTATACAATAAAATGTGAGACGGAAGGGAATCCGCATCGGCATGTTGAAGGTTCCTTGTCAATGGCACATGCAGGTAAGGATACCGGTAGCTGCCAGTTTTTTATTGTTCATGAACCACAGCCTCACCTCAATGGTGTTCATACGGTTTTTGGACAAGTAACTTCCGGTATTGACTATGCGAAAGCAATGAAGAATGGTGATGTAATGAAAGAAGTGAAAATCTTTTCGTAATAAATGATAGCTATAGGATTGCTTTACCTTGTTTTCGTGGCCGGCCCTGTTGGAACTATTGTACATGAGTTCGGACATGCATTAGGTGCAACATGGGTCAGGGCTGATAAAATCGTGCTTTCGATAGGCTCTGGTAAAGTCATATATGATAATAAATGGAAAAATGTATCCGTCCATATTCATATGCTTTTCTTTTTGGGAGGAATGGCTTATAGTGAAAGAGCATTACCGTATCGTCAGAGGGAGACAATCGCGGTTGCTGTTGCCGGTCCGTTGCTTAGCGTTGCAGCAGCAATAGTGTGTTTTTTATGGTACATACTGTATCCGGCTGACTCCGTCTTACTCTTGACGCTTTTCCATAGTTGGATTGCCTTTGTTAATATCATTCCATTCCATGTAAAAGGGAAGCAGTCAGACGGCTATATCATATATAAAGCAATTGTACAGCAGTAGCGTGCAGCAGTTTTGTATGATTAGTGAAAAAATTGGCGAAGATTGAGGATGAGACAACGTTGGATAAACGCAAAAAAAATTGGTTCTTGTTTGCAATCCTTTTAACACTCGGAGTTGTGTGGGGATTTATCTATTGGTTTGTTTTCGTCTTGTAGGATGAGAACCGTTCCATAAAAGAATTTTGTATTTGAACGATATTCTGTATACTGTTCTGGCGGCTGGAAAGTCATTTTATAATGAGGGATATGTATGTTAATTCGTTACAAAAAGAATCATGAAAAGATTGCAATGGGATTATTGTCCTTTATGCCTGAAGAAAAGGACGTAAAAAAACTTCAGCAGACAATCAGAGAATACGAAGCGAATGATGATTGGCATCTATTCCTTTGGAAGGAAGAGGATGTGATTGGTGCTATTGGCATACGAATTGAGGATGATATTAATGCTGTCATCCAGCACATTTCAGTCAATCCATCCCATCGCAATTCCGGTATTGGTAAAAAGATGGTGAACGAAATTAATCAATTATATGGGGATAAATATGCTGTTTGTGCCGATGACAAAACACAGCCGTTTTACAATAAATGCAGTGATACCGACCAGCAAAATGAGAGAGAGAATTAGACGAAAGCCAGCTTGAGACAGCTGGCTTTCGTCTGTGATGCTGGTGACATCTGTACTTGTTACATCCAGGCTGCACCAACGATAATCAGGAGAATGAACAATACGACAATTAGTGAAAATCCTCCGCCATAATTGTAACCCATAGTAAATTCCTCCTTTTTCGCTTAACGGATAAATGTTTTTTTGATAACATTTATCTTGCATTAATAACCTATGAACGCAGTCGCCATGTTGTATAGGCGTTTACGCCAATTCTTATATATTTATCTGTCCGTGAAAGGAGGCGGGGTGTGAATCAGTCATATCAAGTAAAGCTGGATACATTTGAGGGACCGCTCGATCTGCTGCTTCATTTGGTTAATCAGTACGAGATTGATATTTATGATATACCCGTTGCACAGATCACGGAACAGTATATGGAGTATATCCATACCATGCAACAACTTGAACTTAACATTGCAAGTGAATATCTTGTGATGGCTGCGACATTGCTGGAACTTAAAAGCAATATGCTAATACCAAAACAGGAAGTAGAAGAACCTGATGAGGAGTATATGGAAGACCCCCGTGAAGAATTGGTGCAGCGACTAGTTGAATATCGCAAATATAAAGAGGCTGCTCAACATCTAAAAGAGCAGGAAACAGAAGCCAACCAGACATTCACAAGGCCGCCTGCCGCCTTTTCTCAGGCAGAAATCAGCAGGCCGGTGCAAAAAGGGAATGTCTCTATTTATGATATGCTTGATGCATTAAAGCGGATGACGGATCGCCATAAATGGCAGAAGCCTTTAGAAACGAAGGTCAAGAGCGGAGAGATACCGATAGGAGAACGAATGACAGAAGTACGGAAAGCAGTGAAACAAAACAGGGAAGGTATTGCATTTGATCAGCTATTCTCCTATCCGTCACGTTCCCACGTTGTTATTACATTTATGGCTATTCTGGAGTTGATGAAAAATAATGAAGTGATTTGCCGGCAAGAGCAACACTTTGGGAAATTATATGTTTTTAATAACATGGGGGATTAATCGTGGAAATAAATGCGTTAAAAGCTATAACAGAGGGACTGCTGTTTGCCAGTGGTGATGAAGGGGTGACAATCAGACAGCTTGCAGGAATACTGGAGATCACCGAAGAAGCAGTGGAACATGTATTAGAGGAATTGGAATACGATTATGAAAATACAGACCGCGGAATGCTGCTCATGCGATCTCACAATGTATTCCATTTGACTACGAAGCCAGAGCACAGCCCTTATTTCAAAAAACTTCTGCAGACCCCACAATCATCGAAAATGTCACAGGCTGCCTTAGAGACATTAGCGATTATCGCTTACCGTCAGCCAATAACAAGGGCGGAGATAGAAGAGATACGAGGAGTTAATAGCGACCGGCCGGTACAGACATTAATGACTCGATCACTGGTTGAGGAAGCTGGCAGAAAAGAAGGGGCAGGCCGTCCCGTTCTGTTTGTTACAACAAAAGATTTTTTAACATATTTTGGGTTAACATCGCTGAATGAATTGCCTCCGCTTCCGGAAGACATTAGTGAACAAGAAGTTGAACAGGAGGCAGATTTGTTCTTTGAGAACTTTTACGAACAAGCTGATGAATAATAAGATATAAAGCCTATTTCCCCATCCTTACATTATGTAAGGATTTTTTAAAGGATAAAATAGCCATGTTCAGGGGTGAGCAAGGCGCTTTCGCTTTTCTTGTCCAGTTCCAGCGCCTACCCCCTCGAGGTCTTTAGCAATATTTCTACGTGGCAAAACCGCCACTACGAATTCTTGCTTAAGCTTTTCGGGGGTGAACAAGGCGCTTTCGCTTTTCTTATTTTGTTCATATCCTGTCCTTTTTCAGTCATATGTTTTTGTTCTGACAGCATAAACTGTAAAGATAACACATCTGCGGGAGGAAAAGTTATGCGTGGATTTGCAGTTTTGATGGTGGTCTGTTTTCTTATCAGCAGTCTGATATATCCGTCTGCTGGACAAGCTAAGCCTGGAGTGTCGGCGGATAACGCCGTTTTAATGGAGCAGTCTTCAGGAAGGATTCTGTATGATAAACAAGCACATAAACAACGTCCAATCGCAAGCATAACCAAAATTATGACCGCCATTATCGCTATTGAGTCGGGAGAATTAAATGAAACAGTGACTGTAAGCAACCGGGCTGTCCATGCTATTGGCTCATCCATTTACTTGGATGAAGGTGAAGAAATCAAATTGAAAGATCTTGTCTACGGATTGATGCTGCGTTCCGGCAATGATGCAGCCGTTGCAATAAGTGAACATGTGGGTGGGAGTGTAGAAGGGTTTGTCCATTTAATGAACAAAAAAGCTAGATGGCTTGGGATGACGAACACCTCCTTTGCCAATCCGCACGGCCTTGATGCTGAAAATCATTATTCAACGGCCTATGATATGGCACGTTTGATGTGTTATGCGATGGATAATGAGATTTTCAGGCAAGTAACAAACACAAAAGTCTATAAAACAGAAGATGGGGAATATGTGTGGCGTAATAAACATAAGCTGATAACTTCGCGTTACCAGCACACAACTGGCGGGAAAACAGGCTATACGAGTACCGCGGGCAGGACACTGGTCACTGCCGCTAAGAAAGATGGCATGGAGTTAATTGCTGTCACGCTGAATGCGCCTGATGACTGGCGTGACCATATTGGACTGTTTCAGTGGGGTTTTGATCACTATGATATGACGACCATCGCCGAAAAAGGCGTGAACCGTTATCGAGTGGAGGATAACGGCCAACAAGTTACCGGTTATGTGCACGAAAATGTGAAAATTCCGCTCCGCGAAGATAAACAACTGCAAATAGATAAGAAAACATTTATACGTAACGAGTCCCAACACTTACAGGGAGATGTAATCGGGAAAACCGTTTTTTATGCTGATCATGTTCCGATAGCACAAACTCCGGTATATGCTGCGCGAAAGCAGAACCCTTCTTTCCTGTCTGAAATTGTGGCCATTTATAAGCGAATGACCGGGTTGGATGTCAATGGTTAATATTATTTGGGCGGCGATGGCAGTTACTGGTATTGTGTATGCCATGTTTAATGGAACAATGGATGAGGTCAATGAAGCTCTATTTGAAAGTGCAGAAGAGGCAGTAACCCTATCCATTGGCCTTATCAGTATATTGGTTTTTTGGCTTGGAATCATGAAAGTAGCTGAAAAGGCTGGTATTTTGGAATTTCTATCCCGGATGTTCAGGCCAATTATTATTCGGTTATTTCCCGATATACCTAAAGATCATCCGGCTATTGGTTACATTTTGTCAAACATTACAGCCAATATTTTTGGGCTTGGCAATGCTGCAACCCCTATGGGCATTAAAGCGATGGAGCAGATGAAAGAACTGAGTGGTTCGGATGAAGCATCCAGGTCGATGATTACTTTTTTGGCGTTAAATACATCGAGTTTGACCATTATTCCAACGACGGTCATTTCCATCCGGATGCAGTATGATTCTGTATCTCCTACAGAAATCGTTGGTACGACTATCATTGCAACACTTATTTCTTCTGTCAGTGCGTTAATGATTGACCGTGTTTTCTATTACCGAAGCCGCAGGAGGAAATCATGATGGGTATTATCACGACAATCAGCACCTGGTTGATCCCATGTTTTATTGCTGTTGTTCTCATTGTATCAACGTGGAAACGTGTACCTGCCTACGAAACGTTTGTAGAAGGGGGAAAGGATGGAGTTCGAATGGCCTTCTCCTTACTTCCCTTCTTAGTTGGCATGATTGTGGCTATTTCTATTTTGCGCAGTTCCGGTGCATTGGAGGCATTTATTCAACTTATTTCTCCGTTATTGATTAAGATTGGGGTACCACCGGATATTATCCCGCTGGCATTGGTCCGGCCTATTTCAGGCACTGCTGCATTGGGAATGACGACCGAATTAATCAGCACACATGGACCTGACTCGTTTATCGGAAGGCTTGCCTCAACGATGCAGGGAAGTACCGATACAACGCTTTATATACTAACCGTTTACTTCGGGGCGGTCGGGATCCGGAAAATGCGTTATGCATTGAAAGTTGGATTGCTGGCAGACCTTGTTGGTATCATTGCTTCTATTATTGTCGTTACCTTATTATTTGGATAATCCCTGTAACTAGCGTTAACATATGGTTAACGCTATTATTATGTTTGAAACTACTAAGAGAAAACGGTGATAAGATGACAGATACGAAAGAACGGTTGCAGAAAGTAATTGCGCAAAGCGGTGTGACATCGCGGAGAAAAGCGGAAAAACTGATTGTTGATGGAAAAGTGAAAGTCAACAGTAAGGTGGTAACAGAACTTGGTACAAAAGTTTCCCCCCGTGATGATATTGAAGTGAACGGCGTACGTCTTGAAAAGGAAGAACCAGTGTACTATCTTCTTTATAAACCGAGGGGTGTCATTTCCAGTTTGAAAGATGATAAAGGAAGGAAAGTGGTAACCGATTACCTCGGTGGGGTCAAGGAACGTATTTATCCGATTGGCAGACTTGATTATGATACATCAGGTATCCTTCTTTTGACGAACGATGGTGAATTTGCTAACCAATTAATGCATCCGAAATACGAGATTGATAAGACATACGTAGCAAAAATCAAAGGAATCCCGTCTAAGAAAGAACTATATCAGCTTAGAAAAGGTGTGCGTTCTGATAATGAGCTATTAAAAGCAGTCAAGTTTAAAACGCTTGAAATAGACAGGCAGAAGAACACCACCATTTTGGAACTGACACTTCATGAGGGAAAAAACAGACATATCCGGCGAATGATGGATACCCTCGGGTACCCGGTTATGAAATTAAAGCGGGAGAAGTATGGTCTTCTTGACCTGCATGGCATGCAGCCCGGTGACTGTCGTCCTCTCACACCGCATGAGGTCAAAAAAATGCGTCATTTGGCATCCGATAAAAATGTTAAACAATAGACAAATTTAACAAAGACGTTCCATGATACAATAGCATCGGGAGTGAATGGCTATGAATATTGAAAAAGCGAAAGCAGCGAAGAAAAATAAAAAACGAAACCGTCTGATTTTCAGGACCATTGTTTTAGCTCTCTTGCTGGTAGCAGTCATATATGCGCTTGTATCCAATTTTAATAAAGATAAAACAGATGTCAGCGAAGGTACACAGGCACCGGACTTTAAACTCCAGCAGATTAATGAAAATAATGAGCTTGAAACGGTACGGCTCAGTGATTATGAAGGAAAAGGCGTCATGCTTAATTTTTGGGGAACTTGGTGCAAACCTTGTGAAAAAGAAATGCCGTACATGCAGTCCCTTTATCCAGAGTACAAGAAGAAAGGTGTTGAAATTATCGCTGTCAATCTGGATACGACCAAATTTGTCGTGGAAAAGTTCATCAACAAGTATGATTTGACATTCCCTGTTCCGTACGATTCCAACAAAGAAGTAAGGGAGAGTTATCATGTCGAACCGCTCCCGACCACGTTTTTCATTAACCCCAATGGGGAAATTGTCGAAATAGTTGAAGGTGGCTTAACGCTGGATAAAATAGAAGGTTATTTACAGCAAATAATGCCTGAACAGTAAATGAATGCACCAATTGTGAGGGATACGAATGAATAAAATAAAATGTGAGTGTGGGCATGTCAATCCAGAGGGGACAGTCCTTTGTGAAGCATGCGGTAAACCGGTAGAGGGCAACCAGCATATTGACGGAAACGATCAGCGCAAACTGCTTAATATGCGCTATGATGGAAGTGCTCGCCGCTCACAAACATACAACAAATCAATTATTGATAAAATATGGAATTTCTTTTCGTCCGTTAAAGTCGGTGTCTGGCTGATTGTTCTGGCATTAGCCGCTTCGGCCATCGGGACAATCTTCCCACAAGAGCAGTACATACCGGCAGATGCACCATCCCGTGACCCGTCTGTTTTTTATGAAGCACAATATGGAACATTGGGCCAAATATACTATCAGCTAGGCTTTCATAACTTGTATGAATCCTGGTGGTATATGCTCCTAATTGCGCTTATCGGTGTCTCGCTCGTTATTTGCAGTATTGATCGCTTCGTTCCGCTATATAAAGCACTAAAAATGCAGAAACCAAAGCGGCATACAACATTCCTTAAAAGGCAGCGTCTATTTAGTGAGACGGAGCACGTAACAGCTGACGAAAAAGATAAATTGGTTTCTGGATTGAAAAAGCAACGTTATAAGGTAAGAGAAGAAAATGGACATGTGTTAGCTGAGAAAGGGCGTTTTTCCCGCTGGGGACCCTATGTAAATCATATCGGTCTTATTATTGTCCTTATTGCAGCGCTATTGCGCATGACGCCTTTTATGTATCTGGATGAATATGTTTGGGTAAGGGAAGGCGAACAGACCGTCATACCTGGTACAGAAGGGGAATATTACATCAAAAATAAGAAATTCATTCTGGAAACCTACGACAAGAATGATGAACGATTTAAAGAAGCAATAGAAATGCAAGGTAACGTCGCCAAAAATTATCAAACAAATGCGGTCATTTATAAGGAAAAAGGTGAAACCGTTGCAGGTGCTGACCCGGAGCTGGAAAAAGTGACGGAGGATAAAATCCGTATGAATCACCCGCTGAAATTTGCTGGGTACACACTTTATCAAGCTGGTTATCAGCAAAATGAATTTAAAAGTATGACTTTTAAAATTCACAAAACCGACGATCCTGATGAAGCATCACTAGGTTCATTTACCATCGACTTGACCGAGCCAAAGGATGAATACCAATTGGATAATGGCTTTAGTGTCGATGTCACCCAATATTATCCGGATTACGAACTGGAAGATGAGGAACCGGCATCCAAGACAAACTTTCCGAGAAATCCGGCATTTGTTTTAACCGTCCATCCTCCAGGAAATGAAGAACCAGAAATGAGTTTTGTTGGTATCGGTAAAAACGTTGATGCAACTGGCGAAAATGATTACAAATTAGGAATAGAGGACTTTGAAACACGATATGCAAGCGGGCTCACTGTCAGACGTGATTATACGTTGCCACTGTTCATCATCGGGGCAGTTATTTTCATGATTGGTGTGATACAGGGCATGTACTGGCAGCATCGCAGAATCTGGTTGCATCCAACGAAAGAAGGTATCATGGTTGCAGGTCATACAAATAAAAACTGGTTTGGCCTGAAAAAAGATATTGAGCAGGTTATAGCTGATACCAATGTGAACATGGTTGACGACCAGCTGGATACGGATTAAGCAGACTTGAAGGAGGATAAATATGGATTCACTTATCGACGTCAGCAGTACCATGCTGTATACGGCGTTCATCCTTTATTTGATTGCCACCTTTTTCTTTGGTGCCACGATTAGAGATAAGAATAAAAGCTCTACTAAAGGTGCAGGCGTAAGTGGTAAAATTGGGATTACGATCACAATCATTGGATTTTTAGCACAAATTGTCTACTTTATTACAAGATGGATGGCAAGTGGGCATGCCCCTGTCAGTAATTTATTTGAATTTATGACATTTTTCGGGATGGCGCTTGTTTTCGCGTTCATCATTCTTTACTTTATTTATAAACTGAATATTTTAGGGTTATTTGCATTGCCGGTAGCAATGATTGTTATTGCATATGCAAGCATGTTCCCAACCGAAATTGCGCCACTTGTGCCATCACTGCAAAGTAACTGGTTATACATCCATGTGACAACCGTTTCACTGGGTGAGGCCATTTTATCCATTAGTTTTGTGGCAGGGCTAATTTACCTAATCAGGCAGATTGATCAGTCCGTCAGAAGCAAGCGGACAACTTGGCTGGAAATTGTTTTGCTTTCCTTGTTTATTTTCGTCGGATTCAGTATTATTTCCACCTCATTTAATTTGTCGGGATATTCGGCAGAATTTGAGTATAGTTTCAATGGGGAAACGGTAACGACCGACTATCATTTGCCACCGATTGCCGGCCCTAATGAAGGTGAATTGCTTACAGGAGACAGGATGAATCCGCTATTTGATGCACCGGCATGGATGAAAGGTGTCGATGCGGCCAGGAAATTCAATACCGTTATCTGGTCTGTATTAACCGGGCTGGTATTATACGGTCTCGCCCGACTAATCCTGCGTAAGCGCGTTGGAGCAGCTATTCAGCCGTTTCTGCGTAAAGCAAAGCCGGACATGCTTGATGAAATCTCTTACAGAGCAGTTGCCATCGGATTTCCGGTATTTACACTGGGCGGCTTGATTTTCGCAGCTATTTGGGCACAGCTTGCATGGGACCGATTCTGGGGTTGGGATCCCAAAGAAGTTTGGGCATTAGTAACTTGGCTCTTTTATGCAGCATTTCTGCACCTGCGTCTTTCACGAGGCTGGCATGGTGAAAAATCAGCGTGGCTTGCCGTAGGAGGTTTCGCCATCATCATGTTTAACTTGATTGCTGTCAATCTTGTATTAGCAGGTCTTCATTCGTATGCTTAAAACATAGCGATTATATTTTGAAATAGTGGGGGGATTTGCATGGAAGAGAATGCCAAAATTTTGGTTGTCGACGACGAAGACAGAATTCGTCGGCTTGTAAGAATGTATCTGGAAAAAGAGGATTTTGTCGTGGAAGAAGCAGCTGATGGGACAGAAGCTTTGGAACTTGGGCAGAATAATGACTATGATCTTATTTTGCTTGATATCATGATGCCTGGAATGGATGGCATTGAAGTGGCAAAAGAATTACGAAAAGATAAAACGACACCGATTATCATGCTCACAGCCAAAGGAGAAGAATCTGATCGTGTACAAGGACTTGAGGTAGGCAGTGATGATTATATAGTAAAACCTTTCAGTCCAAGAGAAGTGGTGTTGCGTGTGAAAGCCATTCTTAGGCGGGTTTCGTCCCATGACTACAATGAAGCAGAAACACCAACAAAAAATCTCATGGTATTTCCTCACCTCACTATTGATTACGATGCGCACCGTGTAACAGCTGATGGAAATGAAGTGGGTCTTACGCCTAAGGAATATGAACTGCTCTGTTTTCTCGCTGAAGAACCTGACAAAGTATTCAGCCGGGAAGTATTGCTAAAAGAGGTCTGGGAATACGAATTCTTTGGAGATTTGCGCACAGTCGATACACATGTGAAGCGGCTTCGCGAAAAGCTGACGAAAGTATCCAAAGAGGCTGCCAAAATGATTGTTACCGTTTGGGGCGTTGGTTATAAATTTGAGGTGGATGAAGCATAATGTTTTGGCGTAGTGTTGTAGGTAAACTAGCAATAACTATCTTATTGCTAGTTTCTTTTGTACTGTTTATCTTAACCGTTTTATTATTGGAGTTCTTTGAGAATTTTCATGTCAGCCAGGCGGAAAAAGATATGATGCAAACCGCGCAAAAAGTTTCCAGAATGGTTGAACAATATGATGACAGGGAACTGGCACTGGGAAACACTGAACTGGTGAAAGACCCTCTGAGCCGGGTTTCTGTCGTTTTTGGGGATGGGACATTTTGGTCATCAGGCAGTACGGACAGTGACTTGAATAAACTTCAATCAGATTGGCTAAAAAATGATGAGGAACTAAAAAAAGTCCTTACAGAGGGTGAAAAGGTTCAAAAGCAAACCATACTGCCAGATACGAATATCAAGGCAATGATTGTCGGAACGCCAATCAGTCAGAATGGTGCCGTATACATTTATCAGTCATTAGATATTGTAAACCAGACGAAAAACGAGACGACAAAAATTATTCTGCTGGCTGCAGGGATTGCGATTATTCTCACGACTATATTTGCTTTCTTCCTGTCAACAAGAATTACATCACCATTAATTAAAATGAGGGAGGCTGCAATTGACCTTACACGGGGAGAGTTCAACACGAAAGTTCCAATTCTGACGCATGATGAAATTGGTGAATTGGCAATGGCATTCAACCGGATGGGAAGACAGCTTAAGTTTCATATAAATGCTTTAAGACAGGAAAAAGAGCAGTTCTCCAGCATTGTTAGTTCCATGGCTGATGGAGTCATTACACTTAACCGCAATGGGGACATGCTGGTGACGAACCCCCCTGCAGAAATGTTTATTGAAAATCTATATTATGAAAACAGTCTGGAGAAAAAACAGGACAGTCCAAGAGCTCCGGAACCATTGAATCAGCTCTTGCAAAGCGTTATTCATGGTGAAACGGAAGTAATCCAGGAAATAACGACACAAGGACGCACATGGGTAATGATTATGACTCCGTTGTATGATCACTCCTATGTCCGTGGAGCTGTTGCAGTGTTACGGGACATGACAGAAGAAAGGCGGTCCGATAAGCTGCGAGAGGACTTTATTGCCAATGTTTCGCATGAACTGAGAACACCTATTTCCATGCTGCAGGGATACAGTGAGGCAATCGTTGATGGTGTTGCTGAATCAAAGGAAGAGAAGAATGAACTGGCACAGATTATCCTTGAAGAATCGATGCGAATGGGGCGGCTTGTTAATGAGCTGCTTGACCTGGCACGGATGGAGGCCGGCCACAATCAGCTGAATAAGGAAGCCGTTGATGCCAATATCTACATAGACCGCATCCTGAAAAAATTTAAAGGACTAGCGGAAGGAAATAATGTAACACTAAAATTGGAGAAACAGCTGGAAAGACAATCGGTTGAAATGGACCCGGATCGCATGGAACAAGTGTTTACAAACCTTATTGATAACGCAATCCGTCACACCGGAGAAAATGGCTTTGTCACTGTCACAATTGAAAACCTGGAATCCAGTTTCAACGTGTCTATCGAGGACAATGGTGCCGGTATCCCCGAAGATGATATACCATTTGTGTTTGAACGGTTTTACAAAGCGGATAAATCCCGGACACGTAATGGAAAGAAAAAAGGGACTGGTCTAGGGCTGGCAATTGCCAAAAATATTGTGGAAGCCCACGGTGGTTCTATCACTGTCAGAAGCAGGATGAATGAAGGAACAACGTTTGCTTTCCAAGTGCCTCAAGTGTCTGAACAGTAATGCAAGTACTGGAAAAATACTAGTTCGACGGCGAATTTTGTTATATGATGATATCGCATAACAAAAAAACAGGAGGAATGAGAAATGTACAAGTGGTTGCTGCGACTTGCGTCTATGGTCTTCATTGCTGGCCTTATTGCCGGATGTGGAGCTAATGAGGAACAGCAGTCTCAGACGGGTAATCAGAACCAGCAGACAGAGGACAAAGAGAACACGGAAGAGCAGAGTGAAGACACGGTCAAAATTACGATAACCAAAGATAATGGAGAAGAGTACATCCATGAAAAAGATATAGAGGTCGAAGAAGGTGCCATTTTGATGGACGTACTGAAAGAAAACTTCTATGTGGAAACGGAGCAGGCTGGCAAATTCATTACTTCCATTGAACGCGTAGCTCCTAAAGAGGGAGAAAATAAGGCATGGATGTTTACTGTGAATGGGAAAATGGCAAATGTCGGTGCAGCATCGTATGAACTGTCACCGGGCGATGAAGTAAATTTTGATTTACATGCATACGAATAAACACATGAACACCTATAAGTTGACACTCCTGGCCCTCTTAGCAACTCTTGCCGTTGCCGGAAGAAATGTATTTGCATTTTTGCCAAATGTTCAGCCGGTCACATCGCTGATTATCATCTGTGGTCTATTGCTTGGACCAGTGGCTGCCATTTCACTTGCATTATTAACAACATTTCTTTCTAATATGTTGTTGGGGATGGGGATCTGGACCATCTGGCAAGTTGTTTCCTGGTCCTTCATTGGGCTTATCAGTGGTCTGATTGGTAAATACCCGAAGAAAGTGCCAATTTACGTCATCGTATTGTTTGCTGTATTTAGCGGTTATTTATATGGGCTGATTATTTCACTGACAGCCTATTCCATTTCGGGAAGCTTTCTTCCATATTACTTAGGTGGACTTATATTTGACACATCCCATGCGATTGGGAATGGTATATTTATTATTTTGCTTTATCCGCCGATTTCCTATTTTTTTATTAAATATGCTAAAAACCGCTTTTCATTGCAAAATACCAACTGAAATAAGTTGGTATTTTTTACGTATTTTTACTATAGTTAAAATATGTGTAACGTATCAATGGCAGCGGACGACTATTGATTGTGAACGGGGGATTGGGATGGATTCCATTTTTGAGCATTTCTATGAGAGCTATCATGATGATTTATACCAGTTTATTTTTTATATGGTTAAGGATAAAGAGACTTGTGAAGACCTCGTTCAAGATGTTTATATCAAAGTGATGCGGTCGTATGATTCATTTAAAGGGGAAAGCAGCGAAAAAACATGGCTCTTTTCCATAGCCCGCCATATTACCATTGATTATTTCCGTAAACAAAAGAGGAAGCGAAAACGGATATTGGAGTTTTTTGATTGGCATGAGAAGGGGCATTTCATCCGTGATCAACATGCACTTCCCGAAGAAGTTGCTGTTAAGAATGACATGATCCAAACGGTGTATCATTACTTGGATAAATGCAGCCCTGATCAGAAAAGTGTTCTTCTGCTGCGTTACATGCAGGGGTTCAGCATTCAGGAAACAGCAGAAATATTGAATGTCAGTATCAGCAAAGTAAAAACGACACAGCATCGTGCGCTGAAACAGCTTCGGAGATATATGAGTGCTGAAAAGCTGGAAGGAGGGGATACCTAATGAAAAAACCAAACAGCAGTGAAGATCGTTTAAAAGAGGCATTGAGCCAGATGCCTAAAATACATGACCATCAGGATAAAGATGTTTTATTTCAGCGTATCTCCTCTAAGCGTCGTCAAGTTCAAGGCCGGCAGAAAAAGAAACGGGTTGCTATTATGCCTGTTCTGGCAAGTGTTATGGCACTGGGACTCGTCCTGATTTTGGTTCCGTTGATTCTAAACGAGGGTGTGTTGCAGCAGAATGCGGGTGAAGAAAAAGCCAATCATGCCCTCGACCGGGCGAAAACGAGCAAAGAAGAGAGTGGTTCCAGAGAAACGGATCAAGAATCAGGCATGTCGAAGGATTCCGCTGAAAAAGAAATAACTGGGGAAACGTATTCACAGCTGGATAAGGTACCGGAATCACTTGTTATACATTCAAAAGATACCGAACGACCAATTGTACATGGTGCTGTTGCTGATCTCCAGAGACAATATGTCATTCCATTAACACTTGTTGTACCTGCAGCAGTGGATAAAAATGACTTTTTAAATAAACTTGGACAGTACGTACAGGAAGACAGGTGGGGAACTAGCAACTATGTCTTCAATAATACATCATTCCAGCTGGATGAAACCAATCAACAGGTGGTAGCAGATTTTCCGGATACATTCCCTATTGCGGAACAGGGGTCGAATGGCCCTTATATGCTGGAGCGTTTGCTCACAAGTATGTTCCGGCCTTACCAAGTAGAAAAAGTCGTATTCACAGAAAAAATAACTATCGGCAAAATTGGAACTGTCAAAGAGCTGCCATTAAGACACCGGAAAATGGTTTATAAAAGTTATCAGTCTGACGAAGGAAATAGGAGTTTTCTGATAGAAGTACCAATGAATGAACAGGCTGATTTCACTGCTGCCATAACTGAGATGAAAAAGGATGAAAAAGGATTTCATGTGTCTGGAACAGTACCGGAAGCGGCCGATCTTTCCGTTACCGTTGAAGGCGAAGAACTTCGCATTTCTTTTGACACGGAAGAACCAGTGCCACATGGTCAGGAATTAGTTACGATGATTGATGCCATCCTGATGACGGCCAAAAACTTCGGTTATGAGCAAGTCTTCTTTCCGAATGCAGGCCAGGAGCAGGCAGGTCCATATGATTTGACGAAACCGATAAACGTCCCTAGAGGTGCAAACCCGATTTCCCCTTCCTCATGAGAAAAAGCGTTGTTGGAACGGTGGAATCCTTCGCTAACAACGCTTTTAGATTATTTATGTTGAAATTCAAAACAAAAACCCGAACGACGTGGTGCTGTCATAGGTTTTTCGTTAATTCATCCATCCTCAAATTTAAGCGGATCACCATCGAAAGGTTGATCCGCAACTTTAATGGAGTCGGTCGGACAGCCTTCATACGCATCAAGCATATCATCCTGTAACTCTTCAGGAACGGCGGTCGTTCCTTGATTATCATCTGCTACTGTAAATGCAAGCGCTTCGTCATTATAATCATACAAATCAGGTGCGCTAACGCCGCAAGCACCACAGGCTATACATGTTTCTTGGTCAACGATGGTAAACTTAGGCACATATCTCATCCCTTTATTGCCTCAAATAAAATTACATTTCTCTATAATTTATTGTAAAACGGTCTTTTCAACATTTCAACTGGTTTAGAACGTGTTAAAATAAAACAGATAGCTTTTTATGGGAAAAGTGCTGAAAAGAGGAGACAGATTATGCTCTTTGATACGATTATACTGACTTGCTGTACGCGATTTCAAGGTAGCCGGAGTATATCCGCGGTTTATCACTTGCTTAAGGGTAAACAATCTATCCAGACAGTTCAGGATGCACACCTTTATCAATTGGAACATTATTTTGGCATCTATTCTTCGCTTCAGAAGCGGGAATTTGACGAACGTATACATAAACTTAAAATCGGTGGCTATCTGCAATGCGATGAGGCAATCGCTCTTCCAACTTCATTCGCTTCCCGATGGATGGATGAAAAAAAGGACCATCTGCCACTTTCCTATTTCCATGGATCTCGTTATGCCCGTATGGCGCCTATTTTTTTGCAACGATTACTATTGCTTATTCAAACTTTAACGAATAGCAGAATGGGCAATTTGAGCTTTATCCCTGTTGTAGATAAACCGGTTGTAACCGACTGGGTGAAACAAACGTTTTATACGTATCGGAAGGAACAGGAAAACTACTTGAGCAAGTTGTATGAGGAACTGTACAGGATTCTGGGCCATTTCACGGAACTGGAGGCATCCTTGTTTACCGACTGTCTGACAGGCTACCAGCATTATGGGCTGAGCAGTTTTCAAATAAGCGAACAATATGGGGTTGACGAACTTGACGTTCCCTTATATAAAACAGCTATTATTCACCGTATGCTGATAATCATTGAACGGGAAGAACAAGCATACCCCGTTCTGGGATCTATCAAAAAGGAGCTTCCAGCAGTTTCCGAGTTATCGAATTCAGCAAAAAAAACGAAAGCATTATTGGATAACCAATATAGAGCAGAAGAAATTGCAGCAAGGCGGCGCCTCAAATTAAACACCATTTACGATCACCTAGTTGAAATTGCGTTGCATGATGAAGAATTCCCGCTGACCGATTATGTAACTTCCGTTGAACAAACCGAAATAGAAAAAGCTGCACAAAAAACATCATCATATAAATTAAAAGATATTAAGCAGGAAGTCGACGAATCCATCAGCTATTTTCAGATCCGGCTTGTCCTTGCCAGGGAACGACTGTCCAGTAAATAAAAGTCTTGATGCCCAGGATGCGGCAACCGAATGAATTGAAACAGAAATGAGAAAAGAAGTGGGTGTTCGAAATGACTATACATATGCTGAAACAGCAGCTGTGGAAACAGTTTAAGATTGAATCTTTCCGGCCCGGGCAGGCGGAAATTATTAGCAGTGTCCTTGCCGGAGATGATGTGCTGGGAATATTACCAACGGGATCGGGCAAGTCATTATGCTATCAACTGCCCGCAACATTGCCTGGTGGCGTTACTATTGTGGTCTCTCCGCTTATCTCCTTAATGGAAGACCAAGTCAAACAGCTTAAGGCAGCAGGGATAAAAAACGTTGTAGGACTAAACAGTTTTATGAATCCATTGGAAAAAAGACGTGTTCTTCAGGATTTACACCAGTACCAATTAATTTACGTATCCCCGGAGCTTTTGCAGCAGAACGAAATTATCCATCGATTGCAGCAGATGCAGGTTAAACTGTTTGTCGTCGATGAAGCTCATTGCATATCGCAATGGGGACATGAATTTCGGCCTGATTATTTGCGGCTGGGAGAAGTTTTGCGTTCAATAGGTGATCCTGTTGTTATGGCATTAAGTGCTACAGCGACACCGGAAGTACAAAATGATATTGTCAGGTCACTAGGCAGACCGGAAATGACAAAACACATCTACCCGATGGATCGGGATAATATCACATTCACGGTGAAAGAAGTAACTGGAGAGAGGGAAAAACGGGAGATTATTAAGAGTCTCCTGAAACGTTACCAAATCCCGGTATTGATTTATTTTTCGAGTAAGCGAAAAACAGAGGAAGTAGCTGCATATCTTTCGGATCATGTTCCTTCCAAACGTATCGCTTTTTATCACGGGGATATGGACCAAATGGATAGAATTGCCATTCAGCAGCAGTTTATGAATAGTCAGATTGATGTTATCTGTTGTACCAGTGCATTTGGAATGGGTATTAATAAGCACAATATCCGACTTATTGTCCATTATCATTTTCCGCTGCAAATTGAATCATTTATTCAAGAAATTGGAAGAGCTGGCCGTGATGGAAAATCGAGTGTCAGTTTGCTGCTGTATAGTCCGGCAGATAAAGCGATTCCTAACTCCATTATCGAAAATGAATTACCAGGAGAAGAGAAATTGCGAACAGTTGCCGGAAAACTGCAACAGCTGCCCGAATTGCCGCCAACGGAAGAACTGCTTCACATGCTAGAATTAAATGAAATTCAATGGCGGTTTTTGCATTATCAACTGGAATGGCATGGTCTAATGAAAAATAACCAAGTTTATAATCAGGACCACTGGGAACAGGCGTTACAAAAAATCGGCAGCCTTATTAGCAGGAGATCAGCTCTAAAGAATCGAAAATTACAAGAGATGATTCACTGGATACAGGAGGAAAACTGTTTGCGCAAAAAGCTTTATAAAGGGTTTCAAGAGACATTCAAGCCTCCAATATACGCGTGCTGCAGTAATTGCGGCTTTTCTTTCAAAGATTGGGAACCCGAACAGATCAGAAAGGATAGGCCAGCTTTGTCATGGGAAGTGAAGTTAAAAAATATTTTTTTCGCTGGTGAGTCACATGCCAACACAGAGTGAATTAATAAAACAGATGTCAGACAGGGAACTGCTGAAGCAACTGTTGTATACACAATTGCTTTTAATCGGTATAAGTATCGTGCTGAGTTTTCTGTTTTTTGATAATATAAATACATGGATTCATTTATTTCAAACGGACGCAGATGACATTTATTACGGCCTGCTGTCAGGCTGTCTCATTGTTATCGTTGATTTGCTTCTTATGTTTCTTTTTCCGAAAAAATATTATGACGATGGTGGCGTTAATGAAAGAATTTTCAAAAAACGTTCCGTGCCAGGGATATTTTGCATTGCCATGGCGGTTGCCATTAGTGAGGAAGTACTGTTTCGCGGGATTATTCAAACAACCTTCGGCTACACTGCCGCTAGTTGTTTGTTTGCACTTATTCATGTCCGCTATTTACGAAAACCCGTATTGTTCATCTCGGTTTTACTTGTAAGTTTTTATATTGGATATATCTTTGTCATTACCGAAAATCTAGCCGCAGTCATCATAGCACATTTTACGGTGGACTTTGTACTCGGTCTGATTATTCGTTTTCAAAAGTGAGGTGGGCTGTGTTGCATTCGGAAACAAGAGAGCAAGAACAAAATGATCAGGCAAAAGAATTGCGTGATCTGATTGATGAAGTGGAAGGAACAAATGGCAAGCATGAACACCAGCAAGCAGAAGAAGCCAGTGGGTCAGGCGGAACTCGGCAGCAGAAGGTTGATATATTAGATTTGCCTCCGCGTCGGGACGTGCATACCGGGAACAATAAAGGCATAAAACTTAAAATAAGTCGAGCATCCCTGCGTCTTTTGAGCGTCATCATTGTTTTACTGGTGCTGTTTGGGACTGCATTTTATTTTTGGGAAGAAGAACTGCTAGAACTTATTCGTCATATGTAGTTAATAGAGGTGCCATGTCCGGCACCCTGCTTACGTTACAATTATTCATGTCATACGGCGTTGGACATCTTCGGAATTCTTTTCATTCATGGCAATCATTTGTATAATGGGAATCTGGGACGCAAAAAAAGGGCTTGAGAAGTCTCAGCTGTATACATAATACGAATTATCATGTTCAACAATGATTGCTTTTGCATATAGTGTAATAAGGAGAGTGCTGCCGTCAGGGATGCAATTTATTTGTTAAATGGTGACGCAGCATTCACATGCCATGAAAAAAAGGGGGATGCTTTATGCGTATTGAGCGGGTGTCCGATAATCAATTCACTATATTTCTTACGTTTGATGATCTGGTAGATCGCGGCTTCACAAAAGAAGACCTGTGGTATGATGCAGCAAATGTACGGAATTTGTTCAGCGATATGATGTATGAAGCAAGCACTGAACTAGGTTTTGAACTGGGGGGTGTGCTGCTTGTTCAAGTACAGCTGATGCAGGCACAGGGAATGCATGTAGTTGTCACGCAAAAATCAGGTCAGACGGAATGGGATGATGAGTTTGTCGAGATGAAGGTGATGCTGGATGAAAGCAAGGAATTAATCTTTTCTTTTCATGACTTCGAAGACATCATCCAGGTATCAGCCTATCTTGCAGCATTGCCGATTACGGGCGGTCAAATTTATCATATGGATGGCCGTTACTATATGTTGTTGCAGGAAGAGGAACTCCATCAGAAGAACAGGGAAGACGTCATTGCTATTATGTCGGAATTTGCTTCCCCAAGTATTATTACTTCGTACAGGTTGAAAGAATATGGAAGGGTCATTGTGGATTCGTCTGCTGTAAGTGTTATAATGACCTCGTTCCACCGTTAAAATTTCCAAGAACAATTGGCGGTTTGCAATCGTTTTCAGGCCTAGGGGTTTTTCACTGAGAAAATCAATTTATTTTATTGCATATTTATTATGAAGGTGTATACTAATCTCTGAGTACAGCTATAATAAAAATATTTTTCGATTATCTAGGAGGTAAGTGCATGGTAGCCGATAACGCAGCAAACTCTGCCAAGGAGAAGAATGAAAATATGGACGTCTTAAATTCGACACGGACGGTTATTAAAAATGCATTGGATAAGTTGGGTTACCCAGATGAAGTATTTGAGTTAATGAAAGATCCAATCCGGATGATGACCGTACGTATTCCAGTTCGGATGGATGACGGTTCCATCAAGATTTTTACTGGGTATCGCGCACAGCACAATGATGCTGTAGGTCCGACAAAAGGCGGAGTACGCTTTCATCCAGACGTCACAGAGAAAGAAGTGAAAGCCTTATCGATATGGATGACCTTGAAAGCCGGTATTGTTGATTTACCCTATGGCGGTGGAAAAGGCGGCATCATTTGTGATCCTCGTGAAATGTCATTCCGGGAACTGGAAGGGCTGAGTCGCGGTTACGTCCGTGCAATCAGTCAGGTTGTCGGTCCAAATAAGGATATCCCTGCACCGGATGTGTTTACAAACTCACAAATTATGGCGTGGATGATGGATGAATACAGCCGTATTGATGAGTTTAACAATCCTGGATTTATTACAGGAAAACCTATTGTTCTTGGCGGATCCCATGGCAGAGAATCTGCAACAGCAAAAGGGGTTACAATTTGTATCAATGAAGCTGCTAAGAAAAAGGGCATTGATGTAAAAGGGGCTAGAATCGTTGTACAAGGCTTTGGAAATGCCGGAAGTTTCCTTGCCAAGTTTCTCTACGATGCAGGTGCGAAAGTAGTGGGCATATCAGATGCATATGGCGCTTTGCATGACCCTGAAGGTCTTGATATTGATTACTTGCTGGATCGGCGGGACAGCTTTGGAACGGTTACGAACTTATTCAATGACACTATTTCCAATGAGGAACTGCTCGAGTTAGATTGTGATATTTTAGTTCCTGCAGCTGTACAAAACCAAATTACAGAACAGAATGCGAATAACATTAAAGCCAGCATTGTTGTGGAAGCCGCTAACGGACCTACCACACTCGGAGCAACTAAAATATTGTCTGATCGCGGAATTCTGCTTGTTCCGGATGTGCTTGCATCGTCGGGTGGTGTAACGGTTTCCTATTTTGAATGGGTTCAAAATAACCAGGGCTATTATTGGACGGCCGAGGAAATTGATCAAAAATTGCATGAAAACCTTGTAAAAGCATTTAACAATATTTATGATACAGCTGAAACCAGGCGCGTCAATATGCGTTTGGCAGCATATATGGTAGGGGTCCGAAAAACGGCCGAAGCTGCCCGGTTCCGCGGTTGGGTCTAGTCAAATTTGTAGTGCGGGATCATAAATCGGAAGAAAACAAATAAAGTGACGAAAAAACTCTTATCATGTATAGTGGGATAGGAGTTTTTTCGCTTTTTAACTTGAATAACGACAATCCAGATGATTACTGGCTTGTTTGTTCAGATTCAGCCAAAAAGTTTTTAATAAGGAAGTGCGTACGATGCAGAAAGAACAAACTATCATTGTGGGCGGCGGACCTTGCGGCTTGGCATGTGCTATTGAGCTTCAGAACCGTGGCATCTCCCCTTTAATCATTGAAAAAGCGAACGTGGTGAACACACTTTACCATTTCCCGACTCATCAGACATTTTTTAGTTCAAGCGACAAGCTTGAAATTGGCGGAATCCCTTTTATAACTGATAGGCAAAAGCCGGTCCGTAATCAAGCGCTGGCATATTATCGGTCTGTGGCGAGACGAGAAGATGTGCGGATTCATTCGTATGAAAAGGTACAGGGAATTACTTCAGTTGACAGCGGATTTCACATCAATACAGTGAAAAATAGTGGCGAAGTGCAAGAATATGCTGCTGAGAATGTGATTATTGCCACCGGCTATTATGACCAACCCAATACAATGGATATTCCTGGCGAGACACTTCCAAAAGTGATGCATTACTTCAAGGAAGCTCACCCCTACTTCAATAAAAACGTGACAGTTATCGGCGGCAAAAATTCCGCTGTGGATACGACACTGGAATTGCATAAAGCAGGAGCTAATATTACTGTATTATATCGTGGTGATGACTATTCTAAAAGTATTAAGCCGTGGATTTTGCCTGAATTTGAGTCTTTAGTCCGGAAAGGGACTGTTCATATGGAATTTAACGCCCACGTACAGCAAATCACAGACGATAAAGTGATTTATACAGTAGAAGGAGAAACAAAGGAAGTAGAAAATGACTTTGTGTTTGCCATGACCGGGTACAAACCTGATTATAATTTTTTGAAGGAAATGGGTATTACCATCGATGCAGAAACCGGACGGCCATTTTTTGATAATGAAACGATGGAAACAAATGTTGAGGGTATATATGTGGCAGGTGTTGTTGCTGCCGGATATAATAATAATGAGATTTTCATTGAAAACGGACGCCATCATGGTGGAATGATAGCTGATGCAATTACAGGTAAAAAATAATACCGCTTGTTTGTATGATGGCTAATATAAACAGAAGAGAACTGGTATTTCTACCGGTTCTCTTCTGCTTTATTTTTCCTGTTGTGTGATCAGTACACTTTTTCGAACATTTCTTTCAGCATGTCAGGTTTATTCGTTTGCTCCAGTGCAACCAGCAGCTTGATCCTTGCTTTTGGCCCTGTTAAGCCATTGGCAAAAATAACTCCCAGCTCTTTTAGCTCCCTTCCACCTCCTTCGTAACCATATGTGGGCTGGACGATTCCTTGATAACACCTTGAAACTAATATGACCGGAATACCGTCAGCAATAAATTGTGTCAGAGATGGGATAGTGTTTTTAGGCAAGTTTCCTTCACCAAGTCCTTCGATCACCAATCCATCCGGTTCCGTTTCTTTCAGCGCGTTCAGAATTTCCATGTTCATACCGGCATACGCTTTTAATAAGAACACATTTTTTGTAATAGCCTGGACAGGATGTGTATGCCGTTCGAGAATCGTATGATGAAAGATAATCGACTCTTTCGTAATCATCCCAATCGGTCCATTCTGCGGACTTTGAAATGTTGCCACATTACTTGTCGATGTTTTGGTTACATTTCTCGCCGTATGTATTTCATCGTTCATAACGACCAGCACACCTTTATCCCGTGCATCAGGACTTGCTGCGGTACGCAGTGAACTGATTAGGTTATAGAGCGCATCTGATCCTATTTCATTGGTGGACCGCATAGCTCCTGTAATAATGACAGGTTGACTGACGTTGGTTGTCAAATCAAGAAAATACGCGGTTTCCTCCAGTGTATCCGTTCCGTGGGTAATAACAAATCCGTCGTATGTATCGGCCAGTCCATTAATTTTTTCTGCTAGCTGCCGCATATGATTTGGCGTAATCTGTGGGGAAGGCAGTGAGAAAGGAATATATTCATCGACATTGGCAATGGATTGGTAATGATAAGTCAAATTGGCAAGTGGATGTTTATCTGCAGTGGTTACTTCACCCGTCTGTTTGTCTTCAACCATGGAAATAGTTCCTCCGGTATGGATAAGTGCAATCTTTTTCAAGTTCGTCACCTCTATATTTTTTTATTCCACCTAGGTCGATGATACGATAACTATAACATAAAGGGGAAGAGTAACGAAAAAAGTAATTAAAAAATCCGAACTGATTCCAACAGAAGGAATTATCGTTCGGATTTTTTGTTTGCGTCCATACTTTTATTCCGTCCTCTTTTTCTAAAGCCTTTGTTCGGAATGAATAATTCAGCTGTTTCGTAAAAAAATAGGGGCAACATGACATTGGATTATCAGGAGGATATAAGATGACCTACAAAAAATTGTTCCTGTTTATGATGATGTGTTTTCTCGTTATGGGATTGCATTCATCCTATACCCCGAAACCCGTGAACGCCTTCACGTCACAGGTTATTCAGCAGGGTGCGACAGGGGAAGATGTGATTGAACTTCAGGCGCGGCTGCAATATAACGGTTTTTATAAAGGGAAAATAGACGGTGTGTTTGGCTGGGGGACGTATTGGGCACTGCGCAATTTCCAGGAGGAATTCGGCCTTGAAGTTGATGGGTTTGCCGGGCCTAAAACGAAAAAGAAACTGGCGGATGCCACTAAATATGATGCAGGATTTGTCAAAGAACAGATAAGAAAAGGCAATGAATTCACCTATTATGGTGGCGTGGACAAATCAAAGCAATCCAAACCACCAAAGCAACAGTCAAATACCGGCGGCAATGCTAAAAATAATCAAACTGGAACCAATAAGGCGGCTGATAACAATGTAAATGTTGAGCCAACTGCTGTAAACGTTCCTCAAGGATATTCTCAGAATGATATCCAACTGATGGCGAATGCCGTACATGGGGAATCGAGAGGTGAACCGTATGTTGGGCAGGTAGCTGTTGCTGCTGTTATTCTAAATCGTGTCGAGAGCCCAACTTTTCCCAACACTGTGTCAGGAGTAATTTTTGAACCGCGGGCATTTACTGCCGTTGCAGATGGGCAAATATGGCTGGAGCCCAATGAAACGTCAAGAAAAGCGGTTCTCGATGCCATTAACGGGTGGGACCCATCCGGCAATGCTTTGTACTACTTTAACCCGAATACAGCAACATCCGATTGGATTTGGACCAGACCGCAAATTAAAAAGATCGGAAAGCATATCTATGCGAAATAGGAAGGAGCATTCAGCATGTTACGATGGATATTAATAGGGGTTCTGGCAGTTGGGGTAGCTGGTACCGCTTTTTGGGGTTACCAGGAACATCAGGAAAAAAACGCCATTCTGATCCAAGCAGAGAATAACTATCAGCGGGCATTCCATGAGTTGTCTTACCATATGGATATCCTGCATGACAAAATTGGCACGGCATTAGCAATGAATTCCAAAGAAAGTCTCTCCCCGCAGATGATTGAAATATGGAGACTTACCTCAGAAGCTGTATCAAATGTGGGTCAGCTCCCTCTGACATTGATGCCGTTCAACAAAACGGAAGAATTTCTGTCTAATATAGGAGATTTCACATACCGGACAGCTGTCAGGGATTTGAACCAAAAGCCTTTAAGTGACAAGGAAATGTCTACATTAGAGAGTTTATATGAACAGTCTGGTGAACTTAAAAATGAATTAAGGAAAGTGCAGAACACGGTGTTGGATGAGGACTTGCGCTGGATGGATGTCCAATTAGCACTTGCCACACAGGATGAACAAACCGACAACACCATTGTGGATGGTTTTAAGACAGTGGAAAAGAAAGTAGAAGGGTATGCCGAAAGCAATGTTGATTCTGCACTGACCGGAACTTCATCAAAAGAACATAAATATGAAAATTTAAGCGGAGAAAAAATCAACAAAAAAGAAGCAAAGAAAAAGGGTAAAGAACTGTTAAATGTCAATGGTTCTGACAACCTGACAGTCACGGAAAGTGGTAAGGGTGCAAATCTGCCAATTTATAGTATATCCTATCAGAATGGGGATGAAAATGGCTATATGGATATGTCCAAACAAGGTGGGCATCCACTGACATTATTAATAAACCGTGACGTTAAAGAAAAAAATATAAGCCTTAACGAGGGACTGGAAAAGGCGAAAGAATACCTTGAAAAATATGATTTCGATCAAATGGCCCTGTTTCAGAGCAATCAATTTGACAATGTCGGTGTTTACTCGTTTCTCTACAATCAGGACGGTACTCGGGTATATTCCGATGCAATTGAGGTGAAAGTTGCCCTTGATAACGGTGATTTGCTCGGATTAACTGCCAGAAACTACTTTATGAACCATAAAGAGCGTGATATTCCCGAGCCTGAGCTGTCTTCGGAGGAAGCTAGGGAGAAAGTCAATCCCGATGTAACTATCAATGAAGAACATATGGCAGTGATTGACAATGACGTTGGTGAAGAAGTACTCGTGTATGAGTTTCTTGGCGTTCTTGGAAACGAAACGTATCGTATTTTCATCAATGCAATGGATGGAACAGAGGAAAAAGTAGAAAAACTGGATGGAACGGAAATAAATTTTGCATCCAATTTCAAGGGAAGCATTATGCCTTCCCTTTTTTATATATAGAACTATCTGTTGTACTTGCTTATCCGTTCCTATTGCTGTAATAATATGGAGAAAGGGGACGTAAAGGGGGAGAGGTTTTCGCATGAAGATAGGAATGGCGCTCAACTTGGAGGTGAATGACCGTAACAGCGGGGAAATGATTACGTGTCGCAGCAAAGTCATCGAGCAAAATGAATACTATTTATTTATAGACCTTCCCATCGACACAAGGACGGATAAAACCGTTTTTTTCCCGTCAGGAACTCATGTAATGGCTAGCTATATTGGTGAAAATCAGGCACTATGTACGTTTGAAACACATACAACAGAAACTGTCAAACTGAATAATATCCCGGCACTTGCGATGCACCTTCCTAATCCGGAACAAATAAAAACCATTCAACGGCGGCGATTTGTGCGGATTAAAACAGCTGCTGATATAGCAGTGCATGGAAAGATTGATGCCTTTACGACGGTAACAATGGATATTAGCGGTGGAGGGTTATCCGTTGTTCTTCCGGCAGGATCATGTTTAGCTGAAAAGGAGAGGGTCAGCATTTGGCTTGTACTTCAAATGCAGAAGGGCAATTACCATTATATAGCTGCTACTGCTCAAGTAACCCGTATCAGCCAGGATAGAAATGGAAAAGGTGCTTCGCTAGAATTCTTGGTGATTTCGGAACAAGAGCAGCAACATATTATTCGTTACTGCTTTGAAAAACAGCGGGAATCCAGAAAAAAAGAATTAAGATAGCATCATCATTTACGAGTAGAACTTTCATTCTCATGTATGTTATCATTTCAGTTAAAGGGATACATAATATTGTCAAAAGACATTTAGAAAATCGTCTGCACAGGATTGAGATGAGAGGAATGAATGATAGCTAATGACAGACATGAAAACAGATGGGATAGCGGTAGCAATAGATGGGCCGGCAGCTGCTGGCAAAAGTACGATTGCCAAGATCGTGGCAAATGAGTTGGCGTATACCTATATTGATACTGGTGCCATGTATAGGGCTCTGACATTGAAAGTCCTTCGGGAAAAAGTTGATTTAGAAGACAATCATGCCATTACAGAGCTTCTGGCTCAAACGAATATGCAGTTGGAACAAGGCGAAAATGGTCAGCATGTCCTGATGGATGGGGAAGATGTGACGGTGGCCATTCGGTCTGAACGTGTGACGAATCATGTATCCTATGTCGCGAAGCACCCAAGTGTTCGCAAGGAAATGATCCAGCGGCAGCGGGAACTAGCCAATAAACGCAGTGTCGTCATGGATGGCAGGGATATCGGAACCCATGTCATTCCGGATGCAGAGGTGAAGATTTTTTTACAGGCCTCGGTTGAAGAACGAGCAAAACGGCGTTACGATGAAAACATGCAAAAAGGGTTTACCACCGATTTTGAAAAACTGAAGGAAGAAATTAAACAAAGAGACCGGATTGATTCAAAGAGGGAGGTTGCTCCACTGATCAAAGCCGATGATGCAGTTGAAGTGAATACAACCAATTTAACCATTAATCAGGTTGCAGCATCTGTTCTTGATGAAGCCAGGAAGGTGCTTGAAAGCAGGAGAGATGGATAATGAGTCTTTACAAAACGGCAAAAGCTATTGTGTCGGGTATATTTTATCCGTTGTACCGCATTCAGGTTATCGGAAAGGAAAATATACCAAAACAAGGCCCGGTCATTATTTGTTCCAATCATATTTCTAATTTGGATCCCCCTGTCGTGGGAATAACTTCACCTAGGGATGTATATTTCATGGCCAAGGGAGAACTGTTTGAACGTCCGTTCTTGCGGGAGCTGCTCAATGCGATTCACGCATTTCCGGTAAAAAGAGGGATGAAAGATCGCAATGCGCTGCGTAAAGGCTTGGAAATACTGGAGAAGGGCCACACGCTCGGCCTTTTCCCCGAGGGTACGCGCAGTAAAACAGGAGAAATTGGAAAGCCGATGGCGGGGGCAGGTTTTTTTGCACTTCGATCAAGTGCGAGCATCGTACCATGTGCCATTATCGGTCCTTACAAACCGGGGAAAAGATTAACAGTTATTTATGGGAAACCGATGGATATGGATACACACCGTGAGGCAAAAACATCTGCCAAGGATGCGGCTGATGCAATTATGGAAGAAATAAGGCTTTTGATTGAAAATTATAATTATCAGCATGCATCTCTTGACAAATAATTATAAATATTAGAAGTTATAAATATGAAGTTTTTTAAAGTTTTGTTGTTTGTATTTTAAGGAGGGCGAGTATATGAGTGAATCCAGTAATGAAATGCCGCAATTGAATATAGGTGATATCGTTACAGGAACTGTGGTAAAAGTGGAAGAGAAGCAGGTTCTAGTCGATGTTGGTTATAAAATGGAAGGGATTATTCCTATCAGTGAATTATCCAGTCTCCATATTGAACAGGCAAGCGATATTGCACAAGTGGATGACACGATGGAGCTATACGTAAAAAGAATGGAAGATGATGAAATTATTTTATCCAAAAAAGCAGTTGATGCTGAAAAAGCCTGGGAGTCATTGGAAGAAACATATAATAGTGGTGAAGTGTTTGAAACAGAAGTCAAAGAAATTGTGAAAGGCGGTCTTGTTGCCGACGTTGGTGTGCGCGGTTTCATTCCAGCTTCGTTAGTTGAAACGTACTATGTTGATGATTTTTCCGATTATGTCAATCAGTCACTCCGTGTAAAGATTGTTGATTTAGACAGGGAGCAAAACCGGGTAATTCTGTCACACAAAGATGTAGTTCAGGATGAACTGAATGAAAAGAAACACGAAGTACTCCAGACGCTTGAAGAAGGGCAAGTCCTTGAAGGTGTCGTTGAGCGACTCACAAACTTTGGTGTTTTTGTGAACCTTGGCGGAATTGACGGACTTGTACATATATCTCAACTTGCACATGAACATGTCGAGAAAGCATCAGATGTCGTTTCTGAGGGTGACTCGATAAAAGTGGAAGTGTTGTCAGTCGACAGGGACAATGAGCGTATTTCCTTGTCTCGCAAGAAAGTACTACCAGGTCCATGGGCAAATGTTGAAGAGCGTGTAAAGCAAGGGGATGTGCTTGAAGGCACTGTCAAACGTCTTGTGAATTTCGGTGCTTTTGTTGAAGTCTTTCCTGGTGTTGAAGGGTTAGTGCATATATCCCAGATTGCGAACCGGCATATTGGAACGCCACAGGAAGTGCTTGAAGTCGGCCAGCAAGTCAAAGTCAAAGTCCTGGATGTTAGTGAGAAAGATGAACGTATCTCCCTCAGCATCAAAGAACTGGAGCAGGAACAGGAAGCTTCTGAAGTGAAACAGTATCAAAAAGACGAAGATCAATCTGGGTTTTCACTTGGCGATTTCATTGGGGACAAACTGAACAAATACAAATAATTGACGCCGGCTAGTCACTCCAGATGAAAGAAGCTGGAACAATAGAATAGAGGCAACAAAAATCCGAACAATGATTCAACATTATTTCTGTTGAAATCAGTTCGGATTTTTTATTTACTCATTTCGTGAACTTTATTGTCTTTCCAGCGCAGTTGATAGAAAATGCGTCGTAACTTAAATGGAAGACTGGTCTACCACACTATAACAGAGTGGCGTTGAATTCCGCTCCGGGCAGTCGCTTTCCGCGGGCACGGCTTCAGCCTCGGGCCAACAGGACGTTGGTCACAAAGGCGTTGCCACAGGACGTGGCGCTCTTAGCCTTTGAACCATGCTTCCTGCGGGGGCTTCAGACACGTGCTGTTCCCGCAGGACAAGGAAGGCTACGGCGGCGATACATCGCACGAAGAAAAAGTGCTTTCCTTTTTCGAGGAGTCGACTGCCCTCCGCTGCAATCAACCATCAAAATATCAGTTCATCATTAGCAATAAATGAAGTTGTTAAGCACAAACCAGCGGAGGAAATACACGGAGACTCCTGTGGGTCGGCTAAATTCGGTCACGTCCTGTGACCAACGCCGACACTAGAACGTCGTGTTCGTCGAAGCAGAGGCCTAGATGAGACCCCGCAGAACAGAGTTCGAGGAGGCTCACCACTCCCCCGCGGAAAGCGACGAGCAAAACATCCACCGAGTAGACTGCGAGTTGCGAGGAGTGCTGCTTCACTGAAACCACTTGCAACACGACGAGCACCCCAGTGTATTTCCGTAGCGGTGGTCTAACACTCATACAAAACTACGACGCATTTTATACATATTGTTCATCTGCGTTTTATTTTTTAAGGTAAAGCAAGGCTTTTAAGAAAACGGCCTTTTTTCTAATAGATGTCCACCTAAACTAGAATTGCTTTTTCCGCAGCGGTAGATAAGACTTATCCCAGCGTCATACTGTGTTCCAGCCATTATTCAGCTTTTATGCTCGTGATTTTCATTTTGTCCCAGCCTCATTCTCATGTTTAACGCTTCTAAAAGTCTGCCATACTGGTAATGGCAGGTGTTTATTATGAGTGATGGACTTATTTTTTATTGGTTTGCATGGATAGGATGTATAATTGTTATATTCTTTATGCCGGATGGAAAACTGCGCACATTTCTGATGACCTGCGCTTTATTATTGATTTTTCTTTCCTATTTTCAGTTGACCATTGCTGCATTCACATTTTCATTAAGCTACGCTGTGCTGCTGGCGGTCACATTCTGTCTTTCGGCCAGACTGCCTCGTACTGTCTTTCACTTCACAGTTTCATTTATCGTTATGATAGGATATGCCGGCGTTCTTATTTGGTATGTTTCCACACCGTTGGAATTGTTTGTTCCGCGGCTTGCTATGCAACCACTCGTCCCTTTTTTATTGGCAATTTTGCTTACCAAGGGGTTCCGGAACAGATTGATCAGCTGCTTGTCAGGTATGGCTGGCGGGGAATGGCTGTACAGCATTATTCTGTCCAGTTATTCGTTACCGGATGTGATTGGTGACATGCGATTTTTTGATACTGCAATCATCCTTGTCGCCGCCTTAGTCTTCCAACACGTATTGGCGGCGGGAAAACGCAAACTAAAAGACACGCTCAAAAGCACTGTATTGAAACCAGCCCCTTTTGTCAAAAAGAAGGCACAATAAGAAGTTTTGTACTATAATTGTGCTTACAGCTTTCTTTTGCTAGAATGTTTACCTAGTATTGATTTAGAGAGAAGCGGAAAGGATGTCCTTTTCATGAGGAAATCTGTTGTAGCAATTGTAGGAAGACCAAACGTAGGAAAATCAACTATTTTTAACCGATTGGTCGGTGAGCGGATATCGATTGTAGAAGATACCCCCGGTGTGACACGCGATCGTATTTATGCGAAAGCGGAGTGGCTTACGACAACTTTTGATTTGATTGACACCGGCGGAATTGAGATGACTGATGAACCGCTGCTTGTCCAAATGCGACATCAAGCAGAAATTGCCATTGATGAAGCGGATGTGATTATTTTTATGCTCAATGGACAGGAAGGAATCACGGCTGCGGACGAAGAGGTTGCCAAAATCTTGTATAAATCGAATAAACCAGTTGTTGTGGGGGTTAACAAAATAGACAACCCCGAAATGCGTGAAGCCATATATGATTATTATGCATTGGGCTTTGGAGAACCGCATCCAATTTCAGGTGCTCATGGGCTAGGACTTGGCGATTTGCTGGATACAGTTGTCGGGTACTTTCCCGAACAGCAACAGGACAGTCACGATGAAGACACGATTTACTTTAGCGTTATTGGGAGACCCAATGTAGGGAAATCCTCTCTTGTCAACGCCATGTTGAATGAAAACCGTGTCATCGTCAGTGATATGGAAGGAACGACAAGGGAAGCAATCGACACGCACTTACATAACGATGGCCAGGATTTTGTCATTATTGATACAGCTGGCATGCGGAAACGCGGAAAAGTATATGAAGCAGCAGAAAAGTACAGTGTTCTCCGTGCGTTAAAAGCAATTGAGCGTTCTGATGTAGTTTTGGCGTTAATCGATGCGGAAACCGGCATAAGGGAACAAGATAAAAAAATTGCCGGATATGCTCATGAAGCGGGAAAAGCCATTATTCTTGTTGTGAATAAGTGGGACACCGTAGACAAAGATGAAAAATCTATGAAGGAATTTGAGGAAAAAGTTCGTTCCCAATTTCAATATCTGGATTATGCACCGATTGTATTTTTATCAGCGAAAACAAAAAAACGGCTGCATACATTGATTCCAGCAATTAAAACCGCCAGTGAGAATCATGCAAAACGCGTTCCGACGAATGTCTTAAATGATGTGATTATGGATTCATTAGCGATAAATCCGACGCCGACCATGAAAGGCAAACGTCTAAAAGTGCTTTATGCCACACAAGTCGCTGTGAAACCACCGTCATTT
This sequence comes from Lentibacillus lipolyticus, assembly GCA_004145795.1. Classification (GTDB taxonomy): domain Bacteria; phylum Bacillota; class Bacilli; order Bacillales; family Amphibacillaceae; genus Lentibacillus; species Lentibacillus lipolyticus. Next base: position 58,590 of record SEIO01000007.1, on the reverse strand, counting down.
GTTGTTTTTGTTAATGACCCGGCTTTAGTACATTTTTCGTATAAACGATTTCTGGAAAACAGGATAAGGGAAGCTTTTGGCTTTGTCGGAACACCAGTTAATATTTTTGCCCGAAAACGCGCATAAGGGGGGGAGTAGCATTGCAGAAAATAGCAGTTTTAGGTGCAGGCAGCTGGGGTACTGCACTTAGCATTGTGCTAGCGGATAATGGACATGATGTAAGGCTGTGGACACATCGAAGACAGCAGGCTGAGGAGATAAATTCAAACCATACAAATGAAAAGTATTTACAGGTTCGGGTTCCGGAACGGATTAAAGCACATCATGAACTAGAAAAGGCAATTGATGATGTCTCGGCCATTGTTATCGTCGTACCAACCAAAGCGATCCGCGACGTTTGCAGTGAATTAAACAGCAAACTTGATCAAGATCACCGTCCAACACTTATCCATGCTACCAAAGGCATTGAACCGGTATCACTGAAACGTGTATCACAGCTAATCAGTGAAGAGATGGACGCATATAATGAAAATGATATTGTGGTGCTTTCCGGTCCAAGTCATGCCGAAGAGGTTGGAGAACGCCAGCCCACCACTGTTACCGTATCATCTGTCAACGAGGAGAATGCTGCCTTTGCACAGGACTTGTTCATTAACGAGTCATTTCGCGTTTATACAAGTACGGACATGATTGGCATCGAATTGGGCGGCGCACTTAAAAATATTATTGCACTGGGAGCAGGTATTTCGGATGGGTTGGATTATGGTGATAACGCAAAGGCAGCGCTAATAACGAGAGGTCTGGCTGAAATAAGCCGGCTTGGCGCTTCTCTAGGTGCCAGTCCGCTGACGTTTTTGGGACTACCTGGTGTCGGTGATCTGATTGTTACATGTACAAGCACGCACAGCCGAAACTGGCGTGCAGGTAACCTCTTGGGGAAAGGGTACAAGCTTGATGACGTGCTGGAGCAGATGGGAATGGCTGTAGAGGGTGTTCGCACAACCAAAGCGGCCAGTCAATTCGCACAATTACAGCAAATTGAGATGCCGATAACAAACGGGCTTCACCAGGTTTTATTTGAAGATAAAAAGCCAAGGGATGTAGTTGATCAGTTGATGAAAAGGAATAAACGGGAAGAAATGGACGATTTATCGGCATTTATGCGAATGGACTGCTCTGACTGACAACTGACACGTAATCGCCTGCCATGCATACAATAAGTAGAAATAGTAATGCAAGGAGGCGAGCATATGAGTAATTCTCAAGATAATCTTTTTGACAAAGTACAGAAACAGACAGACCTTAATCCAAACGACATTTATAAAGTTGCGGATTCTGTTAAAAACGCCGATTTTTCAGATGAAACTACGGTTAGGCAGCTCGTTCAAAACTTAGCAAAAATGGCCGATCAGCCAATATCCAAGTCAAAGGAAGACAAGATTGTTGAGACGATAACCAAGAATAATATGCCTGTGGATATGCAGACATTAAACAAAATGTTTAAAAAATAGAGGTATCTGGGCAAGTGAGGATACATCGTTTTGTATGCTTGCATAAGCTAAATCGCACAAGCATTCATGGATAGAGTTGCAGTGGGTATTATTTAGTCATTCCGGGAAGAAGACAGCCCCCTTCTCCCGGGAATTTTTTATGTCTGTCTTTTTATCAATTATGTTATAATACACGTTGTTTACTGTTATGAATTGAGGTGAATGAAATGTCTGAAGGAATGCTGAATATGTGGATTTCGTTCATTGGCATGGGTCTTCTGCTTTTAGCCATGGGGCTTGTTTTGTTCAGCAGGTATAAATTGAAAGGCTGGCTGGCAGGAGTTGTTTCGTTACTGGCCTACTTGTCATTACTGTTCGGTGCTGTCATTATTATTTATATTGTTTTTAGCGGACCAACACGATAGGAGGTTTCACATGATGAATCATACATATCAAAGACTTGTCTGTTTATTGCTGATGGTCACACTCCTGAGCGGCTGCCTTTACCCGCAAAGTGAAATGTCCAAAAACAGTACACCGAATGAATTGCAGCTAAAAAAGGTACAAACAGCTGTTGATCAATATAGGGAAGAAACACAAGGGCTTGTGCCTATTAAAACAAAAGCAAGTGATACGCCGATTTTCCGGAAATATTTAGTTGACTTTCAATCTCTTAAGGAGCGAAATCTGTTGTCAGAAATACCGGAAACAGCCTATGAAAACGGTGGTTTATATCAGTACACCATTATTACGCCTGAGAAAGACCCAAGGGTTAAATTAATTGACTTGCGGATTGCCGATGCGATAAGACAAATAACAATAAAACTGCAAGCCTACCGCAACGAGCATATATATCCGCCATTTGGAAACGAAATATCAGAAGGAATCTTTCAGATTGACTATGAAAAGCTAGGTCTTGATAAACGTCCGTATGTGAAAAGCCCCTATTCACAAGAAAACCTTCCAATTGTTATGGATACCAAGGGCGATTTATATGTCGATTACCGTATTGATTTAAACCGTGCGTTGGACAAGTATGAGCATCATTACGAGCAAGGAGACGACATCCGGTACATACTTGCTGAAAACGGACCTTTTGTACCTGCATATTCCTTGCCATACACCATCCGGAATGGAGAGCCTGTATTCCAGGTCTCTGTTAAATCTAAATAATTATTCATATTCAATCCCTTGTAACATATATTGTGTTGCAAGGGATTTTTATTATTATTCTTAAGAAGGATTCATCTTTTTTATTCTTTTAGCCCTTATTAGGTCATATTCCGATAGGACAACATCATAGACTTGTAATGTCAAGCAATCGCAGGAATTTTATGATTATGGAGATTACGCAAAAGGAGATCGGGAGGGGATCACTTGGAGAAAGTTGATATTTTTAAAGATATTTCGAAACGGACGAATGGAGATATTTACCTTGGGATTGTAGGTGCTGTTCGGACCGGGAAATCAACTTTTATTAAACGTTTTATGGAATTGGGCATTCTGCCAAACATTGCAGATGAAGGGGAACGTGACAGAGCACAGGACGAACTGCCGCAAAGTGCAGCCGGAAGAACGATTATGACAACTGAACCAAAATTCATTCCCAACCAGGCAGTATCTGTCCATGTTGATGAAGGTCTCGATGTAAATGTCCGTCTGGTGGATTGTGTCGGTTACGCAGTAGAAGGGGCAAAAGGATTTGAAGATGAGAACGGACCAAGAATGATTCATACACCATGGTATGAAGAACCAATACCTTTTCACGATGCAGCTGAGATTGGTACGAGAAAAGTCATTCAGGAACATTCCACCATTGGTGTTGTCATCACAACGGATGGATCATTTGGTGACATCGAACGCACGGACTATGAAGAACCGGAAGAAAAAATTGTAGAAGAAATGAAAGAAGTTGGCAAGCCATTTATAATGGTCATCAACTCAGCACGGCCAACCAGTCATGAAACCGAACTGTTGCGCCAGGAATTATCAGAAAAGCATGATATACCGGTGTTGGCAATGAGTGTTGAATCAATGTCCGAACACGATGTTTATAATGTGATGCGGGAGGCGCTTTATGAGTTCCCGGTATTAGAAGTGAACGTAAACCTTCCAAGCTGGGTAATGGTACTGCATGATGATCATTGGCTTCGTAAAGATTATCAAGAAGCGATTCAGACGACGGTGAAAAATATTCGCAGACTTCGGGATGTTGATAGCATCGTCGGCGATTTTAGTGGATATGATTATATTGAGAGCGCAAACCTTGCAGGTATAGAAATGGGAGAAGGAATAGCGGAAATTGACCTGCATGCTCCGGACTATTTGTATGACGAGGTACTGAAAGAAATCGTTGGTGAAGAAATACGCGGCAAAGAACATTTGCTTGAATTAATGCAGGAATTTGCACATGCGAAACGCGAATATGATCAAGTTGCAGGTGCATTGCAGATGGTCAAACAAACCGGCTATGGCATCGCTGCCCCGCAACTAGAAGATATGGAATTGGATGAGCCGGAAATTATCCGTCAAGGTTCGAGGTTCGGCGTACGGCTGAAGGCAATTGCGCCATCTATTCACATGGTGAAGGTTGATGTAGAGTCAGAGTTTGCACCTATCATTGGTACAGAGAAGCAAAGTGAAGAATTGGTCCGATACTTGATGCAGGACTTTGAGGAAGACCCATTGTCAATCTGGGAATCCGATATTTTCGGAAGATCCTTAAGTTCGATTGTCAGGGAGGGTATACAGGCGAAAATTTCACTCATGCCGGAAAATGCCAGATACAAATTAAAAGATACACTCGAACGGATAATCAACGAAGGGTCGGGTGGTTTAATAGCGATTATTTTATAGCAGCTATACATAGTTGCTATTTTTTTGTAATTTATAAATTTAAATTTTCGGGTCAGGCAGGATTTTACACGTTTGCGTCGTATATATCCAGTATAGGCAATGCGTGGGGATTTGGAAGGTTTGTCGCTTGCCCTTCCCATAGTTCCCCAGTATACTGGGACAAAACGTGGAAAAGGTCTGAATTTGAATTTAAAATGGGTGAATTCGGCGCTTATTGTTGAATTTTGTTCCAATCTCGTTTAATATAAGCCTTGTCATCATTGAATTGATGGCTTTAGGTATAAAAATGGTGATGAATTGGGAACAAATGATTGTATACTTACATGATGTTCCAATACCGTTTGGAAACTTCTTGGGAGGAGGTGAATGTCATGAATAAAACAGAATTGATAGATGCTGTCGCAGAAAAAAGCGACCTTTCCAAAAAAGATGCTACGAAAGCCGTAGATGCAGTTTTTGACTCTGTCATGGATTCACTAAAACAAGGTGAAAAGGTACAATTAATTGGCTTTGGCAATTTTGAAGTACGTGAACGTTCAGAACGGAAAGGACGTAACCCGCAGACAGGGGAAGAAATTAAAATTCCTGCAAGTAAAGTTCCTGCATTCAAACCAGGTAAGGCCCTTAAAGAAAGTGTTCAATAATTTTTCTTACATAGGGCGAAAGGGCACGTGTTGACGTGCTCTTTTTTCACTTATGAGCCCTTTTGCCGAAACTCTCCACTTTTACAACAGCCGGATGAACCATATCATCCGCTTGAGATCTTCAATAACCGTAGAGAGGATTCGGCTCAAAAACATAAATAGACTAGTCCTTCGGGAGTGTTAAAAAATGGGAAACAATGACTTTTTTGTAATTAAAGCACTGGAAGATGGTGTGAACGTGATTGGTTTGACAAGAGGCAGCGACACGCGCTTTCATCACTCAGAGAAACTGGATGCGAACGAAGTCATGATTGCTCAATTTACTGATCATACTTCCGCTGTTAAAGTAAGGGGCAAAGCCATCATTCAAACCAGCCACGGAGAGATGAATAACGAGTAGCCGAAGATTGCTGCATTCCTTCTGTATATCCACTGAATTTTTTGTTATGGAACCTCCTTTTAGTATGCTATAATAATTGTATGATTTGAGCCAATAGAAGGGTGCAGGTGGTTGTGTTGCAGACATCCAGTATGGAAATGAACAGTGTGAAAGCGATGATTAGCGAAAAGATACATAACTCACTGATTGAACAATATGTACAGATTCCTTATTTAAATGATGATAAACTTTATATGTTGATATCCATTCTGAACAATACATCTTTGCCGGATACAAAAAGAAAAAATTATACCGTGGCCACCATGCTTGTTCAAATGGCATTGGATATTCATGATGCAGTGCCTGAAGCAAATGAATACCAACAGACAGATAACGAGGAAAAATCGAAGCAATTGTCCGTACTTGCGGGTGATTATTATAGCAGTCTTTATTATTTGCTTCTCTCAGAGGTGGAGGAGATTGAATTGGTTGGTGTACTAGCGTCGGCCATCAAAGAGATTAATGAGATAAAAATGCAATTATATTATAAAATGAGTGATGAACCATTTCACGTATCCATGCAATATATAAAGAAACTGGAATCACTGCTGATTACTCGGGTTGCGGATTTTGCAGGTGAAAGTGTCATCCGTGATTCAGCTGCGGAATGGCTAGCGGTCCGAAAGCTTACTACAGTAAAAAATATGCCAAACGGTACAGAACGGGCCATGTCTTCTGATATTTGGGATGAATATATTGCAAACAGGGATGAAAAGGCTATTACAGCATTTCTTAACAGGGAAATAAAGTTATTGAACAATCACTTGACGCAGTTCCCGGCACACTTAGCAGGGTTACGTTTGGAATTGAAAAATATCTTGACTGATTCACGATCCAACAATGAATCGATTGCGGAGGAAGGGTAATTAGGCATGCAGCATCCATCAAAAGAAGAACGGGTCCATCATGTTTTTGAAAAAATATCGGACCATTACGATACGATGAACTCCATCATTTCTTTTCAGCGTCATAAAGCATGGCGGAAAGATGTCATGAAGCAGATGGATGTCCCAAAAGGGGCAACAGCACTTGATGTATGCAGTGGAACCGGTGACTGGGCCATTTCACTGGCAGAAGCTACAGGAAGCTCCGGTAACGTAATTGGTCTGGACTTCAGTGATAATATGCTGGCTGTCGCAAGGGAAAAAAATAATGTGTTGCAATATAAGCATTTATCCTTTGTTCAGGGAAATGCCATGCAATTACCATTTGAGCGAAATTCTTTTGACTATGTTACGATAGGATTTGGACTTCGCAATGTTCCGGATTACATGACAGTGCTGAAAGAAATGTATCGAGTCGTTAAACCGGGCGGGAAAGTGGTTTGCCTGGAGACTTCACAGCCAACGATGATTGGCTTTCGTCAAGGGTATTACCTGTATTTCAAGTTTGTTATGCCATTATTAGGCAAGCTCTTTGCAAAAAGTTACAATGAATACGCATGGTTGCATGAATCTGCGAAGAACTTCCCCGACAAGAAAAAATTGAAAGAAATGTTCTATGCAGCAGGTTTTGATTATGTGAGGGTGAAACAGTATACGGGTGGAGTTGCCGCTATGCATATGGGAGTCAAAGCGGAAGGCTAGTCCTCTTTAGTGAAACGGGCACACCATACTCTTTCTATTGGGCTGCAGCAAGTTTATGTTTATACCGATTTTGACAGGCCGCTTCCGCCACAATGGGAAATAATCGCCTGTCAAGACAGGATAAAAAGGTGACATGCATGAAGTTGACGAAAACATATGGGCATTTAAAAAAAGAATTAGGTATGATCGAACATGCTTTGGCTGATGCCATTCAGGCCGATCATGATATTTTACGCGAAACTTCCACACAGTTGCTGCAGGCAGGGGGGAAACGTATCCGCCCTGTTTTTGTCTTGTTATGCGGGCAGCTTGGGGAGTATGATCCAGAGCGTGTTAAAACAGCGGCTGTATCACTGGAACTGATTCATATGGCATCGCTGGTGCATGACGACGTAATAGATGATGCCTCATTGCGCAGGGGAAAGCCTACCATTAAATCGTTGTATGGCAACCGAACGGCAATGTATACCGGTGATTTTATACTGGCCAGGGCATTGGAGAACATTACTAAGTTGGAAATTCCGGCCGCACATCGTGTTCTTTCCAGAACGATGGTGCAAGTAGCAAAAGGCGAAATTGAACAAATCAGGGATAAATATAACTGGGAACAAAATTTGCGTGATTACTTGCGGAGAATCAAGCGAAAAACGGCTTTACTTATCGCAGCGAGTTGCAAACTGGGTGCAGTTGCATCTGGTGTCTCAGAAGAGCAAGCAGGTAAGTTATTCCGATATGGCTATTACATCGGAATGTCTTATCAAATTATTGATGACATCCTTGACTTTACTGCATCGGAAAGTGAACTGGGCAAACCTGCAGGGAATGATTTATTGCAGGGGAACGTTACCTTGCCGGTTCTTATTGCAATGAACGATCCATCATTTAATCGTCTGCTGCGTGACACGTTTGTCAATCCGGAAATGGTCTCATCGGCGTCCATGAACCATCTGATTAATTTATTAAAGCAAACGGATGCGATAGCAGAATCCTATCGTATTAGTGATCTTTACTTGGAGAAAGCTCTGAGACAATTGGACAGTATTCCGCATCACAAAGCGAAGCATACGCTACAGAGCATTGCGAAGTATATTGGTAAAAGACGTTCATAGGTATATTGTTATTCGGCGGGAAGTCTGGTAAAATTTTAACGGTTGTTTTTTTACAAAATACATATTAAAAGAGGTGCACAAAATGGAACAGACATTTTTAATGGTCAAACCGGATGGCGTTCAGCGCAATTTAGTCGGTGAGATTGTCAGTCGGTTCGAGCGCAAAGGTTTTAAACTAGCTGGAGCAAAGCTAATGCAAATTTCTGATGAACTGGCGAAAACACATTATGGTGAACATCAGGACAAGCCTTTCTTTGGAGAACTGGTAGGATTCATCACATCTGGACCAGTCTTTGCTATGGTATGGGAAGGGGAGAATGTTATCGCAACTGCCCGTGATATGATGGGCAAAACAAATCCGCTTGAAGCGGCTCCCGGCACCATTCGTGGTGATTTTGGAATGACCGTCGGCAAAAACATTATCCACGGTTCGGACTCGCCTGAAAGTGCTGAAAAAGAAATCGGCCTTTTCTTCCAGGAAGATGAAATAAAATCCTATACTAAACAGGATAGTGAGTGGATCTACTAACAATGAAGCCTCCGTTTTTGAACGGGGGTTTTGTATGATGTTTAAAAACTGCATTCGTTACAGATGTGGGAATAAGTTGCATATTTATTTGACGGAAAATTGTATCATTTATTTTACAGATGAAGCGAATATAGCAATTTATCGCTGTGTGTCCCGTGAATCCAACATACAAACAGGTGAACGACACGCTTGTTGAAAGACAAGCGTTTTTTTCTTATCCTCAGAAGATACACAAATTTTTAACGAAATCTACCAAAAAGAAGCGCAGATATGATATAGTAATACAAAATTATGTGAAGGAGGAAGTCGCATGCGTTACATGACAGCCGGTGAATCTCACGGTAAACAACTGACTGCAATCATAGAAGGGGTTCCCGCTAATATGCCGCTGCTTCAAGAAGACATTAATCAATCCTTAATTCGTAGACAAAAAGGGCACGGGCGCGGCAAGCGGATGCAAATAGAAAAAGATATGGCCGATATTACAAGCGGTGTCCGCCATGGGTATACGCTCGGGTCACCGATATCACTAGTCATACATAACGATGATTTTAAACATTGGGTCGATATTATGGGAGAGGATCCCATTACCGAAAATAAGAAAATGCGGCGAACGGTCTCCCGGCCAAGGCCAGGACATGCCGATTTGAATGGGGCACTCAAATATGGTCATCGTGATATGCGCAACGTTCTTGAGCGCTCATCGGCCAGGGAAACGGCAGCGCGTGTGGCAGCCGGCGCAGTTGCCAAGACACTGCTCAGGCAATTGGGCATCAACGTCGCTGGCTACGTCAGGGAAATAGCCGGAATCACTGCGGCGGAACACGGTTCACTGTCCATTACGGAAAGGCAGCGAATTTCCGAAGAGTCACCTGTCCGTACACTTGACAAAGATGTGGAACAGCAAATGATGGATGCCATTGATCAGGCCAAAAAGGATGGAGATTCCATAGGCGGTGTTACAGAGGTATATGTAGAAGGAATGCCTGCCGGTGTTGGATCGTACGTTCATTATGACCGCAAGCTGGACGGAAGAATTGCCGGCTCTGTAATGAGTATTAACGCATTTAAGGGCGTTGAGTTCGGACTTGGCTTTGAAGCGGCCCGGATGAATGGCAGTGAAGTGCATGATGAAATTGCCTGGGATGAAGAAGAAGGTTATTACAGGAAAACAAACCGGCTTGGAGGATTTGAAGGTGGGATGACAACCGGAATGCCACTCGTTGTAAAGGGCGTCATGAAGCCCATCCCAACATTATATAAACCGCTTCAGAGTGTTGACATTGAAACGAAAGAACCGTTCAGTGCCAGCATTGAACGATCGGATTCCTGTGCCGTTCCCGCTGCTTCTGTCGTGATGGAACACGTGGTGGCTTTTGAACTGGCAAAAGCAATTACGGAACAATTCCCGCACGACCAGTTTCCGAAATTGCAGAAAGCTGTTCAAGACTATCGGGAAGAAGTCAGGTGTTTCTGATGGATGTTCTAAACGTACAGGCATCGGCCAAGACATACCCCGTTTACGTAGGGGAAAATCTTCGGCACGATGTCAGTCGTTTTATGCCAAATACGTATACAGCTATTCTAATTGTCACAGATGAACATGTCAGCAAGTACTACCTGGAAGATGTCAAACAGGGACTATCCAGTGATCGTGTATTTACACACGTTATTCCGGCAGGGGAAAAAGCGAAAAGTTTCGACATGTTTTATGAGCTGCATACAAAAGCAATCACCAGCGGACTGGACAGGCAATCACTGATTATCGCACTTGGCGGTGGAGTTGTTGGTGATGCAGCGGGTTTTGCAGCCGCAACATTTATGCGGGGAATAGACTTTATTCAAATGCCAACGACAATTCTTGCCCATGACAGCAGTGTCGGCGGGAAGGTAGCCATTAATCATGAGCAGGGAAAAAACTTGATTGGCAGTTTTTACCCGCCTGATGCGGTAATTTATGATATACAAACATTGCACACGTTAAACAGTCAGGAAGTGCGATCAGGCTATGCGGAACTAGTCAAAGAGGCGCTACTGGCTGATACAGCGTTTTTCCAGAAACTGATGAGCCAGCATCTATCGTCACTTACCAACCAGCAGCTTGCCGAACATTTAACAAAAGGGATTCATATTAAAGCGTCGATTGTAGAACAGGATGAACGTGAAGCAGGAGTTCGCAAGTTTCTTAATCTTGGTCATACACTTGGTCATGCGCTGGAAGCTTTACTTGGTTATGGAAAATGGACACACGGGGAACTGGTTGCCATCGGACTGCTATTTGCACTGCGAGTAAGCGAAAAAACGTACAACTTAGTGTTACCATTTGAACCATTGTATACATGGCTGAAAGACAATAGTTATCCGCTAAAACTGCCTGCTCTGCATGCACAAGAGATACTGGCAAAAATGAAGATGGATAAAAAAACTTACAATGCTGTTGTGCAAATGGTTTTGCTCAAGGGAACCGGACAACCCGAAATGGCCAAGATAAGTGATGCCGATTTACTAGCATTCCTGGATTCGTTTTTAGCTGAATTGGCACAAAGAAATGACAGATAGGGGGAGCAGATTGAAAAATAAAAAAGTGCTTGAAGAAATGACGCCATATAAACCAGGCAAACAGATGGAGGAAGTGAAGAAAGAATATGGCTTGAGCCGGATTGTCAAACTTGCGTCAAATGAAAATCCGTATGGGCATTCAGAACAAATTGATACATACATGTCTCAGGCAGGCATTGGTTATCACTTTTATCCGGACGGGTATACATCAGAGTTGCGCAGTGCTGTTGCAGCAAAGTTAAACGTATCAGAAACCAAGCTTTTGTTCGGAAGTGGAACGGATGAAATTATCCAAATAATCGGCCGAGCCTTTTTGTACCCCGGTGCAAACACGGTTATGGCAACACCGACATTCCCTCAGTATAAACACAGTGCCCGTATTGAAGGTGCCGAAGTGAGAGAAGTACCTTTAATGAATGGCAAGCATGATCTGGATGGGATGCTGGATGCCGTGGATGAGAGTACGAACATAGTGTGGCTGTGCTCGCCGAACAACCCGACAGGCTGTGTTATTCCGAAAGATGACTTTTATACTTTTATGGATGCCTGTCCTTCTGATGTACTCGTTGTACTGGATGAAGCTTATTATGAATATGTCAGCAGTGATGTTCACCCGCATGTATTGGAACATCTCGATAACTATGATAACTTGATTGTTCTTCGTACATTTTCTAAGGCTTACGGGCTGGCCGGGCTAAGAGTGGGCTATGGCATTGCATCCGAATCCCTGATTAACAGACTGGATGTCGTCAGGGGACCGTTTAACACATCATCTCTTGCGCAAAAGGCTGCTGCAGCAGCTATCAATGATGATCAATTTGTCAATCATTCTATTGAAAGAAACAAGGTTGTTAAACAATCGTTTGAACAATTTTTGGACTCAATCGGTTGGCATTACTTTACATCTCATACTAATTTTTTACTTATTTCGACACCAATAAGTGGTGACCGTGTATTTCAGTATTTGCTGGAAAAAGGTTTCATCGTCCGGGCCGGCGAAGCAATTGGTGCGCCCAATTCCATTCGGGTGACAATTGGCAAAGAGAAAGATATGGAGGAACTGAAGGAAATACTGCACCAAATGCATCTTAAACTGGAGAAGGAGCAATCATTGTGAGGACCATTTTTGTAATCGGATTGGGGTTAATCGGAGGTTCACTGGCAAAGTGCTTTGCCAAATCGGAGACCAATCATGTTATAGGCTATGATATCGATCAACAGACCATGGACTTTGCCCGAATAAACGGCATTATTGATGAAGCTAGCTCAGCTATTACGACAGCAGCTAACAAAGCCGATTATATTATCCTGGGCACACCAATATCAGAAACAATTGAACTGATGCAAACACTGGATACCATCACGTTTGATCGAGACGTCATTATCAGTGATGTATCCTCAGTTAAAAAACCTGTAATGGAAGCAGCATATCATTTGCAAAACAGCCGGATAAAATTTATCGGCGGGCATCCTATGGCTGGTTCCCACAAAAAAGGGATTAAAGCGGCCAAAGAGCATCTTTTCGAAAATGCAATCTATGTATTAACACCAGCACCATCTTGTCAGACCCAAGCGGTATGGCAGCTGCAGGGTGTGCTCGAGGATACAAAGAGCAACATAATTGAGCTTCAGCCAAATGAACACGATGAGATGACAGCCGTTATTTCCCATTTTCCTCATTTAGTTGCATCCGCACTTGTTCATCAGGCGAACAAATGGCAAGAGACTCACGCATTCATCCCGCAGCTTGCGGCTGGTGGATTCCGTGATGTCACCAGAATTGCGTCCAGCAGTCCGGAGCTCTGGCAGGATATTTTTTATCACAACAGGCAAAAAATGGTTCATCTCATTGACGAATGGACAACAGAAATGACAGCTTTAAAACAAATATTGATGGAACATGATAAAGAACAGCTGACTTCTTATCTTTGGCGTGCGAAAAAGTACCGTGATGGGCTTGGTGCGAAGGAAAAAGGTGCTATTCCTTCGTTTTATGATCTTTATGTCGATATACGGGACCAGACAGGGGCTATAGCCTCTGTTGCCAATTTATTGGCAGAGGAAAATGTCAGCATAACCAATATTCAAATTCTTGAAATTCGTGAGGGTATAACAGGCGCTTTGCGGCTTAGTGTTTCAACAAAAGAGGAGCAGCAAAAAAGTTATCAGCTATTGCAGGATAAAGGCTATGAATTAATGCTGGAAGAATAGCAGTCAAGGGGGAAGGAAACTAATGAAAGAAATGACATTGGCACCTGCGTCATCCCCGATATCCGGTGAGTTGCAGGTACCCGGAGACAAATCAATCTCACACCGGGCTATCATACTTGGGTCACTTGCGGAGGGTACAACAACCATCACACAATTTCTGATTAGCGAGGATACAAGTCGTACAGTGGAAGCTTTCCGGCGACTGGGTGTGGAAATAGAGGAAAAGGGAACATCACTGAAAATCCATGGTCGTGGCTTGGCGGCTTTACAGGAACCCTATGAACCGATTTATTTTGGAAACTCGGGAACAACTGCCAGGTTGATGTTGGGGGTACTGGCTGGTATGCCATTTTTCACTTCGGCATATGGTGATCCACATTTAACGCGGCGGCCAATGGATCGTGTTGTGGAGCCCCTGTCAGCAATGGGGGGACATTTTGACGGAAGAAACAATGGCAGTTACTTGCCACTTGCAGTCAGAGGGGGAAATCTTAAAGGTATTCATTATACACTCCCGGTTAAAAGTGCCCAAGTCAAATCTGCCGTTTTGCTCGGGGGATTATTTGCGGAAGGGACAACGGAAATCACGGAGGAAACACCGTCACGAAACCATACGGAAAATATGCTCGAGGCCTTCGGTGCGGATATTAAAACGAGCGGTTGTCATATACAGATGACGGGGGAAAGCTCCTTAGCTGCAACGGATGTGACCGTTCCTGGAGATATTTCTTCAGCTGCGTTCTTTATGGCTGCGGCGGCCATCGTACCCGGCAGTAAATTAACGCTTCGCAGGGTTGGTCTCAACCATAGCCGGACCGGTATAATCGATGTCTTAATCGAAATGGGAACACAAGTCAGCATTGCCAATAAACAAACCATTGGCGGCGAAACGTTTGGCGACATTACAATTGCTCATCGCCCGCTAAAAGCTACCGTTATTGAAAGCGATATAATCCCAAGGCTAATTGATGAGCTGCCCGTTATTGCACTCATTGCATCTCAGGCAGAAGGTGAAACCATTATACGTGATGCGGAAGAACTTCGGCTGAAGGAAACGGACCGAATTCAAGCAACAGTGGATGGGCTAAACAGAATTGGTGCAGACGTTGAACCGACAGCAGATGGGATGATCATCAACGGTAAGTCTGCTCTGACAGGGGGACAAGCAAAGGCCTATCATGATCACCGTATTGCCATGATGCTGGCTATCGCTTCTTTGATTGCCAAACAAAAAGTAGTCATTGATGACGTTTCATCCATTGCTATATCCTATCCCGACTTTTTTCAGCATTTGCGCGATATAACCAATCGATAAAAAGAATCTGCCTGCTCAGGCAGATTCTTTTCTGATTGAATAAAAAAATTGTATTCTGTATGATGAAAAGATAAAAGCGCACGACAGCAGAAAGGATGTACCTGATGGACACCACCATAATGGAAGCAGTCAATTTAATGGAAAGCAAGCAAATGGAAAAAGCAATATCGCTTCTTGAGGATTATCTCCCAAAAGCCGACGATGAAGAAAAATTTACGATTGCGGAACTATATATTCAGTGGGGTTTTCTGGACGAGGCAGCTGATATATTAGATGAATTAATGCATCGTTTTCCAAAAGAAAATGAAATAAAAATCATGCTTGCAGATGTATATATTGAAAAGGGTAACGATGAGGAGGCCATCAATCTGCTGAATGAGGTTGAAGAAGACGACCCAGCTTATGTACAGACATTACTGCAGTTGGCGGACTTGTATCAGGCGCAGGGCCTTTTTGAAGTTGCCGAACAAAAACTTCTTACTGCAAAACATCATGAGCCGAATGAACCGATTATCGATTTTGCACTTGGTGAACTGCTGTTTTCCAATGGTGATTACCGGCAGGCAATTACGTACTATGAAAAAGTGCTTCCCGTTACAAAAGAAATCGACCATGTATCCGTCAACGACCGGCTGGCTGAAGCGTATGCCGCGTCCGGGGAATATGAAATGGCACTGGAAATTTACCAGGATATCGACAGCGAAGATCCGGATACTTTATTTAAATACGGCTTCACGGCGCTTCATGCCGGGCGTCGCGACATTGCTATCCGAGCCTGGGAACATGTAATTGAACAGGATATGTATTACCATACTGCCTACTATCAATTGGCGAAAGCGTACGAGTCGGAAGAAATGATCCAGGAAGCTTATGATACTGCCCTTCAGGGAATTCAAGTAGATGAGTTTAATAAAGAACTGTATTTTTTCGCCGGATCCATGGCGCACCAGCTGAATAATGATGAAGATAGTGAGAAGTGGGTACGTGAAGCTATCGCACTTGATTCCGACTACAAAGAAGCCGTGCTGTTTTTAATTGAATTGCTGAAACAGCAGAACAAAGAGGAAAGTATCATAGATTTGCTGACATCGATTCTTCAGACCGGGGCAAAAGACCCACTGTACGAATGGGAGCTAGCTCGTGCTTATAATGAAACAGAATCGTATGACAATGCATTAAAACACTATAGGGAAGCATATAATAGCTTAAACCAAGACAGTGACTTCCTTAAAGAATATGGCTATTTCCTTACAGAAGAAGGGAGGATTGACGACGCCATCCAATTGTTTGAAGCGTATTTGCGCTTAGAACCACTTGATGCGGACATTGAAGAATATGTATCCCGGCTGAAGAGTACTCGAAACGTTCGATAAGACTAAATGGAGAGTGAGGGAGGTTATCCTGGTAAATGCAGACTCCTGTTTCCGTACAAGACAAAAAAAGTTTTATCCAGTGGTTTTTGAACCATTATCAGTTAAAAAAACGGGAGAGTGTGTGGATTCTCAATTATATTATCAATCATAAGAATCTGCTGGAAAACATACACTTTGTTCGTGAGGCAAAATATTGCCCTAGGGGACTCATCATGACCAGTCATTGCTCAGAAGAAGTTCCGTTTCGTTTTTATAAAAAACAGTTAGTTACAACAGATGCCGAAAAGTCATTCCATGATATTCGCATGAACCAGAACGAGCCATTGTACATCCAATTGAATTTTAATAAATCTCATCAGAACAGTAATTATGCGGCAGTGCTTGTTGAAAACCCATTCATTCCTGACGATTATTTTATCACCAAACAAGACAGAGATACGGCAAAAGAGATACTGGATCTAACGGTACATGAGTACCAGCGTGCAGCACTAAAGAGAAAAATTGACTGTGCGCTTGATGAAAGAGACCGGCAGACATTTAACGAACTTACTGAACAGCTTCATGCGATTGATCGCATGAAATCAAATCAACCTAATTCCTGATTGGATAGGTTGATTTTTTTTTGTTTCCTTAGCATAATAAATACACGTGATAAATTCTTGCTATTTGCAGAATAGACAGAAGGGCAGGGAGTATACTATGAAATGGATAAAAAAAGATTTACAGCAATTTATCCAAGCAAAAGAATATGTAGATACAGCAGTTGTACCATTGCTTCCATTTCAATTATCAAACGATGCAAAACTTGATAAGGATGCTTTTCAATCGGAAGCACTTACTGTATTTTTGCGTGAATTGGAAAAAGAACTGACCGGAAGGGTGATGCTGATACCCGAATACCATTATGTGAAAACAGCTGACAAAGAAGCGGAATTAGATCGCATTCGGAATTGGATGAATGATATACAGGCACAGCCATTTCACCACGTTTTTTTTATCACATCTGATTCCAGCTGGAAGAAACATGAACAGGCGCTCCCAGGGACTATGATTTGGCTTCCGATAACCAGTGATGAATCAGCTGATCCCGGACGCATGCAGTCAATTATCCGTGAACACGTGCAGCAGGTCAGCGAACTGATCAGAAGTTACTGGAAGGATTCAAAAACCTGATCGATTTATCTTGATGCTTTTCCGCTTGCATCCATTCTCTGAGAATTGACCGGATGTACAGGGGATTTATATTGACCCGTCCTATAGTTTGCGCTATCATGGTATTGTCCTAGTAATCTGATTTAATAAAACTTGTCCGTGAAAAACGTATAGAGGGGGGAAAAAATCATGAGCGAAGGCAAACAACCAGTATCCCGTCGGCAGTTTCTGAATTATACGCTTACAGGTGTGGGTGGCTTTATGGCAGCCGGACTGATGGTTTCACCACTGCGTATGGCCATTGACCCAGTACTCCAGGAAAGTTCAGCAGCCGGCGACTTTACTAATGTTAAACTTGCTGTTGAAGACATTACGGATGAACCACAACGTGTAGATTGGGAAATTGAACAGGTGGATGGCTGGTACGAATCCAAAGTAGGTAAATCCGCATGGGTTTATAAAGACGAAAACGGCGATATTGTTGCCCTTTCCCCGATTTGTAAACACTTAGGCTGTGTTGTTTCATGGGAAGGCAGTGATGACCATCCTGATAAGTTCTATTGCCCGTGCCATGATGGTCTGTATTATAAAGATGGCATGAATGTTCCAGGAACACCGCCAACAGCCGGACTTGATATTTACGAGCACAAAGTTGAAAATGGCATGTTATTCCTTGGAAAAGCACAGCCAAGAGAGGAGGCGTAATAAAAGATGCTGCAAAAGATTTATGACTGGATAGACGAGCGTATAGATATTACGCCGATATGGCGTGATATTGCGGATCATGAAGTTCCTGAGCACGTTAATCCAGCCCATCATTTTTCTGCTTTTGTTTATTGCTTTGGGGGATTGACGTTCTTCGTCGTCGTCATCCAGATTTTATCAGGTATGTTCTTGACTATGTATTATGTGCCTGATATTGAAAATGCATGGCGTTCTGTTTATTATTTGCAAACTGAGGTAGCTCACGGTCAAATTGTGCGCGGCATGCACCACTGGGGTGCAAGTGTGGTCATTGTAATGCTCTTGCTACATACATTACGCGTATTTTTCCAGGGCGCGTACAAAAAACCGCGTGAACTGAACTGGATAGTTGGAGTACTCTTGTTCTTTACCATTTTGGGACTTGGTTTCACAGGATATCTGCTGCCTTGGGATAATAAAGCGTATTTTGCTACTGAAGTAGGCTTAAACATTGCACAAGACGTACCTATAATTGGTGATGAAATCAAAACATTGCTGTCCGGGGATGAAGAAATTGTTGGTGCCCAAACGCTGGCCCGATTCTTTGCGATTCACGTTTTCTTCCTGCCTGCAGGACTGTTCGCCTTATTAGGCGTTCACTTCATACTGATCAGAAGACAGGGAATTTCCGGACCACTATAAAACAAAGGAGGTTAAGCTGTGCATAAGGGTAAAGGAATGAAGTTCGTCGGGGATTCACGTATATCCTCGGAGCGCAAATCAAATATACCAAAAGACTATTCAGAGTACCCTGGCAGAACGGAAGCATTTTGGCCGAACTTTTTATTAAAAGAGTGGCTGGCGGGTTCTGTGTTTCTGGTTGGCTTTTTATCCATGACACTGGCTCACCCGGCTCCGCTGGAAAAAATGGCCGATCCAACTGCTGCCGGTTATATACCATTACCGGACTGGTATTTTCTGTTCCTGTACGAACTGCTGAAATATGATTTTGCCAGTGGGCCTTATATTTTATTCGGTATTATAATAATACCCGGATTAGCTTTCGGCGGACTACTGCTGGCGCCTTTCCTTGACAACGGACCGGGAAGACGTCCGCACCAGCGTCCGATTGCAGTCGGCATGATGCTGCTGGCGCTCACTTCCACGATATGGCTGACCTATAAATCAGCTTCACATGTGGACTGGGAGCAGCGTGCGGATGCAAACAAACCGGTTCCACCGTCTGAAGAAGTGCAAATTGACAAAGAATCAGAAGGATATGCCCTATATGAAAACAACTGTATGAGCTGTCACGGAGAAGACATGGGGGGTACTGCGGGACCTGCACTAATCGGCATTGATTATTCCGCGGACGAAATCGCTACGATTGCAAAAGAAGGAATAGGTTCCATGCCGCCGGGACAGTTTAGCGGATCTGATGAAGAACTGCAGAAACTGGCAGATTTCATCGTATCTGTTAATGAACAGTAACATGAACATGTTTTATACAACAACACCTTCGCCAAAACAGATTGGTGAAGGTGTTTTTTATAAGTAACGATAGTATAAAACGTTAGTAAAGCTTTCTTGGAAAGATAGCTGTTTTCTTACTATGTTTAAAAATCATAAAGGCTCTTTCCGTGAACGTTATTGTTTTTCCGGCACAGTTGATAGAAAATGCGTCGTAACATCAAAAATATTGAGTGCTATAACACACGCTCCGTAAAAACACTACGCTTTCCGTGGGCTTGTCCTCAGCCTCCTCGAAAAAGAAGATCGCTTTTTCTGCGGGGTCTTCACACTGCGCATTCCCACAGGAGTCTTCGTGTTTTTACTCCGCTAGTTTTGTGTTTATAAGCTATTTGTTCAAGCAGGAATCATTATAAGAAAACGCATGATAACACTTCACTAGTCCGGGTGAGCGGAGGGCGGTGACTCCTTGAAAAAGAAAACCGCTTTTTCTTACGAAGATGTATCGCTGCCGAAGCGTTCCTTGTCCTGCGGGAACAGCGCGTGTCCGAAGACCCCGCAGCGACGAGCAGCCGCTTCGTCGAGTACGCTGCGAGTTGCGAGGAGTGCTGCTTCACTGAAACCACTTGCAACACGACGAGCACCCCAGTGTATTTCCGTAGCGGCGGTTTAACATATACAAAACTACGACGCATTATATACATATTGTTCAGCAGTGTTTGATTCTCTGGAATGACGCAATACGCAACAGTCATTTAGAAAACATTATAAAAGAAGGGATTTGACACATGTTACGTTACATCCTCACTGACAAGCGATTTTTGCTTATCCTGTTTTGGATCAATTTGATTGGAACGGTGTACGGCTTTTATTGGTACCGTTTCCAACTGTATCAAACACCAGAAATATTTTTGTTGTTTGTCCCGGATAGTCCAACAGCAACTCTGTTTTTTACTGTGTTTGTGTTATTTTTCCTGTTTAACCGGAATGTTCCATATATGGAAGCACTTGCAATGGTTACATTGTTCAAGTATGGTGTCTGGGCCGTCCTAATGAATCTGCTTACATTGATTGTTGATGGTACACTTGGCTGGGCGGGGTACATGCTGATGGTGTCACATGGTGCAATGGCCATTCAGGGCCTACTATATGCACCTTTTTATAGAATCGAACGACGGCATATTGTTTTCGCTGCCGTCTGGACCTTACATAACGATGTCATTGATTATGTATTTGAGCAGATGCCAGTGTATAATTCGATTGATATGTATATGAATGAAATTGGCTATTTTACTTTTTGGCTCAGTATTCTGTCGATATTGATCACTTACTGGCTCACAATCAGACGGAAAAAAGCGAAAAGTTAGCTGTTATACGTTGGGAAAACCACACATACATTAGTAGTGAAGATGTTATGTGAGGTGAACCCCATGAATAGACCGTTTACGATAAGACACATACTGACTACTGCTTTTCTTCTATACATCCATTTGCAGTTATACGCACCGAACGTCGCTTCTGCACAGTATTTGACTGCTGCAGTGGAAACAGCTGGCGATGTCAAAATGACCCCATTCTACTGGATTGTAGGAATCGTTGGCGGGTCAATTGCCATCACATTAACGTATGTCGGCTGGAAAAAATACAAAGGAGAGGAAACGAAGGAGTCAAATAAAGATTCAAACAGTTGACTTGCCATTCTTTTTTGACTATAATTGACCATAAGCAAATACCGTAACTTGATGGAGGAATGACAATGGGTGGACTAGGTAGTTACTTGATTTATATAGCACTATTAATGATTATACCATTATGGGCTCAATCCAAAGTGAAAAGCACATATAAAAAGTATTCCAAAAAAGCAACATCATCCCACATGACGGGGGCAGAAGTTGCCCGTAAAATCCTTAATGACAATGGTATTTTTGATGTACAAGTTAATGAGACAAAAGGATTTTTATCCGATCATTATGATCCAAGGAAGAAAACGGTAAACCTTTCACGCGATAATTTTCATGGCCAGTCCATGGCTGCATCTGCCATCGCAGCACACGAAGTAGGTCATGCAATTCAGGATGCGGAAGATTATGCATTTCTACGATTCCGATCAACACTGGCTCCTGCAGCTGCAAAGGGCTCAAATATTTCGTTTTTCCTAATTTTTGCCGGTATGATTTTCGGCATGGGCGAAATGCTTCTGCTCGGAATCATTTTCTTTTCGGCAGCAGTGCTGTTCCAGTTAATCACGCTGCCTGTTGAATTCGATGCTTCGAATCGGGCGATGGCACAATTAGTATCAACCGGGATTATCCGAAACAATGAAGAGCGTCCGACGAAAAAAGTCTTAAACGCTGCAGCCCTGACCTATGTTGCTGCCGCACTTGTGGCAGTTGCTGAACTGGTCCGGTTCATCTTAATTTATGCTGCAAGCAATGAATAACTACACCTTTTAATGAAAGAGAGTGCCGCGTTCCCTTTGGATGTGCGGCACTTTTTTTTACCAGCGTATTAAGATAGAATCGGCCTAATCGTTCAACGGATTTTTGTTTTCATCCAGTGTAAATCCTTCTCCGACCACGTCGTGTACAGAACTGACTGCCACAAAAGCATGAGGATCAACGTCGTTAATAATATTTTTTAGACGGACGATTTCATTTCTGCCGACGATACAATACAACACTTCCCGATCTTCACCTGTAAAACTGCCTCTCCCGTTAAGCACTGTAACTCCGCGGTCCATTTCATTGATGATATTTTCAGCTATCTGATCACTATGACTGGAAATAATAGTTGCTCCACGTGCTGCATAGGCTCCTTCCTGAATGAAATCAATCACTCTGGCACCGATATAAACAGCCACAAGGGTATACATCCCTTGGACCATATCAAGGAACGTGAATATGGACGTTGCAATGACACACAGGTCAAAAAGAAACATAGTCCGGCCCATGCTCCAGCCAGCATACTTATGAACAAGCCTGGCAATGATGTCAACACCGCCCGTTGTACCGCCATAACGAAATATGATGCCGAGGCCAATGCCAATGAATACCCCTGCAAACAGTGCGACCAGTGTCATATCAGACTGCAGGTCCATCTGGAATGGCTTGATCTGAAAAATAGACAGGAATAGGGATACGGCCAGCGTACCAATTATCGTGTACAAAAATGTATTGCGGCCAAAAAACTTCCAGCCGATAAAAAAAACAGGCACATTAAGAACGATATTTGAAATAGCAGGATCCCAGCCCCAGATAAAGTAAAGCAGAAGTGTGATACCGGTAAAACCACCTTCACCGAGGTTATTCTGCATATTAAAATGGACAATGCCAAATGCAAAAATAGCAGATCCCAAAAGAATGAAGATGATATTTTTAACTTTTAACCCAAAGATCACCAGTATTCCCTCCAATCATGATGCATTTTATCGTAAATCTGACTGCACTTTTACCATTATAGACAATTTGGTTGTAAAGAACAATGCAGCCGCAGCGTTTATGATTTGTCAAACGGGAGCCTTTTAGCTACCATAATAGGAGATTGAATCAAATAAATCACTAAGGAGCGTCCCATATGCCGGAATTTGATCAGCCGATATACAGTACTAGTGACATGCAGGATAGGGTCGATCAATATATAGGTCAATTTAAGGAAGGATATTTTTCTCCGCTGAGCTTAATGGCAAGGCTGAGTGAAGAAACCGGGGAACTTGCCCGGGAAGTTAATCACTTTTATGGAGAAAAACCAAAAAAAGCTTCTGAACAGCCGAAGACAATGGAAGAGGAGCTTGGTGATGTTCTTTTTGTTCTGACATGTTTCGCCAATTCCCTTGATATCGACCTGTCCGAAGCATTCAACCAATCGATGGAAAAAATTGAAACAAGAGACAGCGATCGATGGACAAAAAAAGATTAATCGCTGCTGCAAACTATACAGCACAGTCAGGAGGCTATCCAATGACGAAAAAAATTATTATAGCAGGTCCGCGCGGTAAAATGGGGAACGAAGCTGTACATATGGTTCATCGTGAAACATCATTCGAACTTGTTGCCTGCATTGACCGGAAAAATGGCGGAAAACAATTGGAAAATATCGAAGGGTTGCCTGCATTGCAGGTTCCAATCTATGAGAATCCGGAAGCATGTTTCCAGGAGATTGATGCGGATGTGTTTATTGACTTAACCGTCCCTGGTTCAGGCTTTGAACATACAAAACTGGCTTTATTATATGGTATACCCCCGGTTGTCGGCACATCAGGTTTTTCAGATGACCAAATTGCGGCATTAAAAGACTTGTCGATGACACATGGGACAGGCTGTATCATTGCTCCAAATTTTGCTGTTGGTGCTGTCCTGATGATGCAGTTTGCCAAAACGGCTGCCAAATATTTACCTGATGTTGAAATCATCGAGAAACACCATGACCAGAAACTGGATGCTCCATCTGGAACAGCAGTTAAAACAGCTGCGATGATGCAGGAAACACGGGAAAGCAAACAGCAGGGACACCCGGAAGAGAAAGAAACGCTTGAAGGTGCTAGGGGAGCTGCAACGGATGGAATTCATATTCACAGCGTCCGGCTGCCGGGACTCGTTGCACATCAGGAAGTACTTTTTGGCGGCCCCGGACAGGGTCTGACGATTAAGCATGATTCCTATAACCGTGCCTCGTTCATGGAAGGGGTTAAACTTTGTATCCAGAAAGTAACCGACTTGGACAGGCTGGTCTATGGACTGGAAAATATATTAGATTAGGCGGGGTGCCAATGAATATTGCATTGATAGCACACGACAAAAAGAAAAAGGATATGATCCATTTCACTTTGGCATACAGCCACGTGTTAAAAAATCACCATTTGTTTGCAACGGGGACAACGGGTGAGCGGATAAGTGAAACGACCGGACTTACTGTTCATCGCTTCCAATCAGGGCCCCTCGGTGGAGACCAGCAGATTGGCGCAAAAATAGCCAGCAACGAAATGGATGGGATCATTTTTTTTAGGGATCCATTGACAGCACAGCCACATGAACCTGATGTCAGTGCGTTAATGCGGTTATGTGATGTTCATTTAATCCCACTTGCCACGAATCGTGCAGCTGCAGAAATAATGATTTCCACATTAGCCAGGGACGATTTTCATTGGCTTGAACATAGACATCCAAACCAGTCAGAAGGTAATGAACCATGAAAAAAATAGGTATTACATGTTATCCAACACTTGGAGGGTCAGGTGTTATAGCTACAGAATTGGGGATGAAAATGGCTGAGCTAGGTCATGAGATACACTTTATTACATCCAGTCTTCCGTTTCGGCTAAATCACGTCCATCCTAATATTTACTATCATGAAGTAGAGGTCAGCCATTATCCTGTATTCCAATACCCTCCTTTCGACCTTGCCCTGGCCAACAAGATGGCTGAGGTCATCGACCAAGAAAAACTGGATATTCTCCATGTCCATTATGCCATGCCGCATGCTATCTGTGCTATTTTGGCAAAAGATATAGCCGAACAAGAAGTCAAAATCGTCACCACACTGCATGGAACAGATATTACCGTTCTGGGTATTGATGACGCATTGCGGAAAATGATTAGACACGGAATCGAACAATCGGATGCCGTTACAGCTGTTTCACATAGCCTTGTTGGTCAAACAAAAGAAATGCTTGGCGTCAGAAAAGATATTGAAGTTATTTACAATTTCGTTAATGAAGCAAACTACGTTAAAAAGACGTTGCCAGGAATTCGCCATCAGTATGGCATACAACCGGATGAGAAAGTTATTATTCATATTTCCAATTTCCGTAAAGTGAAACGTGTCCAAGATGTTATTTATACGTTCAAGAAAATACATGATAAAATGAATACGAAATTGCTTTTAGTAGGTGACGGTCCGGAATACACGTCGATGTACCAGCTTGTAAGAGAATTAAGTCTTACGGACGATGTGCTTTTTCTAGGTAAACAGAAAAACGTGAACGACTTGTTTTCTATCTCTGATTTAAAACTGCTCATGTCCGAAAAGGAAAGTTTCGGTCTAGTGCTCCTGGAAGCCATGTCTTGTCAAGTGCCATGCATCGGTACGAATATCGGCGGTATTCCGGAAGTAATCAAGCATAATGAGACAGGATTCATCGTTGAACTTGGTGATACTGATTGCGCGGCGAATTATGCAGTTGACTTGCTGCAGGACGAGGAAGCACTTACGTCTTTTTCCCGCAATGCTTTGGTACATGCAAGAGAAAACTTCTGCTCGCAGTCTATTGTTCAGCAATACATTGATTTATATGATAAACTAATATATTAAGAAGAGAAGAAAAATGGTGATAATGTGGGATTTCCTGATCGATTAACCCAAGCGGCTGATGTATTAAAAATATTCGAAGGTCATGGATATAAGGCTTACTTTGTCGGGGGCTGTGTTCGTGACTTACTGTGTGATCGTGACGTTGGCGACATAGATATTGCGACGTCAGCTACACCTGATACAGTTCAGGAAATTTTTGACAAAGTTATTCCGGTTGGACTGGAACATGGCACAGTGATTGTCCGGTATGCCCATCAGTCATATGAGGTGACAACTTTTCGAATGGATGGTGATTACTCAGACCAGCGCCATCCCGACGATGTACAGTTCATGCAAACCATTGATGAAGATCTGAAGCGCCGGGATTTCACAATGAATGCACTCGCGATGGACAAAGAAGGAACCATCATTGATTTGTTTGACGGGCAAGAGGATATTGGGCGGGGACAAATCCGCACGGTTGGGAATGGAATTGATCGGTTTCAGGAAGACCCGCTTCGCATCATACGTGCCATTCGTTTCGCGAGTCAGCTTGGGTTTTCCATTGCCACAGAGACATTGCATGCGATGATGGCAGTCAAACAGGAGATCGAAACAATTGCTGTGGAACGAATTGCTCATGAAATGGAAAAGTTCTTTGCAGGAACCTGTGTTCAGACAGGTATTGACTATTTACAGACAACAGGAATACACGAACACTTGCCCATCATAAAGGGGCACCCGGGATTGGTTGACAGACTGCCAGATCCAATTATGCCATTGCCATCAATGGGGTCTGTTATTACGTTGTTACACAGACTGGAGCCTGCTGTTAGTATCCATGAATGGGTGAAAGGATGGAAATGTTCCAATAAGGTAAAACACCAGGCACTTGAACTAAACAAAGCGATGAAGCATTTTCAGACAGCCGGACTTAATCGATGGCTTGTTTACCGGCTGAGTGAAGACTGCTATAAAGCATTTTCGGTGCTGGCAAAAATGGTTTTACATTCATCCGTTACCTATCAGGATATACTGGCAATTGATGAGCAATTGCCGATTCATTCAAAGCAGGACCTGGCCGTAAATGGCAAGGACCTGATGCGGCTCTACCCGGATGCAAAGGGCGGTCCCTGGGTAGGAGAACTGCTTGACATTCTTGAAAAGAAAGTGGTTACCGGCGATTTAAGCAATGATAAAAACGAAATAAGGGACTGGGTACAATGGCATCCACACGATATCGGCTGATTGAACTGTTAAACACAAATGAAAACACTTATATTTCTGGCCAAAAGCTTTCAGAGGAATTAAATATCTCTCGCAGTGCCATATGGAAACACATGAAGGAACTGGAAAAGGACGGGTATACCATTGAGGGAGTACGCCGAAAGGGCTATCGAATCGTTACATCACCGGATAAAGTCAGTGAAAATACAGTCCTTTGGGGCCTTGGCACAGACTGGATCGGAAAAAACATGGTACATAAACAAATGGCCGATTCTACGCAAACCATTGCACATCAGGAGGCCTTAAACGGCGCCCCAAATGGAACGGTCGTGATTGCTGATCAGCAGACACAGGGAAAGGGAAGGATGGAGCGGCAGTGGCATTCAGCAAAGGGGAAAGGAATCTGGATGAGCATTATACTTCGGCCGGACTTAAATCCCGGATTAGCCCCGCAGCTGACATTGATGACAGCCGCTGTTGTTGCCGAAGTATTAACAGTCCATACGCCAGCTAATCCTAAAATAAAATGGCCGAATGATATTTTATTGAATCATAAAAAGGCAGCGGGAATACTGACTGAAATGCAAGCCGAACAAGACCGTATTCAATATGTTGTGATTGGAATTGGCTTAAATGTTAATCAAATGGAAACGGATTTTCCTGATCCATTAAAAGAAAAAGCGACATCAATCAGGCAGGAAACAGGCAAAAGCTGCCATACGACAAACTTAATTCAGCAAATTTTAGGTCGTTTTGAGCAAGTGTATGCGACATTTATGCAAAATGGTTTTTCGCCTATTAAATCCAAGTGGGAGTACTACGGATATAAAATCGGCGAAAAAATTCGTATCCGAACACCTCGAAACTCACTGGATGCTGTATTGCTAGGTATTGCAGAGGATGGTGCACTTCTGGCCCGGACCAGTGATAAGGAGATAAAGAAAATTTATTCAGGCGAGATTGAGTGGCTCCGTGAAGAGGACTTATAAAAGCTTGTATGTTGCCATACTTGGCTACAAACAAATGCACCATGTATTAAAGAGAGTAAGGTGGCATTATGAACAATAGATACGTTGTAATGGATCTGGAAACGACAGGCCATTCACCTGTGAATGCAGATAAGATCATTGAAGTTGGCATTGTTGTTATTGAGGATGACGTTATAACAGAAGCGTTCTCTACATTTCTGAATCCCAATATGGCCATTCCGCCATTTATTACAAACCTGACAGGCATTACGGACAATGATGTACGCCATGCACCATTTTTTCAGAATAAAGCATCAGAAATCACAGCTCTCCTGGAAAACAGCTGGCTGATTGCTCACAATGTAGCCTTCGATTTTGGATTTCTAAATGAGGAACTTGCATCCCATGGTTTTCCCCGGCTCAGAAACCCGGTTATTGATACAGTAGAACTTGCCCGGATACTTTATCCGCAAGCACCAAGCTATAAACTAGGACAACTGGCCAGTTATTTGCAAATAGAACATGAAGCTCCGCACCGCGCGTTGATGGATGCACAAGTAACGGCTAAGCTATTCCTTAAACTTAAAGATAAACTGCAATCCTTGCCTTATGAATCGGTTATCCATTTACTCAGGCTTGAAAAAGGATTGAAGTCTGATTTATATTCATTGCTTCTGCAGCAACAACAGAAGCTGGCTTTTTCTATTCATCAAGATGAAACCATTGAAACATACAAGGGACTAGCCATCCATAAACAGGCAAATACGAGACGGGAAAGCATCCACCTGGATACTTCTTTTGGTCATTTTTTAGACACAATCTATGAGACTGGCGGGTCTATGCAGCAGCAAATGGAACATTACGAAAAACGGGAAGGGCAGCGCGAAATGTCGGAAACCGTTTATGATGCGTTTCAGCTGCATAACCATGCACTGATTGAAGCGGAAACAGGAACAGGTAAAACGCTCGCATATTTGCTGCCCGCCATTTACGAGGCAGTCAGGAATCGGAAACGAATTGTCATCAGTACCTATACAACCCAGCTTCAATCGCAGCTTCTGGATGAAGAAGTTCCATTAATCAGATGTCTTGTGCAGTTTCCGTTTCGTGTTGCGCTGTTGAAGGGAAAACAGCACTATATCAGCCTGGATAAATTTGAGCGAGCTTTGGCTTTTGAGCAGGAGGACAACTACGACATCGTTTTGACGAAAGCAATGATTCTTGTCTGGCTTACGGAGACGGAAACAGGCGATATCGATGAAATCCAGCTTCCGTCCAGTGGCTATTTGTTCTTTAGGAAAGTATCCAGTGATATGGAAGAGCCGATGGATCCATCTTCTCCGGAATTCAATCGATCCTATTATCAACGGGCACGTAAAAGGGCACAACAGGCCGATATTCTGATTACCAATCATGCATTGTTGTGCACCGATATAGTTAATGATTATCAATTGCTTCCAGCCTATGATAAAGCGATTATAGATGAAGCGCACCATCTGGAGGAAACGGCCGCAAAACATTATGGAGCTGCACTTGATTACGTATCTGTACAAAACATGCTCAGTCAAGTGGGGATGACTTCTGAAAATTCTTGGCTCGGGCACTTGCTGGCAGGCGAGATGCAAGTCCATGACGTGTTTGCAGTGGAACAATGGGATAACCTTTTTACCAAAGCAAAGCATGAGACAGATGACCTATTCCGAATGCTGTTCCAATATGTTCTGGAACAAAAGCAAAAAGATAAATCTCTAAGTGATATTGGTCGTCTCCAGTATCGCTTCGACGGAAACAATGCAGCGTCAGAAATGTGGAACACCATTATCGAAATGGCTGCAAGGCTTACTTATTATGTTCGTGATCTGATCCATTTGTTATCACCGATTACTAAACTGGAAACATTAGACCCTGCTTCGCTCGAGGAATTAAAAAAAAATATGGAAGACCTGCAAACCATCATCGATCGGCTGGAACACTTGTTTTTAACAAGCAAATCCAAGGAAGTCAAATGGATAGAAATCGAGGCTTACGGGGCGAAAAATGCTGTCTATCTTTACAGTGAGCCTGTTGCCATTGGTCCATTATTAGGAAATGACTTTTTCCGGGAAAAGGATAGCATCATCCTGACAAGTGCTACGTTAACCATGGGTAATTCATTCACTTTTATGCAAAAAAGGCTTGGTTTGCCGGAAGGGAAAGTTCTGACAAATAAAATTATATCGCCATTTTCCTATGAAACACAGGTGCAGCTAATGATTCCAAACGATTTTCCAGATATTAAGTGCGGAAAGCCGGA
Organism: Lentibacillus lipolyticus; assembly: GCA_004145795.1. GTDB lineage: Bacteria > Bacillota > Bacilli > Bacillales > Amphibacillaceae > Lentibacillus > Lentibacillus lipolyticus. The sequence continues at coordinate 28,400 of SEIO01000007.1, read as the reverse complement.
TGACTTTATTACAGCTGTATGCGAGGCAATTATATCCATGGCAGATATAACGAGTGGCAGAATGCTTGTATTGTTTACGTCGTATGATATGCTGAAAAAGGCTTATTACCTGATAAAAGAGACGATTGATATGGACGAATACATGGTGATTGCACAAGGTATTTCCAGCGGAAGCAGATCAAGGCTGAAAAAGAACTTCCAGTCATTTGATAACGCTATATTGCTGGGAACAAGCTCCTTTTGGGAAGGAGTTGACATCCCGGGTGATGATCTATCTTGTGTCATGATTGTCAGGCTTCCATTCCAGCCACCAGCTCATCCAGTATACGAAGCGAAAACAGCCCATTTAAAAGAAGATGGAAAAAACCCATTTATGGAATTGGCACTGCCAGATGCCGTTATTCGGTTTAAACAGGGATTTGGCAGATTAATTCGCTCGGCAAACGATCGCGGAATTGTTTTCGTATGCGATTCGCGTATCAAAAAAGCACGTTATGGGCATTATTTTATCGAATCCATACCGGAAGTTCCGATCACTTATGATTCCACGCAGACAATACTGGAAAAAGCAGAAACCTGGTTTTAAAATTAGTCTTGTCTTTTAAAAAACTGATGCATCTTTTATGATGCATCAGTAAAGTTCAATAATGGAATGGGGCTGGATAAATTTTGGTTTAAATGAATAAACAAATTCACTATACTGATTAACATACTTCATTTCAACCGTACGTTTAGTATTAGCTCTGCGAATAACACTATAAGTAGCAAAATGTGATAAAACATGAAGTATTTAACTGGGGGATGAAGAAATGGATCCTAATTGGATAGAGCGTGGCAGATATGAATAGGCGCTTTTCCCGGTTCGCAGTCCCAAAATGGATGAAATGGACCGCGGGAACGATTTGTTTTATTGCTGTTTCCTGCCTCGTAACAGGCATTTATTTGTATCATATAACCCAAAAGGAACGGACAGCAGAATTCGATGCAATAAAAAGAAAAGCCCTAGAAGAAACGAAATTGAGTACGGCAAATCAAGTTGAACGGTTCCATGGCAAGGACGCCTATTATGTCATCCATGGTGCAACAGACAACAAGCAAGCAGCGATTCTGTTTTACCCATTCGCTGAAAATGATGCTGAGCCCGTTTTGGTCGATCAAACTGAAACAATGAAGGAAGCAACCGTCAAATCCAATTGGCTTAGTAATTGCAATGACTGTACATTGTTTGATATCACCCCGGCACTTATCACTGGTGATCAATTACCCGCATGGGAAATCACATATGAAAATGAAGCAGGACGTTATATAATGAAGTATGTATCCATGAATAATGGAGAATTGTTGGAAATGATTGGCTTTAAACAGATATATAACTAGGAGGATGAATATGGAACTTGCAAGTCGGGTAAAAACACTTTCCCCTTCATCGACATTGGCAATTACTGCTAAAGCAAATGAACTGAAAAAACAGGGACACGACGTTATTGGTCTCGGTGCCGGAGAACCGGATTTCAACACACCGGAATACATTCTGAACGCAGCCGCAAATGCTATGAACCATGGGTATACAAAATATACTCCATCCGGGGGAATTCCGGAATTAAAACAAGCAATTGTGAACAAATTTCAGACAGATAATGGACTTCGTTATACAGCGGAAGAAATCATCGTTACAACTGGGGCTAAACATGCATTGTACACACTATTTCAGGTCTTATTAGACAAAGGGGACGAAGTCATTGTACCTGCACCGTATTGGGTGAGTTATCCTGAACAGATTAAACTGGCTGAAGGTAATCCAGTAATCATCAGCGCTAAAGAACAAAACAGCTTTAAAATAACACCTGAACAGATTGAAAAGGCTATTACACCAAAAACAAAAGCTGTCATCATTAATTCACCGAACAACCCGACTGGCATGGTTTACAGCAAGGAAGAACTGCGTGAAATCGGCGACATTTGTTTAAGACATGATGTTCTTATTGTGTCAGATGAGATTTATGAAAAATTAATTTATACCAATGACAGTCATGTTTCCATTGCGGAAATATCATCGTCATTAAAAAAGCAGACAGTTATCATCAACGGAGTTTCCAAATCACATGCCATGACTGGATGGAGAATTGGGTATGCTGCGGGACCGGTAGAAGTGATCAAGCCGATGACCAATCTTGCATCCCATTCAACATCCAATCCAACGTCCATAGCACAACATGCAGCGCTTGCCGCCTATCAAACGGATGGCGATCCGAATGCGGAAATGCGACAGATATTTGCTGAACGTCTGGAATTATTATACGGTCTGCTGCAGGATATCCCAGGCATCTCCTGTGTAAAACCAAAAGGTGCTTTTTACTTATTCCCAAATGTCCAGGAAGCGATGAATATGAATGGGTTCGAAACTGTCGACGACTGGGTGAAAGCTTTACTGGAAGAAGAAAAAGTTGCACTCGTTCCCGGTACCGGTTTCGGTGTACACGAAAATGTACGATTATCTTACGCCACTTCCAGCGACGCATTGAAGGAAGCAAGCCATCGAATGAATCGTTTTATAAACAATCATCGATCATAGCTTATTGGAGGTAACCATCTTATGAAAACAACCATTGCACAAGTACCAGCACATGAAGGAAAAGAAGTCACCATTGGTGTATGGCTGACAAATAAACGATCCAGTGGAAAGATAGCATTTCTGCAGCTGCGGGATGGAACAGGATTCATACAGGGAGTCGTTGCCAAAAATGATGTCACCGACGAAGTATTCCAGCTTGCAAAGAATTTAAATCAGGAAACCTCCCTGTACATAACCGGAAAAATCGCGGAAGATAAACGCTCTCCATTCGGTTATGAAATGCAGGTAACGGATATGGAAGTGATTCAAGAAGCATCCGATTATCCAATCACACCGAAAGAGCATGGAACGGAATTTTTGATGGATCATCGCCATCTATGGCTGCGGTCCAGCCGTCAGCATGCAGTAATGAAAATAAGGAATGAAATTATTCGAGCGACATACCAATATTTTAATGACAACGGGTATGTGAAAGTCGACGCACCGATTTTGACTGGTGCCTCTGCAGAAGGTACAACGGAGCTGTTCCATACTAAATATTTTGATGAAGACGCTTATTTGTCGCAAAGTGGACAGCTCTATATGGAGGCTGCCGCAATGGCCCTTGGGAAAGTGTTCTCGTTCGGGCCGACGTTCCGTGCAGAAAAATCGAAAACACGAAGGCATCTGATTGAGTTTTGGATGATTGAACCGGAAATGGCCTTTACCAATCACGAAGAAAGCCTGGAAATACAAGAACAGTATGTGACCTTTGTCGTGCAGTCTGTTCTGCAAAACTGTCAGCTTGAACTGCAGACACTTGGACGTGATACTACAAAATTAGAAGCTGTCCAAGCGCCATTCCCAAGAATCAGTTATGATGATGCCGTCCAATTGCTAAAAGAAAAAGGATTCGATGATATCGAGTGGGGAGAAGACTTTGGTGCACCACATGAAACAGCAATCGCTGAAAGCTTTGATAAGCCGGTTTTCATTATAAACTACCCTACTGACATAAAGGCATTTTATATGAAACCAGATCCGGAGCGGCCAGAAGTTGTCCAGTGTGCTGATCTTATTGCGCCGGAAGGATATGGGGAAGTCGTTGGCGGCTCCCAGCGGATTGATGATCCCGAATTAATGAAGCAACGTTATGAGGAACATCATTTATCCGGACCAGCGTACGAATGGTATCTGGAACTGCGGCAATACGGCAGTGTCCCGCATTCCGGATTTGGACTTGGACTAGAACGGACGGTAGCATGGATTGCTGGAGTGGAACACGTGCGTGAAACGATTCCTTTCCCAAGGCTGCTGAACCGCCTTTACCCGTGACTTTTTGACATCGTAATAGCGCATGCCTTATTAAAATCCCTTGCCTATAACGCAAGGGGTTTTAACGCTTATGTGCTATATGGAAAAATGAGGTGTATCGATTTTTATGACTAAATTCATTTCATTTCAGAATATATTACTGAATCAGGTGCAAATACCTACAAGACTGCTTGAAAGGTTTGCATCACTTGGCCTGAATGAAACAGAAGTGGTGGTCATACTGCAGCTAGTCCGCTTTATGCAGGAAAATAATGAATTTCCTACACCAGAAGAACTAGCCGCCCATCTGACCATTAGTGAAAAAGACTGTGCGAATATATTGCGAAAGCTGATTCAACACAATTTTTTATCCATCGAACAGCTGAAAAATGATCGTAATCAGCTAACAGAGGCTTACAGTCTGAATCCACTCTGGGAGAAGTTGTTCACCGTAGAACAGTATGACCCATCTGACAACCATGAGGGAACCATTTTTATTTTATTTGAGCAGGAATTTGGACGGCCTCTATCACCATTTGAAATTGAAATGATTAATACGTGGCTGGATGAGGATGAATTGACACCTGCACTTATCAAAGCGGCATTACGAGAGTCTGTGCTAATGGGAAAGCTGAATTTCAAATATATTGACCGGATTCTCCGTGAGTGGAAAAAGAAAGGCATACATTCTGTTGAACAGGCCCGAGAAGCCAGTAAAGCTTTTCATGAAGCGCAGACAGGAAAAAAAGAGGCAGAGGGAGAGAAACGCGATACATCGATTTATTATAATTGGCTGGAGGAGGAATAGGGGGAATGCTTAATAAGAAACAAGTACAACATTGTCTTGAGGTAATGGAGGAAATGTATCCGGAAGCACAGTGTGAACTGAACCACGAGAACCCGTTTGAACTTGTCATTGCCGTCTTACTATCTGCCCAGTGTACAGACAACCTTGTCAATAAAGTAACGGCGTCGTTGTTTGAGAGATATAAGACACCAGAGGACTATTTGGCCGTCCCATTATCCGATCTTGAGCAGGATATTAAATCGATTGGACTGTACCGCAACAAAGCCAAAAACATCCGCAAATTGTGTCAAATGCTAATCGATGATTTTGGTGGGGAAGTACCCAAAACAAAAACAGAATTGATGAAGCTGGCGGGGGTTGGCCGGAAAACAGCGAATGTTGTTGCCTCAGTTGCTTTTGACGAACCGGCTATCGCTGTTGATACACATGTTGAACGTGTAGCAAAACGACTGGGTATATGCCGATGGAAGGATTCTGTCCTGGAAGTGGAAGAGACGTTGATGCGAAAGGTACCAAAAGAAGCTTGGGCAGCCACACACCATCGGATGATTTTCTTTGGCCGGTACCACTGCAAGGCAAAAAACCCGCAATGTCCGGAATGTCCGCTGCTTGATCTATGTAGAGAAGGTCAAAAACGGATGAAAAAACGAGAGGCAGTAGGAAAATGAAAGGGGCACTTCTGCTTGCAGAAGCTGCCCCTATAATGTGCTGTATTTTATTATTACCGGCCTGTTCTTAGTCTAAAGCTTCTTCATTTTGCTCAGGTTGCTCAGGCACCGATATCTTACTACTTTTCGCTTCTCCTTTCACCCCATCGTTTGCGCCATTCTGACCAACAGGAACAACCGTTATCGTGTACGACTGTCCTGGCTGTACGCCATCACCTTCAATGACAATACCTTTTGTTTCAACAGTTTGTGTCCGGATTTGGGTGCTGTTCTGCGAAACGGTCACTTCATACTGTGCTGGTGGCCCGTTATACTGCCAAGTAACATCAATGGTACCGTCAGATGGCTCCGCATGAAGGGAGCCAACCGCTGGTATATTGCCTTCCCTGTTTTCATTTTGTTCTTCCTCGTCATTTTCCTCTTCACCGGCATCTTCCATATCTTCAGGAACTTTTATAGTTGCTGTAACAGGTTCACTAGCATTTCCTTCTGTTTCAGCACTCACTGCAATCACTTGGATTTCATACTTTGTTCCAGGCTCTACATTAGCTATTTCAATTGATGTTTCTTCAGTCGAGGACAGCTCCTGTTTTTGTCCTCCATCGACACGGGCACTTACTTCAAATGACACATCCTGCTCCGTATCATATTCCCATTCTGCCTGAATGGTGTTCGAATCTTTATCAAAACCTGCCTTCAGACCTTTTACAGGGTCAAGCTGGTCGTATCTCTCTGATTTTTTCGTTGGCTGTGTTCCTTTCACAAACAATTCCGTTACAATTTCCGATTCCGGCGTATATTCACTTGGTAATTTAGCTGGTCTTGAGCCTTCCTCAACGGCTACTTCCACAACAGAGTCCGGTTTCGTAAAGTCGGATGTCTCCATATCCTTTGATAGTTCGGACATGGTATGTTTGAACAACGTAAGCGGAATCTTCGTCTCGGCACCTTGCAAGCCGATGTTATTATTATCATAACCGGTCCACACGGAGATGGTGTAATTGGTGGTATAACCACTGAACCATGCGTCAGGGGACCCCTCAACGTTATCTCTAGTGGTCGTACCTGTCTTTCCGGCAACCGGAAGTCCTGAGATATTGGCCATTGTGCCTGTTCCCTGCGTTACGACCGTTTTTAACATATCGGTTATCATGTATGCTGTCGAATCGGACATGACAGCCTCAGGTTCTGGTTTTAGGTTTACGGTTTTTCCTGTTTCAGGAAATTCCACCTTTGTCACCGTATAAGGTTCATTATAAATGCCCCCGTTAGCAAAAGCACGGTAAGCGCCGGCGATTTCCATCGGGTTCGTACCAATATTTCCGCCAATAGCGTCTGTCAGCTTAATGTCATTGTCCTTAAAGTTAATCCCCAGCTTTTCTGCAAACGCCTTGGCATTCGCTCGACCGACTTCTTTAAACGTTTTTACGGCAGGGACGTTGAGAGATTGCTGCAGTGCATACCTTGCTGTGACCCACCCATAGTAGGTGTTGGCCCATGTCTCAATTTGTTTGTCTGTTCCCGCTATATCATAAGGGCCGTCGTCGTTCAGCTGATGATAAGTAGACCATTGCATATTTTCAATTGCAGGACCATAATCAATAATGGGCTTGAATGTGGATCCAGGCTGCCGATCAATTTGGGTGGCATGATTCCAGCCGCCATTCTCCAATCCGTCACGTGCACCACCGATTGCTCTTACGGCACCAGTTTTTGTATCGAGTACTGTCATGCCGGCTTCCATATTGACTTTTTCGCCCTCATCACTGTCTGGGTTAACGACGGGCCCAGGATAATTGATTGGATTGTCTTCACTGTCTGACAGCAAAAATTCCACGTAATCTTGTGCTTCTGTATCAATGGTTGTATAAATCTTTAATCCGTCTGTGTAAATATCAACATCATCATCAATTTTTTTCTCGACTTCTTTTTGGACCTGCTGCAAAAATGCCTGATATGGCGTTGAATCAGGTTTATCATCGGTCAACAGAGAAGGGATATCGACTTGACGTGCTTCTTCAGCCTCTTTTTCAGATATTTTCCCGTGATCAACCATTAGGTGCAGAACTGTATTCATCCGCTCTTTCATTAATTCCGGATTTTTAAATGGATTATATGCGGACGGACGCTGGGGCAGTCCTGCCAAAATAGCGGCCTCAGGCAGGGTCAATTCACTTAGATCCGTTTTCCCGAAATAAACTTCCGCAGCCTTGGCAACACCATAAGCCTGGTTGCCGTAAAAAATCTTGTTTAGATACATTTCGAGTATGCGCTCTTTGGAATACTTCTGTTCCAGCTGCAATGCCAACCACATTTCCTGTACCTTTAGGCTGATCTTCTTCTCTGCTGACAGAAATGACTTTTCAACAACCTGCTGGGTAATGGTGCTTGCCCCTTCAGAGCCGAACCCATCTGTTATATTAGCGACGACGGCTCCACCAATCCGCCAGACATCGATTCCAGGATGGTCGAAAAACCTGGCATCCTCCGTGGCGGTCACAGCATCAATCAGTACTTGTGGCAAATCGTCATATTCAACTTTCGTACGCTGTTTTCTGCCTAAATCGGCAAACACTTCGCCATCTTTGTCATAAAATTTCGATGAAAACGGTGTATCCAATTTAGATGCATCAATTTCCGGTGCTGTGACAACATAATAGGTGAACAATGATCCAACACCGAGCCCGATTGCCAGGATAGCGACAATCGTCCATAATGCTATTTTCTTCCACAATGGTTTTTTGGACGCTTTTTTTTGCTTCCGTCGTGCTGTTCGCGTTTGGCCATTTGTTGCCATTGCTTATTCTCCTCCAATCTGAAAGTAAAGCTTGTCAATGACTGCCAGGTAATTGATCCTTGCCAAATAATGAAATGGAAGGAAGTATCCTTCTTTCCTAATTGTTTCGTAACGAATGGACTTCCTCCCGCCGTCGAATTGGTCATCCCAGTATTGGAATAGTGTTTCAGCTGGCAAATAATACGTTTCTTCATGAGCTGAAAAGCGAAGGATAAGAAAACAGATACCGCCATGTCCTGCAACGGATTTCATGTGCCTAATCTGGTGTGCATGGATGTTCGCCAGCGGAAAACGTGTTTTATTTTTGGTTTCTTTTGCTTCAAAATCAATATATTTTCCACGGTAAATACCATTGTAATCAGTTGTTGAGGGCTGTTTAAAATAACCTTCTGTAATGACAGCGGCACTCCGCTTTGGATAATGGACATTCACCACCTGGATAGGGGTCGGCTTTTTATGAATAATTGCTTTTTCTGTGTCGCGATAATAGGCGTTTGCTGTATTGATATCTTCCTCAAGTGTCATACCCCGATTACTGAATTCCTGCTTCCGGTTTGTTTTGGATAAGAACTTTTCATTATTAACTACCTTTTTTCCATTTGGGTAATGCATGTATACTCCCCCCGATGCTACTGTATCATATCAAAAAAAACACCTATTGACTATATATCAAGAAGGGAGGTCATACCGTGTTTAATGAAAGAAAGCTCTTTTATTATATACGAACGGAAACAAAAAAGCATAATTTGGACAACGTTTCCCGGACAAAAGCATATCAAAACTTTTACATGCAGTACCCCGAGCTGAAATGGGCTCTGTTAGCCAGTATGGTATCCCGGAATGCCGGCTGGAATATGACCGATCTCCATTTATCGCCATTCCGGAAGGTATTGTCCGGGAAACAGCGCAACCGCCTTTTTATGACGTACGAACGGGCAAACTGGCTCATTTTTTCCGATGCTTATCCGCAATTGCTTACTTATGCGCTATCGATCCAGTACAATCAGCCATTGTTCCATTTATTGCCCCAATTTCGTGTTTCGCAGTTTATGAAAAAAGAATGGAGTTCCTTTTGGAAACACGGCGATCGGAACCGCCTGATGACGGCCTTAATTATTAACGAGCAAAATGTTATCCATTCCCCGGTTATCAAGCAGGATTATTTCCAGTATCGTATTTTTATGCGCCCGCCATACCTTTTGCAGGATATGCTATTATTAAATGCCATTCTCCTTCCCAACAGATTCGGAACACTTTATGGAGCATTTGTTCATGATTTTACGAACATCAATAAACGGATTGAACTGGGAAAAAAGATTGCATCAATTATGTTTCATCCAGATGTTTATTATTCTTTGCTTGATTTTGTGCTGACGGCAGAACATACCGGGTCCCGACGAGATTATGAACAGTTTTTTTACAGTAACTTTGAGAAAGCACCGTTTTTAAGAACGGTTTACCCAGTAATAACCCATCAGGATAACATTCGCCGGGACTGGTATAAAATCAGGGGTTTAAAACGAAAATGGACCAATCAACTAACTGCAGAACCAGACACTGGAATAAAAAAGTCATTTTATAACAGAAGGAAGCTGTTATACGCATACAGTTATGTTAGAGACATAGTAGCACCGGGTACATCGTGACGGAAATATAGAAATCGGCATCCGCAAAAGACGTGCGAATGCCGATGTGAACTAAGAATTCGAATTTACGTGGATGTCCGGTTGGGACCATCCAGTTTTTTATCTCGGGTACGGTTTTCCTTCTTCTGGTGATGTTTCTTCGTCTTTTGCTGTGACGGTTTATTTTCCATGCTGTCACCCTCCTTTCCTTGTTAGTTTGCCTAAGACTCGGCGAATCTACACTAGTTTTGCCATTATTCTTCTAGTTTTGTCGAGCAGGCAGGGAAGGCTTTGCTTTCGCCGAAATAGTAAATAATCGATTAAAAGGAAGGTGATTCGGATGGCAGAAGTAAGATTGTCTGATGGAACAAGGGAAGGTACCAATAAAGAACAATTTGCGAATGCGATAACGGTTATGGCAGATCAGCTCCGCCTTATGGAACAAAAAATCGCCATGGCAGCCGATAAAAGTGTCAGAGACCAATTCCGGGTTAATAAGGATGAACTGAGCCGGACACAAGTCAGGATGGAAAAACTAATGGAAAAAAACATGTACGAAAACAAGAAGATGTCACCCCATTTGAAAATACTGTCCTTGCCGAAGCAGAATAAAAACTATTCTAAAAAATGCTTATAGATGCGATTTAAACGTTAAAATGATACACTAGTTCCTAGGAGAGAATAATTCATAAAAAAAGGCAGGATCTCAGTATGGAACTATTACAGCAGACACAACAATTCCAACAGCATTTGAACAAGCTTGAACAAATATACAATGCAAACAATCCGCCTGAAAGCAAAAAGGATAAGGAATTTTTCCAAATGGTAAAAACTTATACAGAACCTATTTATAACCTCCTGACAGACTGGGAAGACAATGCGCTGTATGCGGTTAAGCAGCGTCAGGTCAACCTCCATCCTCAACAAGTGACATCCACCAAGGAAAACATGGAACTATTGATGATGCACAGCTTTTATGTCGATGTAAAGCGGAAACGTTATATGGAACTGAACCACTCAATCCATTTTATCCTTGACAAGCTCCTGGCTGACCTTAACGATGAATGAAAGACTTTACAAATGACGGTTATTCCTTTATAATTAGCTTCCATTTCAACGTAGAGAGGGGGAGAATCCGGCATGCAGCGCAATGACTTGATTGCCATGGCAAAAGATATGCTCGCAAAAGCTTATGTCCCGTATTCCCAATTTCCTGTAGGTGCTGCAATAAAGACCGAATCTGGTAAGGTATATACCGGCTGCAACATTGAAAACGCCGCATATCCGGTGAGTTGCTGTGCGGAGCGGGTGGCGATTTTCAGGGCTGTCGGTGATGGAGAATACGAATTTACAGAGATGGCTGTTGCCGCAGATACAGTACGGCCCGTCCCGCCGTGTGGTTCTTGCCGGCAGGTTATGAGCGAGTTTTTTGACAGTAGTCTGAACATACACTTAACAAACCTACATAATGATGTGAAGACAATTACAATGGAAGAACTGCTGCCATTTTCATTCCGATCTGATGATATGGACGCAAGCAAGGGAAGAAGCTGACATATGTCGGCTTCTTTATTTTTGCTGTCATACTTCCATAAGACAATAGCAGCTATTCGTGTTATACTGGAACCCGAACAGTCTGAATGCATAAATCATGAGAGCTGTCAATACAATGAAAATGAGCATGTCCGACGTGGATTATTGAAAGTACAGAAATTAAAATGGTATACAGAGGTGACTGTGAAATGAATACAAACCACATTCAATTGACAGGGAAAGATATATTGGAAAGAGATTTTAAAACCGCCATGCGGGGCTATCACCAGGAAGAAGTCGATGAATTCCTTGATACGATTATCCAGGACTATGAAGCATTCCAGCAGGAAATTGATAAACTGCGCCAGGAAAATGAACGCCTGCGGAAACAGTCTGATCAGACAAAAAGTCGTGCGGCGGCCCCAAACCACCAAGTCAACTATGATATTCTTAAAAGGGTCTCCAACCTGGAAAAAGCTGTTTTCGGCAAAAAATATGCTGATTGATTAATACTGGTTTTGATTGCCAGTGACATAGCGGGAGAATTATGCTAAACTATACATAGATTGTGATTGAATACTCACGTAATCGCTGTATAGACTTCCTATACAGAGGAAAGTCCATGCTCACACAGGCTGCGATGCCTGTAGTGTTCGTGCTTGACGAAATCATAAGTCAAGGTAGCCAAATTTGGCTAACGGCAGTGGAAAATCCTAACTCACACGATGATATGGATGAATACACTTGAAGGTGCCACAGTGACGGAGCCGGATTGGAAACGATCCGGGTGGAACGCGGTAAACCCCACGAGTGAGCAACCCAAAAATAGGTAGGGGCATCCTTGATTAGGGAATTGAACCGAAAAAGGGACAGGCATTGGAAACATGTCTGTAGATAGATGATTACGACCGCTGTACAAGGCTGACCACCGCAGAAGTGCAGCGGAACAGAACATGGCTTATCGAGTATTCAATGGTCCTCATTATAACCGAACATACCCTTTCTGACTGTAATGCAGCCGGAAAGGGTTTTTTATTTTAGTTGAGTCAAGAATTGTTTTCCTGTATCATTTTTGTCCATAACTACGGATTGTGGTAAACTATCACTGCTTTGACATTGGAAATGAAAGGATCGTTTATATGGCTCAACATGTGACATTGATCGCTACAGCTGCGATGGGGCTTGAATCAGTGGTGGCCAGTGAAGTAAGACAGCTTGGTTATGAAGTGGAAGTCGATAACGGAAAAGTAATCTTCGATGCACCAATAAGTGCTATCCCACGCTGCAATTTATGGTTGCGAAGTGCGGACCGTATTAAATTACAGGCTGGACGTTTTCACGCCGTGACATTTGATGAACTTTTTGAAAAGACGAAAGCACTGCCCTGGGAAAGCTTTATTACGGAGAATGGCGAATTTCCTGTATCAGGAAAATCGGTAAAATCGGAACTTTACAGTGTTCCGGACTGCCAGGCAATTGTAAAAAAAGCCATTGTAGAACGGCTAAAGCTGAAATACGGCATAGCTGGCAATTTACCAGAGACTGGTGCCTTGTTTAAAATCGAAGTGGCACTTCATAAAGATGAGGCAATCCTGACCATTGACACATCGGGCAGTGGATTGCATAAGCGTGGCTACCGCATCAGCCAGGGTGAAGCACCATTAAAGGAAACATTGGCTGCTGCGCTGATACTTTTAACGAACTGGAAACCGGACTACCCATTAATCGATCCCTTTTGCGGTTCAGGAACCATCCCAATTGAAGCAGCATTAATCGGGCAGAATATTGCTCCAGGTTTCAACCGCTCGTTTGCTTCGGAGGAATGGGGTTGGATTAGGAATAAGTATTGGAATGACGCTTTCGAAGAAGTGGAAGATAAGGCTGATTACGACCAGCCACTTGCGATCATGGGAACGGATATTGATCAGAACATGGCTGCCGCTGCAAAAGAAAATGCCATGGAAGCAGGGCTTGGTGATCTAATCAGCTGGAAACAGATGAATGTCAAAGATCTGTCTATACAAAACGAAAATGGCTATTTGATTGGTAATCCGCCATATGGGAAACGCATCGGCAATCAGGAAGGAGCAGCGGATATTTACCAGCATCTTGGACGTATTATGACAAACCATCCTTCTTGGAGTGTGTATATCTTGACTGCTTTCGAGGACTTTGAAAAAGAATACGGTCAAAAAGCAACCAAGAAACGAAAACTGTTTAATGGTTTCATTCAGACAAACTATTATCAGTACTTTGGTGCAAAGCAGTGATAAATCGAAGAAGCAAAACCAGACGAGGGAAGGCTACTTGTCTGGTTTTCTTTTTAATTTCCCCGATTTCCAACCCACCTTTTAAAAACATGTAATAATTTTGCCGAAAAACATCCAGACTAAATTAAGAAAAGCGCAAGCGCCTTGCTCACCCCCGAAAATCAACCGCGAGGTGGTAGGCGCTGGCCGGCTAAATTCGGCACGTCCTTGAAAAAGGAAAGCACTTTTTCTCACGAAGATGTATCGCTTTGCAGCTTTCCTTGTCCTGTGCCAATGCCGGCACTAGTACGTCCTGTACGTCGGAACTGGACATGACTATTGCTGACAAAGAGCCTAACAGAGTCAAAAATTTTATACATGTAGTTAAACTAGACTGCCGATAATCGGCTGCTCTCGAACGAAAGGAGGCGCTATGAGGTGATAGGATCAATTGGATTGGGGATACCTCCGCATAATATGTCACAGCAATCGGTGAAGTCAATCATCAGTACTATTTTTGATAAATCCGCGTCACGCATGATTAACCGGCTATTGCCTGTTTTTGACAACGCCCAAATTGATAACAGGCAATTTGTTGTTGATGAGGAATGGCTTCGTAACAATCACACGTTTGCGGAAAAAAATGATTTATACCATCACTATGCGCAAACGTATTCACTGAAGGCCATTGATGCTTGTTTGACAAATGAGCATTTGTTAAATGAACCCGTCCCATATGAAGCAATCGATATGATCATATTTGTTTCCAGTACAGGCATTGCTACACCGTCTATCGATACATATATGATGAGTGAACGGCCGTTCAGGGAAGACGTTGTAAGAATGCCCTTATGGGGGCTCGGCTGTGCAGGCGGAGCTATTGGTTTATCACGTGCTTTCGACTGGATAAAAGCCCACCCGGATAAAAATGTGCTCCTTGTCTGCTGTGAGCTGTGCAGTCTAACCTTTCAGAAAGACGATCTCTCCAAAAGCAATATAGTTGGATCGGCCCTGTTTGGGGATGGGGCTGCAGCCGCTTTGCTCCTGGGCGAGGATTCTAACTGGCGATCTGCCATTAAATGTTCCAAAACGAAACCTCGTATTATACAAACAAGCTCTGCAACAAAGAAACACACCCATTCTGTTATGGGGTGGAATATAACGGACAGGGGAATGGAAGTTGTTTTTGCCAAAAGTATCCCAGCACAGGTGCGAACATTTTGGAAAAAACATATCGAAACATTTTTAGCGAATCTTCAATTATCACCCCACAACATTCACTCGTTTATTGCACATCCCGGGGGGAGGAAGGTGCTAGAGGCAATGGAAACGGTACTGCAGGCACCGCCGTCCAAATTCCTGTACGCACACCGGGTTCTCCGGGACCATGGGAATATGTCGTCTGCAACCGTATTATATGTGCTATATGAATGGATGAAGGATAACGTTCCGGAAAAAATGCTTAGCGTTGTATCGGCTCTTGGGCCGGGATTCAGTTCAGAATTATTGCTATTGGAGTGGAATGAACATTGACGACTTGGATGTGGATTTTTATTTTGGCAGTGATCATGCAGCGCCTTGGTGAACTGTACATTGCCAGACGAAATGAAAAATGGATGAAAAGCATGGGTGGAATTGAAAAAGGGGAAAAACATTACAAATGGTTCGTTCTTCTCCATTGCTTGTTTTTTGTAACAGCAATAACGGAAGTTACATTAAACCCCAAACCGCATACTGCACAACTAAATTATTTTTTGCTTTGCTTGTTTCTACTAATGCAAGTGGGGAGGGCATGGTGCATGCATACGTTGGGCCGCTTTTGGAATACAAAAATAATTGTCCTACCTGGAGTGACGGTCATCAAAAAGGGACCTTACCGGTATCTTAAACATCCTAACTATGTCATCGTGGCAGTTGAATTATTTACCATTCCGCTCCTGATAGGTGCCGAGCTAACAGCTTTTCTGTTCCCAATTTTACATCTTTTGTTATTAAGGATACGGATACCAAGCGAAGAGAAGGCATTAACACGAGCGACGTAATGGCAGACACACCCGGGGTAGTTCCAGCAGCATGACGTACTTCAAAAACAGGGATAGCCGTATTTAGCTATCCCTGTTTTTTCATCCAAATGAACAAGCGCGGATAACAGAACCCATTATACGTTGATGACTCAGTAAAAGCAATCCAGCTGAAGGTTTATACTTTCCTAACGTAAAAAAGCGGCAATCGGTTCCGGATTGCCGCTTTCGTATATGGTTTCGTGACATATTATTGTTTAACTACGTTTGCAGCCTGTGGGCCACGGTCGCCTTCAACGATATCAAATGTAACGTTCTGACCTTCTTCCAACGTTTTGAATCCTTCTTCTTGAATAGCGGAATAATGTACGAATACATCATTTCCTTCGTCAACTTGGATGAAGCCATAGCCTTTCTCTGCGTTAAACCATTTTACTACGCCATTTTCCATTATAAATTTCCTCCTAAAACCTTTCACGTAAAACGTGTTAATACAAATCAGATACATGGAATACAAAAACAGCAACTTGCTAGTGAAGTAATGGATCACTTGATGCATCCACTTCCACTGGAAGCTGCTTGTCCTTCATGAATCCATACATCTTCATTGCTTGTGTCTAATATAGCTTATTTTAGACCCTCAGTCAAGAATTTACCCTGACTCGATTACTTTTATACATATTGCTGCAATGGAAATGGAAGCGGTTAAAAAAGTGTTTGATTTTTATGTAAAAAACGGTGTAAATGCGTTAAACTAGAACTAACAAAAAGGGGAGGGAGCGCACATTATGAAAACGGATATTGAAATAGCACAAGAGGCCACTTTAAAACCTATTGGGGATATTACCAAAGACTTGGGTTTAACGGAAGCAGATTGGGAACCATATGGCCATACAAAGGCCAAACTATCGTATGATTTATTGGAGAACTTGGACAGCAAACCAGACGGGAAGGTAGTGCTTGTCACCTCCATCAATCCCACGCCTGCCGGAGAAGGAAAATCGACGGTAACGGTTGGACTCGGACAGGCACTTACAAGACTCGGGCAAAAAGCACTTATTGCCCTGCGTGAACCGTCGCTTGGCCCGGTTATGGGGCTTAAAGGCGGAGCAGCTGGCGGCGGATACGCCCAAGTATTGCCGATGGAGGATATCAATTTGCATTTTACAGGTGATCTTCACGCCATTACAACGGCAAACAATGCGCTGTCCGCCATGATTGACAACCATATTCACCGCGGGAATAAATTGAATCTTGACCCCCGCCGTGTCGTATGGAAACGCGTGATGGATATAAATGACCGCGCATTGCGGCAGATTGTTGTCGGGCTGGGTGGTCCTTTACGAGGTGTTCCAAGAGAAGATGGCTTTAATATAACAGTAGCATCAGAAATCATGGCCATCCTTTGTCTGGCAACAAGTCTCGATAACTTGAAAAAACGGCTTGCAAATATTGTGATTGGCTATACATATGACGAAGAACCGGTTACAGTAAAGGATCTCAATATAGAAGGTGCGCTTACCCTTTTACTTAAAGACGCAATCAAGCCAAACCTGGTGCAGACAACGGAGAATACACCAGCCATTATTCATGGCGGACCATTTGCCAACATTGCTCATGGCTGCAACAGCATAATGGCGACGAAAACAGCGGCTAAGTTAGGGGATTATGCAGTAACCGAGGCTGGCTTTGGCGCAGATCTGGGGGCGGAAAAGTTTCTCGATATTAAATCGCGTGCCGGGGACATCAACCCGAGTGCAGTTGTTATCGTCGCAACCGTCCGTGCATTAAAAATGCATGGGGGTGTTCACCGTGACAATCTGAAAGAGAAAAATTTGCAGGCATTGGAAGCGGGGATGGAAAATCTGAAGAAACATATGGAAACAATCGAATCGTTCGGACTTCCATTTGTAGTGGCAATTAACCAATTTCCGACAGACACAAAGGCCGAAACCGATTTTGTGCAGTCATGGTGCGAATCCCGCGGTGCCGACGTGGCCTTAACGGATGTTTATGCGCAAGGTGGAGCAGGCGGTACTGAACTCGCTGAAAAAGTCATGGCCGTTGCTGATTCCACTCCAGGAAAACCGAACTATGTTTACGATACCAACGAAAAACTGGAAACCAAAATACGAAAAGTCGCCCAAACTGTATATGGTGCTAATGATATCGAATTGTCCCCACAGGCTAAAAAACAGCTAGCATATTATGAACAAGCAGGATGGGGGAACCTTCCCGTATGCATGGCCAAAACCCAATACTCTCTGTCGGACGATCCGTCATTACTTGGACGTCCGGAAAATTTCACCATTACCATCCGAGAACTGCGGCCCTCGATTGGTGCAGGTTTCATCGTCGTCTTGACAGGAAACATGATGACCATGCCCGGACTCCCTGAAAAACCAGCCGCGTTAAATATGGACGTGGACAAAAATGGAAAAGTAAAAGGTTTGTTTTAATGGAAAATAACCAAAAACGAGCAGCCATCCGCGATTATGTTCGCAAAATTTTTCAAAGTGATAATACAGGACACGATTTTTTCCATATGCAGCGGGTTGCGCGTACAGCAAAGGAAATTGCAGCCTGTGAAAAAGCGGACCTGTTTATTTGTGAAGCCGGTGCATGGATTCACGATATTGGGGATGAAAAATTGTTTTCAGACCGTAAAAAAGCCATATGGGATGTAAAGGATTTCTTGTATTCGATCCAGTGTACTGAGGAACAAGTAGATCGTATCCTGGAGGCGGCTGCAGACGTATCATTTCGTAAAGGCAAAACACCGGAATCGTTGGAAGGGAAGGTTGTACAGGATGCTGATAGGCTGGATGCTATAGGCGCCATTGGTATTGCGCGAACCTTTGCTTACGGAGCTTCCAACGACCAACTCATTTGGCATGACGATGACGGAGAGCAGAAGAATACATCCATCCAGCATTTTTATGATAAATTGCTAAACTTAAAAGAAATGATGAACACGGATAGTGCAAAACAGATAGCGACAGAGCGGCACCAATTCATGGAAACTTATTTACGGCAGTTCATGCTGGAATGGGGGAGTACCCAAGAAAACGAGCAGGATGTATAATACATCCTGCTCGTTTAACCTTATTCTTGTACCGTCTCCCTCGTTTGAACTCTGTCACTGCGTAAAAGCCAGTTATGCTGGAAGATTTCCGTTACAGCCAATAACGCCCCGGTTAAAACAGCTCCCCAAAAGGTAACAGCAGTATCGGCCAGTAACATAGCTCCAAAGTATACGATTAGGGCAGAGACAACGAAATCCATACCGACACTCAACCAATTTGTTTCTTCACGCAACATCATTTTTTCCATGAAATACCCAACGAATGCCAATACAACACCAAGAATAATTGGCTGATACCAGTAGCCAAACTCGACGTTAGGAAAGACCCATGCAGCAACGTATACTGCAATTGGACATACGAGTAATTTAACAATTAAACCAGTCACTTTTTATCCCACCTTTATCTTTTATATTGTTATTATTTGCGATAAAGGCGGAATTATTCCAAGAATATCCTATTTTTTATTGAACTCTTCTTGATCCTAAGTACCGTTGTTCCCAGTAGGAATTACCCAGCTTGCTAATTTCAACACCACGTGATTCCCCTGCATGGATAAACTTATTGTCGCCAACATAGATACCCATATGGGACGGTCCTGGTTTATATGTTTCGAAAAAGACAAGATCACCAACGGATGGTTTACTGACAGGTACCGTGAAGTTCCACACATCACTGACAGTCCGGGGCAGGGTGATATTTTCCGTTTGAAAAATGTACTGAATAAATCCGCTGCAGTCAAAACCAGATGGGGATTCCCCACCCCAGACATATGGTGTCCCTACTTGCGCATATGCAGCTTCCACAGCGCCCGAATAACCAGTATTGCTCACCTTGACTTGTTTCGTATTCTGTTTTTGTACGGTTTCGTTCTTCTGTGGTTCCTGATGGCCGGCCTGTTCTTTCTGCTCCTGCTCATATAAGGCGGCCAGCGCGTTATCATCGACGAGCTCCATACCAAGTTTATCTTCTGCCTTCTCCAGCGCCCTCTGTGTAAGCGGGCCATAAATACTGTCAATTTCTCCCTCGTAATAACCGAAATATTCTAGTGCGCGCTGGACAATTTTTACATCTGCAGGGTTCATTTCCGGATGAATGGAGTCGGACATTTCGTTTAATTGTTCTTTATATTGCTTTTTTTCTTCATCAACGATAGTGTGAAGAGTTGTTAAGTTGGCTTTGCCCGAAATGGTAATTTGATGGTCCTTTTGAAATTTTTTTAGCGCATGTTCGGTTAAAACATTGTATTCACCATCAACCTCATCATCAAGATAAGATAATTTGTTTAATTTATGCTGCAGGATTCGGACTGCTTCTCCATGCTGTCCGTACTGTAATTGTTCGGCTTCAAGCAATTGTTCATTTTGAAGTGCAGGATATGCATCAACATAAACGGCAAACGGCTGACTTAACACGTAGCTATACAAAATAGACTGCTTCACTACATGTTGGATCGAACCATTTAGCATGCAACTATCCCCTTTCCTGTGTGACTTGCTTTTAAAAGATTTATGTCCTGATGAATTTGTTTATGCGCCAGTGAGTTAACGATTGTGTTACAATGTAGGAAAGCGGATTTGCCCGTCCAGGCTACGTCCTGAACAGGATCTAATTTTTATGGAGGGTACAATATGTTAAAGGGTGAACAAGGATATTTGGATTTATGTAACTACATACTTGAAAATGGAACGAAGAAAACGGACAGAACAAATACTGGAACCTATTCAGTTTTTGGCCAGCAAATGCGATTTGATTTGAGTAAGGGTTTTCCGCTTCTAACTACAAAAAAAGTTCCGTTTCGACTGGTCGCAAGTGAGCTTCTCTGGTTTATAAAAGGAGACACAAATATACGTTTTTTGCTGCAGCATAACAATAATATCTGGAATGAGTGGGCATTTAAAAAATGGGTGGAAAGCAATGATTATGATGGACCTGACATGACCGATTTCGGCAACCGAAGCCAGCAGGATCCAACTTTTCGTGAAGAATACCGGCAGCAAATGGATCGTTTCAAGGAAAATATCCTGAACAATCCGTCGTTTGCAGAGAAATTCGGGGACTTGGGGAATGTATACGGAAAACAGTGGCGCGCCTGGAAAACATCCCGTAACGAAACGATTGATCAGCTGAAAGAAACAGTCGAAGCTATTCGGAATAACCCTGATTCCCGCCGGCATATCGTAACAGCATGGAACCCGGAAGATATACCGACTATGGCTTTGCCACCTTGTCACACACTATTTCAATTTTATGTGGGGGATGGCAAATTATCGTGCCAACTGTATCAGCGCAGTGCTGATATATTTATAGGTGTACCATTCAATGTTGCCAGCTATGCGCTGCTTACACATTTGATTGCCCACGAGTGTGGTCTCCAGCCAGGCGAGTTTGTTCACACACTTGGGGATGCACATATTTATACAAACCATGTGGAACAAGTGAAAACGCAGCTTGGACGTGATATCAGACCAATGCCAGTACTTAACATCAATAAAGATAAGACGTCTATATTTAAGTTTGAAATGGCCGATTTCAAACTGACAGATTATCATCCGCATCCAACCATCAAAGCACCTATTGCAGTATAATCGAAAGGAGGGTTGTAACGGATGATTTCATTACTAGTAGCAATGGATCGAAATCGGGTGATTGGGTATCAGAATGATCTGCCATGGCACCTTCCGAATGATTTGAAGTTTTTCAAGCAAAAAACAACCGGCAGCACCATTTTTATGGGGAGAAAAACATTTGAGGCAATTGGAAAACCGTTGCCGAACCGAGAAAATATGGTTATTACACGCAAGCAGACCGGTTTTCCCGAAGGAATAGAGGCTGTTCATCATATTGGAGCAGTTTTGGATCGCAATCATGAGCGGCCTGAAGAAGAAATTTTTGTTATCGGTGGTGCGGATATTTTCAGGCAGCTGCTGCCCTATGCAGATCGGATGTATATTACGTTGATTGATGAGGTTTTTGCAGGGGACACTTATTTCCCAACCTTCTCAAATGAGAACTGGGAGCTGACAGTGAAAGAAAAGGGGAAACAGGATGAAAAAAACCCTTATGATTATTACTTCCTACAATATGATCGAATTTAGCAGAGGGGTGAAGGGATGCAGGTCAACGGAATTGTTCTCGCTGGGGGAAAATCTTCCCGCATGGGGACAAACAAATCATTATTGCCTATTGACGGTAAGCCATCCATCACACATGTGACAAATGAATTGAAAAAATTTAGCCAGCAGACAGCTGTGATTACAAACGATCCTGCTTCGTATACATTTTTGGAGTTAGACATGTATAGTGATCGGTACGAAGGTATGGGCCCACTTGCAGGCATAGAGGCCGGTTTGCATTATTCCAGTGCAGATGTTTGTGCATTCGCTGCGTGTGACATGCCATTTATTGACCGGAAAGTGTATCGTCTGCTGCTGCAGTCAATGGGCAGTTATGATGCGGTAATCCCAGTATATGATAACAAAATGCACCCATTGGCAGGTGTCTACAGAAAGCGAGTATTGCCGCGAATCCAGAACCTGCTGGATGACGATCAGCGAAAAGTACGCACATTGTTCAGGCATATAAATGTCTTATATGTGTCAGACTATAAAAACATTCCCAGCCATGTGCAGGAGAAGCATTTTTTCAATATGAATAATCGTGATCAATATAAAGAAGCAAAACATTTATAAGTTGTACAGCGACTGCCCCTCGTGTTACACTTTAATCAAGCATGACGATGTATTGTGTGCGTTTATTTATTTAATTTATTATACATGATAAGAAGGTGTTTATGGTGGCTAACATAGGATTCCCGGGACTTATTCTTATTCTGGTTATTGCACTAGTTATTTTTGGACCAAAAAAACTGCCGGAAATTGGCAAAGCAGCAGGTCATACATTAAAGGAATTTAAGAATTCGGCGCAGGACTTAACGAGTGATGTTTCGAATGAAGTAAATGATGTCAAAAAAGCAGTGAAAGATGATGAAAGCAAATAATCATGCGGAGTGATGATGATGGGATTAGGCAATATTGGTATTCCAGGATTAATTTTAATTCTGGTCATCGCGTTAATCGTTTTCGGACCTTCTAAGCTTCCGGAAATCGGTAAAGCGTTTGGGAGTTCCTTAAAAGAATTCAAAAATGCGACAAAAGGTATTGTGTCAGATGATGATTCCAGAAAAGATGACCATACATCCAAATAAACGGGTGAAGTGATCAAGGTGTAGGGGAAACCTTACATCTTCTTTTTTGTGTGAAACAGTGGGAGTGTGAACGAATGGCTGATGAACAGCAATTAGACAACGAAAAAGAAATGAATGTCGTCGGACACTTATCGGAATTGCGGAAACGGCTGATCATTACAGCAGTGTTTTTTGTTTTATTTTTTGCAGCAGGCTTTATATATGTCGAAGAAATTTATGATTTTATAGCTGCTGATTTGCCTTTTAAGTTAAGCGTCACCGGTCTTACAGATTTGGTGTCGGTGTACATTACGCTAGCAGGAATAATTGCCATTATCGGGACATTGCCGATATTGTGTTTGCAAGTCTGGCTCTTTATTAAACCGGGGCTGACAAAATCAGAACGAACGACAGCATTAATGTATATACCGGTTATTTTTATTTTGTTCATTATTGGCGTTGTTTTTGGGTATATTATTTTTGTACAACTGATTGTTCCTTTTTTACTATCATTGAATAATGGCATGTTCAACGAAATTTTTACATATGACCGTTACTTCAAATTATTGTTCCGGATTGTTATACCATTTGCTTTGTTTTTTGAAATACCAATCATTGCCATGTTCCTGACCCGACTGGGAATTCTAACGCCAGACTTTATGCGGAAAACGAGGAAGTATGCTTATTTAATCCTTGTAATTGTAGGCGCACTGATTACGCCACCTGATTTTGCGCTGCAGCTCGTCGTTGCCGTTCCGCTAATCATTCTGTACGAGATTAGCATTTATTTATCAAGTGCCGTTTATCGCAAAAAGCAAAAAGAACACCAGCAATTTATGGAGAATGGCAACTATGAATAGTGAAGGGGTTTACCATGCGTTCATTTTATCACTATGTACTGACTTATAGAGGTAAAAAAGAACCGGATAACAAAAGTCGGCTGGCTGACTGGATCTTTTACGATCATGACTTTCCTAAACAATCTGCTGATTATCATGAAATCAGCAACTATTTAGAATGGAACAGCCCATTTCCGAATGCACTTTCTGTCTTTGATGATTTATGGGAAGCATACCAACTAACGAACTAGTTCCAGAACTGTGCAAAATTCAGCTCTTTTCAGCAATATTCGCAACATTTATTGTAAGTTCTTGCTGAATCCTGCGGTTGCCCGGGAAATATTACTGGTATATGCGGGGAAATTTTATGCAATCGTGATACACCGCACTGCCGAACAAGGCTAAGCCGTTTATAATCGGTATATAAAAGAAGGGAAAAGAGGGGATACTATGTTTTTAGTTGTGGTATTCGGAATCTTACTTACCGGTTCAATTGGCTTTATCATTGCGGCGGAAATAGCAAGCGACTAACCTTGACGATGAAGGGGGCTGGGGCATAATTATTTTCGTTGCTTCAATGCTTGATTCCCGGCCTCTCTTTTCTTTAAGGCCCGAACTTTCCGCCATTATGGCACAGCAGCCTACACCTTTCAGCGTTTGTCACGTACACTAATCTTAGTGACCATAAATGGAAGGGGAGGATGAAGATGGTTTGGCCAATCCAGCATTACCCCAATCATCAATTTCAGAAACCTCAGGGCTTTTTTTCGCCAGGGCAGCCCCAGCACTATACATCAAACGGATTACAGCAACTTTTTACACTGAACCATACCCAGCGCTTATTATCACCCGAGAAAATAAACAGTTTTTCACAGAAATTAGGCAGTGTACAGCAAGTATTGAAAACAGTCCAATCTGCGGCACCTATCATCCAGCAGTATGGACCAATGGTTAAGAATCTGCCAATGATGCTGCAATTGCTAAAAGCACTGAATGAAAACGAGGGAGAAAATGAAGAGGAAGAAGATACTGACGGCACGGATACGCCTGAACAATTGGCCAATAATGAAAAAGACACGGATGGGCCTCCCGAAACATCTCTGGAAAGCATAAGTGAACCGGATACAGAGAATACTGCCAGTAGATCAGGACAATCAACACCGAAACTGTTCATTTAATTCCATTAAACACAGGCAAAGGATTTGATTTTTTTTTGCTGAAAACGAAAAAATAGAACTAACGAAATGAAAATGGGAGGTATCCTATGGCAACCGAACTAGCAACATTTGCAGGAGGATGTTTTTGGTGCATGGTGGAACCATTTGATGAGCGCCCCGGTATCCGTAATATCATTTCAGGTTATACGGGCGGACATACGGAAAACCCAACCTATGAGGAAGTATGCTCCAATACCACCGGCCATGTGGAAGCAGTGCAAATCACTTTTGATCCCGAACAGATGCCTTATGAGGAATTGCTCAACACCTTTTGGCAGCAGATTGACCCTACTGACGCCGGTGGACAATTTAATGATCGGGGCGAGTCGTACCAAACAGCTATTTTTTATCATAATGAACGGCAAAAGCGGCTTGCAGAAGAATCTAAACGGGAATTGGAAAATAGTGGAAAATTTTTGAGACCAATTGTCACACCTATTATCCCGGCCAAGCCGTTTTATAAAGCAGAGGAAGAACACCAGGATTATTACAAGAAACAGTCATTCCATTACCGTCTTTATAAAAAAGGTTCCGGGCGGGAAGCTTTTATTAAAGAACATTGGACTCAAAAACCGGATAAGACGGAACTGAAAAAGAACTTGACACCTATCCAGTATAATGTAACACAAGAAAATGGGACGGAAACCCCTTTTGCCAATGAATATTGGGACAATGAAAAAGAAGGAATTTATGTAGACCTAATTTCCGGGAATGTTTTGTTTTCCTCCCAGGATAAGTTTGATGCAGGTTGTGGCTGGCCAAGCTTTACCAAGCCTGTTGACCCTTATCAAGTGGAAGAAATAACCGACACCAGTCACGGGATGATCCGAACGGAGGTTAGAAGCAAACAGGCTGATTCCCATTTAGGCCATGTCTTCAATGATGGTCCAAAAGACAAAGGCGGATTGCGCTACTGCATGAACTCTGCTGCCATGCAATTTATACCTAAAGAAGAAATGAAAGAAAAGGGATATGGACAGTACTTGTCCATTTTTGAATAAAATCTACGAACAATGTTATGTAAACAAAATAGAATAGGAGCGTCTATCATTGATACACTTAAACTGGCAAGAACGGGAAACAATGAAAACTGTGGAATGCGTCCATGCTGATGCTCAGAAATTTATTGTGCATCATAAACTGACCCCGGGCGAGCATTATCAGGTTAAAAATGAAACCGATGAATTTTATTTTATCGTGGATAACAGCGATCGGATCGGCGGCTTTTACAAAGATTATTTTAAAGAGGTACAATAACGAGGCTAGGACAAAAGAATAGAGACAACAAAAATCCGAACGATGATTCTTCTGTTGGAATCAGTTCGGATTTTTTAAGGTTTCTATATGTCCCAGCCTCGTTTGTTCACATATAAAGATTTGCTAGCATAATCCCCAATGTTTCCTGATAGATTTCTTCAAACTGATGAAAAGGCAGCGGATTAACACCAGTGCCCAATTCAACGGTATAGCCAGGCCGCCGGAATTCTTTAATAAACCAATCCTTATAGCCCGCATAACTATCAATATAACGAGCAGTCCGGTATCCGCTCACACGGCTATACTCATTAACAATCGTCTGTGCTTCAGGCGGCTCAAGCCCTTCATATCCCCAATAGATTACCTCACCCTGGGTATGAAACGCATTAACACGCAAAAAATCCCGTACCTTTGCGAGATCAGCCATTGCAATCGCTTCTGGTTCCGATAATGGATGTGGACCAGGATAATCCCTCGGCTGTGGTGAATCAGGTTTTCGTTCTGCTTCTACTTCCCATTTGGCTGGATAGTTATTGTTTAGATCGACGCCTACAATATTTGCTTTCCAGTTTGAAAAATCCGGATTTTGATTATTCAACGCAAGGACTTCCTCTCGATAGGTACCGGCTGCAGACGCGCCATTCAGAACAAGATCGACGCCGTCCGGGTTGACCATTGGGACAACAGATAAGTTGGTTTCCCGAATGTAGGGAAGCATTTGCAGTCCCCTTATCGGCATTTTATTGGTCAATGCCCGTGCATATTCGTTTATGAAACGCATAATCACAGGGGTTGTAATCCATTCATTGGCATGGAAGGAACCGTTCAGGTGAACCTGTTTTTGTCCGCTGCCAATTTGCAGCTCTGTTAGATTTTTTCCCATGACGGAACTGCCGATGGACTGATGCTTAATGAACGGATACACGGTTGTGAGCAGCTGGATATCCCGTACCATTTTTGCAAATGTATAATGGTTGAAATCTGATATGACTAATTGATGAACACGCTCTGGGATTGCTATAGTTTCCCCGATTGGTAAGTTGGCGGGATTAATCGTTGGATTTACTAACTGAAGCATGTCAACCGGGACATTCTGTTCCATAGCAATTTTCCATAATGTATCATTAGCAGCGATGGTACGGTTCTGAATCATGTAGCCGGGAATTTGTACAGTTTCACCAGCCGTTAGTTGAGTTGGATTCAGTCCCGGATTCGATTGTTCAAGCAATACAAGCGGAATGTCAAATAATTCACTATAATACCAGAATGTATCATTGGGCCGGATGGTAACTTTCATACACAATCTCTCCTTCGTAGGAATCCGATAGTAAATGATATGTATAAACGCCCAAGAATGTGCTCTAACACTTGAATCTGCAGACAAAATTCTGTAATATACTTGTATAAGTGCGTGTTCCAAAAGGAGGATAATCCGAACTTTTGAACAACCCCTATATGAATGATTTGTCCCTAATCTGAAGGAGGAATTAGCTTGGCTTTTGTTATAACATCACCTTGCATAAATGAAAAATCTGGGGAATGTGTAGAAGTTTGTCCTGTTGATTGTATAGAGGAAGGCAAAGACATGTTCTATATTGATCCCGATATTTGCATCGACTGTGGTGCATGTGAAGCGGTCTGTCCGGTTGAAGCCATTTATATGGAAGATGAAGTACCGGAAGAGGAAAACAAATATATCGAATTAAACCGCCAATTTTTTGAGAACCGTTAAAGCAGATATTGGATTTAGCAAACCGCTGGCACAAGTCAGCGGCTTTTTATTTATTCCTGTGCATAAACAGGTAAGAAGACACACCTTAATGAAGTTCACTTTATGGAAAAGTCATCATAACCTTTATCATTCTCGTTTAGATTGACTTCCATATTTTCCACATGAATAAACGGGGTGAATCCTTTTTTTAAAGCTTGCAGAAATGCATGGACCTGCTGTTCAGCACCTTCCACTTCCAACTCAACTGTACCATTTGGTTTATTTAAAACCCAGCCGGTCAACTGAAGTTTCCTTGCCTGTTGCTGGGCCGAATATCTGAACCCCACTCCTTGGACACGTCCACTAACGCTAACGTGGGCTAACATCTTATCATCTCCTTTCTTTTGTCTACTAATATATAGCCATATCAATTATTTTTAAATGTCTATTTCTTACTTAGCAAAACTCAAACCCATTGTCAACAGAATTATATCGACAATACTGTTACCGAGATTCCGTGATAATTATCACATTTTGACTA
>SEIO01000074.1 GCA_004145795.1 Lentibacillus lipolyticus | reverse complement strand
AGCAACATTAACAATTTTAAAGTTTCCAAATATATCATGCCTATTCATAAGGTTACTAAGTGCCTTTGCTTCAGCTACTCCTGGAACTAGCCATAAAGTATTTTTCAAATTTTCACGATAGGACTCTGTTGAAAACGGAAAATTTGTGGCATGGTTTTCATATTCGTCTCTACGAGAAATCAAATTTAAGAATTTCCATACATCTTTTTCGTAGATAAATTTACCTCTTCCTGAAACTTTAGGGTCATCTTCACTGTATGTCCTAAAAAATTCCTTGAAATTAAACGCCTTATCCTCTAAATCAATATACCTTTGAACATCAAATTCTTTATCTAATTGGTAAGTATATATTGATAATTTAGGGAGATTGGCATACGGGTTTGAATCCCCGAAGTTATTGTTATCCCATTCATACTTAGCTTCTTGCTCCATTACGTAGTCCCATGTATAAATATCATCTTCATCAGTGTAATCTTCAAATAAATTAAAAGGTGTACCTGATAAAGCTAGGGTAAATGAACGTTTTATATTTTTATGAACACTGCTAGCTAATTCTGTTTTATTTCCTTCGTGTGCTTCGTCTATAATAACGCAGTCCCATTTGTTGTCGAAAATAAGTTCATTTTTATCATGGTCACCGCCAATCTTTGATGATCCTCTTAAGTCTTGCATAGAAGCAAAGTAGATAAATGGCTTATTCATTTTAAACAAATTTTCAAGGGTTTCCCCTTTGTTTTTAGAACCAAAAGCATAGTTATCTTTGTTAAAAATTTTATAAAAATCCTCAAACCAACCATCTGAAACTACGGGTCTATGGGTGATTATTAATGTATTATTAAGCTCTGCTCGTCTTACAAACTCTAGTGCACTTACTGTTTTACCAAAACGCATCTTAGCATTCCAAAGCTTTCTGTCCTTACCCTTTTTTAACGTATTAAGAGTTTCTTGAATAGCAGATTCTTGCTCAGGACGGAAGATTATTTTATTTACTAATTCGGAATCATATACATTTATTGTTCCTAACGATTTGTTCCCTTTTTTCACTGCTTTAATTGCATTTTTTGCTGTTTCCAAATCTACCTTAAACCACTCTCTTCCCCTACTACTTTCATAAGGTTTAACTCCGGAGCGTTTTAATACGTTATGAACATCATAATCCCTAAATGGATATCCTTCATCTGTTATTGCGATTTCATAGTGTAATAACTCATAATGGACATCTGCTGTTTTTGTATATTGATCAATCCTGTTCTTCACGGTTGATTTAATACTATTTTTGTCATTGATGTCACCTTGATAAGTCGTATCTCCAATTTTTAATCATCCTTTATGAGATTCACCGGGAATTGTAAATACATAAATGCATTTATATTCTGCAGTCTGAAAGTACTTTACACTCATTTAATCCTCACCCTTTAATACATGCGCATTGTATAAACTCGTATAAATTATTTTCTCATATTTTCTGATTGGTTTAGCTACTCTAACAAAGTTATCTTCATCAAATAAATCATCTTCTTGATTGTATTCAAACAAACTCAATTGCGTTGGTTCCACTTCTTTCAATAAGTTTTGTAGTTCAAATTTATCTTTTTGTTCAATCACAACATCTTTATAAAAATATTCAACCCTTTGAATATGTCTTGTCTTATAGTCAATTTCCCATTCTGATATTTTTCCTAGTTCATCAGAATAAATTATATTTTCATTCTCGTCACAAATCAATTTCCCATTTTTAAAAATTGGGATTTTATACGTGAGAGCATCCATGTTAATAATATTTTTATTAATTATATGCTCAATAGTTTTTAAAAATTGAATGTCTGTTTTTAATTTGTATCGATGTATAAAGTATTCTTTTACTAGATCAAGCATACGCTTTCTACTAATTCCTACGTTATCTGCTAATAATTCCAACCCATAAATGTTACTTACTCCAACTACTGTGTAAAACTTGCGATCATTTATATCAGTGTAAGTGTTAAATATTTTATCTAACTTTCTGCTTAATACACCTAATAGAAAGGCTCCCTCACCTGAACTATTTTCTAAGTATCGACTATTTATTCTAGTTGCATCATCAGGAATCATACAAAGCATTTTATGAACTAACCAATCAGGAGTTAAAACCTCGCCGTAATCCGCGACTCTGTTTTTACATTTAATTTGTTTAAGATCCATAATAGACACCTTTTTCATTTATAATTAATCCTACTTAGCGACCCTCTTCACTATATTGTCTTTTTATTCATTCATAAAAAGCAATTGATTTTCAGATAAAGGGATCTTATTATTAAAATCCAAAACACAATTAACAACATCTAGCCTCTTTTTCCCGCATTTTTGTTTTATTATTGTTGTATATTCCCCATTTTTCAACATCTTTGATTTATTCATTGCACACAATGACTGAATTAATTCAATCATCTCTGACTCATCAATATCATCTTGCCAATAACTATCTATTATTTCATTAATAGTTGCTCCTAAATCACGTTGT
>SEIO01000073.1 GCA_004145795.1 Lentibacillus lipolyticus | reverse complement strand
TGTACATGGTAATCTAAAACTGGACCACGATAGTCATTGAAAAGTCCCCCACTTAGTCTATAATAACCCATGGAGAAATGCATTTTTCGAAGTGGGGAGACTGGAGCGATGATTGAATTGAAAATGAAGCAAGAGGTCTTACTAATGCATTTAAGGGAGGGTAAATCGCAAAGGGAGATAGCTAGAAAAACTGGGCTTGATCGTAAAACAGTGAGGAAATATATTAAAGCATATGAATCACAGAGGAGAGATCTTGAAAGTCAAAATTCCGACGTGGATACGGAGGAACTCATTCGAACCATTGTTGAAAAGCCTAAGTATCGTACTGGTGAGAGGCCGAAGAGAAAACTGACTAAAGAAATGGAGGAACGAATATACGACTTATTACAAGAAAACGAAATGAAAGTACGCAAAGGATTACGGAAGCAACTAAAGAAGCCTGTAGATATACATGAGGTTCTTGTTTTGGAGGGGTTTGACATCAGTTATAGCACGGTACTTCGTACTGTGCGAAAGATAATGGAAAAGACGAAAGAAGCATACATAAAAGGGAGTTATATACCGGGAGATGTGTGTGAGTTTGATTGGGGGGAAGTAAAGGTAATTATTGATGAAAAACAACGGGTGCTTCAAATGGCTGTATTCACTTCAGCCTATGGCAACTATCGGATGGCATATTTGTTCACAAAACAAAAAACGGAATGCTTTCAGGAAGCTCATGCTTTGTTTTTCGATAAGGTTGGCGGGGTTTACAAAACCATGGTCTACGACAATATGAAAGTAGCTGTCAAACGATTTGTTGGTACAGAGAAAGAACCAACCGAGGCACTTTTAAAACTATCTCTTTACTACACCTTTGATTATCGCTTCTGTAACATTCGTAGTGGCAATGAAAAAGGACATGTAGAGCGAAGTGTCGAGTATATCCGAAGAAAGGCTTTTGCGTTTCAGGATTCCTTTCAAACATTGGAAGAGGCAAATCAATATCTTATGGAGGTTTGTGAACGGCTTAACCATAAGCAACTAACTGGAAAAGACTGCTCAGCATATGAATTATTCAGGCAAGAACAGCCAAACCTTTTACCGGCACTTCCTGCCTTTGATGCGGCTCGATTAGCCAATGTACGTGTAGACAAGTTCTCAACGGTCGTGGTTGATCAAAATCATTATTCCGTTCCAGACCATTTGGTCGGCAAAGTAATAAAAGCCAAAATTTACTCCAACCGGATTAGCTTCTTTTATGATGGAGAGAGAATCGCTGAACATCATCGTAAGACAGGGGTACATGAATGGGGACTGGTTTTAGACCATTATTTAAAAACATTAAAGAAAAAGCCTGGTGCATTAGCCGGTAGTATGGCTTTACAACAGGCAGATCAAAAAATCAAAAATATCTACGATGCTTATTATACCAAGAATCCGAAAGAATTTATAGAGTTGATTCAATATATACAAGAAGGTGCAAGTGTAACAGAAATAGAAAAGGCGATTGAGGAATTACGAAAAATCCATCCGTCCCATGTAACAACGGAGAAAATAAAAATATTGTATGCCAAGAACCAAGAGGCATCTTCCTTGGCTATCCGTGATGAAGAAGTGAGTGGTACAACCAATTTTGCCGAAGAGCATCTACGAGCTTATGATGAGCTTTTTCAAACGAAATCACTCGGAGCTAAGGAGGGAATTGCATGAGAAGGAATTGGAGCGAAGAAGTAGTTCAATTCAGCAAAGAATTGAGA
The DNA here is from genome assembly GCA_004145795.1 of Lentibacillus lipolyticus. Classification (GTDB taxonomy): domain Bacteria; phylum Bacillota; class Bacilli; order Bacillales; family Amphibacillaceae; genus Lentibacillus; species Lentibacillus lipolyticus. The sequence continues at coordinate 877 of SEIO01000073.1, read as the reverse complement.
TTGCCCGTGATCCGACAACACTTTAAAGAACACGTTAAAGATGCCTCGAACAGAGATGCAAGCTATGAAGAATTTTTAGCTTTATTATTACAACAGGAAACGGACTCCAGGCAGGAAACCGCAAGATATAATCGTATACGTCGTGCCGAGTTTCCATACAAGAAATACCTTGAAGATTTATCCGTATTGGATTTACCTGAAGATGCCCAGAAGAAATATAAACGTCTGAAAACATTGGATTTTATCAAAGAAGGGAGAAACGTCATTTTAGCTGGTAACCCAGGTACCGGAAAGACGCACATAAGCATTGGATTAGGAATTGAAGCATGTATGCGGGGTTATAAGGTTTGGTTTACCACTGTGCCATTATTAATCAACCGCATCAAAGAATGTCGCTCTGAAAGGACGCTGCGTTCCTTCCAAAATCGCTTTGAAAAATACGACCTGGTAATAGCTGATGAAATGGGATATATCTCATTCGATAAAGAAGGAGCTGAACTTTTATTCACCCATTTATCATTAAGAGCAGGTCAACACTCGACCATCATCACTACGAATCTTTCATTCGAGCGTTGGGGGGAGATTTTCCAAGACCCTGTGATGACAGCAGCGATGATCGATCGATTGTCGCATCAGGCTTATATCGTCAATATGAATGGAAATTCTTATCGTTTGAAAGAAACAAAGCAGTGGATTAAAGATCAGCAATTGGTATAAATCTAATAATCAGGGAGATATGTGAACAAGAAAAATTGAATTTTGAGCTTCAACTGGGGACTTTACCATTTTAAGTAACAATCAATCCCCTGCCTAATTGAAAGTTTTGGTGGGGGATTTTTAAATGACTATATGGGGGATTTTTCAGTTGACAATTACA
>SEIO01000072.1 GCA_004145795.1 Lentibacillus lipolyticus | reverse complement strand
ATTGCCTTTTCTTCCTTCAAGATTTCCAACACGATTTGTGATTTGAATTCTGGTGTATATCTTTTGCGTTTCATATACCTACCTTAACATCTCCTTTTTTCGTGTCTAAAATCTTGGGTCCATTATAGAAAACTGATATCACATTCGTGCTATCCTTGGCAGAGCCAAGTTTTTTGGTGATATCGTTATTTTTGAAGTTGTGCAGACTTTGTACATGGTATAGCGTTTATTTGTACATAGTTTGTACATATCGTGAACGGCGTGTGGATACGGGCTAGTTCAATCTAGGTCATGTCTGCCTAACTTCAAGTTAGGGCGTTCTGAAGTCAATATAATAATTCTGATAGGCGTTTTACTTATAACGAATAGTCATTCCTTAAAGCTTCTTTGTGTTATATGTTTACGTTATACCGTTGTAACGCTAGAATGAATAGCAAAGGCGGTGAGCGTATGAAGGTCTATAATCCGGGAGATATAGCAGATTTATTAAAGCTTAAAGTCAGCACGATACGCAAGTACAGTATCATGCTGGAAGAATTGGGATATACGTTTGAAAAGAATAACCGGAATCAGCGTTATTATACGGATGCAGACATCATAACGTTGCGGAAACTTGTAACGTTTAAGGATAACGGCATGACGCTGGGAGAATCGGCAGAGGCTGTTATTCTGTGGCATAATGGGAACGAATCAGAGCAGGAAGGCATAACGCCATATCAGACTGACACACACAACGATACGAAGCCGCATAATGACGACATAATGGAATTAAAAAGCATGATACATAAACAGAATGAACTTATAGAAGGGCTGACAAAGCGGCTGGACGAGCAGCAGGAATACATAGATCAGCGACTGGAAGAACGTGATAAAGCGTTAATGCAGTCCATTAATGAATCACTGGAAACGCGAAAGCAGATAGCTGCAGAAAATAATAAGGAAAACAACAAAGGATTCTTTCATAAGTTATTTAAACGAGGTAGCAAAGGAAGCTCTAGTTGACAATGAAAACAAGAGTATAGCCACTTTACAATATGTCTTAATCTATTGCGGATTGTTTCTTCTGAACAACCTAACATACGTTCAACAAAATTTAATGGTCAAATGTGTCTGTAATTAACTTAATTTAGAGAGTGATGCATTCATTAAAATAAAATACATGGTTTTACTTTACGGCAACTTTATATGGAGAAGCGGAAATAATAGTTAGGGGGAAAGAAGTAATTATGTCTAATAACTTGAAAGAATTTCATTTATGGATTCCATTATTACTGATGGGTATCAACGTTATTTCAGTTGGTTTCATGGTTGAGGAATTAATAGATGCCTCACCTCCGAACTACGGTGCACCACTATTGTTCTTAACACCTATATTTGGTTTAATTTCTTTGTCTTATATTAGTCATTATGCAACAAAAAAGAACACGCTTTTAATATGGCTATTACAGGGGTTAAATTGTTTTTTTACTATATTCCCTTTAATTGTTTTAATAATTTTTACATTAATCATGATTTAAAGTAAATGGGCGCTTTTCCCTAAATAAGCATTCTCTTGAGCTGGAGTAAAACTCAGACATTTCTATAAAGAGGAATTTACACCTTGAATTTAAAAAACGCTACGATTAGTAGCGTTTTTTTTAAATTTAGCCAAATAAACATCTAAGAGAACTTGGTGTAAATACTTCCCTAATACTCGCTGCTGCAACTGTTGTATGCCCAGCTACACATTCTATCAATCTTTTATCGCAACATGAATCCCAATCCCCGTAAGTTTTCCAACAGTTATCATGAGCTACACAACAATCATCAGTGTCATTAATAGGAGTCCCTCCACCATGATCCAGATCATATCCGCAATTACCACCACAATGTTGGTAACCCCCTGGGAGACAGCCATCACCTGTGAACCATGATTGTGTTTCTATTTGATCGTTAAATAAATTTCCAGATTTATAATTTTTATTATCTGGTAATTCTTCATAGTCATCACTAAAAGCTAGTTTATTTAATTCAGTGTTCTTTTGGTTATTTTGAACCTTGCCTCCATCATATAAATACTCATGTAATGCATTTGAGTTTGGTTGCAAAATTTGTCCGAAATAGTGATCCTGAACATTGGGCAATTCATTATAGAGAATGCTTATATTTTCCTTTTCATCTACTAAATGAAGAATTGAAGAGCTAAAAAAGTGCATGTTGTCTTCTTCTCGGAATTCAGCATCAAATACATATGCCTTTCTAGGGTTTAAATCATTAACTTCAAAACTTTTTTGATTTTGCATAGTTGCAATAAGATTTTTAAAAGGCTCCTTTTCGTATAGTTCATTGAGCTTTTGATTTAATTCCTTTCCTCGTAAGTGTTTTCCATCAATCAAATTTCCAATCACCTTAAATCATCCTTTCTTATTTGTACATACTGTTAACACTAAGTCCAATTGTCTCCACTACATCCACATTCTCCGAATTCCCAAAGTTCACCTGACACATGATAATAAGTTGCTAAACAGCCTCGTAAATGACAACAGTCACGGCTTGATGAACACATACCACCTGATGTTTTTGCTTTTTTAGAAACATTTTTTTTATTCTGTTCACTTTTCATTTTAACCCTCCTTTGATTGGTTTTTTGGAGGTGGCACTCGGGATCGAACCGAGGATTAAGGTTTTGCAGACCTTTGCCTTAACCGCTTGGCTATGCCACCAAATGCTGTGTGTTACATAAAGAGTTATGAAGGGGCTAAAAAACAACCACTTTTCAATATTTTTGTTAAAAATTTTATCCCACAGCTTTTAAAATACTTTTAGCAATGGCTGTACTTAATTCCCTCACAAAGGAGGGCTGCTTTAAATGCCACGTATCCACCGCCGAATCCAGAAATAAGTTTTCCAGCAGAATGGCCGGCATGTC
>SEIO01000071.1 GCA_004145795.1 Lentibacillus lipolyticus | reverse complement strand
ATTGCCTTTTCTTCCTTCAAGATTTCCAACACGATTTGTGATTTGAATTCTGGTGTATATCTTTTGCGTTTCATATACCTACCTTAACATCTCCTTTTTTCGTGTCTAAAATCTTGGGTCCATTATATTCGGTGGAGAAGTTGACTCTTCTCCACTCAATCTTCAAACACTAATAAGGAGGCAATCAAATGACTAGAAAGATAAGAGTAGTCATCACACCGCAAAAACTGATAAAAGGGGAATCGTTTCCCATCAACGATACCGTACTCAACAATGATGGAGTGTACTTCAAGAAAAAGGATAAAGAAACAGGTGAAGAAAAGACCTTTAAGATGTGTGAGCCATTGTTCGTTCTGGAGACTGTCCAGAACATTGACGATAAAGATGTCTATGCAGTGCTCTGCTATAAACTTCACGATAAGTACCAAACAATCGATATTGGATTAGGACAGCTTGTGCCTAATGAACTAATTAAGCTCATGTCGAAAGGGGTAGACGTTCCACATGAATTTGTCAAAATCATTGCTACCTATTTGCGAGAACAACAAAAGAAAGCACCTTACCGGGTTGTTTTCCAGCAAGTAGGCTGGCATAAATCAGAGGATAAACAAATGGTATTTCGTCATCATGAGATGATTTCGAACGATCCAACAATGGATGCCTACAACGACCATGAAGGAGGAGGATACTACCTAGAACCAAAAGGGGATAAGGAAAAGTGGATACAAATGACAAAGGAACAAGTCATCGGTCATACACCACTGGAAACGATCCTAGCGATTGGATTTTCTTCTGCCATAGTGGGATACCTGTCTCATTACTACGATGACATCGACAATCTCATTTTTCACTTGGCTGGAAACAGTACACAAGGAAAAACAACAGCCGCTCTGTACGCTGTGTCAGTCTTTGGTTTTCCATCAAGTAAGAAGAAAGGACTCATGAAAACATGGAATGGCACAAACAATGCCATCTTGAACCTGCTAGGAGGGAACTTTGGCATTCCACTTGTTCTTGATGAATTGTCGATGAGTAAAGCAAAATCCCTAACCGATTCATTGTACGTTCTAGCATCAGGTCAAGAAAAAGCTCGTCTAACAGATACAATCAAACAGCGTAAACAAGGAAGATGGTCACTCACCATCATTTCAACAGGGGAGCAATCTATCTTTGAAAGAACAAATCAAAACCCTGGACTTACCATTCGTACCTTTGAACATGCGAATGTGCAATGGACAACATCAGCAGAAAATGCTGATGCCATTCGTGAGGTAATCCAAAACAACTTTGGTCATGCTGGGAAAGAGTTTGTGGAATACCTGTTTTCTCAAGGACTAGACATCATCGAAAGCACATGGAAAAGCTGGCAAACACGCTGTGAAGAAGCTTTTCAAGAAACAGTGTTCCGTTCACGAATTTCAAAAAAGTACGCTCTTGTCATGGCTGCGGCTGACCTTGCCAATCAAGCTCTTGATCTGGGATTGGATACCGAGGAAATTCTACAATTCTTAGTTGACCAAGAAGATGCCATGGTCGCTAAACGTGACATAGGTTCGAAGGCATGGCATAAGGTCATACAGCTCATCATCCAGCACCAGTCTAACTTTAAACGAGAAGGTTTTGTAACACGTCCCTATGATTGTTGGGGAAAGATGTTCACTCAAGGTTCCTACGTAGAGGTTGCTTTCTTGAAGCAAGTCCTCGAACAACAGCTAAAAGAACTTGGCTTTGATGACCCGAAAATTGTGCTAAGAGATTGGAAGAGTAAAGGCTGGCTTGTCACAGAATCGGATCGTCCTTCTAAAAGGACTCAAGTGTTTGATAAGACAGAACAAGAAGCACGTAAAAAGGTGCTAGGGAAAAAACCTCCTAAAAAGCTTGAAGATACAACCTTTAACCTAAAAGTTCCCAAAAAGGCTTTGGAAGGACTGGTTCGGAATAGAAGTATCCTAGATTCAGAGAATCATCTTGGTTTAGGACAAGAAGAATAGAAAGGCAAGGGTTTAGCCTTTGCCTGTCCCTAAAATAGAAAAAATAAGGAGATGGAGAACATGCAAAAAATCAAAGAAGAAGTTGTACTTATGAGCTCGGCACTTACAACTTTTAAAGAATGGCTCGTAAGTCGTGGAATGAGAGATGAAACGTTAAGGGGATACAAAATCGACACCAATCAATTTCATCAGTGGATGTCAAAGCAATCAAATGGTCCCGTCTTTGTAGATGAGGTCAAGCAAGACCACATCGAATCTTTTTTGGAGTACCTTGTCCATGAACGGAAATGTAAGCCTCGAACTGTCAATCGGAAAATCAATGCACTAGCCACTTTCTTCACATGCATGAAGAAAAAGAAAGTCATTAAAGAAAACCCAGTGGATGACATTGAACGAATCAAAGTAGCTGAGTCTGAACGAATCCACCTAACCAAAGAAGAAATTGAAGCGATCATAAAAGCCATCAAACATCCAGTCATCCATTACTTTGCAGTAATGATGGCACACACAGGAATACGTGTCAATGAATGCATCAATCTGACCCTCAAAGACGTCAATTTGGAAGAAGGATTTGTACAGGTCATCAATGGGAAAGGTGGGAAAAACCGTCGTGTTCCCATGAACGAACATCTGGTAGAGCAAATGAAGGAATACCTTGAACACCATCGTCCTAAGATTGACTCACTCTACTTCTTTGCACTGAAGAAATCAGGAACGGTCAGTCAACAATACTTCAACAGTACGCTGAAAGAAGCATGTAAGGCAGCAGGAATCAACAAGAATGTTTCAAGCCACATTCTACGTCACTCTAAGGTGGACCCCATCGTCAAGACACAAATTTTATAAAAATAAGGTGGGGTTATCATTGTTTTCCCTTTCCCATCTTACTAACCAGCTCTTTCCTGTGTCAGGTTCTGTCAAGGGCGTATTTCCCCT
>SEIO01000070.1 GCA_004145795.1 Lentibacillus lipolyticus | reverse complement strand
GTTGCTGGTTTAGGTGATGATGAATCGGAGAATACTGATGCCCTGGAAAAGGTGAAATCTGCGATCGGTGATGACCCTGAGAATTCATACACAATTACCATAACATGTGGAAAACTTACTACAGGGGTTAGTGTACCTGCATGGACTGGTGTTTTAATGCTTTCTAATACGACATCACCTTCAACTTATTTACAAACCGCATTTCGAGTTCAAACGCCTGCAAGTATTGGTGGAAAGGTCAAGACAGATTGTTATGTTTTTGATTTTGCCCCAGATAGAACATTAAAAATGGTATCACAAGCAGCTCAACTAAATACTAAAGCTGGTAGCATAAACTCCCCTGCACAAAAAGCTGAAATGGGTAAATTTCTAAACTTTTGTCCTGTCATAAGTATGCAAGACAGTAACATGAAATCCATTAATGTGGAACATATGTTAAGACAATTGAAAAAGGCCGCGGTTGAACGTGTTGTTAAAACAGGATTTGATGATCAGAACTTATATAATGATGAACTCTTAAAGCTAGATGAAGTTGATATTGAAGACTTTAATGATTTAAAAGCAATTATAGGTAGTACAAAACAAGAAAAAAAACCTTTAGATGTAACTGTGAACGATCAAGGTTTTGATGATGAAGAATGGGAAAAAGCTGAAAAGAGTGAAAAGAAACCTAAAAAAGAGAGAACGCCTGAGGAACAGGAATTGTATGAAGAGTTACAAAAGAAACGTAAACAGCGCAAAACCATGATAAGTATATTAAGAGGAATCAGTATAAGGATTCCAATGTTGATTTATGGAGCAAACATTGAGCATGATAAGGAAATTAATATTGATAACTTTGTAGATTTAGTGGATGACCACTCTTGGGAAGAGTTCATGCCAGAAGGCGTTACAAAGGATATTTTTAATAAGTTTTCAAAGTACTATGACGCTGAAGTGTTTGTGGAAGCGGGTCTAAGAATTAGACGAAAGGCTAAAGCTGCGGATGCAGCGCCAACGGTTAGAGAAAGAATAATGAAAATTGCTGATATATTCTCTGCATTTAAAAACCCTGATAAAGAAACTATATTAACACCTTGGAATGTTGTAAATAGACACATTGTCGATACTTTAGGTGGAGAAACTTTCTTTGATAATAATTTTGAATATCCATTACATGATGGTGAGGATACAAACTTTGTATCTAAAGGGCATATTACCAGTACTTCTTTAGCAAATATTGATGCAAAGATTCTGGAGATAAACTCAAAATCGGGGCTATATGCATTGCTGGCAAGCTATAATATTTACACGGAAAAAATACATTACTGGCGAACTACTAATTTAGGTAAGAAAGATATTTATAAAGTAAAAGATGATATTTGGCAAGAAGTATTAAAAGAAAACATTTTTGTAATTGCTAAAACACCAATGGCAAAATCCATTACCGAGAGAACATTAAGAGGTTATAATAACTGGGATACAAATGTTATTTATTATGATTCGATAATGGACGATGTAAAGGATAGAAGAGAAGAAATTTCAGGTATTGTTCAATCCAAATTTAAATATAAGGGAGGTAACACATTGAAGTTTGATGTAGTTATAGGTAATCCCCCATATCAAGAAATAGATGGTGGTGCCCAAGTTAGTGCAAGACCGATTTATCATAATTTTGTGCGAGCTGCTAAAGCTTTAAATCCTAAATATATTTCAATGATTACTCCTAGTCGTTGGTTTGTAGGTGGAAAAGGTTTAGATGAATACAGAAAAGAAATGCTAGAGGATCCACATATAAAGGAATTACATGATTGGTTAACTCCAGAAGATATTTTCCCAAATACAAACATTAGAGGTGGAGTAAGTTATTTCTTATGGGATTTAACTTATAACAATGTTTTAGATCAAACACGGGTAGCTACTTACAGGGATAATCAAAAGGTTAATGATGAAGTTAGGCCATTACAATTTAAAGACGTAAATATATTAATAAGAGATTCTAAAGCAATGTCTATTCTAGAAAAAATCGACGTTAAAGCTGATAACAGTCTCACAGCAGAAGTGTCTGCCCGTAATCCGTTTGGTTTTTCTACTAACTTCACGAAAGATAGTAAATTTAAAGCTGTTAGTGATCAGTTAAGTAACCCGGTGAAATGTTATGCAAACAGAAGTGCTGTAGGTTATGTAGAATATAAAGAAATTCAAAGGAACATTTCTTGGATTGATAAATGGAAGGTATTAACACCTTACTCTAATAATGTAGGAACTGAGCTTAGTGATGATAACTTAAACACTGTAATAGCTAATCCTAAATCAATTTGTACAGAAACATATTTAGTTATTGGAATGAATTTAAGCTTAGATGAATATAGTGCAAATTCATTAGCGAAGTACATGAAAACTAAGTTTGTTCGCTTTTTGCACAGCTTGGCTAAAAGCAGTCAACATGGTACCAGAAACACTTATAGGTTTGTCCCATTACAAAATTTTAAAGTTGATAATTATATAGACTGGTCTTCTACAATAGATGAAATAGATCAACAACTATACCAAAAATATGGTTTGACTAAAGAAGAAATAGAACACATTGACACTAGCATAAAGTCAATGAACTAACAGTGTTAATTAATAATAATGAATGGGAGGGTATTACCTCTCCTGTTTTATATAAATGGGTTCTAAAGGATACGTGATGATTTAAATAAGAAAAAGTTTGTTATTGGTAGCATTTATGTAGACACATTAAACAATAAATTATTTATTAAGGATAGGTATAACGAAGTTTTACATGAAATTAAGTCAGAAACAAAACTCTTTGTAGATGGCAAATATGAAATAGTTTATCTTAAGACTGAACATGTAGGTTATTTTCTAACTGATGATGGTAGAAAAGATGTATCTTATTTTAAGAATGTAATATTATGGTTACCTATAGAAATAAATAAGGGATTAAAAGACTTTTTGGATACTTACGTTGAGGTGGATGTTCTAAATGCATTTGTCAAAACATTAAAGAGTTACGATGTTAATTTATATGATTGTGTTTCTTTTATTGAAAGTCATCAGGAAACTAACGAT
>SEIO01000069.1 GCA_004145795.1 Lentibacillus lipolyticus | reverse complement strand
AACGATAACAATATGATAGGTATAAATTCTATTTTATTTCACTTGAACGTAACGTTTGGGTATTGTTATGTGATTCACAGTTTTAATCTTATTGAAGAAGAATCTATAGCAATTAATAATGAATTTGAATTTATAGATATTGAAGCGGAAAAACAGGTACTAATTCTTTGAGACAGTTTGGAGGAATGTTTTATGGAAACAAAGTTAACTGCACAAGAGACTCCATTACATAAAGTGTTTTGTGATGATTATTTGTTTACAGTACCATCTGTTCAACGTCCCTACTCATGGACAACGGATGAAGCTGGGGAACTCCTAGATGATTTATTAGAGTTTATTGACCACTATGGCATTAACGAAATTAACGTCAATAGTGTCAATGAACCATATTTTTTAGGTAGCATAGTATTAGTGAAAAAAGATGGCCCGAAGTCAAAAGTATTAGATGGACAACAGCGATTAACTACACTTACGATTTTATTTTCTGTATTGCGAGATATTCTAAGCGATGATTATGCAGACGATATTGAACAAATGGTCGTGCAGAAGGGGAGCAAAATAAAAGGAACAAAAGACACATACCGACTACATTTAAGAAAAAGGGATGATGAGTTTTTAAAAAAGTACATCCAAGAAAAAGGTATGACACATCGTTTATCAGAGAATACAGCATTCAAGACTGATAGCCAAAAAGCTATTCGAGATAATGCAATTTACTTTTTTGATCGATTAAATGAATTAGATGAAGACACATTAAAAACTCTTCCATTAGTATTAGCTACATTATGTTTTATTGTAGTAGTTTCAACACCTAATTTTGATTCTGCTTTTCGCATATTTACTGTTTTAAATGATCGTGGTTTGGATTTGCTACCGAGTGATATATTTAAGGCTAAAGTAATTGGAGCAATTCCTGATGATGAACAAGATTACTATACAGATAAATGGGAAGATGTCGAAGTATCACTTGGAAGAGATAGATTTAATAAACTATTTGATCATATTAGGATGATAATACAAAAACGAAAGGGAAGCGCGAATTATAAGGATGAATACGAAGACATCTTTTCCCAAATTACAGGCAAACAATTCATTGACAACATATTAATTCCTTATAGTGAAATCTATTTGAACCTTGTAGATTATCGCTCTTTTTACAGCCATCGTCCGAAAATTATTAAACTATTAAGTTTACTTAATAGAATTGATAATAATGACTGGATTCCTATAGCAATGTATTATATTAAAAAATATAACGATAGACTAGAAGAGTTTTTTAGTTTGCTTGAACAATTTGCGGGTATCAGCATGGTATTACGGAAAAATTTTAACTGGCGAATGTCTAAGTATTCACAAATTCTAAGACAAATGGAAAAAGGAATTGACGTGTTTTCTGACGAATCATTATTAAAGATCTCGGACGATGATAAGAAAGCAGTTATGGAAAAATTAAATGGAGATGTGTATACAGAGTTAAAAGATACAGTAAGAAGATATGTGTTACTACGCTTAGATTCATTACTAACAAATGGACAACCATTTTATGATCATTCTGTAATTACTGTCGAACACGTTCTCCCACAAACACCAAAAGAAGATAGTGAATGGTTGGTGAATTTCCCTGAAACAACGGAGTATGTACATAAATTAGGGAATTTAGTTCTATTAACTCGATCAAAAAACTCTCAAGCTCGAAATTATGATTTTCATAAGAAGAAAACGTCTTATTTTCAATCAAAGAATGGAGTTACAACATTCGCATTAACCACTCAAGTCATACAAGAAGATGAATGGACACCTTATGTTTTAGAAGAAAGACAAAGAAGATTAATTAATTTATTGCGTCAAGCATGGGATCTGAATGTCAATGATAATAAGGTTAGACTTGATGATGAACATCAGAAATTTAAAACAGATGATGGTCATTTAAATAAAAAATATTTTATAAATGCAGCTAGAGGAGCAAATGCAATTGGTAGTCCTGTAGCTGGTGGTTTCAGGGTGTTAAAAGGATCGCTCTTTGCTGATTCAGTCAGTGATTCTTATCAAAAAGGTTATTTAGATCTAAGAAATGATTTACTTAATAAAGGTTTATTAGTAAATAGAGAAGATGGAGCATTATATCTTGTAGACGATTATACCTTTTCTAGTGCATCAACAGCTGCGGCTTTAGTCATGGGGCGCAGTGCCAATGGTTTAACGGAATGGAAAACAGCAAGTGGTGAGATGTTAAGAGATAATGACTAATTGCTAATGTGATCAGATCAGTATGTTTTAAGTGTAAGAGGAATTAGAGAATATTAGATTAGATATTGGGGGTTAAGAATGAAAGTAGAGGATTCATTTGTTATAAGGTTAAGGTTTAAATTAATGATACATGAAAGTAACGGACAAGCTTTTGAAGATTTATTTACTAAAATTATGGAAAAGAAATACAAAAATTTTCTGCGTGTTAAGGCTTATGGTAGGATCGGAGATATGAAGAATGATGGGTTTGATAAAACTAAAGGTGTTTATTACCAGATTTTTGGACCGGAGAATATAAATAAAAAACAAACCATTAGTGATGCAACTCAGAAGTTAAAAGAAGATTTTCAAGGATTGAAAAAGCATTGGGATTCAATTTGTCCTATTCAAGAGTTTTATTTTGTCATAAATGATAAATATCAAGGGATACCTGCACCAATAACACAAGAAATAATTAAGATAGAAAACGATTATAAGGGTGTATTATGCGATGAATTCACATCGTCTGATTTAGAAGATGTATTATTAAGTCTTCCATATGAGGAAATAATTGATGTAGTTGGTTACCTACCAAATGCAGATTTGGATTTATTAGATTATGATATTCTTAACGAAGTAGTAGATTTTATTATGAATTCTCCAGCTGATTTTTCAGCTGAAGAAAAAATGGTTGTCCCAGATTTTAATGAAAAAATAAAGTTTAATGACTTAAATGACCAAAATAATGAGCTACATAGAAGAGTTAATGATATGCTTATAGCTGGAAGTTATAGTGAAGGTTTCTTAGAGGAATATTTTAGAAGAAATAGTGAATACATTAGAAATGAATTGCGTAAGAAATTGAATGGTTTTTATTTAGATTCAATCGAAGCTATTCCTAAAAGTGAAGAGAACTATTCAGTTAAACGGTTTTATTATATACTTGAAAAATGTTGTCCCATACCTACCAAGTCAGTGCAGGATACAGCCTTAGCATTAATGGCTCATTACTTTGAATCATGTGATATCTTTGAAGAACCAAACAAGGTGT
>SEIO01000006.1 GCA_004145795.1 Lentibacillus lipolyticus | reverse complement strand
ACGTCCACCTTATCGTCATATGAATACTTTTTCAGTTTCTTCCCCATAAATCATCGCCTCCCCATAATCAAATTAACATATATGGTTGCACGATTTTAACGTTGTCTACTTTATGGGTACAATATCAACGTGCCCGCATGACTTTTGGTGCAACCAAAGCGGCGATAACAAGCAGTGCCGTAATCAGCTTCATATCACCGGTTTCCAAAAACTCCACTCGCAGTGCCATGGTGACAACCATTCGGTAAATGACGGCACCACCAATGACCGCAAGTGTTGTCCATACAATCGTTTTGGTTCCAAATAAGGCTTCACCAATAATGACAGAGGCTAATCCAATAATAATCATTCCAATCCCCATGCCGACATCAGCAAAGCCGCCGTGCTGAGCAATAAGCGCTCCTGACAAAGCAACCAGGGCATTGGATATGCCAACCCCAGTAATAATTAATAAATCGGTATTGGCTGACAAACTGCGAATCATGCGCTGATTATCACCAGTTGCACGTAACGCCAGCCCTATCTCTGTTTTCAAATAATAATCGGTTACGAACTTGATCAGCATGGTAACAATGATCATGACGAACAAAACGCCCCACGTTGCTGGCAATTGTTCCATCCCAAAAGATGCTAGCATCCCATTTAGCAGTCCATCCATTCCGGTTGCCGCCCAAATTGGTTCCAGCTGTTTAAAGACGGTCGTTTCCTGCAACAGCGAAAGTGTCGGCTGCCCCATGATTCGTAAATTGATCGAATAAAGTGCAATCATCATCAAAATGCCAGATAGCAGTGCATTAATATTCCCTTTCGCATGAAGGGATCCAGTAATACAACCGGCCAAAAATCCAGCAATTGCCGCAAACAGCGTCGCTAAAATAGGCGGCACCCCATTCATAATGGAGATAGAAGCAACGGCCGCACCTGTTACAAAACTCCCATCAACGGTTAAATCCGGAAAATCCAACACACGGAAGGTTAAGTATACTCCTAAAGCCATAATGGCATAAATAATTCCTGATTCGATTGCTCCGAATAATGCGATAAACATGATGTCCACCCCCGTGCTTTTTTGCAATATATATACGATTTAAATGACATGTTCGTTTAAGTTGACAAGTACAATGCAGCAGGAAGGGTCACTCCTGCCTGCTGCGATTGCAAAGAAAAGGATACGGACTATTCATCTTTTAGGATTTTTGCATTTTCGTCCCATTCCTCGTTCCATTCCACACCTTGTTCCTCGGCCGCCTGTTTATTAATGAACAACTGCATCTCTTGTGGATATTCAACAGCTATATCACTTGGCTTTTTATTCCCTTTTAGAATTTCTACCGCCATTTCTCCTGTCCGGTAACCAATTTTTTCATAGTCAATGCCATAAGTGGCAAATCCGCCTTTCTTCAGGGAATCCGGTTCCCCTACGACCATTGGAATATCCTGTTCATTGGCTACACCCACCACACTATCTAAAGCAGATACAACCGTATTATCGGTAATGATATAAAAGACGTCCACTTTGCTGACAAGCGTTTGCGCTGCCTGTTGCACTTCAGCAGAATTAGCAACGGTCCGCTCAGCAAACGACAAATCGCTTCCTTCAGCCGCCTTTTTTACAGCTTCAATTTGTGTGACCGAGTTTTGCTCTCCTGCATTATAAATTAAGCCAACTTGTGCACCGTCAAAATTATCCGCAATAAATTGTACCGTATTTTTAATCGCATCCGGGTGCAGATCGACAACACCGGTCGCGTTTCCCCCTGGCTGTTCCATGGATTCAACGAGCCCAGCTTCCACCGCGTCCGTTACCGAGGTGAATACAATAGGAATATCTTCTGTCGCCTGTACCGCGCCGAGTGCACTAGGCGTCGAATTGGCAAAAATTAAATCCACCTGGTCAGCCACGAAATTTTCCGCAATAGGCGTTACATTGTTCTGATCCCCTTGCGCACTTTGCAAATCATATTCCACATTCAACCCTGCGTCCGCAAACGCATCCTGAAAGCCTTTATAAGCTGCATCAAGGGACGGATGTTCAACAATTTGCGTCGCTCCAATGGTATACGTTTTTTCTTCATCGGAATCCTTCGCATCGTCCGATTTATCAGCATCATCATTCTCACTGCCACCACCGCACGCAGTAATGACCATGAAGCTAATGAGTGCAATAATTAATAATAAACCTTTTTTCATCTCTTTCTTCCCCCTATTCCTGCTTTTTCTGATTTTTTATACTGTTAAAAATTAATGGTAATTATATCATAGGGTTTACAAGAGTCAAGATGTTTGGACAATTTCGTAGAATTAAAACGAAAAAATTTCAGCAGACTGCGAGATGGTACGTCTTTATGGTGAAGCCGGTAACCACATAAGCCTGCAATCGTACAAGGCAGCCACATGTTTTTGGAAGCTCGAGGATGTTCTGAAATTTGACAGTCGGATGTATTTATGAGATGATGATTAATTGTAAGTGAATTAATGATAAGAACTAACTTCTGGCATTCTACTCGATTGTTTTTGAATATGCTTATTCACACTGGCGCGGCTTCGGGGTCGCAAGGACGTCAGAGCAGGTAGGGCTGACGTTGCTTAAGTTAGAAAACTCCAGTGGAACACAAACCGCGGCAAAGTTGGAATCTTAACCGGATTCCCGCCTGATAAGGCTAATTAATAAAAAAGAAAGCTTATGTATTACTTTATTGACCAAAGGGGTGCTCTTATAACTAGAGTGCCCCTTTTCTAATGGGTGAACGTTAGAACTTGGGAATTATACTGGGAGGTTGATTGGTACTGATTATAGTCGATTAGGCAACATCCCTGTATGTCGAAACTAGTAGTTTTCAGGTGAACTGACAGGTATTTTTTAATGAGAGCTATTAATCTTATTTTTTCCACATCAACTAGCCCAGAGCCGAAAAGAGACCCTAGCATATGAACTAGAGTCTCATTGGAATGAACCTAATATTAACGTAGAAGTTGAAGAACTCCTTGTGGTTGTTGGTTAGCTTGCGCAAGCATAGCTTGAGATGCTTGTGCAAGAATTGAATTCTTCGTTTGGTTCATCATTTCTTTCGCCATCGTGCGAACATTTACTTTCATAAATGACCAGACTATATCTTCACCCTCTAGCAATCTAGTAGGGGTCGGGCACTTCGGATCCACAATACTGATGATATATTGTTTCACCTATGGATTTCATCATCTTAGGTCTATCCTTTAGATGGTTTATCCTAGTCGTTGAACCTTCTCCAACGTTTCCGCACAGGAGCTTGGCTGCTGATTGCCCAATCTTTTCTTTTTTTGAACCATCACGCTTGTCGTTTCCAACTACGTTGTGGTAAGAAAAGCTATCAGGGGTTTCCAGCAATTCACCCGATAATAATCGCTAACCGTTACCAGCTAGGACGACTGTGCTTGTCACTGCTCATGCAGCAGCTAAAGCATAATCTACGTCACGGATACGAGATTCCGCAGCAGTTAGGTTCTCTGAAGATGTACCTAAGTTGTTGATTGTATGATCTAAACGGTTTTGATAAGCACCAAGGTTAGAACGTTCTGTTGAAACAGTTTGAATAGCTTCATTGATTTTTGTGATTGCCTCTTCAGCACCTTCTTGAGTAGACAAATCTATATCGTCCGAACTAACACCAAGTGCATCAGCACCCATATCACCAATATTAACTCTCATTGTTTGTCCTTCGTTAGCTCCAATTTGGAACTTAACTCCGCCACCAGTGGAAGAACTGTTTTGACCAGCTAATCCCAGAAGTTCAGATGCTTCACTATTGTCAAATTGAATACTGCTTGTAGCCTCTTCGGAACCACTTTCCACAACAAATGAACCATCTTTTACTGTGACTGAAACGTCTTCAACTTCCTCTGATTCAGGTACTGTATCATTATAACTACTAATAGCATCATTAATATCACTTTGAAGTGCAGTAGCATACTGGGTCATTCCTTCACCCTCAGAAGCAGAAGTTGCCTTTTTGAACTTAGTACTATTAGCTGCTAAATCAATTTCTATGTCTTTTCCATCTACTGTCATGGTAAATTTGGCATCAACACCAGTTAATTTTTGGGCAGCGTCTATATTACCTGCTCCACCTGCAGAAAGTTCACCTTCATTTCCTTCTGCTTCATTATTTCCGCCATCAGTAATACCTATTGTTTCAAACAAATCATTAGCGGCACCACTTTCAACCGCTTCAATAGATGTTGCTGAACCCGTTGTACCACTCTTAATACTAAATGTGTCTGTGTCAAAAGATACTGATACATCTTGGACATCGGTTCCTTTTTCCTCATTATAAGAATCAATAGCTTTATTAATATCTTCTTGTAATAGACTAGCAATTTCATCACCATCATCCGAAACTGCTTTATAGTCATCTTCTCTACCACCGCTCATATCAATTTCAAGCTTAGCCCCATCAACATAAAGTGTTTCGTCTCCGGCAGTGAGAGAATCTAGAGCGTCACCGGCCGGAGTAATAGTAGCATCTCCTTCTAATTCAGCAGCGGCTTCCTTACCTAGCGTTTCACTCATAACAGCGGCATTATCCGTTCCAGCAACTTTAGTTTCCGCCAAATCACCATTAATTAATTTTTTCGAGTTAAACTCAGTTGTATCAGCAATACGGTCAATTTCATCCGTTAACTGAGTTATTTCATCCTGAATCGCAGAACGGTCCGCATCCGTGTTCGTATCGTTGGATGACTGAGTTGCTAGCTCACGCATACGTTGAAGAATGCTATGTGTTTCATTCATAGCACCTTCTGCTGTCTGAATCATCGAGTTAGCGTCCTGTGCGTTGCTTTCTGCTTGCTCCAAACCACGAATTTGTCCACGCATTTTCTCAGAAATAGCAAGTCCAGCTGCATCATCTGAGGCACTGTTAATACGTAAACCAGACGACAATTTCTCCATTGAATTTTGCTGTGCGTTGTTTGCTTGACCTAACTGACGATATGTGTTCAGTGCAGCTATGTTGTGATTAATTCTCATTCGTTCATACCTCCATGTGAAAATAAAATAGTTTTGTGCGGGTCACATCCTTATGTCCCGCGTGAGGTTCCCGCTTGTAAAAGCGCAGACCCTCTATGTTATGGCCATAACATTTTTCATCATGATGATGTATTTCTTATATCGGCATGATTCGTAAATCTTTTAAATCTTTTTTGAAGAAAATTCTTATGTAGGTC
Organism: Lentibacillus lipolyticus; assembly: GCA_004145795.1. GTDB lineage: Bacteria > Bacillota > Bacilli > Bacillales > Amphibacillaceae > Lentibacillus > Lentibacillus lipolyticus. The sequence continues at coordinate 98,822 of SEIO01000006.1, read as the reverse complement.
TTACAATGGGGTTAGAGCAGAAGAAAGTGCAAAAAAATAAGCCTGCTAAGAGCACGCTTTTTAGTCTAATCCTAATTCTTTTTGCAAGATTGTGATATGGGCCTTGGATCGCCCAGGTCATTGTTAAAATTATTTAGCTTATGATCCATTCTGCGCATATCGCTCCGCATCTTTTTCATCTCTGTTTCCATCGTTCCCACCCTTATTTCCAGGCTCTCTGTTCTGCCTTCCAAATTACTGACTCTTCCTTCTAACCTGCCGACGCTTTCCTTAACCTCCCCCACATCTTTTGATAACTCCTGAATCGCTACAAATAAATCTTCATTAGTTATGTCACCCATTCGATTTCACCTCCATTTTTAATACATTCATCATAGCACCAAGGGCCATATTTAAATATGAAAATTCGACACTTCGACACACTTAAAATTAAATTTCATATAAGGTTAAAATTCAAATATCCGACATGAATTTCGGCTCATTCCTCCAATTTAATATCCTCCACCATCCGCTCCACCAATGCTTCCTGGTACCCGGACTTGCCTTTTGCACTTATTGCAGCGGCCACACCCACCAACGCTGAGTGCCCAATCCGATTCAATTTTTCCAGCCGTTCCTCAGACAGCTCTTTAACCGGAGCGCTATCCGCATAGGCTTGTGCGTCCATATGCCACAATGCAACAGCACCGTCCGGATAACGCTCCAGCAGTCGCTGCACCATGCCGAGGCCTTCTGGGTCGAAATCGCCGGCATAATGCAAGGTATTTCCTGATTCCACCAACCGGTCCAGCAGCATGAGCGCGGCAAGCGTGAATTGGCCGTTGGTGCAGACAATAGGGACATCCGGCTTGGCATCAAGAAGTGTAGCACAGACGCCGGAGTTTTCCACAATCCAGACATCGGAGCCATAGGACGGATAAATGGTAGCCAAAGGAATCAGTTCACGGACGGGAACGATTTGAACCGTGTTTTGTTCGACGGCCGCTTCCCACACCGGGTGCATGCCGGCCTCGGTTTTCGCATACAGCCCGGCGCACGTAACAAAATTTAATAGATCGTCCCGGTAAATATGGTATTGCTGGAGCAGCTCATTGATTGCTTCCGTGCTTTGTGGAACGGCCTGACCCGCACGGACTGCTAAAACGTTCAACCATAATTTCCCGAGATCTGTTTGCATATCAAACGAATGCGGATCACCGGTTACCCGCTGGCTAAACATCGGGAGCCGTTCCGGTTTTTCCGGTAGCTGCGAAAAGGCAGCCTGAAGCCGGACTGTCATCGCCTCAAATCGGTCCGGCTCCCGCTCCAGCAATGTCCAAATCCAGCGTGTATCAGCAGGGTTTTCCAGCAAAAAGTCAAACCAGAATGCGAGTGACTCATGTTGCACCCGAAGCTTTACGGCAAAAGCGCGGACACTCGCTTCCTTCGCTTCCTTACGCTGTTTATTCGATATAATTTCCTCACCGAAAAACGCATCAAGTAAGGATTTTAGCGCCACGTCACTGAACCGTGTATCCGCCAGCTGTTGTTCAAATGCCGCAACGGAAATGGACTTTTTGGCGGCCAATTTAGACGCAGGCATGCCAAAGAAACCGCTGATGACCTCCAGTTCTTCATCCGTAAACAATCGAACAGGAACGGTACCGCCTATTCTGCCAAGGGATTCGTATTTCTTTTTAAACTCACTAAATAATTTTTGATAAGCAGGTTCGCTTTTAAAAAAAGCCACTGCTTGCTGCACTTGTTGTTCCATACATGTACTCCTTTTACGAATCCGTTGTTACAGCTGCTTCATCGTCAGGCAGGTTCAAATGCCGGGTGTTCCCGTCCCAATAATAGCGGATAACAGTGACGAACCCTTCATTTTTCGGGCGGACGAGTTCACAGATGGCGAGCGATGAAATGGTGTCATAGTCGCCCCAAAGCACCTGGGAGTTCATGATGTAGTCAAACCCGAGTTCCTCGACAATCTCAAACATTTCCCGGATGTTGTTCTCATCGACGCCAGCAAACGCTTCGTCGAGGGAAATAATGTATGGCGCTGTTTTGTCTGCCTCCAAATAGCGGGAGTAACATGCTGTGAACAGCGGAATATACATGGCCATCGCTTTTTCGCCGCCTGAGAACTTGTAAAAGGCGTTGTTCGTCAGTTCGCGCTTCGGTTCCCCTTCCCGCTGGTAAGACAGGACAAATGAAAACCAGTTCCGGTAATCGAGCACTTCTTTTAGCACTTGCAGTAATGTGTTGCCCTCGCCCTTCACGTCGACGAGTTCTTTTGCCCGTTCGATTTTGGAGCGGAAGTGCTCAATAACCTGGTTGATGTCTTCCTCTTTTAATAAGCGGGCATCCCGCCGCAGCAAATCGACGAGCTCCTTCGTATCTAGCTCGGCCTCTGTTTCTGCGGTGCGCGGCTTCCATTTAATGGAGAAGGACAACCCTGATGAGGAATCACTTTTGGCCATCAGCTTATTCATTTGTTCCGTCCAGTTTTGCGCGCGGGCAATGCGGCTGCGCAGTTTCTTGCCGACTGAGTCAAATAAAATTTCCTCGTACAGCCGGCGGTCCTGATCATCGAGCATGGTTTGCTGGCGTTCGCGGTCATCCGCTATTGTTTTGCTGATATAGTACGGACTTACACGTTTCCCTTGGAAATCGAGTTCAATCTTGCGTCGCTTTGTTTTCTGCCGCCAGTTCGTCATGTGCATCTGCTGCTCGTCGGTCCACTCGTCGTCCATCCAATCAAAAGCAGGAGCCGGGATTTCAATATCGTTCATACGGTATTCCATGAGATTGGCTTGCTGTTCGAAATAGACACTCGTCAGCTGGCTTTCCAGTGCAGACGGATCTTTTTCCTTCAATAACGATTGATACTGTTTCGCAATAGTCTGGGCTAGTTGATCCATGTCGTCGGTCTCTTCCGGCAACGTTACAAAACCGAGGCCGATTTCTTGTTGGAATGAATTTTTCCACGCGTCCGTCAAGTTTTCCCAGAATCGGATTTTTTGCTGAATCCCGGCAATCTCCTGAGCAAGCACATTTTTATCTGATTCTTTCCTTGGCACATCTGACTTAATTTGATCAAGCGCCTTCCTCGTTGTGGCAAGCTCGTCCTGTACTTCCCGGATTTGTTCGCGAATAGCTGCGACCCCTTCTAATTCAAGCTGCTTTTCGATTTCGGCGATGTTCTGCTCTTTCTGTGACTGCCTGTCAGCAAGGTCATTCAATTCGCCTTGAAGCTCATCAACTTCGGCGGTTAACTCTTCCAACCGTTCGTTCGCCTGCTCGATTTGCTGGGCGGTATGACGGTACGTGGTATGCTTGGTAATCAGTCCGTGCAGGTTCATTTCATATTCCCGCATGATCTTTGCTGCTTCCTGATAGGCCGCAAAGGCGAATTCCAGATTATACGTGCGGGTTTCTGCATCAAGCTTGCTTTTCATTTCCCGATACGCCTGAGTCAGCTTGTTCATTTGCTCATCTAAGTCGCGCAACGTTTTTTCATATTGACTGATAGCAAATCGCTTTTCTTTAATGTGAGAAAAACTTTCGGCCAAGTCGTCGTCGGTCGGGAACACGTCAAGGGCATTCTTGGCAGCCTGAACGTGTTCCTTTAATGTGTCCACTTCCCGTTCCACCGCTTGTTTATCTGCTTTTAATGCATCGATTTCGGCGGTCAGCTGCTCGATTTGCTCCTGCCGGTACCGCCGGCGGGCATTCCGGCCGATAAAACGCACCCGCTCAACCGGAATTGCATGCCCGCGCATCAAGCCGATTTGATACGTGCCGTCCCCGTTAATTGCCGAACTATCCGCATCGGCGTCACTGTCAACTAGAATACTGCGCAGCACTTCGTCGACTTTCACTGCGCTTAGCTCCGTATCGTCATCCACATCCGGCTGCAAATAATCAGCGAGCGTGTGGGCCATCATGTTTGGACTAGCGTGCAAGATGCGGTCATGCATCAGTGGTACGGTTTCGTTAATAATTAATGCATCAAGGAGACCAGCATCAAGAAGTGCTGCTTCCATCTGCACACGAACGTCATCCGGCACATGTTCCTGAAATTCAACCGCTTCATAGAAAGGAGCAAACGCATGTCCCGCTTCCGTTAGCTGCTGCCGGGCTTCCCGTGTCTGTTCCCGCTGGTTCGGCGGCTCCGGGTCACGCTTTTCCTTTAGTGTGGATAAGTCTGCTTTTTTGGCGCGAATGTCTGCTTCCAGTGTTGTCATCCGGCTATTCTGTAGTGCGATTTTTTCACTTATTTCCATTTGATAATCACGGACCGCTTCCACATATGGGGCTCGAATCCGCTCATAGCTGACAGGTTCATATAAGGAGTACATATCACGGGACGTCTGCTGCAATACATCATCCGTTACCGGCACGTATGCATGATTCTCCGCCCATGTATGGATTTCCGTCAATTTATCCTGTTTATCCTTTTCAAAAATACCGAGCCAATCCTGTTCTTCCTGCTTAACCGTGTCCAATTCCTGTCTGGTTGCTGCCATCTGATGATCAAGCTCGGAAATGCGGGTCTTCTTTTGTTCCAATTCACGCAGTTCGCCGGTAATCGATTCAAGCGCTTTGTAATGCTGCGACGCTTCCTTCTTCCAAATGGTAAAATCATGCTCAGCCGCCATATGACGGCGAAAGTCATGTTTATTAATATCGTGCTGCGGAAAAGACGCATCATCGGCATCCTGATCCAAATTGGCAAGCATATCTTCCAGCTCGCGATGCAGTTCGTCCAGCGTTGCGTCCAGCTGCTGCCGTTTTTCTTTTGTCGCGAGTTCCTGCTGTTTCTTTCCGGTCAAGGCGCTGTCTTTTTTGGCGTGGTCCTGCTTGATTTCGTTTAACTTAGTGATTTCGCCTTTCCGTTCTTCTTCCAGGTTCCATACTTTATGACTCTGCAGGCGGGAGCGCTTTTGCTCCAGCACGTCATATGTCTGCTCAAGCGTGCGCTTCCGTTCTTCCAGCTCTGTCAGTTCGTTTGTCAGATGACGCTCTTTTTCCTGTTTTTCCGCCAAAGCCTTGGATTCCGTGTTATACCGTTTTTTGGCATCTACATAATGGTCCGCTTTATCCGCCAGCTTATATTGATTGTAGGCGTCATACCGCTTCAGCAGTTTTTCCAGAGCAGTCTGTTCCCGTTCCAGCTGTTCAATCTGCTGTTTCGTCTGGTCCATATGTTCAATCGTGTCCGACAAATGGCGCAAATCGTCATCCGTTAGCGGAGGCAGCGAGGCTTCTAAAATCTCGTAAATGGCGGTCGGACGGAATTCTTTGGACAATTTCGGACTGCGCAACTGAATCAGCAGTTTAATCAGGTCATCATAGGCTTCCATGTCGGCAAACCCGAAAATATGCTTGTTAACCAGTTTCATATAGTCGCCTTGGGTGCGGACGACTTGCCCGCCTGTATCGATTCGGTTCTCCAGCTGCACCCGTGACAAAGGAATTCGCTGTTTCTCCCCGCCGTTATATTCCATTTCATAAAGGGCGAAATCTTTCCCGATCCGGCGATTATCCGTGATGACAAACCCCCAGAAATTCATATTTTTATGGCGGCGTGCCTGCAGTCCTATCCCAGTGGTGATGTACTGGTTCGTATCTTCCCGCTTATACTCCAGAAACAAATAGCCGGTCCGCTCATCCCGGTCCACGACGTCTTTTTCACCTAAAAGATAGTCTTCCATTTTACGTGCCCGTGACCCGAATGGATCGAGCCGGTCGGGTGATTTTTTCCCGTCGAGTAACACCGGCAATAGGCTTTGCATCGTCACCGATTTCCCCGAACCGTTCGAGCCCCGCAGCAATAGTTTGCCATCCGCAAAGTCAAAAATTTCATCATCATAATACCAGAAATTCAACAATCCAGCCCGATTCATTTTCCATTTATGATGTTTGTTCATGGCTTTCACCCTCCCTGTCCTGAAAGTCTTTCGGATAATGTCCAGTGGCCCGACCAAACAGCGGTTTGATGACATACGCATTGGTAACCGGTTCGAGTTCGAGCATTTCCCAGTCAAACAACAGTGCTGCCAGTTCGTCGGTAATTACTGCAATCGAAGCCTCGCGGTAGTGCTTGCTCCATCCGCTGCCATACATCGCCTTGGCCTGGGTGACGACCTCTTCCAGGACCAGCCTTGATAGCCGGATGGTGCCCAGCTCGTCCGGCTGATGTGCATCCGCATCACGTAACACGCTAGCCACATGCAGGGCGACATCCATCACCGCTTTTTGATCCGGAAAAAGGGTCAGCTCCTGTTTCTTTTCTTCCGCCACCAGCATGGCCGCATTCTTGAATACTTCCAGCCGGAACTGACTGTGTTCTTCAATGTCCTCGCGTAGCCGGTTCCGGAAATTGCGGATATAGGCGAAATCCGCATCATCCTCGCTTTCCCGGTGCACGACGGGCGAAAGAAACAACTTACGGTAAACCCGCTTCCGCCGTTCGTCTGCTTCATGCCGCTCCCATTCGCTCGCCAATATCGCATCAGCTGTATCATATTCGAACAAGTCTTTTGGATAGGACCGCATGAAATATCTGGCGTACACGGTTGTTTCATAGAGCACTTCCTGTTCCTGATTCATGGCAAAATGGTCGACTTCCCCTTCGACCGACTGAAGAATCGACAAGTGCTCCAATTGTTTAATTACCCGGACGAGCGAGCGGCGGTGGTTATAATTCGTCCAGTCGAGCGGAAATTCGCCCGGGTACAGATCTTTTATTTCCTCGCAAATATCCGACAGCAAAAACTGCTCATCGACCGAGCGGTTCTCTGTAAAGGCGAGCGCACAGCAAAACATCGCATAGTCACGCGGTTCTTGAAATGACTGCATCCCCATCCAGCTTTTCGGCTCCACCGGAATTTTTTCCAATTTAATAAAGTGCTGGTGGACAATCAGCTCCAAGCCAAACTTGTCGTCCACATAGCGTTTCAGCACTTTTTCACGCTCACGGATCATTTGGTATAATTCCGGTTCATCAAGACGCAGCACCCAGAACCGCTCCAGCAGCACGGCAAGAGCTTTTTCGGCTTTTTCATCAAATTGATTCGTTTCCATTCAGACGTTCACCTCATCTAGAAAGCGGAAGGTCACTGCCGGCATTTCAATCGCACCATCCTCGGCATGTAGGGTGACGCGTTCGTTTTCTGCCATAATCACTTTTACTTGCCGGCCATACTCCGTTTTAAATGTATGATCTTGTCTGGCCATTGCTTTGCCGATCCAGCTTAACAGCATTTTGCGCACATACGGCTCGACGCTCGACAGTTCTTGCAGCCGAATTTCGTTTCCGGTCATATAGTTTTCCAGGGTTTCTTGTTCCAGCCGTTTGTTGTGTAAATGTTCCTTGCGTGCGGCTTCCTTCCGTTCTGTCTGGCTGATAATCGCGCCAGGCCGGGTCTTTTCCCGATAATTCCGGATGCGCGGTTTCGTTTCGTGTTCCATCGGGGCTTCATCCCAGATATCGGTATAAATGTCATCGGTCGGAACGTGATTGCTGTACAGGTGCCGTGTATGAAACACGCCGAAAACCACGGCAGACAGCTCATGGGCTTCCTGAATCGTTTCCATCGAGTCGAACCATTGTGCCAGGTGCAAATAATCTTTTTTGCGGCTGCGAAAGTAGTGATGCCGTTCACCGAGTCGCTGGACAACCCTGGTAATACGGCGAATTTGCTCATTTGTCCGAGACTGGAGCATATCAAGATTGCTTTCACCATGTGCATTGCCCAGAAACCATTCACATAAACTGTGCCACTTTTCCTGTTCGTCTGCCAGCAATTCCTGTTCATCCAGCCCGATATCTTCAAAACGGGGTACTTGCTGCTGGTGGCGAACGACTTGTTGCAAGAGTGGGATTAATTGATTGATCGTGATGGTTTCCAAGAGTTGCTGGATTTTCAACGCTGTTTGCTGCAGTCCAATGATGAAATCACGTAGGTACGTGGTAAATTGATCCTTGTAGGCCAGAAACGCTTCCGTCTGCATACGCTCTTCAGCCGCTTCACTGTTAATATGTGCCATGTAGTCGGATGTGTTCTGGTTGATGGAACGGAAATAGGCTAACACATCATGCCAGAGCTGCGCGGATTCGTCAGGGGGCGGGACTTCTCCCTTTTGAATGATGTCTTCCACTTTCAGAAGTTCCTGGTAGAGTCGTTCAAATTCTTTCTTTTCCAGCGAACCGCCAAATACATCGCCACCTCTTTCCATTTGCACAAGCATTCGTTCAAATTCGACGGTATACGGCGTGCATTGGTAGCGGTAACGCTTTTTCTTAAATTCCTCAATCGTGCTGGCCCGGCTCATTTCCTGGCGCGCCACCAGATTATTCCATTTTACAAGCTGCTCCAGGTCCTGCTGCAGCTGCTCTTCTGTATACTCCTGAAATCCGTCCAAATCCCTCAAGTACGCAAAAATTTCTTCCGGAAATAGAAACTCACGCATCCGCTCATGCTGGATATAAAAGTAGCGGAGAATTGCCCGGTAGCTCCAAGCTTTATCCGCATTCAGGTAGGCTGCTTCCTGTACTTTTTTAAACGATTGGGATTGCATCTTCATCACCCGCAAATTTCGACTTTCTTTTATTGTACGACCGCGGCGGGGATATGTCTATGGAAAACGGAGTTAAATGCTGGGGCCGCTTTATTGCGTTCGGAAGGTTTGTTCCATTGATAAAAAATAATAAGGATTCGCAAAACTTTTTCAGTTGGGGACGGGAGGTTCAATCACTTGCATTTTTTCACGAAGCTTGGCTTACATCTGATTAAAATGAAGAAACTTGAACTTTCAATTGAAAAAGAAAAAGAAAAACGAAGAGAATCAGAAGAAATGGTAGATAATCTACAAACGCTTATTTTTCAAAGTCATGAGCGGACGACTATGATTCGTTTTAGAACCGTAATAATATAATACTATTTTGGCTTATGATAAAATATATTTATATAAAATGCTTGGTATAACATTGAATATATCTTTGAACTTTTATTCTTTCGGAAGGATTGTTCTTATGGAATTAATAGGCTCATTATTACTTTTACTCTCGATTATGCTGATTATTGGTGTGTTAGCCACGAAATTCTCTTCTCGTTTAGGATTACCTTCTCTTATTCTTTTCCTACTTGGTGGGATGCTCTTAAACAAAGTTATGTACTTTGAAAATGTTCAACTTACACAGTTTATTGGTACATTAGCTTTAATTATTATTTTATTTGAAGGTGGAACCCAAACCAAATGGAGTAAAATTCGTCCTATAATTGTTCCAGCTACTTCTTTGGCAACAATTGGTGTATTAATTACCACACTGATAACTGGTGTACTTGCAATGTATATTCTTGATTTTTCATTGTTAGAAGGGCTTCTTTTGGGAGCAATTATTGGCTCAACTGATGCCGCAGCAGTTTTCTCCGTATTAGGCAATACGAACTTCAACAAGCGATTAACAGCAACATTAGAAGCAGAGTCGGGTTCTAATGACCCTATGGCTGTATTCCTTACTGTTATGTTAATTGAAATGATTAAAATCCCCGAAACTTCAATTTGGTCAGCAATCGGAGGCTTTTTCCTTCAAATGGGGCTTGGGTTGGCGTTAGGATTGGTACTCGGAAAGTTAACTGTTATGGTCATAAACAATATTAAATTAGACACTTCTGGATTATATCCTGTACTTGCAATGGGAACAGCAATTTGTACTTATGCTATCACAGATTATCTTGGTGGAAGTGGTTTATTAGCTGTTTATGTGATGGCAGTTTTAGTCGGAAACAGTGATTTAACCCACAGATTTTCAATTTTAAGATTTAATGAAGGTTTCGCTTGGATGATGCAAATTGTTATGTTCACATTACTTGGACTGCTCGTTTTCCCTAGCCAATTACCCGAGATAATGTGGCAAGGCATTATGATTGCTATCATCCTAATGTTTGTCGCACGTCCAATAGCCGTATTTATTAGTATGATGTTTATGAAATATAATTTAAAGCAAAAGATATTTATTTCGTGGGCTGGTTTAAAAGGGGCTGTTCCGATTGTTTTAGCAACATATCCTATCGTTGCAGGGGTAGAAAGCAGTAATTTAATTTTTAATACTGTATTCTTCGTAGTATTAATATCTGCTTTAATTCAAGGAAGTACATTATCTTGGCTTGCTGATAAATTAAAATTAACAAGAGAAGAAGATAATGGGAATGCAAGTATTGAATTAATAAATCTTGGAACTACTGATTCAGAAATTATGAAGATAACAATGCCCAAACAATCCCCAACTATTGGGATGTCGTTAATCAATTTAACACTACCCAATGACACATTAATTATAGGTATAACCCGCAACAAAAAATTACTTACTCCAACTGGCTCATCTGTTATTGAAAAAGGTGATACATTATATGTACTGTGTGATAAAGAAAAAAGGAAAGATGCAAAAATGGCTTTATTAGGGGATATTGAAAAAATGGTGAATAAAGACAAAAGATAATCCCATCGTTGCCATCTTTTAGACCCATCTCTGCCATAAAATAGATCCACTTATGACGTAGACAGATCCACCCCCTCCTATATAATAATAGCGCACTAGACGCTAAGTTTATTATATAGGAGGTTTTTTATGATTAAATATCCGAGCTGTATGTTATTTGTAATAAAGATACGTATGAAAAGATTATATGATATGGAAAGAGGAAGCTTATACTCTTTAACATTGCACCAGGCCACTTTTATCAGCCTCGCAATTTAATTGAATTTCTCCCGTCCTCTTTCGCCTCATAGAGTGCAATATCGGCATTTTTTAACATAGAAAACGTACTTGCTCCCTCTGATGGGGCCATCGCAATCCCCATACTAGTCGTAACCTGCAATGACTTCCCGTATATGTTCCACGGTTTCTCCATAGTCTTCTGAATTCCCTCAGCCATCTTTACGGCTTCGTTCGCTGAACTGATGTCCAGCAAAAGAACGACAAAAACCGGCAGATATTTAAAAAGCAGGGTACCCGTCATGGAGAGCCTTGCGATAGTTATTTAGCTTTTTGCTTGTAAGCTTTAGCGGTTTTGCTTCAATCTACAGCGATTCCGCTCCTTACTGCAGCGGTTCTGCTCCAAACTACAGCGGTTCCGCTCCAAACTACAGCGACTTACCCTGATTGTCGGCGATTTCGCTGCAGTTCATGCTGATTCCGCTTCTCCTTCCCGAACACTTGCGCCACAGCAATCCCGGCGATAATCATAGCAGAACCAATCAGAATGCCGGTTGTCAGCTCTTCCCCCAGCATCCACCAGCCAAAAAACAAGCCAAATACGGGCACGAGGAGCGTCGACAATGTGGCGGTGATCATATCGATTGTGCTTAGAATCATAAACCAGACGGTGAAGCACAACGCAGACGCGAGTATACCTGTGAACAATATGTAAAAAATACTGGCGCCGGTCAGCTGAACAGGTTCACCCCACTCGGCAACCATCGTCGCGATAAAAATGCCAATCGTCCCGAATAACATTTGATAGGCGGAAACCTGCAGCTGTGTCATCCCTTTCAATTTCACTCGGTAGTATGTATTGGATCCAGCCCAGGATATGGCGGCGATAACAATGAGCAGCTCGCCAAATATGATTGCGGAATCCTGAATGAAAAAGATATCCCAGCCGAGAATGGTGACAAGGCCGCACATGCCAATCACGAGACCGAGCACTTTCCCTGTCGTGATTTTTTCGCCGAGCAGTTTGACGGCAAAAATACTGCTCCAGAGTGGCATGGAATACAGCAGAACCGACGATTTTCCAGCGTCGACAAACTGCATCCCGTACATAACGAACGTGAATACGATGGTCGTCTGCAACAGTCCGACGACGATCAGGTGCTTCCACATGTTTCTTGGTGGCATGCCTGCTTTCAACAACCATACGAAAATCAATAAGGTGGCGGCACCTGTTCCAAACCGAAACGCAGAAAATGTGAACGGGCCCATAAAACCAAGGGCGGCTTTCATGTATACCCAAGCATAGCCCCAGATAACAGTAATAAGCAGGATGAGCCCCCAGACCATTCCTTTGTTTTTTCGTATAGAATTTTTCATAACCGAAAAACCTCTTCAATGTGACGTGATAATACAAGTATAGTAATTCCCTATAAGCCTGGCAACTGAACAAATACAACCGCTGCTCATGTCTGCACCTGCGTTCATGGACGAGCAACCTATTCCACTCTCTACGCTAATATAGGCACTTACAAAGGAGTCGAACCATGCGAAAACCATTGTCGTACATTGCACTGACGGCGCTTGTGCTCGCATCTGTCAAGACAACGGCCGTGCATGCGGACGCAATCAAATATCCTATCCCCTCCATCGAAAACAAAATCGAACAAACCATCCAGAAAAAAACCCATCCGCGGTTCAGCTGGGGAATTCCCGGACCCATATCGCCTATATTGCATCACGGCTCTGTTCAAGGCGCCGGCATGATGGAAGAACCATTAAAGGAAATCGATTCGGTCATGAAATCGATGATGGAACAGGATGTCATGCCTGGTGCCGTTACCTTTGTCGCACGAAGCGGCCACATTGCCCAGCATAAAGCTTATGGGGATGCCGTTCGTTATAAAGATGACAGCGGCGAGGAATTCCAGGAGCCGATCGCCATGAAAAAGGATACGATTGTCGACATTGCATCGCTTAGCAAAATATTCACGACGATTGCAGCCATGAAGCTGTATGAAGACGGAAAGTTTCAGTTAGACGATCCGGTGGCAGCCTATATTCCGGAGTTTGCCCAGAACGGCAAGGACGATGTCACCATCCGTCAGCTAATGACCCACACATCCGGGCTCAAACCGTCACTCCCGCTTTACAAAATGGAAGGAACCAAAGAAGACCGTCTGCAGCATGTTTTTGCAGCCGCCTTGGATGATGCGCCTGGAACATCATATACCTACAGCGATTTGAACATGATAACCTTAGGCGCCCTTATCGAGCGAATTTCCGGCGTGGGGCTTGATGAATTTGTCAGTGAAAATATTACCGAGCCGCTCAACATGACGGACACGATGTACAATCCGCCAGAAAAATTAAATGAGCGGATTGCCGCGACCGAATATCAGCCTTGGACTGACCGCGGCCTTGTCTGGGGCGAGGTTCATGATGAGAATGCCTGGTCTCTTGGCGGTGTCGCCGGTCATGCCGGTGTTTTTTCAACCGCAATAGATTTGGCAAAGCTTGGTCATATGATCCTAAACGACGGCCGCTATGGCAGCAAGCAAGTTTTAGCGCCGGAGACGATTGATTTGCTTACCGGGAACCAGCTTCCATCATTCCCTGGTACCAAGCATGGTTTGGGCTGGGAAATTGGTGAGGGCTGGTATATGGATGCCTTAGCCGGTGCATCTGCCGTTGGGCACACTGGGTATACTGGAACATCGATGGTCGTGAATCAAGACAATAATACAATTGCCATTTTACTGACCAACCGTGTACACCCGACCCGTGACACCGTCTCCACCAACCCAGCGCGACGCCAATTTGCTCGGAAAGTCGCGGACGCCATTCCAGTGCCATTGCCAGATAAACAGGCTAGCTGGTTTTCTGGGTATGGGGATCATTTAGACCGCGTCTTGACGGCAGAAGTGGATGTCAATAACGAGACAACCCTTTCGTTTGCGACATGGTACCGGATGGAACAAGGGTATGATATCGGTACCGTGGAAGTTTCCAAGGACGGCGAAAACTGGACAGGTACTAACACCGTTTTTACCGGAAGCAGCGGCAATTGGCAGTCCACACAAGTTCAAATCCCAGCCGGAACGAAATTTATCCGGTTCACCTATCAGACGGATAGCTATATCAATGGGAGAGGATGGTATATTTCGGATATCAAGCTGGACAGCGGCAAAACCTTGGGGTACACGAGTGATGGCTGGGTGAAGCGAAATGACTAAGGGGGAGAATGATGAAAACGAACGCGAACGTGTTTTTTTCCGTGCTGGCGATTGCAGCGCTCATCGTCAGTCCGATTCAGATGACCACTAGCAGTGTGCAAGCAGCGGATTCGGGGGCAGTGGCGGATCTTGTGTTACTGGAAAATGTGCCAGCCGCCACCGCTGAGGTCGAAGATAATCAGGTAGAATTGAACGCACTGCACATCTATGATGACGGCCATTTTAAATTAACGGAGGACAATCTGACGTGGCAGTCCTCCAACACGAATATCGCAACCGTCGATGATAAAGGTGTGGTGACATTTACGGGGCAGCCCGGCCGTGCCTTCATCACCGTTTCAGATGGTGATTTTGACGACCGGATTGGAGTTCACTACAAGCGGGATCGACCGACTCAAAAAGGCAAGCCTTCATTCCCGGGGGACGTGATCAAGCAAGATGGCGACCGCTACAACATTGTCGACAACGCCATTAAGAACATGACACTTGAGGAAAAAGTCGGACAGATGCTGATGCCAGACTTCCGGACGTGGAACGGTGAAGATGTGACGGAGTTGGTGCCCGAGATTGAACAGCTCGTCAAAGACTACCATCTCGGCGGGGTTATTTTATTTCAGGAAAACATGGTGACGACAGAGCAAACAGCCAAACTTGTCGCCGCTTACCAGGAAGCTTCGGAAAAATATGGGTTACTGATGACGATTGACCAGGAAGGAGGTGTGATCACACGGCTGCAATCAGGAACCGACATGCCTGGAAACATGGCGCTTGGGGCGACCCGTTCAACAGACCTTGCGTATGATGTTGGACATGCCATCGGCGCGGAACTGAACGCCCTGGGCATTAATATGAACCTGGCACCGGTCATGGATGTGAACAACAACCCGGACAACCCAGTTATCGGGGTGCGTTCATTCGGCGAGTCACCCGAGCTTGTGGCCGATATGGGCATCGCCTACACGAAAGGCATGCAAAGCAGCGGCGTCGCAGCAACGGCCAAGCATTTTCCCGGTCACGGCGATACTGCAGTTGACTCCCATCTTGGATTACCAGAAGTGCCGCACGATAAAGAACGGCTGCAGAAAGTCGAGCTCTACCCTTTTCAGCAGGCAATGGATGCCAATATGGATGCCATCATGATAACCCATGTCACCTTCCCGAAAATAGATGACACAACGGTCAATTCCAAAAAAGACGGCACGGAAGTCACGCTGCCAGCAACCCTGTCCCACAACGTGTTGACTAGGCTGATGCGGGAAGAAATGGGCTACGATGGCGTCATCATTACCGATGCGTTAAACATGAATGCAATCACGGACCACTTCGGCTCAGTGGATGCGGTTATCCGTGCCGTCAAAGCCGGGACCGACATCGTTCTGATGCCTGTCGGGCTTCCGGAAGTCGCTGACGGATTGCTGGATGCTGTGAAGTCCGGTGAGATTTCTGCAGATCGCATCGAAGCGTCGGTCAAGCGGATTTTAACATTGAAAGTGAAACGCGGCATCATCAAGCCAGTGAATCCGACACCGACAGATGAACTGGTGGAAAATGCTAAGAAAGTTGTTGGTGCGGACTCCCATCAACAACTAGCAATGGAAGTCGCCAACAATTCCATTACATTAGTAAAAAATGATAACGCACTGCCGCTCGATGTTTCCGATAATGAACAAGTTGCTGTGGTCGGCAGTACCTATATCGACAGCTTGTATGAATCGGTCAAGCAGCACCATGCCAACACGGAACTCATCCGCGCCTCCGAACCCTTGAATGATGAACAGCTGGCCCAACTGGAAGATGCCGCAGCGGTTATCGCCGGGACGTACACGGACAATGTCAGTGGCCGGTCACCCGACAGTACGCAGATGCAACTGATGAACCAGCTAATCAACACAGCGGATGCACCAGTAATCGGTGTGGGGATCCGCAACCTGTACGACATCATGGCATATCCAAGTGTTGATGCATTTTTGGCGCAGTACAGTTTCCGGGAGGCAAGCTTCCAAGCAACAGCCGCTTCCATTTTCGGGGAAAACGACCCGACAGGCTTATTGCCGATCACCATACCAGATGCAAACGGCAATGCATTATACGAATATGGACACGGACTTTCTTATTAGACGGAAGCGGTGGGATTTGCTGAAGTTATAAATAGGGGGTCGGATTGCCGGAGCCCTCCCATAACTAATATGACAAAGGAAGAGGATTCGTCGTGCGTACATACCTGATTGCTTGTTTCACCCTTTTGTTTGTGCTTGGGTCCCTGACAGCCGTTATTGCCGACAGCAGCTGGAATAACGGGAACAATGGATACGGCAAAGCGAAAGGAAAACAGCAAAACTTCAAGCTCGGTGTGGAAGTTTTGCTGGGTGAAGAAAAGGAATTCATTAAAGGTAAGCGTGTTGGGCTAATTACGAACCCAACTGGCGTTGATAAAGATTTAAAAAGCATTGTTGATATTCTAAACAATGACCCTGATATTGACCTGACAGCACTTTATGGCCCAGAACACGGTGTCCGCGGCAATGCTCAAGCGGGTGAGTACGTCGACTATTATATCGATGAAGCAACCGGACTGCCGGTGTACAGTTTATATGGAAAAACGCGCAAACCAACATCCGAAATGCTGGAGGATATTGATGTGCTGCTGTTTGATATCCAGGATGTCGGGGCACGTTTTTACACGTACATTTACACCATGGCCTATGCGATGGAAGCGGCACAGGAGAATGACATTCCATTTATCGTCCTCGACCGTCCGAATCCACTCAGCGGGACAAAAGTACAAGGACCGGTGCTGGATCCGGACTATAAATCGTTCGTCGGAAACTACCCTATCCCGCTCCGTCACGGTATGACTGTCGGTGAATTGGCAAAACTGTTCAATAACGAATATGGCATTGACGCTGACTTGACCGTTGTAGAAATGCAAGGCTGGAAACGCACGATGTATTATGAAGATACAGCCCTAGAATTTGTTATGCCATCACCGAACATGCCAACACCAGATACGGTGATGGTTTACCCTGGAACAGCATTAATGGAAGGAACGAATGTTTCAGAAGGGCGTGGAACAACCAAGCCATTTGAACGAATCGGCGCACCATACATCAACAGCACCGAATTCTTAGTGGCACTCAACGATTTAAACTTGCCAGGCGTGGATTTTCGGGCAGTATCCTTTACACCGGCCTTTTCCAAGCATAGTGGTGAATTAAGCCATGGTGTGCAGATCCACGTGACACACAAGCCATCCTTCCACCCGGTAAAAGCTGGACTGCACATTATCAAAACATTGCACGATATGTATCCGGATGACTTTGCATTCCGAGCTGAAAACAAGCAGGGGGTATCATTCTTTGACAACTTGATTGGCAACGGCTGGGTGCGCAAGGCCATAGAAGAGGGAAAATCCGTCGACTGGATGGAATCGCAATGGAAGGATGAGCTTAAGGCATTTAAGAAATTGCGTGAAGAATACTTGCTTTATTGAACGATGGCGGTAACCAGGCTGGCCAACAATGTTCCTACGCAATGGTGTATTGTGCTTCATTACCGGTGTAAATCAATAGCCAGCAATTTAAAATGAAAATTCCGGTTTAGCATGTTTAAAATCATCCCAGAAAGGGAATAATCATTTATGTAATTCCCTTTAATTGACCCCCTTATAACATATAAAAAGGCTTGTCCCATCCATATGGCGACAAGCCTCTTTTTTTATTCACATTTCCGGATATTGCTGGCAGCAACCCATTCCGGCCGTTCATGAGCTATATACGTGATCAAGCACCCTTACCCTTTATTGTTTCTTCCATTAAATTGCAAAATTCGTTCGCAAACGTATTGCATCTTTCCGTATCTTCGTCGTCAGGCTCGAGATCCACAATCAGCCGCTTCGGGACTACTATTGCCTGTTTTTCTTGAAAGCGGTCCCCCATGGAATTAGCAGCACCGCCAAATGTATCGTAAAAGGAATCACCGGAACCGAATACACCTGCAATCATACCAGTGATATCCACATCATCCAGTTCATCGTAAAAGTCTTCCGCTTCATATGGGAGTTGCCCGTCATCCCATGAATACGTGCCGACAAGAACGCCATCATAATCGGCAAGTTCTTCCACATCAATCGGGTCGAGTTCAAACGTTTTCGTAACAACCTCATGCCCGCGACGCTGCACTGCTTCCGTTATGATGTCAGCCATTTGTTCTGTGTTCCCAGTCATGCTCGCGTATAACAGCAATACTTTACCCATTAGACATTCCCCCGAATTCCAATGACATTCTCTAATCTTATTGTACTGTCATTGATAATGATTTTCAATTATTCATGAGGGCCGCAAGGAATTTTTTCTATGAATGTGACAAAAATGTGATTGTCTTTCCGCTAGCTCACCATTACCAGGCCAGCCCCCGCATACGTCCGCTGTTTTCCCCTTCGCATAGTCTGTCCATGCCTGTCATAGGATTGAATACGGAAGGGGGAACTGTTCATGGGGTTATTTCAGGAATTCCGTCATTTTGCAATCAAAGGAAACGCCGTTGATATCGGCGTTGGCGTGGTGTTAGGTGCTGCGTTCAGCGGATTCATTGACTCACTTGTTAAAGATATTATTCTGCCGCCCATCGGAGTCTTATATTCTAAGGTAAATTTCCAGGATCTATATATCAGTTTAAGCGGAACGACCTATCCATCATTGGAAAAAGCTCAAGAAGCAGGTGCCGCAACGATTAATTACGGGCTGTTCATCACTGCCACCGTCCGCTTCATCATTATTTTGTTTACCGTTTTTTTAGTTGTCAGGCAAATCAACCGTTGGAAAAAGCCCCACCAGCATCCACTTGATTCCATGACAAAAAAAGAATGCCCGTATTGCTGTATGCCTATTCCAACAAAGGCAATTGTTTGTCCCAACTGCTCCTCTTCCATTGAAAAGCAGGAACATTCGCGTAAGGCAGGTCCAACGTGGCGAATAAAGTGAGAGGGAAACTCCCCATTCATTTCTTCGGCCGGTTTATTCCGCTCGTGTCAGGATGCGTCCGGTCAACATCCCCTTAACAGTTCACCCCGGCTTCAATTCTTTCGTAAATGTGAATTCATGAGCTTTTAGTGTTTTCTTCCAAAAAGGCTAAAGCAGCCTTGAGGAAGCGTGTCACCTTTCATGCAAAACAACGGTAGACTGAAATATTTTTGGTGACAGATTTTATTGAAAAGTGAGATAACAGGATAACGATAGAGAATGATTGATTCATGTGCAAGTAATGATTGCCTCAAGGACCTACCGATTGCGTCATCCATTGGAAACATAACAAGGAGTTGATGACACCACATGGCATTTCGACCAAAAATTATTTCATTGGTGGTGTGATTACCTTACTTGGTGTATTTATATCCAACATGCGTAGTGAAGAACAAACGGATAGGAATGAACATGGCGTGATGTCACATGAGCAGACAGAGAATCCTTTGGACTCCTAGAAGGTACCTTGCATGTCGTAATACCAAAAGAAAAGGATGAATCCAAGAGCCATATGACCGGCCATTTGGACTCATCCATTTTTATTGTAAACTAGTTTTTCATCTTCGGATCTAATGCATCCCTTAGTCCATCCCCAATCAGGTTAAAGCCTAATACGACAAGCATGATAGATACACCAGGTACAATCAGTGTCCATGGTGCTAATTGAATAAAATCACGGGACCCAGCAAGCATAGCCCCCCATTCTGGTGTAGGTGGCTGGGCGCCTAAACCTAAAAACCCAAGACCAGCTGCATCAAGTATCGCTGTTCCAAACCCTAATGTAGCCTGTACAATAATGGGCGCAGCGCTATTTGGCAAAATATGATGAATAATAATCCGCCCATTTTTCATCCCTTGTGCTTTCGCGGCCATAATAAATTCTTCTTCCCGTAAACTGATTACCTTCGAACGTACCAGCCTGCCGAAAATTGGAATGTTAATGATTGCAATTGCTATCAGCGCATTTTGTAGTGACGCACCAAGTATCGATACAATAGCAATCGCTAACAAAATGCTAGGAAAAGCTAGTAATATATCAAAAATCCGCGATATAATCGTATCAATCCAACGGCCAAAATACCCTGCAACAATACCGAGCAACGTCCCGAACACTAATGCACCTGTTACAGCAAAAAATCCAACCTGTAAGGATAATCTGGCACCATAAGCAATTCGTGTAAAAATATCTCTGCCCACATCGTCAGTTCCAAACCAATGTTCAGCAGATGGTGGTTGCAGACGATCGACTAATGCCTGTTCCTCATATGAATAAGGGGTGAGCAAGGGGGCAAATAACCCGAGCAGAATAAAAAATAGAATGATCACAACGCCCACAACAGCAAATCGGTTTTTCCGTAATTGTTTGATAGTATCTTTCCATGGTGAGGTTTCTTCCATCTCCTCGCTTTCCAACTGTTGATAGGCTGAAGGATCCTTGATGGATTGTTGTTCTTCTTGTTTCTCTTCTGTCCTCATTCGAGCACCCCCTAATATTTAATCCTTGGATCAATATAAGTATAGAGAATATCAACGATTAAATTAATAATGACAAAGAAGAACGCAATAACTAAAATACCAGATTGAATAACAGGATAATCCCGATAATTAATCGCTTCAAATACATAACGACCAATACCAGGCCAACTAAATATTGTTTCCGTCAAGATAGCTCCACCCAAAAGGACCCCAGTTTGAAGTCCGATAACGGTTAATACTGGTATTGTGGCATTTTTCAATGCGTGCTTATAAATTACGAGAAATTGGCCCGAACCCTTCGCTCGTACTGTACGAATATAGTCAGACTGCATAACTTCCAGCATACTTGACCGGGTCATCCTTGCGATAATTGCCATAGGAATGGTTCCAAGTGCAATACTTGGTAAGATTAAATGTTTTAATACAGTAAGTGCTCTTGGAAAATCCAAATGAATAAGTGAGTCAAGAACATAGAAGTGCGTAATCGGGGCAATTGGGTCCCCGCTTAGTTCCCTTCCAAACGCCGGAAGCCATCCAAGTTCCTGCGCAAACACCAGTTGTTCCATTAATGCTAACCAAAAAACAGGCATGGAAACCCCCACTAGTGCAAACATCATAGCTAAAAAGTCAAACCAGGAATTTTGTTTCCAAGCACTTATGATTCCAGCATTAACACCTATAAAAATAGCAAAGACCATAGCAAAAAATGTCAACTCTAGTGTCGCAGCCAGGCGTGGCCAAATTTCACTTGATATTTCTGATTTCGTTCGTAAAGATGTTCCTAAATCTCCCTGCATCAAGTCAGTTATATAAAAGCCATATTGAACAGGATACGGCTCGTTCAGTCCCATATTTTCCTCTAAATCTGCAATAGCCTCTTGGGATGCCGTTTCCCCTAAAATGGTTTGCGCAGGATTACCGGGTATTAAGTGAACAATGGCGAACGTGATAATGGTCATTCCAATTAAAACTGGAATAAGTTGCAGCAAACGTCGCATGATATAGGCAGTCATATTTTCACCCCAGTTCTTTATGTAACAATTAGGCACTTTATACTTTTTCAATCAGTAAAAGGAATGGGGTAGTAGGATTTACTACCCCATTGGTTACCTTTAGTTCTCCATATATACCTCTTCCATCGGATCGTTCGTAGATGGATGCGGAATGAAACCTTTCACCGCACTCTTAGCCGCCGCAAGAGGTGTAGAATGCACCAAGTTCACTCCTGGAGCATCTTCATGGAGTAACGTTTGAATTTCTTTATACAGTTCAGCACGTTTATCTTGGTCAATCTCAGTTGCTGCCTGATCAATCAATTCATCAACTTTTTCGTTTTGATAGAAGGAACGGTTTTCCCCGCCAATGTTATCGCCATGCAATAGACTGCCAAAGAAATAATCCGGGTCCCCGTTAGATCCTGACCACCCTAATAGGAACAGTTCTTGTTCCCCTTGGGATGTTTTTTCTAAATAAGGTGCCCACTCTTCACGAACTATATTGGTTTTAATTCCAACCTCTTTTAAGTTATTTTGAACGATTTCAGCTACTGTTTCAGGATCTGGCATATATGGTCTGGAAACAGGCATTACCCAAAGGTCCAGCTCAAGACCGTCATCTTTTCCGGCTTCTGCCAGCAATTCTTTCGCACGTTCTGGATCATACTCATATCCTTCAATTTCGTCATTATACCCCATATAATTAGGTGGAATTAAATTTACAGCAGGCGTTGCATAGCCAGCATACAGTGCCTCTACAATGGATTCATTATCTACTGCGTGATTAATGGCCTGTCGAACTAATTTATCATCCAATGGTTCTTTTTCAACATTCATACCTAAATACCCAACGTTATTTTCACCGCGTACATATAGTTTTAATCCATCTTCTGATTTAATTCCGGATGCATCATCTGGATTAACACCATCAATAATATCTACATCACCAGAGCGCAATGCAATGAGGCGGGCAGAATTTTCCGGAATTACTTCATAGATGAGCTTATCTAATTTCGGGAGGCCATCTTTGCGATAATCCTCAAATTTCTCTAAAACTATCTGATCATCTTTAGTCCAACTTACGAATTGGAATGGCCCGGTTCCTACTGGGTTTTCACCAATATCAGGTCCATATTTCTCCAGAGCTGCTGGAGACGTAATTGCAAAGTAGTGCATTGCCATGTTCTGTAAGAATGATCCTTGTGGTTCTTTTAATACAAACTCGATTTCGTAATCATTCACAACATTAATTTCTTTAATGATGTGGTCCTCATCACCTTTGTAGCCACCAAACATGGTTCCATACAAAGGATAGGCATAGCCTTCATCTTTAAATGCATATTCATGCTCTGGGTCTGCCCAACGCTCGAAGTTTATTTTTACAGCTTCTGCATTGAAGTCCGTACCATCATGGAATGTAACCCCTTCCTCCAAGTGGAAGGTATATTTTAAACCATCATCGGAAACTTCCCAGTCATGTGCCAATCCAGGGACAACATCAAACGAATCCCTTTCATAGTCCAACAGACTATCATAAATATTCTTTGTTACACGGGATGATTCCCCATCTGATACACTGGCAAAGTCTAAACTTGTAGAATCCCCGCCACGTGCATAGACCAATACTTGTTCCTCATCTGATCCTGAATCGCCTTCTGTATTTTCTTCTTCACTTTCCCCATCTGTGGAGGCTGTATCTGCTCCACCATCACCACTGCATGCTGCTATCATAAATAAAAAAGCAAGCATCAGGGTGACTAAAAAAGAATACTTCCACTTCATGCCTTTTCCCCCTTTAAATTAAAAGTAATATAAGATGTCACCTTGTCGCAGGTACCTATGTATATAAGTGGCATGCAACAAAATGATTATCTTCAATTTCTTCAAACCGTGGCCGCACTTCTTTACAAATATCCATTGCTTGCGGACATCTTGTATGGAATGCACAGCCTGTCGGCGGGTTTGAGGGACTAGGAACATCCCCCTCTAAGATTACCCTTTCCCTTTTTTCATCAGGGTCCGGTGTTGGTACTGCTGATAACAGTGCCTGGGTATACGGATGTTTCGGATCATCATATAACTTATCTTTGTCGGTCAATTCCACCATACGTCCTAAGTACATCACGCCAACACGATGACTGATGTGTTTGACGACACTTAAGTCGTGTGCGATAAAAACATATGTAAGATTAAATTCCTCCCGCAACTCTTCCATTAGATTTAAAATCTGTGATTGTACAGAAACATCCAATGCAGAAACAGGCTCGTCACATATAATCAGTTTTGGATTATTGGCCAATGCCCGGGCAATTCCTATTCGCTGCCGCTGCCCACCGCTGAATTGATGAGGATACCTTGACGCGTGGTATTCACTCAGGCCAACCACTTCCAATAACTCCTTCACACGCTCTTTCCGTTTCCCCGCGGATGTCATACCATGGACAAGTAGTGGCTCGCCCACTATTTTTTCGACCGTGTGCCTAGGGTTAAGCGAAGCATATGGATCCTGAAAGATAATCTGCATGTCCCCTCTTAACTTCCGCATGGCATCTTCATCCAGTCCTGTTATGTCACGGTCATCAAATTTCACTTCTCCCTCCGTTGGCTCAATCAGTCGCAGAATGGATTTCCCAGTTGTTGATTTACCGCAGCCTGATTCTCCGACAATCCCCAGGATCTCACCTTCCATAACTGTAAATGAAACATCGTCAACGGCTTTCACTTCGCCCACTTTCCGGCCAAACACCCCGCCTTTAACATCGAAATATTTTTTTAGTCCGTTAATTTCCAACAATGGTTTCGCCATTCCCGGTTAAGCTCCCTTCTGTCTTGTCATTTAAGAAGCAACGACTGCTGCGTCCGTTTTCCAGTTGATAAAGTGCAGGATCTTCCTGAAAACAACGATCGAATGCAAATTCACAGCGTGGTGCAAAGCGACAGCCGATGCGTCCCATCTTTGGCTTTGGGACCGTACCAGGTATCGAATAAAGCTTTTGTTCTTTTTGCTTCATATTGGGCAAGGATCGAATCAATCCTTTTGTATACGGATGATTGGGAGCCTTTAGAATTTCACGCGTTGTCCCTTCTTCAATCACCTGCCCAGCATACATCACAACCACTCGATCGCATATCTCAGCTACCACTCCCAAGTCGTGGGTGATCAGCATAATGGCTGTGTCTTTTTCTTTATTTAGGTTGCGCATTAAATCCAGTATTTGTGCCTGTATCGTTACATCTAATGCAGTGGTCGGTTCATCTGCAATCAGCAGCTCCGGATTGCAGGCCATTGACATAGCAATCATGACACGTTGGCGCATCCCACCTGACAATTGATGCGGGTAGTCATCAATCACTTCATCTGCTCTTGGAATCCCCACAAGTTTTAACAGTTCAATAGATCTATTTCGCGCTTCTTGTTTACTAACCTTTTCATGCAACCGAATTCCCTCTACCATTTGGTTGCCAATTTTAAATAATGGATCTAATGAAGTCATCGGCTCCTGGAAAATCATCGCAATTTCATTTCCCCGTATTTGTTTCATACGTTTATTTGAAGCGTTTACAAGATTTTCATCTTTAAAATTAATTTCACCACCAACAATGCGTCCAGGTGGATTCGGAACTAACTGCATAACCGACAATGACGTTACACTTTTCCCACACCCGGATTCACCCACAATTCCAACTACTTCTCCTTTATTCACGGTTAAACTTACACCATCTACCGCCGGGACTTCCCCACTATCTGTGAAGAAATGCGTATGAAGGTCTTTTAACTCCAGCACAATATCTGACATGATCTCGACACCCCTTGATGTGTACCACAAACAATATGTATTTGAATTTGCTTATTTACAATATACAGAACAATTTCCCATTTTGCAAATTTGATTTGATTACCTATTATTTGAAATGTGTATCGGCCTACCAATAACTCTAGGCTGGTAAATTTATTCCCGAGCTTCTTCTTTTGTTATAATAAATCCAAACCTGCTTTGGCACTCAGGGAGGTGAAGAGAAATAAATGGCTAAAGAACTACGGCTAGATGCCATTTGCGGTGATGTGCTTGAGGAACTGACCAAAATAGAGTCAGCATCGGTTGACCTGATTGTGACCGATCCCCCTTACAATTTATCGAAGGATTATGGAAAAACAAAAGATAACCTTGACTTTGATGCGTATTTGGATTTCTCCAGGCAATGGCTGAGCGAGTGTAACCGCATCCTAAAAAGCGATGGGACCATTTATGTGTTTATGGGCGTCCGATACATATCCTATATTTATATGCTGATGGAACAGGAACTGGGGCTTATGTTTAATTCGTGGATAACCTGGTATTACACGCAAGGCATTGGCAAAACGAAGGGATTCAGCCCAAGGCATGATGACATTCTCATGTTTACGAAGAGCGAGCAGTTCAACTTTTATCTGGACCACATCCGCATCCCGCAAAAATATTACCGAAGCCGTAACAATATGCGTGGAGCAAACCCGGGCAATGTGTGGGAATTCAGCCACATCCATTACAGCAACAAAAACAGGCAGACACACCCGACCCAAAAGCCAGAGGGGTTATTCGAGCGGATGATCCTGGCAAGTTCCAAGGAGGGAGATACCGTTCTCGATCCTTTCGTTGGCAGCGGTACCACACTTCGAGTTTGCCAGCAGACCGGAAGAAACGGGATCGGCATTGACGTGAACAGCGACTATATCGCCATGACACACGAGCGACTGCAGCAGGATTTTCATGGGTTTGACAGCATTGACGTCCGGCTTGCACGCGTTCCGAATGATTTGAACGACAGAGACGTGCGGAAAGCCTATATCAAAAATCACATTGCCTGGTTTTTGACGAACCACCACGATACGATCGATACCTTCATCACCGCCGTCAAAGAAAAATATGGACATAAAATGGATGAGGAAGAGTGGAAGGTTTTGGATACGCTAATAGTGGAAACATCCAATAAACAGCCCTATCCAAGCAGATGAAACTGCTTTAAGGCATAAGGAAAACTTTCGTAATCATACAAGTGGAAAGGTAGTGAGCATATGGCCAATCAATTGCAATACGAAAAATCTCCATACCTCCTGCAGCATAAGGACAATCCTGTCGACTGGCACCCATGGGGAGATGAGGCATTCGCCAAAGCAAAACGGGAAGGCAAGCCGATTTTTTTGTCCATTGGCTATTCAACGTGCCATTGGTGTCATGTTCTTGCACATGAATCATTTGAAGATGAGGAAGTGGCAGATTTTCTAAACGAACATTATGTGTCAATTAAAGTCGATCGGGAAGAACGGCCGGACATTGATTCTGTCTATATGAAAGTTTGTCAGATGATGACCGGACAGGGTGGCTGGCCGTTATCGATTTTCATGACCCCGGACAAGATTCCGTTTTATGCCGGGACGTATTTTCCCCGGGAAAGCAAATATGGTATGCCTGGCTTCATGGAGGTTATTACACAGCTCCATCAAAAATATAAGCAGGATCCCGACCATATTGCGAAAGTCACCGAAAGCGTCACTGATGCACTTGCTAAAGCCGCTACCACCAAGGGAGAGCACCGGCTAACAAAAGATATTACCGACAAAGCGTTCAAGCAGCTCGGCAACCGGTTTGATGTTACGAACGGCGGGTTCAGCAGTGCACCGAAATTTCCAGCGCCCCATCAGATGCTGTTTTTGCTTCGGTACCATTATTTCACTGGAAAGACGGCCGCAAGGAAAATGGTCGAAAAAACACTCGATGCCATGGCTGCGGGTGGTATTTATGATCATGTCGGGTTCGGTTTTGCCCGGTACTCTACCGATGAAAAATGGCTCGTCCCACACTTTGAAAAAATGCTCTATGACAACGCCCTGCTCCTGATGGCCTATACGGAAGGCTATCAGATAACAAAAAATGAACAGTACAAAACGGTCAGTGAACAGATTATTACTTTTGTGATGCGCGAGATGCACGGTGCAGAAGGCGGGTTTTACTCCGCCATTGATGCGGATTCGGAAGGCGTGGAAGGCAAGTATTACGTTTGGGATTACGATGAAGTAATGCAAATACTTGGTGAACAACGTGGCAGCCTGTATACGTCTGTCTACGGCATCACCCCTGAAGGCAATTTTGAAGGAAAAAATATTCCCAACTTGCTTCACGCTGACTTACAGGCAGTGGCAATGGAAAAAAGCATGTCGATGGATGCGTTGCACAGGGAGCTGGAAGAGGCAAGAAAGCAGTTGCTGCATGCCCGCGAACAACGTGTCTACCCGCACGTCGACGATAAGATTCTTACCTCATGGAACGCCATGATGATTGCTGCGTTGGCAAAAGCCGGTCGTGTTTTTGGTGAACCGGAATACACGAACATAGCCGCGAAAGCGATGACATTCGTAGAAAAAAACCTCATCCAGAACAGCAGGGTCATGGCCCGATACCGGGATGGCGATGTCCGGTATAACGGCTACTTGGATGATTATGCCTATTTAATCTGGGCTTATGTGGAGCTGTACGAAGGTACGTTTTCCATTGCGTATTTGGAACATGCACGCAAACTGACCGATTGCATGCTTGATTTATTCTGGGATAACGAAGAAGGTGGCTTTTTCTTCAGTGGGTATGACAGTGAACAACTGTTGTCTCGGGAGAAGGAAGTATTCGATGGTGCCCTCCCTTCCGGAAACAGTGTGGCCGCCGTTATGTTGGCAAGGCTCGGGCATTTAACCGGAGAGACCGGCTATCTCGACAAACTCGAGGAAATGTACACAACATTTTATGATGATGTCCGGCAAGGAATTGCAGCGACGACGCATTTCTGCCAAAGCCTGCTGCTCTCGGAAAACCCGACAAAAGAAGTCGTCATTCTTGGGGAACGGGATACATTTACAGCCGAAGTTCAGGGAGCATTTTTGCCCGATGTAGCTCTGCTGGCGGGGGACGATCCCAAGGCGCTGGCCAAAGCTGCACCATTCACAGCTGCGTATCGGAAACTGGACGGCCAGACGACCATTTACGTCTGTGAACATTTTACCTGCCATCAGCCAACGACCGATCCGGACAAAGCATGGAACTATATGAAAATGAGCCGCTAAAGCAATGACTTTAGCGGCTAAATGAAGGATCGCATAGTGCATTGAAAATCCGTTAAGCTGCTATGTTATAATTGTTTTGTAACTATCTCGTTTAAAGGAGCATCCGAATGACAAAAGTTAAAATGAACGTGCAGACAGCGTTCCATGGTGACCTGCTTCGTGCTGGCAAAGTTTATGAAGTGGACGATTCAACCGCTGAACGCTGGATTGCCAGCAAAATCGCTGAAAAGGCTGAAGATGAATAGATTTTTATAGAATTCTAGCAAAGGACAAGGTATACTGAAAGAAAGGAGGTGAATGAATAAGATGAATGAACAACGTCTGGAACGCATGGAGAATATGCTCTCTCAGTTAGTCTCAATGGTTGGCTATATGCGGACGGAGCAGACTGAAATGAAAGAAGAAATAATGGGAATAAGAACAGAGCAGTCCGCCATGAAGGAGGAACAGGCTGCCATGAAAGAGGAGCAGGCCTCCATGAAAGAGGAACAAGCTGCCATGAAAGAGGAGCAGGCAGCCATGAAAGAGGAACAGTCCGCTATGAAAGAAGAGCAGGCAGCCATGAAGAAAGATCAAGCTGCTATGAGAGAAGAGATAACCGAGATTAAAACAGAACAGGCTGAGATGAGAAAAGACATTACTGAAGTTAAAAACGAGCAGGCAGCCATGAAAGAAGAAATGACCGGAATGAAAATGGTGCAGTCTGCTATGAAGGAAGAACAGACTGAAATAAAGGGAAAAATTACCGGAATGGAAACGCAGCAAACCGCCATAAAAGAAGAACAAACTACAATGAACCGAGACATTGCAGGACTAAAAACACAAAGCGACAAGCGCCACCGTCAAATCATGGATGAATTTACAATTCTACGGGCAGATCAGGATCATATCTGGAATAAAACCGTTCAAAACGAACGAGACATCGCGCATTTGAAACATCAATTTTCCAATTAGTACCTCAACCTCACCAAATAAAATATTTCCCAAAACAAAAACCCTCGTACCATGTCCTCCGAGCGAGCACGTACAAGGGTTTTTTCAATTTATTGTCAACTGTTGCCGAAAAACTCTTCAGCTTCATCCAAATATTTTTCCTGGTCGGGAGTTAAATCATACTCCTCCACGATTGCATCAACAGGGCATACCGCCTTGCATGCTCCACAATCAATGCAGACATCGGGATCTATGTAAAATTGCTCAGGCCCTTCCTCTATGCAATCTACCGGGCAAACGGTCACACACTCACCGGACTTTTCGCCGCGGCAAGGATCCAATATTACAAATGCCATTCGTTATACCTCCTTCCATACTTGCTATAATACAGGATACCATCATAAAAAGTAAATAAATCAGTACGACTTCACACGTCAAAATAGAGGTGGTGATGAAGTGCACAGCCTGGGTTGAACACTTGTTCACAGGCAGGGCACTCGTTTTCGCTCGCCAAATAGCTATGAATGGACAGCTCAGTGCGGCAGCTTCCACACAAGATGGCTTTTTCGGCAAAAAACTCTCGTGGCCAAACTTTTCTTTCTCCGCATCCGCTTTCTTCATGACATTGTATACAAGAAAAATAATACCCGCAGCAATAAAATTTGATGGCGATTCTATCCCGGGGACCGCTGTAATGCCGGCAACGTGTTTCATTATCTATGGCACCTATAACTTCCATCCTATCCCAGCCTTTCTGTTGCGTATTCGACAAACACGAAAAAGTGGAGCCTCCCGGTCTGGAAGACTCCCGTTTTGCCATTAATCTTTTGGCCGTTCTTTCAATTCTTCACCATTTTTTCCTTCATAACGAAGCCCCAGTCCGGTAAGTGCAGCAACCAGCATGATGATGACCAAAAACCAGCCCTGGAAAACAAACGGGAACACGGAATTCGGCTCAACAATGGGCAGCCATGAATACTCGCCCTGCATAGTTTTGATTGTTGACCAGCCGAGTAATACCGGCGCCCCCCAAGGGAAAATGTAACCTAACGCTGATGTGACAGCGTCAAGCATATTCGCCATCCGATACCGGTGGATTTTATATCTAGACCCCAGTTCTTTAACAAATGGTGCTGCAGCAATTTCAGCAGCCGTATTAATCGTGATCGAACTGTTCAAAAGAGCAACAATAGCCCAAATGGATACTTCTGCCTTACGGACGGAGTTTTTGATCCATTTGACCAAGCCTTCGGTAATTGCCTCCATCGTGCCACCCAAACGAAGCAAATGGGCGGCAGCCACAATCAGCAGAATAAGGATGGCCATGTTGAAGTAGCCGGTAATCCCGTCCACTAACGCACCTTCCACAATCGCATCGGAGTCCGGATTAAAGCTTAGAATGTCGCCGAATGTGCCTAAGTTTAACATAACAATAAGCGGTACGGCAGCGATGATTCCCCATGTTAGGGATGTAAGGAGGTGCTGCCCGGTTAAAGCGAGAATAAGCACTAATGCAAAAGGAATAAGCATAATAAGTCCGCTTGGATTAACTGATTCTATCACACTGTTAACCGCAGCCTGATCCACAGCAGCGCCACTGCCGCCGCCTCCGAAAATCGCAAATAAAATGACAGCCGGAACTGCTGCAGTGATGGCATATTTGAAACGGCTTCGCACCACGCCGGGAACATCCGCATCCTGTGTTGTCGCGGAAACGATTGTCGTATCTGACACTGGCGCAAGGTTATCCCCAAACACTGCCCCAGCCAAAATCCCTGCAAACAGAAATGTCGGGTCTGCTCCAACTGCAATTCCCGCCGGATACATAAGCGTAGAGAAAGCAACCGTCGTACCATAACCTGTACCAACAGCGGTTGAAAATACTGCCGCCAGCAAGAAGGTCATCGCAACGAACATACCGCCTTCCACACCGGTAACGGAACCAATCCAAACAAGTCCTTCGACAAGCCCGCCTACCTGAAGCACCTGTGCGAACATACCGGCATAGAACCATGCCACCATGGCAATAACCCCGACCGGCTGAGCCAGTCCGTCAAACAGACCTTGCGCATAGTCTTCCCATTTACTCTTACACAACAGGAGACCAAGCGTAAGCCCGATAACCGCCCCCATCACGAGTGCAACTTCTGATGACAGCTGCATGACACTGATGGTAATAGCCCAGACAACAAAGAATAATAGCGGGACAGCTGCGCCGAATGCACCAGTTCGAAAGTCCAGCTTCTGAATTGTCTTGTCTCCTGTTGCCTTATCTAATTCTTCATTATTCGACAATTTCATCCCCTCCAAAATTAAAAAATTCCTTTGTATAGTCTATCATAGATTATGAATATTATGAATACAAAATCATGATAAAAATCATGATTAATGGATAAATTGAAAATGAATAAAACTGTACCATCGTACGAAATTACTAGCCTCCCCAAGGGCCCTAACTAACATCCATAAAACAAAACACGCTTGCTCTCCAAGCGTGTTTGACAAACCAATTCATGAAAAATCCTTACACGTGTACCCCAATACCTGGGCCAAATGGAATACCTAAAAAAGCAAATCCAAGCAGCAGAATCGTCCAGATGACCAGAAAAATAAGACTGTACGGAAGCATAAGCGCCATCAACGTTCCCAGGCCTGCTTTCTTATCATATTCCTTCATGAACGCCAGTACAATGACAAAATACGGATTCATTGGTGTGACGATATTTGTCGATGAATCGGCGACACGGTAAGCAGCCTGGATGAAGGCCGGATGATAATCAAGAAAATAGAACATTTTCAAAAATACCGGTGCCTCGAGCGCCCACTGTGCCGATCCGCTAAATACAAGCAGATTCAGAAGCGCAGTCAAAAGGACAAAAGCAACAACAACGATAATGCCTGTCATGTCCATTGATTCAAGAAACGCTGCCCCCGATACCGCTAGCCACGTGCCGATGTTCGTCCAGTTGAAATAAGCAATGAACTGGGATACAGCAAAGATCAGAACAATGAATCCGGACAGGTCTTTCATTGCTTCCCCCATGTATTTAGCGATTGATCTGGAATTCTCAATCTTTTTCAATGTTATTCCATAGGCGGTGCCAACCGTAATGAAAAACAGCATAATAACCGGTACAATGCCAGATATGAATGGAGACGGAATCATCCCGCCCTCATCATTGCGGAGCGGTGATCCAGGCCAAGCAAGAGCAACCATTAGTAAGCCAATGTATACGACTGCAGCTATCGCGGCATTTCGGAGTCCTTTTTTCTCCAGGGGGGTTGTTTCGTCAAATCCTTGCTTCATGTCCCCGTCGTAAATACCGAGCCGCGGTTCAACAATCCGCTCGGTGATCAGTCCTCCCGCGGCTGTAAGCACGAGCGTCGAGACAAGCATGAAGTACCAGTTGTCAACCGGGGTGACCGTTGCCGCGCCCTCGATTGTCCCCATTACTTCAGCAGATATGCCGGATAATACCGCATCCGTGTTGGCAACGATGATGTTTGCTGTGAATCCGGCTCCGACACCGGCAAAACCTGCCGCCAGCCCTGCCAACGGATGCCGGCCCACATTATAAAACACCATTGCCGCAAGTGGTGGTACAATAACAAAAGCCGCATCAGCTGCCAAATTCCCGAGAATACCAGTGAAAATAACAGCATACGTTATCACAGCTTTTGGTGCCCGAAGTATCGTGTTTTTAATGAACGTCTCCAGCAGTCCCACTTTATCGGCAAGGCCTACACCAAGCATCATTGTCAAAACAATGCCGAGCGGCTTAAAACCAATAAAATTATCAATCACCGATGTTATCATAAACTGCAGTCCTTCACCGGACAGCAGATTTTTTATCGCCATTTGTTCGTCGCTTCCCGGCTGTGAAAACGTCACATCAAATAATGAGATAAAGCCGGATACGAGAATAACCGCAACAGCCAGGAAAACAAACAGCATGAACGGGTCGGGCAATTTGTTCCCGATTCGTTCGACTCTATTTAAAAAACGGGAAAAAATCAAGTTCTTCTCCCCACTCGTGCTCAATGCCATGATGTCCCTCCTTTGATTGTTTATTCATAAGCAAAATTGATGATAGTTTATTATTTTACCACGATAATACCATAATTCCTATAAAAATAGTATATTTTAATGCGGGAATTCGATCAAGCCCCTGCCGCAGTGCCTATGGCTGACGACCACACGTATAAAAAGATCCCCGCTGCTGCAGGGATCGTCGGTATCAATCTATTTCTTCAGTTTCGATAGCGCTTCTGCCAGCGCATCATTTTTAAATCCATCATCCTGTTTGTTCAGGTACTTGTTCACATCTTTTTTCGATACTTTTTTGTTCTTTTCTTCTTCTTTCCGCTTGTTGAATGCAGAAAGTTTTTCACGATGGCCACACTGACAGGTGAACGTCTTTCCTTCACCTTCCCCGCGAAGCTCCATTCGTTTATGACAGTTCGGACACCGGGCGTTTGTCCGCTTGAAAATATTTTTCTTATAGCCGCAGGAACGATCCTGGCAGACAAGCATCCGGCCTTTTTTATTATCGACTTCCATCATTAGTTTCCCGCAGTCCGGGCATTTGCTGCCAGTCAGATTATCGTGTTTGAACGTATCCTCCGACGTTTTAATCTGCTGAACAATTTCCTTTGTATACGTCTTAATATCGCTGACAAACTGATTTTTCGTCAATTTGCCGGCTTCAATCCGGCCCAGCTTGTCTTCCCATTCAGCAGTCAGTGCCGGTGACTGTAATTCTTCCGGGACGAGATCAAGGAGCTGGCGGCCTTTTGACGTTGTATAAATATACTTGCCACGCAGTTCCATCAGCTGGCTGTTAAATAATTTTTCAATAATGTCGGCGCGGGTAGCGACCGTACCAATACCACCGGCTTTATGAATCGTTTTGGTAAGGTGTTTTGATTCCTGGTCCATATATCGTGCTGGATTTTCCATCGCTTGCAGCAGTGCGCCTTCCGTGAAACGTTCGGGAGGTTTTGTTTCCCCTGTTGTCAGTTTAAGCACCACACCGGAAAAACTCGCCCCTTCCTGAACGTCTGGCAGCTGTGCCTCAGCAGTTTCGCCATCATTAAATAATTCTTTCCAGCCTTGTTTTTTAATATTTTTCCCTTTTGCGGTAAAGTGCTCCCCGTCAATTTGTGCCTCCACTGTCACCTGTTCATATTCATGCGGGTCAGACAGAACAGCCAAAAAACGTTTCACAACCAGATCGTATATTTTCCGTTCCTTGTCATTCAAATCCGACGTGTGGACGGGTTCTTCGGTCGGGATAATGGCATGGTGGTCGGACACTTGCTTGTTATCGACAACCGACTTCGGGAGTTTCCATTCTTTTTTCATCAGCTTGCCAGCAACACGAGAAAACCCGCTTGCGCTGACCGCTTTCACCCGGTCTTTTAATGTTGGAACAATATCCGTCGACAGGACGCGGGAGTCTGTCCTTGGATAGGTCAGTGCTTTATGCTGTTCATACAGTTTCTGCATGAGCGATAGCGTCTGTTTTCCGGAATACCCAAAAATACGGTTCGCATCCCGCTGCAATTCCGTCAAATCATACAGTTGCGGCGCGTGTTTTTTCTTATGCGTTTTATGAACGCGCAAAATTTTGGCCGGTTTGTTTTTGAGCTGATGCAGCAGTTTCTCCGCTTTTTCTTTGGAAAACATCCGGCTGTTGTTGTTGCCGTCATGCCAAGTCAGGCTCATGCCGTTGTTTAACTTGGCCTCCAGCCCGTAAAACGGCTGTGGTTGAAACTCCTTTATTTCCTTTTCTCTGGCGGCAACCATCGCTAACGTCGGTGTCTGCACACGTCCTGTCGACAGCTGTGCATTGAATTTCGTTGTCAAGGCACGGGTTGCATTCAGTCCGACATACCAGTCCGCTTCTGAGCGTGCGACAGCGGACGCATATAGGTTTTCATACTGTTTTCCCGGTTTCAGGTTGTTAAACCCTTCCCGTATCGCTTTATCGGTAACGGAAGAAATCCACAGTCGTTTGACAGGTTTGTTGACCCGTGCTTTTTCGATAATCCAGCGAGCCACTAGTTCTCCCTCTCGTCCGGCATCGGTCGCGATAACGATTTGACCGACGTCACTGCGGTTGAGCTGTGTCTTGACCACGCTAAATTGTTTGCCGGACTTCTTAATAACGGTCAGTTTAAGTTGTTTGGGCAGCATCGGTAGATCGTCCAGACGCCACGTTTTCCATTGTTCATTATACATTTCCGGGTCAGCTAGGGTCACCAAATGCCCAAGCGCCCAGGTTACAATATACTTCGATCCTTCGAAATAGCCGTTGCCCTTTTTCGTGCAATTCAAGACACGGGCAATATCCCTGCCGACCGACGGCTTTTCTGCAAGTACAACTGTTTTGCTCATATGCTAAATCCCCTCTTTAATTCTCACTATGATGTTACTGTAACACAATTTCAACTTTCTGTTCGCGTTTCACAGCTTCTGCTGATCCACATACAATACAATAGACAATCGGAAAGGAAATGGATGCCGATGCTCTACTACACCGGATTATTTTTTTTAGTTATTGGAGTCAGCATTGACGGATTCGGCGCTGGAATATCGTATGGTTTGCGTAAAGTTCATATCCCATATGCAGCGCTTGCTATCATTATGCTTTGTTCGGGATTGGTTGTCTACCTTTCCATGACCATTGGAACACTCCTCATGACCTTTATCCCACCAAGTCTTACCGGCAGTATAGGTGGCATTATTCTGTTTTGCATTGGTATATACTGTTTATTTAATGTAATGCGTGCAGAGCATAATACATCAGCCCCGACTGAATCAGCACCCACCGATGAAACATGGAGTCATGTCAAGACCGTCATGAAAGAACCACGCGAGGCTGATCTCGACCAATCAGGAAATATTTCCGTGATGGAGGCAGTATTGCTCGGATTTGCCCTGGCTGTTGATGCATTTGGTGCAGGGCTGGGAGCTGCCATGCTTGGTTACGCTCCTTGGCTGACAGCAGTCTCGATTGCGTTGATGAGTGGACTATTTGTGTTTTGCGGTGTCCGGATGGGGGTTTTTTTGGCCGCGAAAAAATGGACACAAAAACTCACATTTCTCCCACCTTTATTGCTGATGCTGCTTGGTATCATGAATATGTTATGAATTTGGCCAACAAAACGGGCAGCTGCTGTATGCTGCTGTCCGACTGGGCTGAATAGCCAGGCAAAATGTGCACGAGCATTCATCAGCTTACAAAATTCAGCAGAACTGTTACCGTGACAATGCTGATGAACGTTGTCACCAGTGTAATGCTTGATACAAGATCTGGTTCTGTATCAAATTCCACCGCATACATGGTTGTGGTCGCCGCACTTGGCATTGCAGCTGCAATCACAAGCACCGACCCGACGACAGGATCAACCGGGACAAGCCCAATAAATAAGAAAGCAATGATTGGTGACAGCACCATGCGTACCCCAGCTGCCGTTAAGATTACTTGCCAATTGAATCGAAGCGATGTAATTGATGCCAGCTGCATCCCGAGCAAAACCATCATTAATGGCACCGCTGCATCGCTTAACATGGTCAGTGTCGAATAGACAGTTTCTGGAACCCCCCATGAAAACCCCTGAAACACAAACGCCAAAATGGCCGCATAGGTTGCCGGCATTTTGAATATGGTGGTGCACGCCCGCAGGAATCCGCTCGAGCTGCGGGAGGCATAATACACACCAAACACGTTCATTATCAATGACTGCAGCACCATTAGAAAAATTGCGTATGGCATGGCCGTTTCTCCAATCGCAAACAGCATAACCGGCACACCGTAATTACCGGAGTTCATAAACGCAGTTGTCAAAATGGAGCCGCTCTCCACCGATTCCGTCCATTGAAATAGCCAGGCAAACAGTTTCACCAATCCAATCATGATTGCCAGCAAAATAAACGCAAACAAGATGATGACCGTGTATCCCCTGTTGAACGTCGCTTCATACAGTGTTGTGAATACAAGCGCCGGAAGAAAAATATAAATCGAGGCAGCTGCAAGTGATTTTACATCGAGCATCCGAATTCGCTGCAGCACGAATCCAGCGCCAAAAACTGCCATAATCGGCAGTACAACTTGAACAAACAAATGCATGACAACATCCCCACTTATCTAATCTTTTTCCAGTCTACCATATGCATGCCAATCACACGACTCCAAATCAGGTTATGTATTACTTTTCAAGCCATTGGGGTACCCCTATAATAGGAGAAGTTGATTTTAGCAGAAAAGAGGGTATACAGATGAAAGCAGGAACGGTACATACATTATATGTCATGCAAGATACAGAAAACGGCTATTGGCTTGAGAACGACGTCTTTCTTCCCGACCCTGATGAAAAACTTATGCTGCAGCGGGGACAGACCGTTAAGGTTTTTCTGTACGCGGATAAGAAAGGCAACATCACGGCGACCACCCGCATTCCTTCCATTGGACTGGACACCTATGACTGGGCTGAGGTTACCGGAACCATCTCCGGCCTTGGCGTATTTGTCGATATCGGTATTCCAAAACAAATACTAATCTCCATTGATGATCTCCCTTATCTGGAAAGGGTCTGGCCAATGGAAGGGGACAAGCTGCTTGTTAAACTTGAAACGGATAAGAAGGGACGGCTGCTGGCTGTTCCTGCCTCGGAACGCTTTTTTGAAGCATATTGGGAATTCGCTTCCGAAGACCTTATTAACCAGTCGATTCGTGGGCGTGTGTACCGCACTAGCCGGGAAGGCTCTGCAATCATTTCCGAGAACGGCTATCGCGGCTTCATCCATCATTCCGAACGGAAGCAAGAACCACGTCTTGGCGAATGGGTCGATGGCCGCGTCATCGAGGTGAAAGATGATGGATCAGTCAACGTTTCTCTCTTGCCGATGAAGCGCGGTCTTATGGAGGAAGATGCAGACGCCATTCTAGCCCAGCTCGATCAAAATGGTGGCGTCATTCCTTTTACGGATAAAAGCAGCCCTGAAGCCATCCGGCAAACATTTAACACAAGCAAAGCTGCCTTTAAGCGGGCGCTGGGCAAGCTAATGAAGGAAGGGAAAGTCACGCAGCGCAATGGAAAAACCATTCGTATCGACGCACAGGAAAACAGGGATTAATTTGGATACATGCGTAAGACGGCATAAAGAGGGCTTGAAAAAGGAATGCTGAATTGAAAAACAAAGGCTAAAGTTTACGGAAAAAGCCAAAATAAAAAATATCTGCCTTGTCGTGCAGGCAGATATTCGTGTTCGTATGCTTATTGTTCGGAATGGTTGTAGGTGTCAACAAGTGATGTGACAATGAATCCGATGGCAGCAGCAAACAGACTGGCGCCTCCCCAGCCGCCGAATCCTAATCCCATAATTTCAATCCGGCCCGCTGATGAAATGGACAGCAAAATAATGCCAAGTACAAACAATACTCCTGCTGGCTTGTAAATGTCGTATTTATCAGCGGATGATACTTTACTGATAATGATGTTCACAATCATTAATACAACCAGCAAAGATGCACTGGCTACTAATGCCATATTAAACATAATATCACCTCATTCTCTTTACTGTACTATTATTAGTGTATCTACGTGATATTATAAAGTCAATTGAATCCATGCTTTTTCACCAGAATGCTTCGTGATGGCAAAAGATGTTTATTTTTTCGTTTGTACACCTTCCAGCCACTGTTCTTTAAGGTCTGGGTTATTGTCTAGAAATTTCTTCGCTGCTTTATCAGTCGACATTCCGGACTGGATACTGTACATAACGTCCTGATTTTGTTTTTTCGTCCAGTTAAATTCGTCGATGATTTTATACGCTAGTGGTGAATCTTCTTTAAATCCTTTTCGAGAAACAGCATAAACATTATCCGGGTCACCGTATTTGTTTTTTGGATCTTCCAGCATTTTCAAATCAAATTCATTGAACGTCCAGTGCGGTGTCCAAAGAGTTACAACAATTGGCTCTTTCTTATCAATTGCCCCTTTCAGTTCAGCCGCCATCGCAGGTCCCGAGCTGGATTGCAGTTCCCAGTCTTTATCCAATCCATAGGCAGGAATCACTTTTTCTTTCGTTATCTCCATCATGCCTGCTCCAGGACTAATCCCAGTAATTTCCCACTCCAATTTCTCACCAATATTATTCTTATTATCAGCTAAGTCCTCAATGGAATTAATATCCTCCATATAAGCTGGTACAGTCAATGCAAGTTCCACCTCTTCTGTAACCAAGCTCATCTTGTCTAGCTTGTCCTTATATTCTTCCCAGTAGCTGGCGTGTGTGCCCGGGAGCCATAACCCAACCGAGGCATCGGACGATCCGCTCGCAAGCCCCGAAAATTCTATACCGACATCTGTTTCTTTAACTGTCACACTGTATCCAACTTCTTCAAGCAGCTGTTTCACCACATGTGTTGCCCCGATATTGGAAACATATGTATCGGTTGCTAACGTGACCTGCTTCTCACCAAGCTTTAGCTGGTTTTCTTTTGAACTTTCATTGTTGGATGAGCTTGATTCGTTATCGGCGCAAGCTGTTAATGCAACCGACAGTATTAGCATTATAATGATACTTGACACGCGAAGCTCTTTTCGCATAACTTACAGTCCCACCCCTCACCGCATTTTTTATTACTAATGTATTCCTAATTTATTATAAAATACGGAATTAAAAGATCACAAACTTGATTTGTCCTGATAAATGGACAATTACTCTCTTCCTATAGCTTAATCCGATAATAACTTCATTTTTCATAGAGATGGTCCCAGTTTTCATTCTTTACTCCTTTAATCCCCTCTTCCCGGTGACTATACCAGGCACTAAAGTTGTTCTTATAAAGGTCATCTGCAATTTCACACAGTTTGCCGATGCATAAAAAAACGAACCGCCGTATTGCAGGCAGTCCGTTCTTTTTTAAGCCGTTACTTTATCGTTTGGTATTCGTTTTCCCCATGTTTTATTAAGAATAAACGCCAGGCCAAACAGTACAACAGCACCGACAATAAGTGCTACAAGCGGTGAACCAGTTATTCCGACGGTCAGGAAGGAAACAATACCACTGACACCCGCTGTTACAGCGTACGGAATTTGGGTGTTGACGTGGTCAATGTGGTCACTGCCCGACCCAGCAGACGACAGGATGGTTGTATCCGAAATCGGTGAGCAATGATCGCCGAAAATCCCGCCGCTGAATACCGCAGCAATTGCCAGATACATCGAAATGTCCATGGAAGCAGCTAGCGGCATAGCGATTGGAATCATTATCGCAAACGTGCCGTAAGATGTTCCTGTCGTAAACGCTACAACAGCACCGATAACGAACAATAATACTGGAATGACGATTGGCGACGTGGTCTGTTCGACAAAATGGACAATATATTCCGCTGTCCCAAGTTCGGTTGTCACACTGCCAATCGACCAAGCTAATGTCAACACGATATAAACGAGCATCATGCTCTTAAATCCACTGACAATAATATCCATGGATTCTCTGAATGAATAGAGCTTTTGCTGCATGCCCATTGCCAAGGCAACAACGGCAGCAGTAAATGCAGCAATGGTAATGGATGTCGCCCCGTCTGCTTCCCCAAAGGCGGTTACCAGTCCTTTATCCGGATAGCCGCCAGTCCACAGGAACAGCGGTGGAATCATGCCTACAAGAACGACAATCGGCACAATCATATTCCGGACTTTCGGGGTATATCCCTCCGGCATTTCAACATCACTCATCTGATCTTCCGATGGTGGTGTCGCATCATCACGAAGGACTTTGCCCGACGTCCGCGCACGATACTCAGCTTGTGCCATTGGTCCGAAATCCCATTTCAAAAATACAATAATTCCTACCAATATAATTGCCAGAATCGAGTAAAAGTTAAATGGAATGGAAAAAATGTAAGTCATGTATTCCGATTCAGATATGCCCAGTTCCGTATACTGTGCCCCAATCAGCCCCATCACGAACACCACCCATGTCGAGACGGGACCCAAAAGACACATTGGTGCTGAGGTGGAATCCACAAT
The DNA here is from genome assembly GCA_004145795.1 of Lentibacillus lipolyticus. Taxonomy (GTDB): domain Bacteria; phylum Bacillota; class Bacilli; order Bacillales; family Amphibacillaceae; genus Lentibacillus; species Lentibacillus lipolyticus. Next base: position 57,329 of record SEIO01000006.1, on the reverse strand, counting down.
ATAGGCAAGTTTCTCACGTGAGACACGCATTTTATCTGTTACCGAACGCATGACACTGCCAACCGTTAATGCGTTAAAGTAATCTTCAAAGAAAATAATAAGCCCAAAAAGCATCGTTGATCCCTGTGCACCTCTTGGCGTTTTCACTTTTCGTGAAATAGCATTCGCAATGGCATGGGCTCCGCCTGTCTTCTGCAAAAAAGCAATCAAGACACCGAAAAGTCCGCAATAAATCAGAACCGTTGCACTCCATGGATCCCCCACACTTGGAATAATAAAATCACTGAAACTTTTATACAGTCCAAGGAATGGATTCCAGTCGTAAAGTATGGTCGCCCCAAGCCATACCCCAGCGAATAAAGCAGGTATAACATTCCGGGTTATGAGGGCAAGTACAATCGCAATGACCGGCGGAAGCAGCGAAAGAATCCCAAACTCCATGATCAATCCCCTCTCAGAATTATTTGATTATTTCTATTAGTAGCATATTTCAAACCTCATCAAAATATTTCTACAAAGAATAGAAAAATCCTTTTAAATTATAGTCATTTTTCCCATCCAACTCAAATTATGTACATTGTAACATGTTTCCACATGTATTCTTGACTTTTGAAGCTGAGCAATCAGGGCTGGATAAATAAACACGGTCCTCCTCTTGTCCCATTATAAAAGACGGACCCGGCATTAGCCAGATCCGTCTTTTCGGCAGTTAAGAAAGCATACTACTTTCCTGCCGTATAAGTCAACTGTAGCTTGTCGCCATTAAGTTTTGTCGACAGGCCAAGTTTTCCATGCATGTCTGGGGTTATTTTTTATTGGACATGCTTGATTCGGCGATTTGAAGCATTCGCTTTACCATTTCGCCTCCCACCGAGCCGTTTTCACGTGCAGTTGTATCCGCTCCGGGCTGAACGCCGAATTCATTTGCAATTTCCTGTTTCATGTTTTCCATTACATCCTCCGCGCCAGGCACCAGTAAGTCGTTTTTGTTATCTGCCACAACGATCACTCCCCGTGGGATTTAGAACAGATATCAGCTTTTCATCTGTTCTAGCCTTATCATTTCACAATTGCACGTAATTACCCCTGTTAAAAACTGCAAAACATAAAATAAGCCTTAGGTGAACATCATGCTGACGTGTATCCCGGAATATTTTTTCGCAAAAAAGGAAGGCCTATGCTAAAATGCATTACAGAGACTACATAGACAAGGGGATACACATGACATATAAACTTCTATTTCTCGATATTGACGGTACCATTTTAAAACCGGATCATACATATACGGAGACGACAAAACAGGCCATTACGATGGCGAAAGAAAAAGGTGTCGACGTTTTTCTCGCGACCGGCAGACCGCTTCATGAAATCAGCGACCTGGCAGAAGAACTGGACATCCACTCGTTCATCGCGTACAACGGTTCATTTGCCACCTACCGTAACGATACAATCGTCAATGAGCCAATCCCGAAAAACAGTATGGAAAGGTTCATCACCATCGCCGAAGAACATAATCATGAGCTCATCATGTACACACGGGAAAAAAATTATTGCACAAACATGGAACGGCCGCTCGTCCAGAAGTTCACCGACCTGTTCGGTTTGAAAACAAACGCCGCATTTACACCTGCTATCATGGACGAAATTTTAGGCGCAACAGCACTGAACGTAGCATCGGATCAAGTCCCATTATATGAAACCGAAGCCAATTTCCAGCTTTCCCCCGTTCATGTCAACGGTGCAGAAAACAGCTATGACATACTTCGTACAAACGTCAACAAAGGCTATTCCGTTGAAAAAATCCTTGACCTGCTCGGCGTTACACCTGAGGAGGCAATTGCCTTTGGTGACGGGATGAATGACAAGGAAATGCTGCAGACTGTCGGCGAAGGTTTTGCAATGGGAAATGCCCACGATGATCTATTCCAATATGCCAAGCACCGGACAGCAACAGTGGACGAAGACGGTATCACTCAGGGACTTAAGAAACTTGGGGTGATTTAAAGCTTTAAAAGGGTTCGTGTACATAACATACACGAACCCGCTCTTCATTCACGGTTACCCCCGTTTTTCCACAAATGAATCACTTGCTTTGTCTGCTCATAAAGCAGTTTATCAGCCTTTTCCATACATGTTTCCAATGACATCGGTTTATTGACAATGGATAAGCACCCTGCAAATTCTTCCCGCAACGCGTCCAAATCACCATCCAAGCTACCGGAAATCAATATTACAGGAGTTCGATGTTTATTGCCAAGGGATGCAATATGCCCGGGCGCCTTGCCATACAGCGTTTGCTCATCACTTTGACCTTCACCCGTGAGAACAAGGTCAGCGTCTTTTATGGACGCCTCCATGTTCATCGTGGCACCTAAAAGTGTTGCTCCCGAAACAAGGTTACCTCCAATGGCTAATAAGGCGAAACCGAGCCCGCCTGCAGCCCCGGCACCAGGAGTGTCCTTTAATGGCTGATCCAGAACAGACTCCAATATGCTCCCATACGCATTCAACGCTGCATCGTATTGTTCCATTTGTTCTGCTGTTGCTCCTTTTTGTGGTCCATAGACTCTTGTTGCTCCCCTTTCTCCACAAAGCGGATTATCAACATCACAAGCCACTTTTATAGTAGTTTCGGCAAGCCGCGGATCAATGTCTGTTAGACGGACACGGGAAACGTGTGTCACATCCTTACCGAACGGGCCTGCTTCATTACCGTGTCTGTCCCATGTTTTCATTCCCAATGCCTTTAACATTCCCAACCCGCCATCATTTGTAGCACTGCCCCCAAGGCCAAGAGTGAAGGAAGAACATCCCCTGTCCAAGGCATCTAGTATTACCTCACCAATGCCAAAAGTAGTCGTCATGTCAGGATTCCGTTTATCTGTTGGAACCTGCACCAGTCCAGCAATACTGGCGCATTCAATAATGGCATGATCCGAATCAACAATTGCATAGGATGTGTTGATTTTTTCTCCCAGCGGTCCTGTGCAGGTAACAGGAACACGTTTGCCACCGGTCGCTGCAAGCAACGCCTCCAGTGTTCCTTCCCCTCCGTCAGCCATTGGTTTCATATAAACGGACATCGTATCATCCATGGTCTCAATGGCACTTTTCATCATGTTTGCTGCATGAATCGATGTCAGACTTCCCTTAAAAGAGTCCGGCGCAACTACAATTTTCATCATGTACTCCTTATCCATCGTTATCTATCTTTGTTATAACATATTTCTTCTTTCCATTTCCATATATAAAAAGGGCCCTGGTTGTTTATCAGGCCCTCCATCTTTTATGCTTCTTTCTCACTGTCAAATATAATTCCGTTTTCCCGTCGCACGTTTTCTGTTATTGCCAAAACGTCATAACTAATCTTTTTCAGCCGTTCATAGGTGTCCCTATCACCGTTTTGGATAATGCGGGCAAACGCTTGAACTTCATACACCATGTTGTTCGGATGCTCATCGGCGGGGAGTTCTGTAACATCCTTTCCCTTATTCCGTACCACTTTCGGATGGTACATGTCACCGGCGTTTTCAAAGACCAGTGTCCCATTTTCCCCGAGAATTTCACATGTATTGCTGGACTGAGCAATTTTGGAACAAACAATAGCAGCCGTGAAATCCGGATATTCGAGGACTAGTGTCCCGCTTCCATCCACACCACTGTCAAGCAGCACCGGAAAGTAAACTGCATTTGCCGGTTTCCCGAACAATCCAACCACAATGGAAAGCGGATAAACACCTAGATCCATAAGCGCACCGCCGGAAAATGCTGTTGTAAATACATTCGGGTTTTCACCGGCCAGGTATTTGTCATAACGGGATGAATATTGCACAAACGGCAAAATCATATTTCGGACTGTGCCAATCTGCTCCAGCCCTTCCTGAAGACGTGCAAAATTTGGCGCATGCAAGTTCCGCATTGCTTCAAACAAATACACACCATTCTCCTCAGCAACACGATAAGCTTCTTCCCATTCCCGCAGGTTTGAAAAAATAGGTTTTTCGCAAATTACGTGCTTTTTTTTCCTTAAAAACGTCAAAACGTGCTGAAAATGATGGGAATTCGGTGATGCGATATAAACAGCATCCAGTTCATCGTTCGACGCCATTTCTTCCAAATCAGTAAAGGCATGTGCAGCGCCATGTTTTTCCGCGAATGAACGTGCTTTGTCCTCTCTCCTTGAGTAAACCGCAGTATGTGTGAGCTCACCCGTCTCCCTTGCTGCCTCAATAAACGATTCCGTAATCCATCCCGTTCCAACTGTGCCGAAGTTCATGTCCATTCCCCCAATTTACTGTGTATAGAAATACTGCTTGACACTTAGCTTTTAGGTGTCAAGCAGTATATCCCCGTAGATGCGGTCACTAAATTCAGTTAGACTGTTCCAGCTTTTCTATCCGTTTTTCCAGCTTCTCTGTGTTTTTCAACTGCTCGATCATACGCTTAATTAGTTGCAGTTCAGCCTGCGCAGTCATAACGTGATCCTGTGCATGAATCATAAAAAAGCTTGGGGCAGCCTCTTGGTCACCCTGGATCAGTTCAGTCTGGTATTTATGGCCTTTCAAAAACTCGTCATTGGCTTCTTCCAGCAGCTTTTCTGCTTCATCAAAGTTATATTCTTCTGCTTCGTTTAAAGCTTCATACGCAGCACCGCGGGCATTACCACCGTGCAAAATCAATTGTGTCATGATTTCCTCATAATTCATTACGTAAACACTCCTCTTACCTCTTAGCTATCTTAGTGATTGCAAAGTCCTTCCTTTTGAACATTTATCCTTCTTCTGTCGCCTTTTCTTCCTGTACAAGCTGTTTATCGTATTGCTTGAAGAATGGCCAATAAATGAGCGCGGCGATAACAGCATTCATAATTTGCACCAGTCCGGCAATGACGGAACCGCCTGTTGCAATAAAGCCACCGAAGAAAATTGGTACCGTGAATGGCGGCTGCACAACAACCGGAGGCATAACGCCCGTAGCAAATAAGAAGTAGTTAATTGTCACGATGACCACTGGTCCCAATACAAACGGTATGATCAAAATAGGGTTCAGTACAATTGGCACCCCGAAAATCAACGGCTCATTAATATTAAAAAGCGAAGGAATAATCGCTGTTTTACCCACTTGTTTTAACTGAACGGACGTCGCAAACAACAGGAATACTGCTAGACCAAGCGTCGCACCAGAACCACCAATATGTGTGAACATATGGAAAAACGGTTCGGTTACAATACCGGTTGCTTCAGATGGATTGCCTGCACTAATCGCGTCCGCATTATTTGCCATCTGTGTCATCCAGAATGGGTATGCCACAGACGATACAACGTTCATGCCGTGAATACCGATGGACCAGAGCACAAGCATCAATAGAATCATTCCTAGTGCAGCCCAGTACGAGTTCGATGCTGAAACGAGCGGACTGAACAAGTTAAGTACCGCCTGCGGAATTGTTACACCAAGGTTAGACCAGACAATCCATTCCAGTGCCCATACTGCAGGCAGAATAAGCAAAAATGGTACAAGTGCGCGGAAGGTTCGCATCACATACGGTGGAACTCCTGCCGGCATTTCAAAGGCAACACCTTTACGAATGAGAAAGCGCATCGCCTCGGTCGTTAAAATACCTAAAATAATTGCAACAAATAAACCTTGTCCGCCAAGATAGTTCAAGACATCGCCAAACGGCACCTGCGTAATATCTGTAACCGGAAATGCGGTCATCAAAAACGCCAGCATCGACAGAATTCCAGCCATGGCCGAATCCATGTCATGCCGTGATGCCAGACTGTAGCCGACACCAAATGCGACCGTCAGTGCCATAATCCCAAAGGTTAAGTTAAATGGAAAAAGGATTTGACCCTGAATTGGGTCAATCGCACTCTCCCACGCATTAATAATCCCCCAGTCGAGTGATCTCGGCGGGTTGGCAATAATCAGGAAAATTGCCCCCGTTATAATGACGGGCAATGCGAAAATAACAAATGCATCACGAATGGACTGCAAATATTTATTCTGGGCGATTTTGCCCAATGGTTCCATTAATTTATCTTCCATCCATTCAACCATGTTCATCTTTATTTCCCCTTTCGAAGGTGTCCAAAAGTTGAAAGTTCATCTTTTGGACACCTGATGTTTATTTTTCCAGTAATTTTAGTGCTTGGTCGAGCACTTTATTTCCGTCCATTAGAGCAAATGCACGCTGATCAACGAGTTCGACCGGAATATCATGCTGTTCAGCTACTTTCGTTACTTCCTTCTTCAGGTGACGAACTTGCGGCTCAAGCAGTGCCACATCGTACTGGCTTGCTTTTTCCTTGAATTCACCGGTTCCACCGGCATATGCCTCGACATCCATACCTCGTTCTTCTGCTGCTTCCTGCACCTTTTTGGCCAGCTGGCTGGATGTAGCACCCCAGCTGCACAAGATAATAACTTTCATTTGATCTGCCATAATTAATTCGCTCCTTTTATCATGAATGTTGTTTTGTAAGAATATCTTTCGCCATTTTGTCAACCTTCTTGTAGTGGCCCATCAACCAATACGAGAACCATGAGGCTGCAAAAATAACGACGGAAAAAGCAATGCCATATCCGAGGATAAGATTTGCTGATGGTTTTCCAGTCAGCACTGCATACAGACCATATCCCGTCCAGATCAGTGCAAAAACCGATGCATACATAATAAAGAATTTTTTCATCCTATCCCTCCCAGCTGTCTAGCGATTAGTTTCCACGTTTGGAAAACTTTCATGCATTCCACACGCAGAAGATGCATTCACCAATTAATAGCAAAAATCATGCCAACTTATGAAAAAAATAATAAAAAGCCTTAAGCTCTTGTGTGACAAAGAATCTGGATTTGATTTTTTGCAGACATCCCATGAAAAAATGCACTAAAAAAAATGTGTGCAATAATCATTGCACACATTCAGCGAGAAAGCTTAGCCAGTTCACGTTTTATTTCGTCTGGAAAATGGATATGAAATGTTTCCTCAAGCCTGCTGCAGAACGGGTTCCACAATTCCTTCTCGCGCGCTGTCAGTACCGTCTGGTTGTCTAATGGAATAGAAGAAAGAAACTGTTCGTCATTTTGCTGCAGGCTTGCAGCGATGATACGGTCAATCAATCCGCCGATATGCATCCACATGCCAAGCTCCCGGTTGTTGTTCCATCCATAGAAGTCACGGATGGAAGGAATATATTCCTGCAGAAGATTAGCGATTGATTTCGGATTTACATTCGTGACGATTTCCTGCAGACCGTGTGTGATCAGCTCATATATTTCATCACGTGAGACATCCTGATTCAAATTGGGCAAAGCCGACTTCCTGGTAATCTCCAGCAACTTATGCATCCGGGAAATCCCCTCATGTTGCAGCAGTTCCCAGGCAGGTATATATGGAATGCCGTCGATGGATACTGGAACGGTCCCAATAATGGCAATGACATCATAATAATCTTTAAGGCCGGTCAACACGGATGTATCTTTCGTTACAGGGTCAATCCTCACAGACCGGATTAAGACATCCTGATCGACTTCGGACAACTGATTTTCAATCCAGGACTCCAAGAGTTGTGCGGCACCTTCTCCTGTAAAACAGACGGTTGCAATCAGCCGTTTTTTTCGGACATCAGATGCTGTTTGCTGATCGTTTTCCACGAACCGCATAAAAGCATTTTTCGTTTCAGTATAGATGCCATCCAGTGTTTGACCGGAAATAAGCGACTGCCTACCCGCTTCCAGTACCATAGGCAAATTCACACTGGACAGGGTCCGGATTGGTACATGTACTTCCTCCTGGATGGTATCCCCCATCGTAATCAGTGAACCAATGTCCACTAATAGAAGTGCTCCACTGCTATGAGAAAGATTATTAATCGTCTGTTTCACCCGCTCATAGGTCTCCTCGGCTGACACGTTCAGCGGCATATCAACCGCATGAATGACATTGTTTCCGAGTAAGTAGTTGGTAACCTGGGCCATCGACGTTGCTGTCGAGGTGCCATGTGTTACGAGAATAACAGCAATCTCCTGCTCCTGCGCCACTTCCGGCTGTGCTTTTTGTTCCGGTGTGAGGAAATGAGCGATTAGTTCCACTTCCTCCTGCGGCAATCCCATCCCAAGTTCTGAACTCAGTCGGGAAGCCAGCTGTCCGGCAGCTTCTCGATAGGTGGCATTCGGATGAATCATTACCGGTATCGGCGCTTTCTGCACATCTTTACGCAAATAATTCCGGTAATTCTGCAAATGCAGTCCAATAACATAGAGCTGGCTTTGATGCACTTGAAATGGAAGAATCGCATTTAATTCATCGGCCGCGTCCTGAAGCACCTGAAACAGATCATCATCCATTAAATGCTGCCAGCTTTCTTGTGACAGGGAAGGCTGTTTATATTTTTGCGTAAGTTCCCGGATATAATCAAGTACGGCTTTTTGTATATCGGCATTTTCCTCGTTTGTCTTCTGATCCAGCCGCTGATAAATATTCGGAAAAGGATAAGCTGCCCGCTCGGCACTACCTCGGGCTGCAATTTTCTTGGACGCTTTCCGTTCATTCCGGTAGCGCTGTTCGACGAATTTCTTTTCTCCAGGGAAGTCTTCCAGTTTGACAAGTACTTTCGTTTCCTGCTTATTCAAGTAGCGCAAATAGGCACGGGCGCAGGCAATCTGAATATCACTTTTGAGCTGGCCGATATTTCCCGGACAGTCATACCCTAGAAATGCTTCACGACAATCCTCTTCTATCGAAAGTGTCGCATTCATTTTCGCAGCTTCATCAGAAAGAAAATGGTCGATTAATGCTTCTCTTTCCTTATCCGTCCGCTCTCTGAGTGACGGGACATTCAATTTGACAGAAAACCGGCGCAGTAAGGTCGGCAGCAGATGCGTTTCCGAGTCCTCCGTTGTCGCCCCGATAAGCGCGATGCTAGCCTCCCGTTCCTGTGTTGCTTCCCCAAGCCGATGGTAAATGCCTTTGTCAATCAGATAAAACAGCATCTCCTGTCCGGAAGGCGGGAGCCGATGAATTTCGTCCAGGAACAAAATTCCGCCATCCGCCTGTTCCACAAGTCCCATTTTATCTTCGGTTGCACCGGTAAATGCGCCTTTTTTTATACCAAAAATCTGGCCCACGAGCAGTTCCGGATTTTGGGCATAGTCTGCACAGTTAAAGGCAATAAACGGCATGTTCTCATATGTTTCTGAGTTCGCAATGGTCAGGTTAGACAGTTTTTCGGCCAGGTAGGACTTCCCAGTACCTGTTTCCCCCGTCAGCAAAATCGGAAGTGGCCTTGACGGGTACAAAAAAGCCGCCATACCTGTTTCCAATATAGGCTGCAGACTCTCCCCGGAACCGATTACATTTGTGTCAGGCGCTTTTTGCTGAGCTGACACGTGCACCGCATATCGGACCGGTTTACCTGCGATTTTTTCAATATGATTCGCTTTTACCAAATCATTTAGATACCGGCTTGCTGTGGTACGATCAATTTGAAGCTGTTCACCTATTTCAGCTGCGGTCGCTCCACCGTTGCCATTTTTTCGTAATTGATCGTAAATATCCATCAAACGACTCATGTCTGTACGTATCCCCATTTTTCCGCAAAATTATTTCTATCGTCTTATTCTATCAGGAACCCGTTGAAAAGTCATGTCTTCCCTAATTAGCGGCTTTTTGCAATTTCTCAGCTATCACGCAAGTCCACACCGTCCGGATGACCGACGATCAGTTCGTCTGCCATACCGGCAAAAATCCCGGTTTCCACTACACCAACAAGCTGCTTCAACTCGTGATGCAGTACTGCCGGATTTTCTATGATACCAACGTTACAGTCCAGAATATAATTTCCATTGTCGGAAACGAATAGGCTTTCATGACGGCGTATAGCCGGTTCTGCACCCAGCTTAGCAATGCGCGATGCTGTCACTTCCCAACCGAATGGCAGCACTTCCACCGGCAGCGGAAACGCGCCAAGCTGATTGACAAGTTTTGATTCGTCCGCGATAACGATAAATTGGCTGGCAGCTGCTGCAATAACTTTTTCTCGGACGAGTGCACCGCCCCCGCCCTTCGTCAGATTCCATGACCGATCCACTTCATCCGCGCCATCAATCGCCAAATCCAGCTTTGACGCCTGCGAGAAATCGGTTAATGGAACACCAAATTCTCTCGCCCAAGCTTCCGTCTGGCGTGATGATGGAATACCTGCAACGTTCAGTCCCTCGCTGACATACCTGCCAAGCTTCCGAATCATCCAATAAACCGTTGAACCCGAACCAAGACCGACCGTCATACCATTTTCAATGAAACGGACTGATGCCTCGCCTGCTTGTTTTTTTGCCATCTCTTTTGCATCCATGCTCGAACAACTCCCTTGCTTCCGTCATTTAGCATCTTTTCCATCTCCATTCCACCATGTACAGTCATTATTGTCACGTGTCAAGTACCTGACACAGGTATTCAGCTGGGTACCAGCCTCTAATTAAAACCATGCAACGCTACTGTTTTTTATAATCCCAGAGTATTTTCCATTTCCCATCGACCTCTGTTACAAATACGTTCTGCACCAGGGTGAAATTCCCGTACTTTCCTTTATATATCTTCATCTCCAGCCCAATCAGTCTTCATCCGTTTCTCAAACTAGCATCCTTTCGTTATAATAGACTCGGCTGTCATTTTGGAATCGTACGTGAGAACGTTGCTCATACGAAGGGAGGCTGCATATGAACCAAACTGCCAAAGACATTTTCATGATTATCGTTGGTGGTTTTATTTTTGCCATCGGCGTTAATTATTTTGCAATTCCTAATCGGTTGTCGGAAGGTGGCGTCATTGGGGTAACGATTGTTGCGCACTATTTGTTCGACTGGTCGCCGGGTACGGTCAACTTTGTCCTGAACACAGCACTTGTTGCGGTTGGCTATAAATTGTTTGAAAAGCGTGTGACCATTTATACGATTATTGCAATCGTCTTTTCCTCATTCTTTCTGCACATTACGGTTAGCTGGGGCGAGAGCATTAACGATGATATGCTGCTTTCTGCATTGTTCGCAGGATTGTCCGTCGGGCTTGGACTCGGACTCATTTTCCGGGCAGGCGGCACATCCGGTGGGTCGGCAATTCTGGCCCGGCTTGCCAGCCAGGTGTTCGGCTGGACAATTGGCAAAGGCATGCTCGTCATCGACATTGCGGTGATTGCGGGATCGGCTTTCATCATCGGGCAAGAGCGAGCGATGTATACGCTTATTTCCGTCTATGTAGGTGCTAAAGTGATAGATATCGTCGTGGAAGGCGCGAACGAAAGGACAGCAGCCATCATCATATCCAGTTCGCCGGATGAAGTGATGGAAGCCATCACAGACAAAATGGCGCGTGGAATTACAGTGCTGGAAGGAAGAGGCGGCTATACCCAATCACAGCGGGAAGTACTCTACCTGGTCATCAGCAGATACGAAATTGTCCCATTTCAAAAAATTGTTCTGAACATCGATCCAAACGCCTATGTCACCGTCCATCCCGTGCAGGAAATTTTCCGGAAAGGGTATAAAGGCAGATAGCAAAAATCCTCTCATTGCTAGAATGAGAGGATTTCTGTATGTCTAGCCATTATAGATGATTGGAGAACCTGGGCCAAGATCAATGCCCAATAGCATCCATACAACGAGCATGATTGTCCAGCCAATCAGGAAGAACAGTGAATATGGCAGCATGACGGATATCATCGTGCCAATCCCCATTTTCTTATCATACTTTTGTGCAAATGCGATGATCACAGCAAAATATGTCATCAATGGTGTAATGATATTGGTCGATGAATCGGCTACACGGTATGCCATCTGTGTCAGTTCCGGTGAGTACCCCAGCTGCATCATGATCGGCACGAAAATCGGCGCCATCATTGCCCACTTTGCTGAGGCACTGCCAATAAACAGATTAATAAAGCCAGTAATCAGGACAAACATAAGGATCAGCGGAATGCCCGTCAAATTGACACTGTCCAAAAACTCCGCTCCATACACACCAAGTACCGTACCCATATTAGTTTCATTAAAGTACTCGACGAATTGACCAGCTGTAAAGGCTAGGACAATAAACATACCCATTGAAGCCATCGTATCAGACAATTGCGCCGCAACATCTTTATCATTGCGAATAACTTTCGTGACTTTACCGTAAACAAGTCCAGGCACAAAAAACAGAATCGCAATAATCGGCACCAATGAACTCATAAATGGTGACTGGATAATCTGATCCATATAATTGCCTTCCGTGCCGCGCAACGGCGCATTTTCCGGCAAAACAAGCAGTGCTGTCAGGACAAGGCCAACTACAAGTGATACTCCAGACCAAATTAGCCCTTTTCGCTCGATTGGTTTTAATCCTTCAAGCTGATCCTGTTCCATGTCTTCATCCGTATTTTCCCCTTTATATTCACCAAGGCGCGGAGCAACGATTCTTTCTGTTACCCACGTTCCGATTATTGTCAGGACAAATACAGACGCAGCAATAAAGAACCAGTTCATCGCAATATTCATGTTTTCAGCGTATGCCGGATCAATTACCGACGCTGCAGCAATGGTCAACTCCCCAAGCATTACATCGGTACCCGACAGAACCAGGTTCGCACTGAAGCCGGCGGACACACCTGCAAAAGCTGCAGCTAAACCTGCCAGCGGATGTCTCCCCATCGCTGCAAAAATCAGTGCACCGAGCGGCGGCAGCACCACATAGCCAGCATCAGACGCCACACTGGACATAATTCCAGCAAACACAAGTCCAACCGTAATAAAGCGTCTCGGCACTGATAAAACGAAACCTCTAAGCAATGCACTAATAAGGCCTGTACGCTCAGCAACCCCAATACCAAGCATGGTTACAAGAACAACCCCGAGAGGTGCAAACCCTATAAAGTTATCGGTCATACTGCCAAAAATATATTGCAGACCTTCCGCATTCAATAGGTTTTTAATCTCAACCATTTCGCCATCTTCGCCAGGATGCTCCACACTGATGTCTAAAGGCTGTAAGGCAGCTGAAAGTATAAGAACAATCAGCGCTAAAATGGCAAACAAGGTAATAGGATGAGGAAGTTTATTACCGATAAATTCAATCCCATCCAAAAACCGCTGAAAGATCCCTTTCTTTTCTTTCCCCATCTAATTCGTCCTCCCCCATTTTTATAAATAATATTCTGAAATATAATATTTATTTATACCGGATACATTAATATATTATATAGTCGAAATTACTCGATTAAAATAGAAAGATAGTAAGTGGGAAAATTAAAATACTTCTCAATATTGAGTTTGCGGTATAGCGGATGTTCAGGGCTTGTTTAAAAAGAACAGATAAATTTTCATCTGTTCTTTCAGTCTTTATCAAAACTATCCGGATTGGAGCCTGCGCGGTCGTTTCTGTTCAGGCTACTGATCTGTCTCATTTCCTCTTCAGTCAATTCAAAATCAAAAATTGCCGCATTTTCCCTAATCCGGTGTTCATGCGTTGACTTCGGAATCGTGACAACATGATTCTGAATATCCCAGCGTAAAATTACCTGTGCAGGTGTTTTGTTATATTTCTTAGCAATCTGCGTAATCACCGGTTCATCAAGGAGGCGTCCCCGTTTCAACGGCGACCATGCTTCCAGCTGAATGTCCTCCTGCTCGCAAAATGTCTTCAGTTTTTCCTGGGTCAGATGCGGATGATACTCCACTTGATCTATGACTGGCTTCACATTAGCGTCACTCATCAGGTTCTGCAAATGATGGACGTGAAAATTACTGACACCAATCGCTCTGACTTTCCGCTCTTCATATAACTTTTCCAATGCCTTCCACGTATCTTTATACTTGCCTTTGACTGGCCAATGAATTAGATATAGATCCAAATAGTCGAGACCAAGCTTTTCTAAACTTGATTCAAATGCCCGCAATGTACTCTCGTAGCCCTGTTCATCATTCCAGACTTTTGATGTGACAAAAATCTCTTCCCTCGGCACACTGGATTCCCGAATGCCTTGGCCGACACCACGTTCATTTTGGTAATAGGATGCTGTGTCTATGCTTCGGTAACCGTGTTCCAATGCGGTCCTGACAGCATTGACCGCCACTTGCCCATCCTCTACTTTATAAACGCCAAGTCCAAATCCAGGCATTTCGACGCCATTGTTTAATGTAACGGTATCTTGCAGATGTTGTATCATGTTCATCCCTCCATTTATCATTATGTTCACTATACATGAAGTCTCCTTCCGCATACAAAATGCCAGCTTTCATGGATAGAAAACAAAACCTGCACCCTACATAAAGGGTACAGGTTTTACGTGCTGGAATGAATGCAATCGATAAATGCTTCATATCTGGCTCCCTCGTTTCTGCTGAGTTTGCTCAGTTAAGCAATGTTACTATCTGCTTCCATATATTTTTTGGCATGACGATTTCCTAGATAGCGCAGCAGGAAAAACTGGATGACAATACCGGCTGCCAGCAACACAACACTGCTGCCGATAAAGGAATAAACCAAATAGAGAACCCCGGTGATGCTTGCCGGTACAAGGGCATATGGTGCCTGTGTGTTGACATGGGCGATGTGATCGGATTCCGCGAAAATCGACGCCATAACGGTCGTGTCCGATATCGGTGAAACGTGATCCCCAAAAATCGCACCGGCAAAAATAGCACCGATGATAATTGGAATGAGCGGTTCTCCACCAAAATTATAGGCCATCGGAATGGCAATCGGCGTCAGGATAGACATCGTTCCCCAAGATGTACCGGTTGCAAACGAGATGAACATGGCGATAATAAAGACTAAAAATGGCAGCAGTCCGGCAGTCATCCAGCCTTCCGTTGCCCCGACAACATACTCGGCAGTACCAAGCTCGGATGTAACTGTACCAATGGACCAGGCCAAAATAATAATCATTAACGCCGGCAGCATTGTTCGAACACCGCCAAGCAGCGTCTCCTCTGCATCTTTAAAGCCCATTCCTTGTATAAGACCAAGAATCAAGCCTACTGCCGTCATCGCAAATGCTCCCCAAGTCAGAGCGATCGAAACGTCCGTATCGGCAAGGGCATCCATGATGGACTTCCCTTCCGCACCACCACCAACGTACCACAATCCCCATATACCTACAGAGATGAGAGCTGCAAGTGGCAAGATGAAATTCCAGACGCTCCCTTTCTTCTTATATGGTTCACCTAAATCCTGATCGACAGAAGATAGCGGAGTTGATCCATCTGGTATCAATTTGCCTGTTTTCTGTGCTCGCTCCTCCGCAATTGCCATCGGACCAAAGTCTTTTCCGGCAATAATCATCGGTACAGCCAGCAAACATAGAATAGCATAGAAATTCCATGGTATCGACTGCAGGAAGGTGAAATAAGGTTCTAGCCCGACAATACCTATGCTTGCAAAGGCCGCGGCAATCAGCGACACCTGAAAACCAATCCAGTCTGAAACAGGTCCGATTGTAGCAATCGGAGCAGCAGTCGAGTCGAGTACGTAGGATAATTTTTCCCTCGAAATTTTATGTTTTGCAGAGATGTCTTTAGAGGCATTTCCAACAATTACCGAGTTCACATAATCGTTAAAGAAGATGATAAGTCCCAGGAAGTATGACAAAAACTGAACTCGTTTCTTTGTGGTCAATTTCTTTTCCAATACATTAATCAATCCTTGTGAGCCGCCAGTTTTAAACATAAATGCCGCGCCACAACCAAGCAGTGCTGTCATAACCAGAAAGCGGGCATTCCACGGATCGACCATGACATCTTTCATCCAGGTGAACGTGATACCAACCGCTTCAAACGGATTACCTCCTGCCGCAATCAGACCGCCAACCCAAATGCTGACGAACAGCGACAACAGCACTCGCTTTGTAATAATTGCCAAAGCCACCGCAACAATCGGCGGGATGACAGATAGAAAATCCATACATTCTCCTCCAAACTTTTATTTTACTGTTTGCGAGGTCTCCAGTTGTCATCATATCTCCTATACGCTTGCTGGCGTTTCTCTCATTTATAAACGCGATTCACCCGTTCCATCAGGCTTGCCAGCACTTCATCAACTATACTATCCACCTTGTCTGCTATGTCGCGTGCTGTGATTGTATCACCTCCTTGACTGCCCATCAGAATGACGTCATCCCCTTCACGCACATCGCCGATCGGTGTCACATTAATAATCATTTGATCCAGTGAAATTTCCCCAGCGATGGCTGCACGTTTACCATGAACAAGCACCTCACCCTTGTTGGAAAGGGCTCGTTTATATCCATCTCCATGACCAACCGGAACAACGGCCAGTTTTTCATATCCTGATGTGACGTAATTGCCACCGTAGCCGACCGGTGTAGCAGGCGGGATCGTCCGTACGTGCAGAATTTTGGATTTCAATGTCATGACAGGCTTCAGTGGCAGCCTATCTTGCTGGCGAACTTCTGGTGTATAGCCAAACAAGGCAATCCCTGGCCGGATCATATCGAGATGCATATCTTCCCTTTCCATCGCTATCGTGGATGCTCCAGCATGCCTGATCGGGAAGTTGTAACCGCATTCATTTAATTCCATTACAATATTCATAAATAAGGTGAACTGTTTTTCTGTTGTCTCCCAATCCCCTTCATCGGCACTGGAAAAATGTGTATAAATTCCTTCCCAGTAAAGCCCTGTGAAATGGTAGCACGACCGGCAAAATTCTCGTGCATGTTCCGGTGCAATACCAAACCGGTGCAGTCCTGTGTCCAGTTTCAAGTGTACCGGTGCTGTCTTTGCCTGGCTGACAGCTGCTGCATGAATCGCCTCTGCCAATGCA
Organism: Lentibacillus lipolyticus; assembly: GCA_004145795.1. GTDB lineage: Bacteria > Bacillota > Bacilli > Bacillales > Amphibacillaceae > Lentibacillus > Lentibacillus lipolyticus. The sequence goes on along the minus strand of SEIO01000006.1, from coordinate 40,512 downwards.
CGGGAAGAAACGGAAAGCGTCAAATCATAACGAACGGCATCTGCCACTTGCGCCGGAGTAATAGAACTTAAAACATGGATAGGCACGCTGATTCCATGTTTCCGCAGCAGTGCCCCCTCTTCCACAGTGGTTACCCCAAGCCGGTCAGCACCTGCTTCGATAGCCGCATGGCCTATGGGCACGACTCCGTGTCCATAGGCGTTTGTTTTGACGACTGCCATCAGTTGGCTCCCTGAATTTTCCGCAATGGTTTTAAAGACGTCCACATTATCCCGGAAAGCGGTCAAATCAACTTCGGCCTTTGTCGGACCGTGGGATGTTAATTCGGTTGGCTGAGCCACAGCAACATTCCCCCTATCTGCCGATTGGTTCAACAAACATCCATGGGGGTTCCCCACGGGATGAAATTTCAATTTATGCTTTCTTTTTCTCGTAGAGCGAACGAAAGGCCCTTACCAGCTGCTTTGTCACATCACCGGGCATGCCATTGCCAATCGTCTTATCATCCACTTTTAAAATCGGGGCAATATCGGTTTTGGTTGCCGAAATGAATACCTCATCCGCGTTTAACAGATCATCAACCGTGTACGTTTCCTCATACACCTTCAATCCCAATTCATCGCAGAGCTGTAAGATTTTTTGTCTAGTGATGCCATTTAAAATATAGTTGTCAGCCGGGTGCGTATACAATTTGCCATCCTTGACGATAAACACATTGGACGCACTTGCTTCTGTCACCGTATCACCACGGTGTAAAATCGCCTCAATAGCATTATTTTCCACTGCCTTTTGTTTCGCAAGCACATTCGGAAGCAGATTCAATGTTTTAATATCACAGCGGAGCCAGCGTATATCTTCTGTCAGTACTGCCGTTCCACCGTTGTCTTCCAAATCGGTCTCCCGCGGTTCCTCTCGTGTATAGGCTACTGTGACAGCCTTCGTATTAGCAGATGGGAATTCATGCAAGCGCGGAGCCACCCCACGGGATACCTGTAAATAAATAATCCCCTCTTCCAATCCGTTTACCTGTACAAGTTCCTGCAGTTGTTTTTTTAATTTGTCTGTTTCTGCAGGAAGGTCCAGCCGAATCTCGCGGGCGCTCCTTTCTAAACGCCGCATGTGTTCGTCCATCAGCAACGGTTCACCATCATATACACCGATAACCTCATAGATGCCATCCCCAAATTGATAACCCCGGTCTTCAATTTCAACGACATGGTCCCGTTTCACAATCTGATCATTGTACAAGATGTTGTTCACCATAAAACCTCCCCATCCGTTTAGAAAACTTTTGGCTTCCGTTCCTTAAACAAAAGGCCGGTCGCCGGAAAGCACTGCCGAGAAATGAGCTGATCCATCTCGGCATCCGGTTTCCTGTTTTTTCATAGCTTACCGTCTTGTGTAAGTGAAAAAATCGTTGCTGGATCGACACTGGAGCCACTGATGACAATAACTGCATGGGAACCTGGGCGAACACGTTCATGCAGGATGGCTCCGACACCTGCTGCTGCGGCACCTTCCACTGCCATCCGGTGTTTCTCCAGCATATACGTCATTCCACTGGCAAACCCTTCTTCATGAAGCCGCAAAATAGTATCAACGTACTGCTGTACCATATGAAACGTATACTGATTGTTGAGGCCAATTCCACCCAGAAGACTGTCAGCAAGGGTATCTTGTTCCTCCACGGTAACGGGCTTTCCAGCGTTGATGCTTTCATACATCGCCGCTCCTCTATCCGTTGAAACACCGATGACCCTGATACCCGCGTTGGCAGGTTTTAATGCTGCTCCCAGCCCGGCGTGAAGTCCGCCACCGGAGAGTCCGCCAATCACTGTATCCACTTCAGGCAGTTCTTCCAGCAATTCCAGCCCAATCGTCCCCTGCCCGGCGATAATATACGGGTCATCGAATGGATGAACGACGGTCAGGCCGTGTTCCTGTTCCAACTGGTAGCAGTACTTCTCTGCATCATCCTGTGATTCCCCGACTATTTCTACTTTTGCCCCTGTCCGTTTCAGTGCATCCACTTTCGCTTTCGGAACCCGCTGGGAGATACATATGATTGCTTTGATTCCTAATTTACTAGCAACTATTGCAACACTAACGCCAAAATTGCCGGTGGAAAAGGTTGTTACACCTTTTTCCTTCTGTTCCGCAGATAAACTGAAAATCTTATTGGTTGCCCCTCTGATTTTAAAGGATCCAGATTCGTTTAGATTTTCCAGTTTCAAATGGATGGTTGCTCCCGTTCTATCGGACAGTTCCGGTGCGTAAATGAGTGGTGTATTTGCTGCACTGGGGCTGATACGTTTTTTTGCCTCCCAGACATCCTGCTGTGTGAGGGTGTTTACCGGCATGCTATCCCTCCCCTATTGCCGATTCCTGCCCCGAATCGGATGGCATCTTTTCATGGTCTTCATCTGTTTGCAGTAAACGTCTTACCGTTTCGGCCATGATGGATACGCCAATCGGCAGCACATTTTCATCAATATCAAAATGGGGTGTATGCAAATCACGTGTGCTGCTGTCATTGACCGCACACCCCAGGAAAAACATTGCCCCTGGTACGGTGGCTGTCATATGAGCAAAATCTTCGCCACCCAATCCAAATGGAGTATCCAGTATCTTGAAATCAGGATAAAGATGGGTGATGGATTGGCGGAAGACCCGATTGACTCCTGGATCGTTTTTTAACGCTGGATCTTCTGGTTTCACGCTTAGTTCATAATCGCCATCTAAAGGCTGAACAACCGAAAATGCCTTATCCAGTTCCCGATGAAGCAGTTTTCGGACATCAGGTTGGTAACTGCGGATTGTTCCTTTCATAAACACTTCTGACGGAATAACATTGCTCGCTGATCCCGCCTCCAAACTGCCGACACTGACAACTGCAGAATCCAGCGGGGACACCCGGCGTGCGGCAATGCCGTGCAGCGCCTGCAATACGGGACCGACCATCCAGACGGGATCCGTACTGAGATGCGGGTATGCCCCGTGACCACCGCTTCCAAAAATACGTGCTTCAAACACATCGACATTTGCCATGCTGTAGCCGTCATGGATTTTCACAGCACCAACCGAATCTTCCGGGCTCATATGCAGTGCAACAACCCGTTCGACATCATCTAGTACGCCGGACTGAATCATATACGGGGCACCGGTTGACCCACTCGCATCGGCTGCTTCTTCTGCCGGCTGAAACAAAAATTTCACCGTTCCGTTTAGCTCCCCTTGACGCATTAAATCGCTAATTAAATGCGCGGTCCCCAGTCCAATCGCGGTATGTGCGTCATGTCCACACGCATGCATAACCCCGTCATGACAAGATTTGTAGTCACATTCATTTGCTTCCTGTATCGGCAAGGCATCCATATCCGCCCGTACCGCGATGACTGGTCCGGGACCGGAAGACAGTGTGCCAGTTACCGCTGTCACATGGCCGGTATTGGTCTCCACCTTCATCCCGGGTACTTTTTGCAATTCCTCGGTGACAAACCGTGACGTCTCCACTTCCTGAAAACTTAATTCCGGATAGCGGTGTAGATGCCGCCGCCATGCAGTCAATTGACCAGCCATGTCGTTCGCCTTTGTACGAATGGTTTCCGGTTTCACTGCCATTCCCCCTTTTATTACAGGCTGTTTTCTATAAAACTTCACTCCATGGCAGCAATGACTGTTATTTCTACATCTGTTCCAAGCAGCTGACTGCCTACTGTAATCCGTGCCGGTTTTACTTCCACATCACCGAAATACGTTTCATAGACACGGTTGAATTCCTGTACCGTGTGCTCATTAAGTTCTGCCAAATGACAGGTCATGTGGACGATTGCCTGTAAGTCTGCGTCCTTTTCCGCCAGAATGTTTCTTATGTTATCAAGACATGCCGCTGTCTGTTCAGCTATGGAGCCTCTGTTTTCTTCATCTTCGCCCGGCCGGACACCATCCTGGCCAGATACGAAGATGAATTGGTCTTTTTTCACGCCCTGAGAGTAGGGACCACTCGGTTTTGGGGCACCTGCTGTCCGAATTGCCTCTTTCAACTTGCAACCATCCTTTCATTCAAGCGTTATTCCATACCAATAGAAACGTATTGTGACTCAATAAAGGCGTCAATGCCTTCTTGTCCGCCTTCCCGTCCAATACCACTTTCTTTCATTCCGCCAAATGGCACTTGAGCCGCAGAAGGTGCACCATCGTTCCAGCCGACGATACCAAAGTCCAGTTTTTCAATGAGCTTGGTACCCCTGGCAACATTTTCAGTAAAGACATAGGCAGCTAATCCATACGGTGTATTATTTGCCAGTTTCGCCGCTTCCTCATCACTAGCAATCTTTTGAACGGGAGCAACCGGGCCAAATGTTTCTTCATGCATAACGACCATCGAGTCATCAACATCCTTCACAACAGTAGGCTGATAGAAAACACCGTCGCCATCTGTGACCGGTTCGCCCCCGGTAACGACGTTGGCACCCTTTGAAACGGCATCCTGCATATGGCGGCTCACTTTATCCAATCCATCCTGGTTAATAAGCGGTCCCACATCGACCGTCTCATCCGTGCCGTCTCCGACTTTTAACGCTTCTACCGCTTTGGCGAGCTTATCGGCAAATTCATCATAAACCCCTTCCTGAACGTAAATACGGTTTGCGCAAATGCACGTCTGTCCGGCGTTTCTGAACTTGGACGCGACTGCTCCCTTAACGGCTAAATCAACATCCGCATCATCAAGGACGATTAGCGGTGCATGCCCGCCAAGTTCCAGTGATAGATTTTTCACCTGATCGGCACTTTGCCTGATCAAGACTTTACCAACCTCCGTTGAGCCTGTAAACGTAACCTTGCGGACTTTATCATTCGCCATAATGGCACCGGCAATCTTGGACGATGATCCGGTTACAAGATTCACAACACCTTTTGGAAAGCCGGCCTTCTCACACAGTTCCAACAGTTTGACGGCAGTGAGCGGACTTTCACCTGAGGGCTTCATGACGACTGTACAACCCGCGGCCAGTGCCGGCCCCATTTTCCTTGTCAGCATGGCTGCCGGAAAGTTCCATGGCGTGATTGCCGCTACAACACCGACAGGCTTTTTCCAAACCTGCAGCCGTTTTCCACCCTTATGTGTTGGAATGGTTTCCCCATAAATACGCTTGCCTTCTTCCGCAAACCATTCAATAAACGAAGCGGCATAACTGACTTCGCCGCGTGATTCTTTAATCGGTTTTCCCATTTCCATCGTCATGATCTGAGCAAGCTCTTCCTGGTGTTCCAGCATTAGCTGATTCAGTTTTTGCAAATACGCAGCCCGCTCGTGTGCTGTTAAAGCAGACCATGATGCAAAGGCGTTATGAGCAGCTTCCACGGCCTGATCAGCCTCTTTTTCGCCGCCGTTTGGTACCGTACCGACTTTCTTACCATTCGCTGGATTGACAACGTCCAATGTTCCAAGTTCATCACCAACCCATTCGCCGTTAATGCACATCAAGTAATCGTCTGTTTTTACTGTCATTCCTGCGTCACTCCTATCATCATTAAAAGTAATATGGCCCCGAAAGTAGCGGGGCCGTTCCGCTGATCAATATAGTAAACCACGCACTCCATAGTTAGAATTCTATTATTCTATCCGACTTTCTCACCGGCAACTACGGCTTCAACTGCCTCTTCAAGGATAGTAAGCCCTTCATCCAGCTGCTCATCGGTGATTACGAGCGGCATCAATAGACGAACCACGTTGTCATGGACACCTGCTTTCAGTACGATAAGTCCTCGTTTACGAGCTTCCTGCAGTACCTGAGCCGTTAGTTCTTTAGCAGGCTCCTTCGTTTCAGGATCCTTCACAAATTCTATTGCACACATCGCGCCAAGTCCGCGGTAATCCCCAACTTCATCAAACCGATCGCTCATTTTCTTGAATGACTCCATCACTTTGTTGCCGATCGTTACAGCGCGGTCATTAAGCTTCTCTTTTTCCATCACTTCAAGCACAGCAAGCCCAGCCCTGCAGCCAAGTGGACTACCGCAGAATGTTCCGCCAAGTTCACCGCCGGAAGCACCGTCCATTACTTCCTGCCGGCCGATGACACCGCTAATTGGCAAACCTGCTGCCATTGATTTGGAAATAGTAATCAAGTCTGGCGTAATTCCAAAGTGGTCCACGGCAAAATATTTTCCAGTCCGTCCGAATCCGGTCTGTATTTCATCAGCAATGAATAGGATACCGTGCTGCTTGCACAAGTCATATACCCCTTGAACGAACTTTTTATTCGGGATAATAAAACCGCTCTCCCCTTGAACTGGTTCCATGATGAAGGCTGCAACCTGACTCGGATCCACTTCGCTAATGAAGAAATTCTTCACCTGTTCCAGCAAGTGCTCTGTATATTCATCTTCCGTCATCTGTTCCGGACGACGATAATTGTATGGGAATGGTGCATGATAGACTTCCGGTGCAAATGGGCCATACTCATACTTATATGGCTTTACTTTTCCAGTCATAGACATCGTCATCAAGGTACGACCATGGAATCCGCCTGTAAAAGAAACGACCGCCTGCCGTTTTGTATATTTGCGGGCAATTTTCACAGCGTTTTCCACAGCTTCTGCACCGCTATTGAGGAACATGACTTTCTTTTGAAATTTGCCTGGTGCAAGTTCAGCAATCTTCTCTGCAAATTCAATGTAAGGATCATTCATCATCACATTAAAACCAGTATGAATATATTTGGCGACCTGATCCTGCAGCGCACTGACAACTGTATCATGACTATGTCCGGCATTAATGACACCAATTGCCCCGGCAAAGTCGATGAATTGATTCCCGTCCACATCGCGGAGCAAGGCCCCTTTTGCTGAGTCAACAAACGTCGGAGCCCCGTAGCTGACGCCGTGCGGGACAACCGCATGCCTTCTGTCGAGCAGCTCCTTTGCTTTTGGCCCTGGCAATTCTGTTTTTACTTGGGCAAATTGTTTGTTCATACATTATACCTCCTTGAATTTTGTATCATTTTTCTGACCGAGCAGTTTCGTTTCCACGTATTCAATGTGGTTCCTGACTCCCCCCTCCACTGTATGCACATCCTTTGAAACTAATGCCTGGAGCAGCTGTTTATGCTCCTCATAGAACGCCTGGTGGCTTGAATAGTACTGATCAAGGTGCATAAGAAATGTCCTGATTTGCACTTGCAGTGAATCGTAAATTTTAATAATTCGTGAATTGCCGCATAGCTGGACAACATAACTGTGAAATTGCATATCAAGATCAAACAGTGCATTCCAATCGTTTTCATCTGCCTTCGTTTTCATCTGGTCAACGATTGCCTGCAACTCCTTCACATGCTTCTCTTCCAGATACTGAATGGCTTGTGTAAATGCACGCGCCTCAATCAATGTACGCAATTCGATAATTTCGTCCACATCCTGATCTGTGAATTTAGTGACATATGTCCCTTTCCGCGCCTGACTGACCACCAGTTCCTCAATCTCCAGGATTTTCAGTGCCTCCCTGATCGTACTGCGGCTGACATCAAAGGTATCTGCCAGCTCCGTCTCAAGAAGCCGTTCGCCAAGCTGAAAGTCTTCGTTCCAAATTTTTCGCTTTAGCTGGTCGGCAATTAGTTCACTTAATGGCTTCTGCATAATCACACTGCTGTCTTGTTCGTGCAAACCAAATGCTCCTCTCTGTATCCCCCTGAATGTTTAATGTCGATTGTCGACATTAAGTTACCTTCATCATAATTCAGATAATTCGTATTGTCAAATTAAATTCCCATTTTTTAAAATATATTGACTTTATTTTTCATTGCTTCTATGTTATTAATAGATGCATATTTTACACGACGTATGGGAGGGAAACGCATGAAAAAAATAATTGCGTACAATCGGGTGGAACGGCCCGTCTTGGACGACTTGAAACAGCGATACGATGTTCGTTTTTTTAAAGGTATTGATCCTGCTGCCGACTCGGAATTCTTGCATGAACTGCAAATGGCGGAAGGGATTATCGGACTAGAGCTTCCTGTAGATGAAAATCTGCTCAACCATGCACCCAATCTGAAAATTATTAGCAATGTGTCCGTCGGGTACAACAATTTGGATCTGGAAGCAATGAAAAAAAGAAACATTATGGCAACGAATACGCCAGATGTGCTGAATGACACAGTAGCAGACACGGTGTTCGGCATTCTCATCGCAACAGCCAGACGCATTCCGGAATTGGACCAGTACGTTAAAAACGGCAAGTGGGAAATAAAGGCTGTCGGCAATGATCTGTTCGGCACAGACGTCCATCACAAAACGCTTGGTATTATCGGTATGGGCCGAATCGGGAAAGCAATCGCGAAACGAGCCCATTTCGGCTTTGACATGGATATTCTGTACCACAGCCGCAGCAGAAAGCCGGATGTGGAATCAACCTTCCAAGCAGGCTACCGCAGCCTTGATGCGTTGCTGCAGGAATCTGACTTTGTGTGCTTAATTACACCATTGACGCCGGAAACGGAAGGGCTTATCGGAAAGCGCGAATTTAAGATGATGAAAAACTCTGCTATCTTCATAAATGGTTCCCGCGGAAAAACGGTTGTCGAAACCGATTTGATTGATGCCCTTCGTAATGGTGATATTGCCGCTGCCGGACTCGATGTCTACACAAACGAGCCGGTTGAGCCTGATAATCCGCTGTTAACTATGAAAAATACGGTAACGACACCGCATGTTGGTTCTTCCACCCATGAAACGGAATTGAAAATGTCGGAGCTTGCCGCCGAAAACCTCGAAGCTGGTCTGAACGGAAGAAAGCCGCCTAACTTAGTTGATCCAAGTGTCTGGACAGAAACAACGACATAATTGCAGAAAATCCCTCCACTGGCTTCGGGGGATATCCGTTATAATTAGGGCTGTTTTCTCAAAGACTAGTGTCTAGTGTGGCACTTTAGCGAATGAAACACTACTGAACAATATGTATATATGCGACATAAGTGCCTGTTGATTTCCGCTCCGGGCAGTCGCTTTCCGCGGGCAACGCTTCAGCTTCCTCGGAAGCAAAAACCGCTTCCTGCGGGATCTTCAGCTGTTGCTTTTCCCGCAGGAGTCGACTGCCCTCCGCTCCAATCAACCATCGTATTAGCAATAATACTGATAAAAAGTGAAGTAGTGTAAAGGTAGCGGAGGAAATACACCGGAATACAATAAAGTTCATAAAAGACGTAAAAAATCCGAACTGATTCCAACAGAGGAATCATCGTTCGGATTTTTCGTTTGCTTCTATATTTTTGTCCTGGCTTCCATTTGATTGGCCAATCGGATGAAGTTTCTATCTTATGCAAGACGAATATTTGGTTTAATCATCAAATCACGCGGAAAGTCTGCCAATACTTCACAGCCTGTTTCCGTCACCCGGAAGGATTCACTGATTTCCACACCCATATGGTCCATCCAAATACCTGGTATCAAGTGGAAGGTCATGTTTGGTTCCAGCACGGTGCGATCACCCGGGCGCAGACTTGCGGTATGCTCTCCCCAGTCAGGCGGATAGTTCAGCCCCATCGAATACCCCATGCGCGATTCCTTTTTGATACCGCTTTTTTCGATGACACTTCGCCAGACTCCTTCAAGCTCCTCACATGTTATTCCCGGCTTGACAGCATCAAGTGCCGCATTAATTCCCTCTAAAACAACATCGGAAACATATTGCATCGTTTCATCCGGCCGCCCGATGACAGCAGTTCGTGCCAGTGGTGCATGATATCGTTTGTAACAGCCGGCTAGTTCGATGATGACCGGGTCCCCATGCTGAAAGCGGTCATCGGTCCAGGTTAAATGAGATGCAGATGTTTTATCCCCTGTTGGCAACAGCGGCACGATGGATGGATAATCACCACCGAAATCTTCCGTCCCGCTTATTTGAGCATGAGATATTTCCGCAACCACATCACATTCGCGAACCCCTTCATTAATCGTGTCAAACGCAACTTGCATGGCATTTTCGGAAATCTTGGCCGCATGTTTTATATAGGAAATCTCACGGTCTGATTTAATGATACGGACCCAATTGACCATATTCGTTCCATCTTTAAATGTGGCATTAGGCAGTCCCTGGGTCAATTGCATATAGCTTCTTGCCGTGAAATAGTAGGCATCGAGCTCCACAGCAATGGTTTTATTGTCACACTTCTTTTCTCGGAGCAAGTCACATACAAAATCCATTGGATGCCTGACATCAGACTGTACATAGTGATCCCCGTAAGCAACAATATGATCATTATCAAGCCATGTCGTATGAAGTGCCGCACTGGCGTCCTGAGCACGACCAACCCAAATCGGCTGTTCATCTTCCAGCATGACAATCAGCATCTGATGAACATAGAAAGACCACGCATCATAACCTGTTAAATAGTTCATATTTGCCGGGTCGGTCACAAGCAGCAAGTCAACCCCTTCGTTTATCATACGCTGCTTCGTTCTTGCCAAACGCTCCTGAAACTCGGAAATCGGAAATGTCAACACCGGTTACCCCTCCCCATCTTACAAAACTTTACGATTCATGAAAACGCTTACGTAATACGGTTCACCTATTTCCTAAACTGTCCGCGGTAGTAGCTGAAAGGTACGTGTTCTCCAAACGAAGTTCTATGTGGACTACTCTGTCGATTGTCGACATTTTGGTACTTCTATTATATTCACGTAATTACCCAATGTCAAACATTATTTTTACAATTTAAATAATTCAGGCACCCGTACAATCTGGAAGGGAAATAGCTGCCCATTGTTAAAACGGATGGTAACAATAGAATCGTTTGTTACTAGAATATGCACACTTACCGAAGATTGGCACATGAAATTACATCCGCACAAACAAAGAAGCGTTTCCTTATAAAAGAGAAACGCCACTTCGTAATGAGGAAAATGATATCCCAACAACCTCTAGTATAGTTTTTGTAAATACCATTTACGGGATTTAGGCTATTCGGTCAATCTCCTTTTTCATATGCCTATCTGCGTAGTCCTTTCCATACTTTGCAAGAGATACATGATAAAATACCACACCAAGAATAATCCAGAGACCGATGATGGCCCACTCATAAGGCCAAATGAGCGCCGATGGCATGCCAGGCATGTATAAGACCGCTACACCTAACGCCATCACAATAGCAATCCAGCCAATTGTCGTTCCACCGGAAAGCTTGAATGGACGGTTCATTTCCGGGTCTTTTTTCCGCAAAATAACAAAGGAGATTGCTACCATCAGCCATGCCACCACAAGACCAAGTCCGCCAGCATCAACGAGCCATACCAGTGCCGGACGTCCTAATAACGGAGCAGCAGTAGACAAAACTGCAATCAGCACGATAGCCTTATGCGGTGTATTATACTTCGGATGCAGTTCTCCAAGTGATTTTGGCAGCATACCCGCTCTGGCCAATGCAAAAATAGCCCGGCTGCCACCAACATAAAATCCAAGCCAACTTGTCATAATTCCGCCAATTCCACCAAGGACAAGAACATTGCCCATCATCCGGCTGTCGCCAAACGCTTTTGCCATGGCATCGGCCGTGACCAAGTTCGCGGCATCCAGTTCTCCGGATTCTAGTACCATGGACACACCAAAAATGATTGCCACATACCAAAGTACCGCCAAGAGAACAGCAGCAATCAGTAGCTGACCGATCTTTCGCTGTGGTAAATTAATTTCCTCCGCCGCCTGTGGAATGACATCAAAACCAACAAACATAAACGGTGTCATAATAATCACAGTCAGGACCCCGGCAACCCCTTTTTCAAACAGCGGCTGCATGTGCTGGACATCGCCACTGACCGTACTTCCGGTAATCAGAAGAATACCGGCCCCTAGTATCAGCATTGTCAGTATAAATGTAATTGCCGACGTCAGCTTAATCCCCCTGTAATTGACCCAAGCAACAAGAATCGAGCCGAGGATTCCTACACCTGCCCATGTAGCCGTAACATCCCATCCGGCAATCGTATATAAATGTCCCTTACTGTAATCAGGAATGAGGTACTCAAAAACGGTCGGAAGTGCCACCGCCTCGAAGGCAACAACCGAAACATAACCAAGAATAATTGCCCAAGTAGCAATAAATGAGGCTGTTCTGCCCATCGCTTTGAATGTATAGACATGCTCTCCCCCGGCTAGCGGCAGTGCTGAAGCAAGTTCCGCGTACGTCAAACCGACAACAACGACAAGCAAACCACCAATGGCAAATGCAAGTATCGCCCCCAGCGAACCTGCTTCGGTAATCCACAGACCTGATGTCACTACCCATCCCCAGCCGATCATGGCGCCACAAGCAAGGGCAAGCACGTCTTTATTCCCCAATATTTTTAACAGCTTTTTTTCTTCCACTCTTCCCCTCCTAACGAACGAGTCGGATAATTTTGGAATGCACGTATTTATGTGATTCTCGCGCGAGGTCTGCCCCCGTCGCGCGACTTTTAACCCGATATTTCGTATTCAGTCTATTTTTTTATTTAACCCTTTACTTGAGCTCTTTTTGGACGGAAAGCACAGCATCATGCAACTTTTCGACCATGGTTTGAACCTGCTCCCGATTGATAATAAGTGGTGGTGCAAAACAGATAATGTCCGTACCTTCAAACGACACCGGACGACAAATGACGCCACGTTCATGCAGTTGGCCAATGACTTTTGGTGCTACCTGTTGATCTGGTGAGAAATGCTTATTGGTAGCCGGATCCTGTACCAGCTCAACGGCACCGAGCAGTCCCTTGGCGCGGACATCACCGACGATATCCAAATCAGACTGGACCTTCTGAAATGCCTGGAGCATCTCAGCACCCATTTTCCGCGCATTTTCCACAAGACCTTCCCGTTCAATAATTTCTATATTTTTCAGCGCAACGGCAGCTACTGTTGGATGACCGCTATATGTGAATCCGTGGAACAGTGTCCCTTTTGATTTTTCTTTCAGCATTTCATGTATATGATCAGAAACGATGACACCACCGAGCGGCACATATCCGCTTGATACCCCTTTAGCAAACGTCATTAAATCAGGCGTTATGCTAAAATTCTCCACGCCAAACATCTTACCTGTCCGTCCAAATCCGGTAATGACCTCATCCGCAATAAACAAAATCCCGTATTCATCACACACTGCTCGGACTTGGCGCAAATAATCGTCGGGCGGAATAAGTACACCGCCAGCTCCCTGTATCGGTTCAGCCATAACTGCCGCCACCGTTTCAGGGCCTTCTGTTTCAATCGTCTGTCGCAATGCAACAATCGCTTCGTCAGCCGTTTTTTCATATGGCGTTTCGGTATGAACAAAACCCATCATCATTTCCCCAGCCATTTCCTGGAACTCTTTGATACCGGTCGCACTGGTCGATGCGGCGGCAACTCCATGATAGGCGCGCTTCAGGCCAATAATTTTCTTTCGCTCCGGCTGTCCTTGGATTCGCCAATAATGCCTTGCTAGTTTAATAGCGGAATCATTGGATTCGGACCCCCCGGATGTTAAAAACACAGCGTTTAAACCAGCAGGTGCGATAGACGCTATTTTTTCAGCCAGCTGGATTGCCGGTTTGTGGCTGAAAGTAGAAAAGGCCGAGCTGAATGCCAGCTGCTTCATCTGTTCCGCCGCCGCGTCAGCCAGCTCCTCCTGCCCATGGCCAATATTAACATTCCATAATGAGGACATAGCATCCATGTATGCGTTTCCATTTATATCCGTTAAATAGATGCCTTCTCCTTTATCCATAATCACTTTTGGGCCATTTGCCTGCTGCTGCTGTATCGATGATGTCGGGTGAATAAAATGCTTCTTATCCAGTTCAACCAAATGTTCCATTTTCCTACCCCCTTGTATGCTTCTGTGGCTGCTAATAAAAAAAACCAGCTATATAGACAGGACTATGCATAGCACTCCCGTCTGTATACCTGGTTTCAATCTAAGAACATGCCCTACTTCCTCAGCAGAGTCAATTAGATTAAGCAGCATATTTAAACTATTTTAAATTTACCAAAAAACGAAACGAATTGCAAGTATGACTTGGAGACAGGTCCTCTGTGTCAGGTAGTGGGACAATGGACCTGTCCCTCTGTCTTGAAAATTGATTTACATCAATGAATGTTTAACTTATTTCGTTCATGATGAGGGTGACTCATGAACTCTTTGACAGGATGTGAGCATATGAAAAAAGCGGTGTTTGCTGGGATTTCTGTTATGATGCTGGTCGTACCCCTGGCCATGCAAATCAATTGGGGATCGAAAACATTTGCGGATACGCTGCAGATAGATCCGGCTGATATAACAAAGCTCCAATTGTCCATACCAGGTACAAGCAGTTACAATAGTACGTCGAATCGCGAACGAATTAATACATTCCTTCGTTATATGAATAAGCAAGACTATACGTTGATAAAGGGAAACAAGCCTTCCTACCTGCCAATGACAGCTAGTATGATTTATGTATCCGGAAATGACAAAACAGACTTCATTGTTTCGTTTGGTAATAAAATTTTGGTTAGCCATACCTACTATGAAGTTACCGAAGGGGCAATAGACAACGAATTCCTGCGCACATTTTATCACTCCCTGGACTAAACGATGAACCTATTTCCACGAGCTTCCATTCTAATCACCCAAGTTCATAATTTAGCTCCCATATCCAGCATAAAAATGTCATATATCTGTTACTTTTTCGTAGCTATTTTGTGAATAACGAAGCTATTAATTGAAATCCATTCTCATTAGGTTGTAAACTGTTAATAAGGATGAACAAAAAGGAGCTGAAGTACCCATGGCAAAAGTCCTCGTACTATATGCTAGCCTGACCGGGAGCACAGAGGTTATGGCTGAAACGATAAGTGATTATATAAAAAACCAGAATCACGAGGTCGATTTCAAATCATTTGATTTCGAACCAATCCCTGCCAAAGAATTAGTCAACTATGATGGTATACTGTTTGGATCCTATTCATGGGATGATGATATCCCGTTTGAAGTGGAAGATTTTTATCAGGACATGGATGACGTGGATTTATCTGGAAAACTTGTCGGAACGTTTGGATCCTGTGACTCCTATTACGATATATACGGACCTGCGCTTGATACACTCGCGTCCAAGTCCGAAGAACGCAACGCTACCATTTATGAAGAAAAGTTAAAAGTGGAACTGGAGCCAGACGATCAAGATATAGAACATTGCGAGAAATTTGCAGCGGGTTTTTTACAACAATTGGCGACTAAATAATGAAGCTTTCTTTTCATTAGAAAAGCGCAAGCGCCTCGGCGAAGCGAGCCATGACGCTTTCTTATCTGCTAACTAAAACGCGAATCCACCCTAATCCTGGATTCGCGTTTTTCACTTTCAACCTTGCTGCGGGCAGCTAACCATCTCTGCGTCGGCTTCTTTCAAACATATTAACAAGGATAACACTAGCAATCGCTATTAACCCGCCGATAACGGACAGCAAACTTGGCAATTCCCGCAGCCACACCCAGGCAACTAGGATTGCAAAGACCGGTTCAATATACATCATGCTTGCGACGGCGCCGGCCTTACCAGAAGAAAGCGCAATGGCCCATGTCACATAGGCAATCGCTGCTGGAAAAATACCGACATATACAGCCGCTAAGTGCGCTTCCAATGTTGCGCCCTGTATCGTTTCCAGCAGCCCAGGCGAGAAAACCAACAATGGCAGTGTGCCTGCCCACGTGAAGTATGCCGTCAACTCAACCGGCCTGTATTTGGTCAAGAGGGGCTTTTGCAACACAAAAAATGCCGATGTCGCAACCGCTGCCATAACAATCAGTAATGCACCACCTGATATTGCAAAGTCCGAACCCGCTGAACCAATCGTAATCAGGAAAATACCAATAAAACCAATACCAAGTCCAATCCAGCCAAAAAAGCTGGGGTACTCTTTTAATGCAAAGATTGCGATAATTGCTGTAAATATAGGGGCCGACGCAACAATCATCGCCGCGGTCCCGGCTGTCACTGTCTGCTCCCCAAAGGTAATGCCGGTATGATAAATCGTGATGCCAATCCACCCGAGAACCAACACCTTCAGCAAATCGTTCGTTGCCGGCAGCCGAAATCTCGTCCCGGGCCACAATGCATACAAGAGGAAACATCCGGAAGCAATTAAAAATCGGACCAGCACTAAATGACCCGAACTGTACCCAGCATGCAGACTGGCACGAATAGCAGCAAATGATGATCCCCAGATAACAATGGTTAAAAGTGCCATGACAAACGACTTTTTCGTCATAATCGTCCCTCCCCGTTGCCCCTCTATTATACATGAAATTTTCCCCAGTGAAACGTAGGGCCTCATCTCGCTTTACGAGTGCCGCCTGCAAATGTCGACCCCCCCAATTCCTTGTAAATAAAAACTATCACAGTGCTAGACACCATGATAGTTCCATTCCCTTTATACTCTTTAATAGCCCGAAAACTCTTCTGCCCTGATATGATCCTCGTTGGCACCAGCTTCAACGAGCATATCATACATCACCGTGACCATTTCAGCAGGCCCGGAAAGATAATAAATCGGTTCACGAACATCGGACACATAACGCTTCAGCATTTCCTCGTCGATGTAACCGCTCTCCCCATTCCACTCGTCCGAACTCGCCCGGGTCATGACAGGTACAAAATTGAAATTAGCATTCTTTGCTTCCAGCTTTTTAAAGTCGGACAGGAATGGTGCGTCTTCCGGGGTTCGGTTGGAATAAAGCAACGTCATATTATGTGATGTCTGCTGGAGCGTTGCCTCCGCAATCATACTTCTGATTGGTGTCACGCCAATACCACCGATAATGAACACAGCCGGAATGGATTCTGTTTTGTGCAGTTTAAAATTTCCATGCGGGCCGTCAAATTTCACCTCAGCACCTTCCGGGAGTTTTTCGAGCTCGCGTTTATAGGCCGAGTTCCGAATGCGGGTAGCCGTTACCAACTCATTTTCAGACGGCGCTTGAACAAAGGAAAAAGCTCTCGTATTGCCTTTTTCATCGGTATCGCTCGGATCAGTTAATGTAAAATCACCGAACTGCCCTGCCTTAAATTCAAATTCGTCCGGCATTTCCCAGTAGAACGCCATCGTATCGTTCGCAATTTCTTCTTTCCGGCGTAATTTTATAATAGCAGACATACCTTTCCTCCCTCCTTGTTCCTATTTATTTCCCTGACTGCGGTTCTGTAAACATTAACGAAGGACAGGTCGCCTATTTTTGAAGTGAATGTGGAACAGTAAATCTGTCCCCGTATGCCCGATATGCTATGATAGTAGGCACAATATTTAAAAAGGAGTGACCACTTCTATGTCACCATTCCCGATATTCGATGGGCACAACGATACGTTGCTAAGATTGGAAATGGCTAATGATACCCCGTCCTTTTTTCAGGAAAGTACAGAAGGACATATAGACTTGCCGCGTGCCAGAAAAAGTAATTTCGGCGGGGGATTTTTTGCCGTTTATACCCCTAATGAAAATTATGAGGTGAAGCCGGAAGATTATGCTACAGAAAATGGTTACGATGTACCGCTTCCCCCTCCCATCCAGCAAGAAAATGCTTTGGCATTTACAAATGCTCTCGCTTCCAGATTGTTTCGGCTTGAAGCTGCATCTGCCGGACAGTTAAAGGTGGTGCGCCAAACAGAAGAATTAAAATTTTGCCTGGAAAACGACATTATAGCTGCGATTTTTCATATTGAAGGTGCAGAGGCTATTGATACGGACCTGGATGCACTTCATGTGCTTTATCAAGCAGGACTCCGTTCACTTGGCATTGTGTGGAGCCGTCCGAACAAATTTGGAGAAGGCGTGCCTTTTCGTTATCCATCATCACCAGATACCGGTGCAGGGCTTACAGAAGCTGGTAAGAACCTTGTCCGGGAGTGTAACCAGCTTGGTATCATGATCGACACCACCCACTTGAATGAAAAAGGATTCTGGGATGTGGCCAACTTAACCGATGCACCACTCGTAGCCACTCATTCCAATGCCCATGCCTTAAGCCCAATTGCCAGGAATCTGACCGATCAACAGCTGGCAGCGATTGCTGAATCCAATGGTATGGTCGGCATTAATTATGCGGTTAATATGCTTCGGGAAGACGGCGGCCTTGGATCAGACATATCATTGGATGAAATTGTCCGGCACATCGCTTACGTAGCTGAGAAATTTGGAGTTGATCATGTCGGGTTGGGTTCCGATTTTGACGGCACCACTGTTCCCGATTCCATGCAAGACGTAACCGGACTGCCCAAACTTCTCGACCGTTTACAAGCACACGGATTCCAAGAACATGAACTGCAAAAAATTACCCACCAAAACTGGCTCCGTGTATTAAAGCATACATGGCGGGACGTAGGGACAGGTCCATCACCTCACCAAAAAATATAAATTCTCAGCATATTCCACCGGCTCTATAAAGGCCGGTTTTTTTTGGGCGTTTTTCCTATTGGTTTTTTTGCCTGTGCATGGTAAAATGCATAAAACATAGATTTCCGATGAAGTTAGTACGAATTAGGTGAGTACAGGGGGGGAATTAAAGCATGTACTTGAATATTAATAATGTCAGCAAGTCTTTTCAACGCCGCGGAGAACAGCCGCTAAGGGCGCTTGAAAATATTAATCTTTCTATTAAGGAGGGGGAATTCGTATCCTTACTTGGACCATCGGGTTGTGGTAAGTCAACATTACTATCCATGATTGCAGGGCTCGCCAAACCGTCTTCCGGAAACGTCAAGCTTGCCAGTCAGGAAATAACGGAGCCAGGACCGGACAAAAGTATGGTTTTCCAGGAACCAGCGCTTTTTCCATGGATGTCGGTAAAAGAAAACGTCACATTCCCATTGCGCAAGAATATGAATAAACGGGACAGAGAAGGAGCTGCCTGGGAATACCTGAAAATGGTTCACCTTAGCCAGTTTGCCGACAACTACCCGCACGAGCTCTCCGGCGGCATGCAGCAGCGTGTTGCCATTGCCAGAGCACTAGCCATGAATTCCAAATTACTTCTAATGGATGAACCATTCGGCGCATTGGACGAACAGACACGCCTTGTGCTGCAAGAAGAAGTGGAAAAAATATGGCTTAACACGGAAAAGACCATCGTATTTGTTACCCACAGTATTCGCGAAGCTATCAAACTATCGGATCGTATCATGATCATGAGTGCACGTCCGGGCGCCATCATTTCCGACTTCAAAGTGAACTTAAGCAGACCAAGACAGCAAAAAGACATGGCACTGCTTGAGGAAGAAGTAATGGCTATGCTGAAAACAGAAATTGACAACGTCATGAAAGAGGAGTTGCAATATGCCGGTAATCATTAAGCGGATTTTATTCTTCGTGACTCTTATTTTGATTTGGGAAGCAGTATTTCTGCTTGATTTTTGGCCTGATTCGATGATTCCCAGCCCACTCTCTGTCGCTAACACGATTTATGCCGGTTTCGCCGACATGACGCTTGTCTATGATATTTTGGCCAGCTTCCGGCACCTTCTCGTCGGGCTCACCATTTCGCTTGTGATTGGCACACTGCTTGGTGTACTGCTTGCCAAAGTAAAAACAGCTGACGAAACGCTCGGTACGATGATCTTAGCCTTGCAAAGTGTACCAAGCATTGTCTGGGTGCCACTGGCCATTATCTGGTTCGGATTCAGCGAAGCATCTATTATCTTTGTCGTTATCATCGGCGGTACATTTGTCATGACAATGAACATGCGCATTGGCATCAAAAATGTTGCCCCGATTTATCTGAAAGCTGCCCGAACAATGGGATCCACAGGCATGGACCTGTTTATGAAGGTGATTGTTCCTGCCTCCATTCCGCATGCTGTTACCGGTGTCCGGCTGGCATGGGCCTTCAGCTGGCGGGCACTGATGGCTGGGGAAATGCTGAGCACAGGCCCAGGACTTGGTTACACACTCAGTTATGCATCTGATTTTAATAATATGAGTCTTGTGATTGGGATTATCATCATTATCGGCGTCATTGGTTCTATTGTTGATCAGCTCATCTTCCAGCGTGTAGAAAATAAGATACTGAAGCGCTGGGGTATGGAAGAAGCAGCGTAATACAAACTGGTAACCTTCCCACTTTGCAATGGGAGGCTGCCAGCGTCAGATTTAAAATCGTCCAGCAGCCGAAATCGCATTTTCCAATTCCAAACAAAAGAAAGGGGATTTTAACATTGAAAAAACTTGCAGGTATTCTTATGATCGGAGCACTCCTTATCCTGGCGGCCTGCGGTGGCGGCAGCGAGGCATCAGGCAACGGTGAAAAAGAGACGGTCACCATTGGCTACTTTCCAAACCTGAATCACGCACCAGCAATGGTAGCCAAGCAAAAAGAAATGTATCAAGACCACCTTGGTGACAGCGTCAATGTGAAGTATCAAACGTTTCCGGATGGTTCCACGTTTATGAAAGCATTAGCATCCGGTGACATCCAAGGCGGGCTGGTTGGCCCGGGACCTGCCATGAATAGCTATATTTCCGGTGTCGACGTTCAGATAATCGGTGCCTCCTCCACCGGCGGGACCGTTATCGTATCCCGTGACGGAAGCGGCATCAAGTCGTGGGAAGACATTAAAGGGAAAACGTTTATCTCACCACGTGTCGGGTGTACCCATGACGTTCAATTTGAGACATACATGAAAGAAAAAGGAGTTACATCAAAACGAATCGGCGGGTCCATGAAACATGTTACCGGAAAACCCGCACGGTATCAGTCCATGTTCAAAAAAGGGGATGTGGATGTGGCGACAGCACCAGAACCATGGGCATCCGTGATGGAAGCAGAAGTCGATGCTAACGTGGTCATTCCAACAAGCGAGGTAGCCTTTGGTGAAACACTGCCGGCAGCAGTGTTTGTGACATCAGATGACATGGCCGAAAACAGCAGCGAGCAAATCCAAAAACTAATCGACGCTCATAAGGAAGCTATCGCCTATATCAACGATAATCCGGACGAAGCAATCGACATCACGATCAACGGTATTGCCGACATCACCGGCCAAGAGCTGGAAAAAAGCGTCATCGAAAACGCCTGGAAACGAACCAACTTCACCTACAAAGTAAATGAAGAAGTCATTCAGAAATTCGGCAATGCCTCCCATGACCTGCAATTCCTAAAAGAAAAACCCGACTTCACCGGATTCGTTAACAAAACTTTTATAAAATAGAGACATGGGGACAGGTCCATCGCCCCACCAGAAAAAGCTGCTGACCCATCATAAGAATCAGCAGCTTTTCTTAAAAGATAAGAATGTATAAAATTTTGAATCTGTTAAGCTCTTTGTCAGCAATGGCCATGTCCAGCACAAGCGCCTACCCCCTCGAGGTCTTAAGCAATAATTCTACGTGGCAAAACCGCCACTGCGAATTCTTGCTTAAGCTTTTCGGGGGTGAGCAAGGCACTTGCGCTTTTCTCATTTACTTATTCTTCAACTTTTCAAATACTTGCTGGACGTCTTTATCACCGCGTCCGGATAGGTTGACAATAATCGCTTCGTCTTTCGGCAACTCTTTTGCCACCTTCATGGCTTGTGCCACTGCGTGTGAACTTTCCAATGCCGGAATGATGCCTTCTGTCCGGGACAATTCCTGGAAAGCATCCAGTGCCTCGTCACCGGAGACAGTCACATATTCCGCCCGGCCGCTCGTCTTCAAATGGCTGTGTTCCGGCCCGACTCCCGGATAATCCAAGCCGGCAGCAACGGAATAGGTTGGCTTCGGTTCTCCATTCTCATCAATTAGAGTGATACATTTAAACCCGTGAATGACGGCGGGTTCTCCTTCTGTAATCGTTGGAGCCTCTGCTGGTTCTGCACCAACGAGCCGGACGCCTTCCTCATCAATATAGTGGGCAAACGCGCCAATCGCATTGCTTCCGCCCCCAACACAGGCAACAACAGCAGCAGGTAGTTTGCCTTCTTGCTCCAGTATTTGCCGTTTGGATTCTTCGCTAATAACGGACTGGAAGTATTTGACCATGCTCGGGTATGGGTGCGGACCAACTGCGGATCCTAATAGATAGAATGTGTTCCCATGGTTGTTCACCAAGTCTCCAAGTGCCTCATCGACAGCATCTTTCAGACGTCCCTGTCCTTTGCCGACCGGGATCACTTCCGCACCGAGTAGTTCCATCCGGAAGACATTCAATGCCTGCCGTTCGGTATCCAGTTTCCCCATATAGATCGTACATGGAAGACCAAACATTGCCGCGGCTGTTGCCGTAGCGACCCCATGCTGACCAGCACCAGTTTCGGCAATAATGCGTTCAGCACCCATCCGCTTCGCCAAAAGAATTTGGCCTATCACATTGTTAATCTTATGTGCGCCCGTATGGTTCAAATCTTCCCGTTTCAAATAGATTTTTGCCCCGCCTACTTTTTCTGTCAAATTGCCTGCAAACGTAAGCGGGTTGTCACGGCCGACATATTCGCTCATATAGTGGTTGAATTCCGCTTCAAATTCAGGATCATTCCGATATTGTTCAAATGCTTCAGCAACATCGGACAATACTTGTTTCAAATCATCCGGTACATAACTCCCGCCGAATTCACCAAAATAACCTGTTTCCGCCATTACTTGCTTACTCGTCATAACAATACTCAGCTCCTCTATACTAATCTCAGCACGCTAGTTATTTGAATACTTGCAAACTATTTTATCATGCTGAAGGATTTTTGCAATGGCTGTTTTCGCAAGGCTTACTCCACTGGATTTCGTGCAATCGGCTCACCCTTGCCCCCCGTTAGGAACTATTTCCCCATCTGACAAATAATTCAAGGCCGAACTGATGAACACTTTCCCGACATTCAGCATTGCCCGCTCATCTGCATTGAACATCGGGTGGTGGTGCGGATAGACAGCGCCAATATCCGGATTTTGACCACCAGCGATAAAATAAACGCCCGGAATTTCTTCCTGATAAAAGGCAAAATCCTCGCTTCCCGTCATTGGTGCCATCTCCTGTACCTGGTCCACACCAACGGCTAATTTAGCCATTTCCATCACCCGGTTTGCTTCGTTTGCATCATTATACATCGATGGACAGTCGCGCACATAATCTACATTTACACTGGCTCCGGCAGCTTCACACGTTGATTTTGCAATCTGTTTCATGGCATGCTCAACCGTATCCCGAACATCAGCATCGTACGTACGGACGGTCCCCTTGATAACCGCTTTATCTGGAATAATATTCGTTGCATCGCCACTATGGAAGGAACCAACCGTGACAGCTGCTGACTGCAGCGGACTAACGCGCCGGCTGACAATTTGTTGTAAATTGACGACGAGTTGGCTCGCTGTCACGAGCGGATCAACTGCCGTATGTGGAGAAGACCCATGTCCGCCCTGGCCTAACACCTCTATTTCAAAATCATCCTGCGCTGATGAAGCATAGCCTCCGCAAACGCCAACGGTTCCATAGGGCTCGTCCGCCATCACGTGCGCGCCATAAATCATGTCAACCCCGTCAAGGCAGCCATCCTCCATCATCAACTTTGCCCCACCTGGTGTCAGTTCTTCAGCAAATTGATGAATGAACACAATCGTCCCCGGAATTTCATCGCGCACACTGCTCAAAACTTTAGCAACACCTAACAGTCCTGCCGTATGCAGATCATGTCCACAAGCATGCATCACACCAGGCACCTGCGACTTGTAGTCAACATCTTTCTCGTCCTGGATTGGTAACGCGTCAAAATCAGCACGGAGCGCAATGGTTTTACCGGGTTTACCGCCTTTTAGCGTGCCAACCACGCCACGGCCGCCGACGTCTGTACGTACTTCTATCCCTAGCTCTGTCAAAAATGCAGCAACCTTTTCCGGCGTTCTTACTTCCTCATGGGACAGCTCCGGATGCATATGCAAATCGCGGCGAATATCAACCATCTCCGGGTATAACTCTTCCAGTTGTGTAAATAATTTTTCGATCATGGTTTCTCCTCCTCTGCGTTGTCTCTACCGTCTATTCCTGCCCATTATATCAGGAAATCCAAATAAACATGTGGGCAACGGTCACAAAGATTGCTCCCAGTGTATATTGAATCGCAATTAATGGCCAAACCCACTTAAACCATTTCACCCACGAAATGCGTGCCATAGCCAACCCTGCCAGAAGCAGTCCGCTCGTCGGGGTGAAAATATTCGAGATGCCATCCCCCATCTGATAAGCAAGGACAGCGGTCTGCCGGCTAACACCGAGTAAGTCGGCGAGTGGTGTCATGATCGGCATACTTAGTGCAGCCTGCCCGCTTCCGGATGTTACCAGGAAATTCAGAAAGCTTTGTGTCGCGTACATGGCGAGCGCTGCGAACTGACCAGGGATGCCAGATACCATGTTCGTCACACCGTACAAAATCGTATCAATCGTTGCTGTATCCTGTAAAATGACTAAAGCACCGTATGCAAATCCGACAACAAGCGCACCGACAACGAGCTCCTCACATCCTTTCACAAATTTCTCGGCGATCTCATTGATTCCCATTTTATTGACCACACCGATAACAAGACCCATGATTAGAAACAAACCCGCAATCTCGGTGATGTACCAGCCATGTTGCACCACGCCGTATGCCAGCACAACAAGCGTCAATGCCAGAATACCCAATGTGACCGCCTGGGTCTTTGTCAGCTGCTCATGCACCATTGCACCGTCATCTGCTTCCCGCTCCTGATCGATTGCATAAACGATGCTTTTGGTCGGGTCATTTTTTACCTTTCGTGCATACGCCATGACATAAGTGATACCGACAGCCATGAAAATAACCCAGAAGCCAATCCGGACTCCCATCCCTGAAAATAGCGGGACACCGGCTATTCCTTGGGCCACCCCGATAGTAAATGGATTGGAAAATGCGGCCGTAAAACCACCCGAGACTCCAACAAGAACCATGGCCGTGCCAACGATTGAGTCAAAACCAAGCCTGATCGCAACCGGTACTAAAATTAGGATGAAAGGCAATGTCTCCTCAAACATGCCAAAACTAGCACCGGCCACCCCGAAAAACAGCATGACAACCGGAATAAGATATAATTCCTTTCCGCCTAGTCTTGACGAAATACTGCCGAGGGCACCTTCTATTGCATTGGTTGCCCGGAAAATACCGAACGCTCCGCCAACAATAAAAATGAAGAAAATGATAGCTGCACCATCCACCATTCCCTGATGAATCGCCTGGAAAATTTCCATGAATCCAGCTGGCTCGGCCTCTACCGCATGGTAGCTGTCATTGACGACAACGGTTTGCCCATCGTCATTTGTCGTCCGTTCATACTCTCCTGATGGAATAAAATACGTAATGATCGCCATTAACACAATGACCGCAAACATGATAACAAACGGGTGCGGCGCACTGAATCGCCGCCCACTTCCTGATTTCGTCATACTCGATTCCCCTCCCCAATAATGCTTTGTCTATTGATGAAAATGGAATTGCCGAACTTCTATAAACGATGCTAGAAAAAAACACCCCCTATGGATTAGGGAGTGCACGGATGTTGTCTGCCGGAGGGGAATTGGTCATTGATGAACATCGGGAAGAAGTACGAACGAAACTTCCCCAAAATACAAAAAAACAATGACAGGAAAATAACCAATCATTGTTTTACCAATTATCGTTATCCTCCATCGATCAGTAGTCCTCCATGCACTCAAAGCATGACAGTACACCCCTTTTTCAGAAATGTACCAGCAATGATAAGTAAGACACTCATCATGCTTCGGCAAACAATCCTTTTAGCAGCGGTCATCGTTGTCATCCTCGCGCTACCTACTATTATTGCCTGCACCTCTACCTCACCGAACTGAGGTTGCCTATGTAATTATATCGTTTACTATACGATAGATTTGGTGGTGATGCAAGGGTTTTTTAAGAAATATGGCTGCGTGCATGGTAAAGGTTACGGACTCTAGCATTTCGGTTGTGAGCTTTAGCACCAAAGCGTTTAAACACAAAAAAATGAGCGGCAGTTTTGATGAAAACCACCGCTCATTCTTAATTAATTTACCAGGATTCCGAAATCGTTTTCGGGGCCAGGAAGTTCAAGAGATAATCCGGTCCACCGGCTTTGGCGTCAGTTCCGGACATTTTGAATCCGCCAAACGGCTGATAGCCAACAATGGAGCCTGTGCAGCCACGGTTGAAGTAGAGGTTACCCACTTCAAACTCATGACGGGCACGGTTTAAGTGCGCACGATTGTTGGAAATAACCGCACCAGTCAGGGCATACTCGGTATTATTGGCGATATCCAGAAGTTCGTCAAAGTCTTTTGCTTTAGCAAAGCCAACAACCGGGCCGAAGATCTCTTCCTGCATGATGCGTGCTTCCGGATCGAGATCTTTGAAAATTGTTGGATAGACAAAGTATCCTTTGGAATCATCGGTTTCCCCGCCAAAGACGAGTTCGCCTTCCTGCTTGCCTACTTCGATATAGTCTTTGATTTTATCAAACTGTTTCTGGTTGACGACAGCTCCCATGTAAATGTCTTCTTCGCCTGGGTTGCCGATCGTAATATCTTTTGCTTTTTCAACGGCTTTTTCCAGCACCTCATCATAGACATCCTGATGAACAATCGCACGGGAACAAGCGGAACATTTTTGTCCTTGGAATCCAAATGCAGAATCGACAATCGATTTTGCTGCAAGGTCCAAGTCAGCGTCGTTATCAACGATAATCGTATCCTTGCCGCCCATTTCCGCGACAACGCGTTTCAGATGTGTCTGACCTTCTTGTATTTCAGATGCACGCTTGTAGATACGTGTACCTGTCGCACGGGAACCAGTAAAGTTAATGAAATGCGTGTCTTTATGATCGACGAGATAATCACCAATATCTGCAGGATCACCTGGCAGGAAGTTGACAACGCCGCTTGGCAGGCCAGCTTCTTCCAGAATTTCAACCATTTTATAAGCAATAACCGGTGTATTCTCAGACGGCTTCATCAATACTGGGTTACCGGCAACGACCGGTCCAACTGTTGTACCGCAGACAATTGCAAACGCGAAGTTCCACGGCGGAATAACAACACCAGGGCCGAGCGGCTGATAAAAGAACGTATTGTTTTCACCTGGGCGGTCATTGATTTCACGGCCTTGTCCGAGACGGAGCATCTGGCGACCATAGTATTCAAGGAAGTCAATACCTTCTGCTGTATCCGCATCGGATTGATCCCATGGCTTGTTTGCTTCAAATGACATCCAAGCGGAGATTTCATGCTTGCGGCGACGGGCAATGGCAGCAGCCTTGAATAGCACTTCTGCACGCTCTTCAGCTGTCCATTTCTTCCACTCGTTAAATGCTTCTTTCGCGGCATCCATTGCTTTTTCGACATGCTCTTTTGTCGCCATGGATGCTCGTCCAATCACCTGTTCTTTATTCGCAGGGTTGACAGAAACTAGCTTATCATCTGTATAAACTTTCTCACCGCCGATAACCAGCGGGTAGTCTTTGCCTAGTTCACTCTCAACTTTCTTGAGAGCGGCTTCATAATCGGCACGGTTTTGCTCATTGCTGAAATCAGTAAATGGTTCATGCTTATATGGCAATACCACATGAATACCTCCTTCTCCTATTTCGATTTATACTTCGTTTCATTAAATAGTTTACTATACTTCTATTTGAAAACGCAACCAGAAGAGCCTATTATTTTCAACAGAATGATAACTCTCATCATTCGTATTTAATATGATTAATAGTTCTGTCCAATCACTATATAAAAATAAAAAGCATAAAAAATTTAACAATAAAATAATAAATGATATTATTATTCGTATATTCATAAATACTCTCGGTGACGCGGTCCGGAAGTCTCTACAGAGACGATTAAAAACATCGTGCTAGGCTTCCCCAACAAAAAAGCAGCTGACTGCTCGGTATGGCGGTCGCTGCTTTGTCTATAGAAGAGAGCTGGCTGGGGATGTATAAGTCGAGTGGTGCCTTTATCCGTGTTTCTCACTGTGCATCGTTTTTTCGTGAAAAATTTCAGCGTCTGTATGGTCGTGGACATTGCAATAATAAACAACCGATTTCAGTTTATGCGAAATGGTACACGTCCGCGTTCGCTGTATGAAATTTTTCCAATATGTGTATTCATGGGACCCGGCATCGACCGTTTCGGCATGTGTACTATACTCGACCCAGTTGTGTGCTTTGTTATCTTCTTGCGCTGCCGCCCCATTCCATCCAGGCAGAAAGCAAACCAGTATTATGACGGCTATTTGTAAAATAATCCTTCGCACAATCATCACCACCGCTTCTAACTATCCTTTTAAGCATATGGTGTTTCGTTCATGGTAAAATATACGCAAATTTTGCCGAAAAACGCCACGTCACTGAGGGATATGACTTTTCATTTGAACAGTAAGCTTTTCAGAGGTAAACAAGCTACTTGCGCCTTTGTTACTCCGATGCCTTCCTCTCCTGTAAAAATGCTTCCACTTCCTGTTTTACAGGCATGCCACTCTGTGCACCGACTTTTGTTACGGACAAGGCCGCGGCTGCATTGGCGGTCTGGATGGCATCACCTGGTGCTGCTCCCTTAGCAAGCTCTGCCGCCAGTGCACCATTAAATGTATCACCGGCACCTGTGGTATCTTCCACCGTCATGTCATACCCGGTTACATGCCGTTCCCGGCCATTTTCCGTAAAACTGGCACCACGAGCGCCTTGGGTAACAATCAATCTTTCCTGAGTCGTCTCATATAGCGGATCTTCCGCAAATGCAGCGGCCTCCAGTTCATTCGGTGTCAGCCAGGCACAGCCTTTCAGGACCTTCTCCGGAAGCGGCTGGTATGGCGCCGGATTCAGGATAACCGGCACCTCAGATGCCGAAGCGGTTTCCACCACCGAAACAATTGTCTCCAGTGGCACTTCCAGTTGCAACAGAACGATGTCACTGCCAGCAATCAAGTTGTGGTGACTGGAAGCCAGTTGCGGGGTTACGTGGTTATTGGCACCCGGTGCAACGATAATCCGATTATCCTGTTCTGACAGGATGATCGTTGCTGTCCCGGTAGATATCCCCGTTATCGTATCGATTCCTTCTGTCCGGATTTGTTCCTTTGTCATGTTGGCAAGAAGGGTTTGACCAAATGCGTCATCTCCGACCGCTCCTATGAAATGCACATCCGCTCCCATCCGGGCTGCCGCTGTAGCCTGATTGGCGCCTTTTCCTCC
This sequence comes from Lentibacillus lipolyticus, assembly GCA_004145795.1. Lineage (GTDB taxonomy): Bacteria > Bacillota > Bacilli > Bacillales > Amphibacillaceae > Lentibacillus > Lentibacillus lipolyticus. The sequence continues at coordinate 11,320 of SEIO01000006.1, read as the reverse complement.
GGGGTTGGCAAAGAACTCGTTACCCAAAACGGTTTCACCCTGTTGCGGAACTTTATCCGTTGTAACGGTCAAATCCATATTCATGCTGCCAACAATACAAACAGTTGGTTTATCAGCCATCGAATCACTCCTTTCGCCTTGAAGACTGCCGTTCCATTAATTGAACCGGCAATTCCTCTGAGGTAATCGCTGGTGCCCCATTTTCAATTTGCGTGATCACCATATCAGCAGCTTTTGCTCCAATTTCATAAATCGGCTGCACCATCGTCGTCAAAGTTGGTGTCAGCGTCTTGCCAATAGAGATTCCGTCAAATCCAATGACTGATAAATCATCCGGTACTCTCCTGCCCAGTGCAGCGGCAGCATTCAATACGCCCGCACCCATCAGGTCATTCCCGGCAAAAACACCATCTACCTCGGGGCAATCACGCAGTAGTTCTATAGCAGCTTCCCGTGCAGTGTCAAAGTTGTATTCGCCCACTGCGATATAATTACTATTAAACCAGTCCTCGTACATCACTTCGTCAAGATAGCCGCGCAGCCGGAGCACCGCATTGTCCGTATGTTCCGGACCGCTGATATGTGCAATCCGCTTGCAGCCGATCGATTTCAGATGCTGCACTGCCTGTCTGCTGCCACTGTAATTATTGACGGTAACAGAAGAAATTGAACGACCGGTAATACGGTCCACTGCAACCATCGGCACATTGATTTCTTCCAGTTGCTCCTCAGAAATCGAGCTTGACACAATGACAAATCCATCAGCGGACTTTTGCTGCAACGCGTTTAAATAGGCGCTTTCTTTCACAGGATCATTATCCGTATTGCAGAGCACAAACGTATAATCACGCTGATTCGCAACATCTTCAACCGCCCGGGCCAACTCTGGAAAAAACGGGTTCGTTATATCCGGAACAAACAGCGCAATCATCTTGGATCGCCCTTTAAAAAGACTCCGAGCCACATCATTCGGTACATAATTTAACTGTTCAATTGCTTCTGTCACCCGACGCTTTGTCTCCGCATTCACATACCCATTCCGGTTGATTACCCTGGAAACAGTTGCCGTGGAAACATCAGCAAGCTTTGCTACATCGCGGATCGTTGCCATCGTCTAAGCCCTTCCATCTGTTGACTTTATTTTTAAATCGATAATTAGCAAAAAAATAAGCGGGTTACATTGTGGAGAGAAAAATATAGAGGGATGTATCTGTAACCCGTTACACACATGTTAAAACGGTTTCAACAATCTGTCAATTGTTAATTTGCAGCGTTTACCAGAGAACCCGGATGACCTCCCAACTGCAGCCGTCCGCCCATGGATACAAGATTTCGACTTTGGAGCAAATACGAAGAACGCTTATAAATGAGTGGGTTAATTGGGGATGTGGACGGGTCTTCCCCACCACATAGGGGCTGTACCTTGCTCAGGATAGGACACGGGCGTGGTGGGTATCCCCCCATCACCGGAAGGCAAAAAAGCCGCCCCTCCCTTCTGCATAAGATGCAGAAAAGAGAGTTCTCCGGCTTCTTTCCGATAAAATAGCACCTCAACATACCTATAATGCCTTCACCATACCACCATCAACAAGCAATGATTGTCCCGTGATATACGTATTCGCTTCTGAACAAAGGAAAACAGCGAGTTTGGCAAACTCTTCTGGCTCCCCGTACCGTCCAATCGGGATTTGCTTTTCATTGGAGGCCTGCAAATCCTCTACCTCCATGTCAAGCGCATCTGCCTTTATCCGATCAAGTGATTGCACCCGATCGGTGGAAATCCTTCCAGGTCCAATCGTATTAATGAAGATATTGTCACCAGCCAGTTCCTGCGACAAACTTTTTGACAATCCGGTGATTCCTGCCCTAAACGTATTGGATAGGATTAGATTATCAATTGGCTGTTTAATAGAAGACGAGGCAAAATTAATAATATGACCGCCTCCCCCGTTACGCATATGCGGTAGCACTTCCCGGATAACTCTGGTAAAACTCAACAAGTTAAGTTCAAATGCATACTGCCATGCCTGGTCATCCACATCGTCAAATGTCCCTGCCGGCGGACCTCCTGTGTTATTCACTAAAACATCAATCCCACTGTTTGCATGGGCAACATCCGCAACAAGCTGTTTAATGGAATCATAGTCCGTCATGTCACAGCGTTTATACAATATTTGCTGGTTCCCGGTTTCCGCTTTCATTTCGTCAGCTGCCTGCCGCAGAGCCTTTTCGTCCCTGCTCGCTAAATACACCCGCGCACCCTCTTTTGCAAACTGAGCCGCCGTTGCTTTTCCCAGTCCTTTACTAGAGGCTAATACCAAAACTGATTTATCTTGAAGTCCAAGATCCATTAAATCCTCTCCTTAAATTATAGAAGTTATCTTGCCATTGAAATCGGTTCATGTTTCGTTTCTCTACTAGTGCAACCCATCCTTCGAATAATAAGTAAAATAACCAAGCCAGCTGCACTCACCCACAAGCGATATTGCGGCAATATTTTTACTTTTATCTTAACATAGATTAGCTAATAACAAGACAAAAAAAGCCGAAAGACACTAATGTCCCTCAGCAACGGTTACCCTTATAAATCGATGATAGGATTCCGACGGTTTATAGATCTTCCAAGTGAACCTCTACATCCATACCTGACAGCTTTTCCTGAATTAATTCATCCAATTCATTGCGTGCATCAAACTGCAATGCTTGTCTCGTGTAATCCGGATGGTCTTTTCGAATATCTTCCATTAATATATTAATAAGTTTCTCCGCTTCTATAATGATTTGATACCGGTCCATCTCCCTGGACCAAAACGCTTCTTCATCCATCCCATTCAGTGCATCGTCATAACCGTCAGATGCTTCCACGTCTTTCCGGACATCCTGCACCCGTTGTTTCTGTGCTGTTCGCTCCACCGTGATTCCTTCCTGTTCAGCAATGTCATGGATCACTAAATTTCGAATACTTTCTTTGACAGCTGTTTTCGGCGACGGTTCTTCCTTACCTGGACCATCCCCCTGTAACGCATGGATTAACGCGAACCGTTTCATTTCATAAGTTAGATCAGCAGCTGTTATTGTATCATCATCTACTTCGGCGACAATTGTTTCCGGGTCTATGGTTTCAAGTTCAATCTGTTGATTGTTTTCAGACGGACTGGTCGTTTCCGTTTGTTTGTCTTGTTTTGGCTCATCCTTGTTATCGGTTTCTGCAGACGGCGAACAACCAAATACAACTAACGACAATCCAAGTAAAAGCATTAATTTTCTCATCGTAACTCACCCGCTTCCAATTGTTGTAAAAACCCTCCGACATCCATTTTTTCGACGGTTTTATCGTTGAAATACAGCACATGGGTTGCCAGTTCACGGACTTCATCCATATGATGTGTCGTAAATAACAGACTTCTGCCTGGTGAGGTGATGTCCCCCATCAGTTTAAGCATCTCTCGCCTGCCAAATAAATCCAGTCCTGACGTAGGCTCATCCAGCACCACCCAATTCGGTTCCCCTAGCAGTGCAATGCTTAAGCCTGCGCGTTGCAGCATCCCTTTGGAAAGCTCACCAATTCGTTTTTGTCTGTCATCCCACATACTCGTGTACATAAGAACTGTTTGTACAGCCTCCATTCCCAGCCCCATTATTTGCGCAAAATAATGGACATTTTCCTCTACTGATAATTGACTATAAAGCTGGAACTTTTCCGGCAAAAATGCAAAACTACCTTGCCACGCATTCGGCTGATGAACTTCTTTGCCATCAATCGTAATCGATCCTTTCGCCAGCCGGGAAAAACCAGCCAACGCATACAGAAAAGTTGACTTCCCTGCCCCATTTCTTCCAACAATTGCCACGCATTCGCCATGTTCAATCGTAACATTTACGTTATCAAAAACTATCTGTGAACGATGCTTCTGTGCTGCATTTGTAATATTAATCATGCGAAACACCCTTCCGTTTCAAAACGAGAATCGACAATCCGATTGCACCAGCAACCCATATCACCATATTTCCAATCAGAACGAGCCACGGTGATTGAAACGTGAAATGATCATATAGAACGCTCGTATCAGAAAATTCGTATACATCCAGTTTTGTAAATAAAAAATACTGAACAGCGTGTAATGGAGATAAAAAGTAAATAATAGAAAACCCCAAAACATCCTTCATAGCAATATTCGGAAGCCAATACATAAGCAAAAGATCAATGAAATATATAAAAGCTAACCAAGTACCAATAATAAATCCAACGAGCGTCAGCTTTTGGCCGATTACCGAACCGAGTAACATCCCAATTGCAATAAAAATAACTGCCAAAAAAATCGTTGATACAGCAAACAGCACAAATTCTTGCAGCGGAAAGTCCGTAAATACGCTTTTCGCCGGTATCATAGCAATCACATAAGCTGCTAGTATCGCTGGTGCAAATATCGTAACGAGGGAAAGATATTTTCGCAAAACGAACTGATGAATAGTCATCCCCCTTGCTAATAGCATAGGCAAGGTACGTTGGTTCTTTTCCTCTGCCATTGCGAAAGCCCCGTAGACAGTCGCAAGTAAAGGCAATAAATAAACAGAAACTTGAAAAACGGATACGATTCCCGTTCGAAAGGCAACAGGGATGTCCATACCGCCATACGGAAACAGTACAAACCAGCTGGAGATGATAATCATACCTGCCGTTATTATAAAGAGCGCACTCCGATAAAACTCTTTCCACTCTTTGGCTATCATTATCATTTTTATTGCCCCCTTTCTTTCAGTACCTTTTTGCCCTGATACGTAACAGGCCCACTGCTGCTAACACGAAACCAAGAATCCACAAGATACTGGAAAATTCATACATTGATTGTTGCCCTGCTTCGATTGGATGTGGGTCACGAATTCCGCCTTCCGTATTGATAAGCTGATTCCATTTCTCATATAGCGTTAAGGCAGGACTATACAGAAAAAGATTGCCAAGCTGCTGATCAGCTAATACACTTCCGAAAGCAGAGCTATATTCATAAGGCTCGTCACTGACACCATCTTGATCAAGATCAACTGCCGTATGATCAGACCAAGCATTCCCGGTTCCTTTCACGCTCCAATCATTCGCGTCTTCCCCACCATTCGTCGTATATTGCAGATTGTTATCCAGTATCTTATTTTCTGTAAACCTGTTATCGATCGAACTATTCCAGACATTAAGGCCAATCTGATTATTTGTGATTAGATTTCCTTTTATAAAGTTTCGGTTGGACTGATCCATAAAGATTCCTTTTTGGTTAAAGTGGATTTCATTTTTTTCGATCGTTGTGTCATTAGCCGTCTGCAGCAAGATACCAAATGATTGCATATCGTGATGATCGTAAAACCGATTTTTCACTAATGTGACGCGGTCTGAGTACATGATAGCTGCTCCACCTGTATTATCCATGAATGCATTACCATAAAATTCATTATCATCCGAATACATGTAGTGGAGCCCGTACCGTGTGTTTGTGATGTGATTTTGTTTTATACGATTGTTTCCGGAAAAAGAAAAATATACCCCGTCCCTTGATCCATCAATCGTATTATCCTTAATCAGGTTTTTGGACGAATGAAACAAATGAATACCGTCACCGCGACGGGATTGATTCCATTCCTGATTACCAAGAATCTTATTGCCTATCAATTTATTTCCTTTGTTTTCGTTTAAATAAATACCATGCAAACTATCCTTAATGGTTGTATTGATTACTTGATTATTATCGGAATATATTTTTATACCAGCATTATCTTCATCCAGAACAGAGCCGCTATTTTTAATAGTGACGTTCTTTAATGTGGTGCCATCATGTTTGATAGTGATAACATTTCTATGACCAGTTCCTTTGATGACTGTCCCTTCCGTTCCTTTGAGAGTAACTGGCTTATCAATCACGACATTACCTTGATACACACGATCTTGAAGCTGAATAACGCTTCCCGGATCTGCTTGTTTCAATAATGTTTGAATGGAAGGAAGATCCTTCGCATAAGAATTTCCCGGAAACAACATGACAGAGATACTAAGGATAGTGATGAATATACCGAACCGCTTAATCATGATTTGCCTTCCCTTTCCAAAGTACAACCAACAACATAAGAATGCCTAAACCGACAAACCCTGTCCCATAGGAAAAGAACGAAAACGTTTCAAAGTTAGCCAACTGATTCGTTCCAAAAATCGGCGGTGTAAAAGGGTCAATTTCGATAGGGGCGTTTGTTGATAAATTCGTCCCGAACGCATGCAGCCAGCGGTAAATATCATAAATCCCGACCATCGCGAGTACCAGCACAATTCCCGTCCAAACGGCAAGCAATGTACGACTTCGAATAAGCGCAACAATGACTGTTAGCAGGGCAACAGCACCTACTATATAGCCGAGAAACCCTAATTCCGGGAAAGAAGCTTCACTAAACTTTTCCATCCCGATATAGTGATTCAAACTATTGATAATATCGATATCACCTTCCATTTTATAGGGATAAACCCACATATATAATCCCTCTTTATATTGTGGGGCAATCAGCCGCAATGCCCACCATGGAAAAAAGATGGATACAGCAAAACTTAAGCCTGCGATCACCAGTCCAATCATACCCTTCAAGCTAATGCGCCCCATATTCCACGCCTCCCTTGATTTGAAGGGAGCCCTGTAAAAGGACTCCACTCCAAAAGTTAAGTTCCATTTTACGAACCGGTATTCTTCTGTCATTCAAATTTTCATAACATATTCACTTTATTTCGGTTCAACTAGAAGATAGCCAGTCATTTCCTGGTGCAATGCCGAACAGAAATTCGTGCAATAAATAGGGAACGTTCCTGATTTGTCCACTTCAACCTTCAGCGTCTTCGTAAAGCCTGGCTGGATTTCAAAGTTTTCATTATATCCGTTAATTCCAAATCCGTGTGTAATATCTTCATCTTGGTCGATATTGGTGATATGGAAGTAAACTGTATCGCCTTCTTTTGCTTTGACAACATCCGGTCTATCGCTTTCGGCATCAAACACAAATCGTGACCGCAATGCAACCCCGTAAACGTGTAATTCATCACCTTTACGTTCAATATGTGCATCATCCGTGCTCCAGACAGCATTTTCACGGTTTTCATCTTTTTCCGCCACTTCCGTTGTTTCAATCTTATCAGCATCGATGATTTGGGCGTAGTGCGGTTCTGGCTGCGACGGTGCGTTGGCAACGTGTTCCATTTCCTCCCCGCTGATATCAATCAAATCCATGCTTTCTGGATGCGAAGGACCAACCGAAAGATATTGATCTTTTGATATTTTGTTTAACGCTACAAGCCAGTCGCCACCTGGATTGACTGTGTCCCCACTAACTGCTGCCAGGTGTCCCGGAGAATAAGCGACTTCCATTTTATCCACAACTTTTCCAGACTCAAGATTCCATTTGACTACCTGTGAATCAATAAATAATCCTGTGTACGCATTGCCTTTATCATCAAACTGTGTATGGAGCGGTCCTAATCCGACTTCAACCTCTTTATCAATCACACTATCGTAATTCAATATTGGCAGTCCCTGTGCTTCGCCTTGGAAATCTTCATTTTTAATGGCTTCCTTCGCTTTTTCAACACTATACATCGATGTCGTTGGTGATAGTTTGCCGTTTGCGATGAAATAATCGCCACCTGGTGTTACATCGACCCCATGTGGTGATTTCGGAGCGGGAACTAAATAAACCGATCCGGGATTTTTTTCAGGGTTAAACATTTTCACGCCATTGACTTCGGTGTAATTACCTTTCTCCACTTCTTTTGCTATTTTATCCCAATTAAACATGACGATATAGTCGCGATCGTTTTTCGATGCATTGATTTCTAAGGTCGTCGTTGCTTCCTCCGAATTATATGTTGAAAGGAAACCCCATCCATCGGAATTATTTTTTCCCGCGTCTGATAAATCATAAGCCCATGGCGGCAGCATTACCTGAAAGGCAACGTCCAATTGATTGTTCTTGAAGTCAGGTTTTAAGGCCGTCATCACACCTTTATACGTATCACTATACTCGTCAAGTTCGGCATATTTCCCACCAACTGGTACACTAAAGCGTGTCGGTGCAAAGAAATATTCCGAATCAGGCGTCACAAATGCTGCACAGTGTGGCCCGGAAACGTTAGGAATTTCTTCTATATCGGTGGTTTCAAATGTTTCTAGATCAACGTATGCAGCCCTGTTGTTTCCGACATCGGTTGCGAACAATGCACGTCCGTCATAGTCCCCTTCTGTTTCTGAAATGGCCGGATGGTGAAAATCCCCCCATTTATATCCGCCCAGCATTTCTTTCGATTCCTCTTCAAATCCATAACCAGTAGCAGGATCTGGACTGAATACAGGTACTTGGCGGATCAAGCGCATGGATGGAAGTCCGTACACAAACAGTTGCCCGGAATGCCCCCCGGAGGACATCATGTAATAATCATCAAGTTCACCAGGTGCGACGTAAACTTTTTCAGCATTTGATTTGTTCGTTGCATCGGATGTAGCAGTGTCGTCTGCCGCGGTATTGCCAAAAACAAGAAATGCCACCAACAGACCAGCTGCTATGCCGGCAATACCATAAAGGGCCTTCAATGGTTTCATTAAAATTAACCTCCTTATTCCGCTGCTTTTTTCAGCGATTCAATAATGGCCTTTCTTTCTTCATCCTCTAAAGGATTATCACCTATGACGGTTGACATCACCGCAGATGTAGGTTCTTTCAAGAATTCCTCCAATGGTTTTCCATGTTTATCCTCCACTACATTGTATGCATTGGAAAGATCTGGGCCAGTTGTTCCTCCCTCTGCACCAAGTGATTCGACTGCATGACAGGATAAACAATTATTTCTGCTTAGCGGTTCAGCCTCGGCAGGTACTACTTTTTCTCCTTCTGATGTTTTCTCATCCGCTGCACCCTGTTCACCAGAAGCATCTGTCTGATCATTAGCTGTCTCTTCCTGCTTCCCGGTGTCTTGCCCACCTTGATCCGCGGCGCTGTTACCACCAAAGAACAGATAACCTGCTGCGAATGCAACAATGAATCCCGCGATGAAAATAATACTGTTGACCTTCATCTACCATCACCTCCATGAAAACTTGATGAACCATTTCAGCAGCCATGTGATTTCGGGTGCAAGTCTAAAAGCAGCTGCTCTATGGTTATCATAGACCCCTTGATAAAAAAGAAAAACGAACAGAATCACAATCAAAGTGTGAAGGATTTGGCATTAAAATCTAGTAATCTCGCGTATGTTTTTGTGCAATAAAAAAGCCAGACACGTTAGAATGTCTGGCACGTAAGGCATAAGCAACGCTTTATATACTTTTTTCCTCAAAATACTTCCAATCATGAATGGTAATTTCCCTTCCAGCCACCGTCATAATTCCGTCACACTTCAATTTTTTAAAAACTTGGGATACTGTCTCTCGGCTTGTACCGGAAACCTTTGCTAGCTCCGTCATCGTCATCGGCACATCAATAACCCAATGATCCCCTTGGCTGACAGAAAAGTTTTGAACCAGGTAATGAAGCGCCTGTTCAACCCTGTCTGAAGCAAAATTCGTCGAGATTGTCTGCAACCGATCCTGATGCCGCTTCGTCAGCTGGTCCAATTTTTTAATAACGAGCATTAACTGTTCGGTGTTATATCTGATCAGCGACTCAAATTCTTTAACCGGTAGATAATAAACACTGACATCCGTTAAAGCGTATGCAGAATAACGATAATTCTCCTCTGTAAACAAACCAACATATGGAAAAAGTTCACTCGGTTTAACATAGTTAATGTACAGCATATTCGCTTCATGGTTCGACTTCTCTAATTTAATATAGCCTTTTTTCAAAAAGAAAAACCTTTCCCTTTTATCCCCTTCCGCAAATAGTTGTTGGTTTTTTTTGTACGTGCTCCTGTACAAAACTTGTTTAAATCTTTTTAACTCGTCATCACTAAAAAAAGACAAAAACTCAAAATCGGTTAATTCTTCTTCCCACCTACTCATCACAGATACATCCCCTTATTAAAGCTTACAAATGTATCTTAGCATAGCACCGTGAGCAAACAACCAATTGCTGTAATTGTTGAAAAACGGTCAAAACTACTGTTAGTAGACGGCGCTTCATAAACGAAAAGAGAATGTTCATTAATGGATTGACCTTATCCCTCACCAGCAACCACCGACCCTTTTTGACAAATATTGCCCGGGAAATATTCAGGTTACCATTGCTAATAGACGTAAAATTTAAAATTAAAATTCTCCCCTTGAAAATCTTTGGTTAAGTGGCTATAATATATATTGTAATCAAACGGGGCATTAGCTCAGTTGGGAGAGCGCATCGCTGGCAGCGATGAGGTCATCGGTTCGAGCCCGATATGCTCCATCCATAATAATGTAAAAAGACCAGCTATCGCTGGTCTTTTTTTGTGATACAGTCGTAAGAAGAAGACCGCAGTGATATACACCACAATCACTGGCTGATCATTATGATATAATCGCCCCACGACAAATTCGCTTAGGAACTTTCCCATGGAGGATGCTATGAACAAGTGGTTTTTCTTAAATCTGCTTTTACTTGGGACAGGCATTTGGCAACTAGCTTCCAGAGGCAGCATCTCCGTGCATATCCTGTTTGGTGCACTGGGGCTGCTCTTTTTCCTGTTTAACTGGACGCGGCATGCGGTTTTCACGACCATCCGCAATACGGAAAACCGGCAAACGAAAATTAAACTGGCCACTTTCTCCAAAAAGATTGTGCCATTTCATCGCTGGATCGGTACAACCGCTTTGTTGCTGATCGTCATTCATGCCGTCCTTGTTATCCGTCTGTTTGGTTTCAACTGGCACTATCCAAAGATCGTCAGCGGCCTTGTGGCAGGTATGGTTCTGGCTGCCATGGTTATCAGTGGCTGGATGAGATTAATCCGCTCCACGGCCAGAAAACGCATGATTCATATTTGGCTGGGGATTTCATTGTTTTTCGCAGTTGCTGTCCATTTGGTGCTGTGAATGAGTCCGGGTATCTGTATTCAATATAAAAAAGCGCAAGCGCCTTGCAAACCCCCGAAAAGCTTAAGCAAGAATTCGCAGTGGCGGGTTTTGCCACGTAGAAATTATTGCTTAAGACCTCGAGGGGGTAGGCGCTGGAGCTGGACATGGCTATTGCTGACAAAGAGGTTAACAGAGTCAAAAATTTTATACTCCCTCTATATACTAACGTTTTCTCTTGTTTTCTTTGTTTTTCTTAGAATTTCATTTTTACTTCAGGAAATTAACAACATTTTTACAGGATCTGACCAATGAATTCATAGTGA
>SEIO01000068.1 GCA_004145795.1 Lentibacillus lipolyticus | reverse complement strand
ATTGCCTTTTCTTCCTTCAAGATTTCCAACACGATTTGTGATTTGAATTCTGGTGTATATCTTTTGCGTTTCATATACCTACCTTAACATCTCCTTTTTTCGTGTCTAAAATCTTGGGTCCATTATACCAGGTGCTCCTTTATTTTCTTTTACCCTTTTGTATGCATCCCACAAATTCCTATGTAAAATTATCCTATTAACCAGCCGAACAACATTTCCCATGCAACTGGACTTCCTATTATAAGCGTATGTCCAATCACCATGAATCCTTTCTTCATAGGATAGAAGTGAATTCAATTGGGAAGGAGGAACAAAAATGTCAGCAGGATATGGATATGGCGGAGGATTTGCCCTCATTGTCGTCTTGTTTGTACTGTTGATCATTGTCGGTGCCTCTTTTGGAGGATACGGCGGATACGGTTATTAATCTGTAATTGCAAGAGGCGTTCTGTTGGGAACGTCTCTTGTATATAAATCCGTTTATTTTTCAGGAAAGGCTGAACACAGGCTGTTAATCACATGGCATAAAAATATACATTGTACGTGTATCATCTCAAGGTTATAAGAGCAGTATTGCTTGTTAGGCAATGCTTTTTTTCATGCTAATGATAATCAAACAGAGCACCAAAAAAGCATCCAATTAACATACCTACTATTGTTGCTACGAATGTCATGGTTACAAAATGGAATGGAAATTGATAGGTTAAAATGACTCCAGTTGCTATGGCCAAAAACCCACCCACCACTATGGAAATATTCATTCCTAATTGAAAGCCTATTAATTTACGTATACGGAACAGATGTAAATAAGCGAGTAGGGTAAAGATGAAAGTGAAATGCTAACATTTTGTTAACATTGAGGATTTTAATTGAGGTTTCTCATGAGTTGAGCAAACTTTTGGGATGCCTCTTTTTTCATTTCTTGTGTTACATGAAGATATCTTCAAACACTGGGGAACTCAGTGTATTTAAAAAAACAATTAAAATATTGACTCATATTGCTGCTGATTTTAATGCTGTTATATCAGGGACTACATCGGTTTTATTTATACTGCTGCAACGAATTGGGTCCAACAACAGTATTGAAGGATTGTTGACAATGAAAATGATAATGTTACTCTATATATATCACTTCATAATTCAAAGGAGGTTATAATTTACACACCGTGGAAAGTGACAAATCAGGAGGAAAGAGATTTTATTTATAGGTTCCCTCATTTAATAGATTTGAATCTGAAACGGATCATGACGAACAATGTCATGTAACGACCTTCCTTCTATTTGTTTACTTCGGCGAAAGAAAAGCAAGTCATATTCCAAACTGGTGGTTTCACTTATACCGGACACCCAACTGGTTGTGCAGTAGCTCCCAAAAATCTGGGGATTATAGAGAGAGATGATATTATCTAAATGAAAATGAGCCTTTTGACGAAGATGTTTCGGCATCAGAAGATATGATAAACACTTGTAGAAAACGGAATTTGGTTATCCGTCCGTTCGATCATGAATCTGGGATGCATATTCTAGCTGTTGCACCTCCATTGATTATTACAAAGGGAGAAATTAAAAAACTTATTGAAGTATTGGATGAAGCCTTAACTGAAATTGAACAAGCTTGGCAAATGAAGGTGACTTACTAGTATTTAATGAAATTAGTTTTATTAATTCCCTTCTAAGCTTTTTAGGAGGGACGGATTCAAAAGCGATACCATAAAGGAGATATAACAGAAGATGATGAATTCGAAAATGTATATTAACGGGAAATGGGTCGAGTCGGAAAATGATCATTCGATTGAAGTGATTAACCCTGCGAACAAGGAAAAGATAGCAAAAGTCCCGCGGGCAACCCGAAAAGATACACAAAGGGCAATCGATGCGGCCAGGGAGGCTTTTGAAGAAGGTGTATGGTCAGAACTTTCTGCACATGAACGAGCAGAATTCCTTATGAAGATTGCTGACAAACTTACTGAAAAGAAAGATGAGCTCGCTGCATTGGAAGCTATGAATAATGGGAAGACAAAAATGGAAGCAGACTTTGATGTAAGTGATTCAATTGACTGTTTTCGTTATTACGCCGGATTGATTACTGCACCGGATGGACAAACAGTCCCATCACACGAACCAATGCAATCCATTGTCGTTCAAGAGCCAATGGGAGTAGTTGGACTGATTGTTCCTTGGAATTTTCCTTTATTAATGGGTGTTTGGAAGATAGCTCCAGCTTTGGCTGCGGGGAATACAATTGTATTCAAGCCAGCTGAATTAACCCCGATGACAGCGATTGAGTTATTTAAAATCATAGATGAAATCGGCTTACCGAAAGGGGTAGCTAATTTAGTTCTGGGGAAAGGTTCGGAATCTGGACAGATGTTAGCAGAAAGCCAAGACATCGATATGGTGTCTTTTACGGGCAGTACAGAAATAGGTCGTCAAGTGATGAAAGCTGCTTCTTCAAATATAAAAAAGGTTTCTCTTGAATTGGGAGGTAAGTCACCTAATATTATTTTTGATGATGCAGACTTTGAAACAGCCGTTGATTATGCACTATTTGGCATTTTTTATGGTGCGGGTCAAGTATGTACAGCCGGAAGTCGTATTCTCGTTCAAGAAGGTATCTATAATCAATTTATAGACCGACTCATCGAAAGAGCGAAGCATATTAGAGTTGGTCCGGGAATGGACAAGAATGTGGAAATGGGAGCCATTACAAGTTCCAAGCAGCTGGATAGCATTCTGGATTATGTTGAGATTGGTAAAAAAGAAGGAGCCACGCTGGCACTTGGTGGTAAACGATTAACAGAGGATGGACTTGAAAAAGGCTTTTTTATGGAGCCAACTATTTTTACAGATGTTCATTCAGACATGCGGATTGTACAGGAAGAGATTTTTGGACCAGTTATCACCGTCCAGAAATTTAAAAATGAAGCGGAAGCTGTGAAGCTGGCCAACGATACAGATTATGGGCTTGCCGGGGCTGTCTTTTCCCAAGATGGTGCAAAAGCAATGCGTGTCATTAAGAAAGTTCGTGCAGGTATTACATGGATTAATACCTATCATTCGAATCATGCAGGAGCGCCTTGGGGTGGTTACAAACAAAGCGGCATCGGACGAGGGCTTGGCACTCAAGGGTTACATGAATTCCAGGAAGTTAAACAAATAAACGTCAATTTAGCTGTTGAACCGGTAGGCTGGTTTTCGAATTAACTAAGAAGAAAACCAAAAATGCTAGTGGAGGTTAAATCATGGCTCAAAAATCTATCAAGGAAGATGAGATTAATAGAGAAGTTGAAAAAAATCAAAACAATGAATAGTGGTTCTTATGATCCTGTCTTTCCCATAAATAAAATTGAGCCTATTGTGAAGTTGTTTAACGTATAAATAGTTAGTTTTAAGAAGACTACTTCCTGAAAAAAGGAGGTGGTCTTTCTTTGTTGTTAAAAGACACTTTTTAAGAAGATAGGTTTAATCAGTTAAAGTATCATCAAGATTTAGTTCTTCATTATCAAAGTCAATTTCTTCTTCATGAACATTTTTTTGACTATCCGACCTAGCTTTTTATTTCCTTCTTTATATTCTTCGATTGAAAAAGATTTGGGTGCTTTTAAACCTATAATTGCTATTGGTACACTTAATTGATTATTAAGTGGAACAAAGTGATGTTTATATTTTTCATAAGTCCCAATAGCAGAACCGAAGTTTCCTGCTAATTGGAATTCTCTTGTTGCACAGATAATTACACCAATTTTGGTTTGTATTGCTTTCTGAACATGATTGAGTTCACTTGCTAAAACTGGTTTTAATAGATTCCATGTAATTATCCCAGAGTGATTAAACGAAACTTCAACGGAGATGTTAGTTTTGGCAAAATCTAATCTCCATACATTATCTGAGTATTCTTTGCTTGAAAATGGCGCTTTCAACAGCCCATCCTTTAGCAATAAAAGCATTTTTAAAAGGTCATTTAAAGTAGATGAAAGGCTTTTATTTTTACCCTCATACTTTTTCGAAACTTTTGAATAATCATATGGTCAGTAATTCCTTGTACTACTTCTATGACGCCGTTCCATGTATCATTCACCCTCTTAAATTGACCAAGCGTAACGGTGTGAATAAATCTCATAATTCATAGATTATCCTCCCTCAATAAAATAATGTTTTCTTAGAAATGCTTCGTTTTTCTTCGAATTTCTTTTGATTAATTGAAGTCCATAGCGGTCTTTATTCCTTTTAATTACATCAAAGGATAAATATGGAATTTATGA
>SEIO01000067.1 GCA_004145795.1 Lentibacillus lipolyticus | reverse complement strand
GGAAGTATTCCTCCAGTCTTTATGGATGTTTTGGTCAACTACCATTATACAAGATTTGGGGAGGTACTTCCTTTTTTACGCTTTTGAGTCCTTGCGCTGGAAGGGCTATGAATTATGAAATTCGCTCATCTGTGTCAAAAGAATAGGAAGAGCAAACACGGCCAGCAACCGAACCGGAATAACCATATGCACGGCATCCATAACAGCTGCAGTAGTTACGAGTATGATTAATAAAAGGACGATTAATTGATCATACGTTATGGGAATCAAAACGATGGCCCGAGCGATGAAAAAGTATGTAGTCATGAGCACTAAAAAAGACCGTGCCGTAAATATATGTTTCTTTTGCAAATGAGTTACCGTATAAAAAGGAAGCATGGACTTAATTAGTAGGACGGTCATGGCCGCCATTAAGAAAGCAATGGTTAATTCCACCAATATATCATCCGTTACAAGCTTTGCAGTTCCCAGCATTTATGCCAATCCTTCTCTCCAATTATATATCTATATCTTCGCATAAATACGTGGTGTGTCAATTCGATGACAAAATTTTAACAAGCTTTCATACAGGAATAACGAACTATTTGAAAAAGTGTTTTCATCAAACACCAATTGTTTTGAAGGACTATAGACCTAAAAAAACCATATTGTCTACCTCTAAAAATAGATAAAAAGAATCGTTTTCATTATTGCTCAACCCTTTAGGCAACTACTAATCTCTCCCAATATTTACAGCTGATCCCTCACCACCACAGATAAAGCCCTGCTCACCATTCATGAGCAGGGCCACTTATTTAGTAGATTCAAACCATATGTCCTTCCATTAAACCCAGCGTGTTGTAATCACTTTCTTTCGTGTATAAAACTCTACACCGTCTTTGCCATTGGCATGCAAATCACCATAGAACGAATCTTTCCATCCTGAGAATGGGAAAAAGGCCATCGGAGCAGGCACGCCAATGTTCACACCTAGCATTCCCGCATCAATCGTTTCACGGAATTGACGAACACTTCCGCCATCATTGGTGAAAATGCAGGATCCATTCGCAAAAGGCGATTGATTCGTTAATGCAACCGCATCATCCAAATCTTTCACGCGGGCAATCGATAAAACCGGAGCAAAAATTTCATCCTGCCAGATTTTCATTTCTGTTGTTACATGATCAAAAATGGTTGGCCCGACAAAGTAGCCCTCTCGTTTCGCCGCTTCATCTTTACGGCCGTCCCGGACCAATGTTGCCCCTTCTTGTTTACCCGTTTCGATATATTGCAGTGTGCGCTTCTTATGATTGTCACGAATGACCGGACCTAAAAACACCCCTTCATCCAAGCCATTTCCGATTTTGATTTCATTTGCCTTTTGCACAAGCTGCTCAATGAATGCATCAGCAACCGAATCTTCCACAGCAACAACCGAAGCCGCCATACACCGTTCTCCCGCTGAACCGAATGCGGCACTGAGTATTTGCGTCGTTGCATTATCTAGGTTCGCATCTTTTAAAACAATCGAGTGGTTTTTCGCACCAGCAAGCGCCTGCACCCGCTTCAGATTTTCCGTGCCGCGTTTATATACGTATTCGGCGACAGGCTGGGAACCGACGAATGAAATGGCTGCTACATCTTTATGATCCAGTAACCCATTGACGACATCATGCGCACCATGGACAATATTGAGCACACCTTTAGGCAAACCGGCTTCTTCCATCAATTCCGCCAGTCGGTTGGCAAGCAATGGCGTACGCTCGGATGGTTTTAAAACAAACGTATTGCCCGTTACAACCGCCATCGGGAACATCCAGCAAGGCACCATCATCGGGAAGTTGAACGGTGTAATCCCGCCAACGACACCAATCGGATAACGATAAACACCAGATTCCAAATCAGTCGCAATCGATGGCAGTTGTTCTCCCATCATTAAAGAAGGCGCACCAGCAGCGAATTCCACATTCTCAATTCCGCGCTGCACTTCCCCTTTCGCTTCTTTAAAACTTTTCCCATTTTCTGTCGTGATAATCTCAGCCAGCTCATCCCAGTGATCAACAAGCAATTGCTGGTACTTAAACATAATCCGAGCACGTTTCGGAACAGCCACTTCTTTCCATTCCTGAAACGCTTTATTCGCAGCTTTCACAGCCTGATCCACATCTTCCTGTGTTGAAATAGGTACGTGCGCAATGACCTCGCCCGTTGCAGGATTGATGACTTCCTCCGTTTGATCCGTCTTAGCTTCCACCCACTCGCCACCTACATAGTTATTGAGTACTTTCACTTGTGTTTGAACCATGTCCATACCTCCTATAGTTACTATTCTCTATTTTAAAAACATAATTTAAATTTGTGCAAATGCTTCTTTCACTGTTTTTATAATAAACTTTAAATCATCATCAGTCATGCTAAGCGGCGGACTGAGCGTCAAGATATTATTATAGCCGGCAACGGTATCCCCGTTTTTTGCAATTATCAGTCCTTTTTGCTTACAGAAAGAAATAATTTGATCAAGTTTGTCTGAACTGGCAGGTTCTTTGGTTTCCTTGTTTTCGACTAATTCAATCCCCAAAAGAAGTCCTTTACCGCGAACGTCGCCAACATATGGATGATTTTCGAGTTCTGACATCTCATTCAGCAATTTCTCTCCCATGGTGGCCGAACGTTCAACAAGATTTTCTCTTTCCAGGATCTCTATATTCTTCAACGCCACGGCACATGACGTTGGATTTCCCCCAAACGTATTCACATGACGAAAATTATCATATGGCTCTTTTCCCATAAAAGATTCATAGACTTCTCTTCTAACTGCAGTTGCTGATAATGGTAGATACGCACTGGTCACCCCTTTGGCCATCGTAACGATATCAGGTTTTACACCGTAATTCTGAAAACCAAAAGGCTTCCCTGTTCTGCCAAATCCGCAAATCACTTCATCAATAATTAACAAAGCCCCATGCTTATCGCAAATTTCTCTTACCCGCTGCAAGTAACTGTCATGCGGCATGATCACACCACCGCCGGTAATAATCGGTTCCATGATGACAGCCGCTACCGTTTTATCCAACTCCCATGTCATGACACGATCAATTTCGTCCGCACATGCTATGCTTTGTTCTTCCTTCGTTCCTTTATATGGACTTCTATACATGTCTGGCGGTGTCACATGCAGAAAACCTGGTGCCAATGGTTCGTAACGATATTTTCGCTCCGCCTGGCCAGTCGCTGCAAGAGCCCCCATTGAATTGCCATGGTAGGCACGGTAGCGCGATATAAACTTTTGCCGTTCAGGTTCACCATTTTGCTGATGAAATTGACGAGCCATCTTAAAAGCGGTTTCATTAGCTTCAGACCCACTATTGGAAAAAAAGATTACATAGTCATCGTCGAGCCACTCATTTAACTTTTCACCAAGTTTAATAGCGGGAACATGACTTTGTGTCATCGGAAAATACGGAAGCTCTTTCATTTGATCATAAGACGCCCTTGCCAGTTCTTCACGACCATAACCAACATTCACACACCAAAGACCAGACATCCCATCCAAATATTTATTTCCATTAATATCGGTTACCCAAGCCCCTTCCCCTTTACGGATAACCATGGTTGCATCAGGATTATAATGCCGCATTGCATGCCATACATATTTTTCGTCTTTGTTTAACAGTTCATTTGACTTCGTATCCAATTTTGATTCCTCCTTTTGTCCACTTACTTGGAACACTTAACGTGGATTAAATGTGCAACATATCAGTTGTCTCTAATCCCTTCTAAAGGTATATCGTCTCGATGATCACCCGTACATACATAGTAAAGGAAAACAGTATTTTACTCACTAGACAGAATGTAAAAATAATTCTATTTAAGATTAGACATTTACATTATTTAATTTTTCGAGCTGGAGTATTTACTTCGTGGTCAAATCTAAAACCGTTTGCAAAACAACATTAAAGCCATTTTCACAGTCCTCCCATGACGTCAATTCATCTTCCGCATGGCTCTTTCCGTTTACACTTGGAACAAAAATCATAGCTGATGGAATATATGTTGCAATAAATTGTGCATCATGCCCGGCACCACTTACCATTCGCTTATAGGAGTATCCGATGTTTTTTATAGATTGCTCCAAAGAGTTTACAAGATTCTCATCAAACCACACCGTATCCCGATCCCATTGTTTGGTTACTTTCACTTCACATTTTTCTTTGCGACTAGTTTCCGGTAACCCTTGAACAATCTCCTCCACTTGTCTGATAGTTTGGGCATCACGGTGTCTGGCTTCAATTGTGAACACAACTTTATTTGGAATAACAGTGTGTATATTAGGCTTTATGTTCATTCTGCCTATTGTAAAGACCAATTGATCATCCAATTTATTCATTTTCTCACGTATTTCAGTGATAAGGTTATTCGCAGCAAATAGGGCATCTTTACGCATTTCCATCGGTGTTGTACCAGCATGATTCGAGTCACCGCTAACCTCTATTTCATAGTTAACCATACCTACCACACCCTCAACTGCCCCA
>SEIO01000066.1 GCA_004145795.1 Lentibacillus lipolyticus | reverse complement strand
CCCTCAGAGACGATGAGGTTGATAGGTCCGGGGTGGAAGCGTGGTGACACGTGAAGCTGACGGATACTAATCGATCGAGGACTTAACTAACAATAATGTCGCTGGAACAACGCTCTTATTTAGTTTTCAGGGTGTAAATAAAAAACCTTGCATTTTTTCTCACAAAAGTGTAAAATATAATTTGTGTCTTGATTTGCAAATATATTTTTTATATCGCGGGGTGGAGCAGTCTGGTAGCTCGTCGGGCTCATAACCCGAAGGTCGCAAGTTCAAATCTTGCCCCCGCAACCAAAATAATTCAATTTACTACGTCGAGTAAACTTCGTTGTTAATTGAATATATGTAGTGCTTAGTGAGTGCAACCAAAATAATTCAACATGGTCCGGTAGTTCAGTTGGTTAGAATGCCTGCCTGTCACGCAGGAGGTCGCGGGTTCGAGTCCCGTCCGGACCGCCATGATTTATGTAAACATGCTTTCCAGATAAGGAAAACATGTTTTTTGATTTCAAGGAACAATAACTCTGTTACATAATAAAAGAGAATACATAATGATTGGGACCGTTTCAAATTGATAAAGAAACGGTTTTGTTATATTTTAAGGCTTATACAGTAAATATTGAAAAGCCTACAAAAGTTTTTTTCTATCATGCTTTTTCTTTTGCTTTTCTTTTTGCTATGATTAAATTAATCAACAATAAATATGAAATGCATTTGGTTATCAATATATGTGATTGCCTATGGCAGTCAATGGTATGGTGATTGAATATGGACGAGTTTGCATTTATTAATCAGGTTAAACAATCGGTATACAGGCAGTCTTCACTGGTGAAAGGGGTTGGAGATGATGCGGCTGTTTTTCGGCAGACGGCGCAGGATGTCATAACAGCTGTCGATACGCTAGTGGAAGGTGTCCATTTTTCCAGAAAAGTTATGGATCCGTTTCATATTGGTTTCCGGTCCCTTGCAGCAAATGTTAGTGACATCGCGGCAATGGGGGCGGTACCTGCCTTCTATTTAGTATCAATTGTTATACCTGAATCCTATTCTGACAGGGATTTGGATGGGATTTATCAAGGCTTATCTTCTGCAGCATCAGCCCATCATATGGATTTGATTGGCGGTGACACGGTTTCTGGTGGCGAGTTGTCTATTGCTGTTACGGCAATCGGTTTTGTAAAAAAGGAAAAGGCTCGGTACCGAAGTGTGGCACAGCCAGGGGATATTCTGTTTGTGACAGGAACACTAGGGGATTCCGCAGCAGGATTTCATATGTTGAATAGTAACGGGTATTATACAGACAGGGCACATTATGAAGATAGACACCGTATGCCGCAGATAAGATCACACTTTGCGGGTCAGCTGGAGTCGCTGAATAGGGTGGCGCTAAACGATATCAGTGACGGGATAGCAAACGAAGCAAATGAAATTGCCGACGCTTCACAGGTCACGCTCACAATTGAGGAGGAACGGATTCCGGTTCGTACTTCTTTTGCTCAATTTACAGCGGAACAACAGCATAACTGGAAATTGTATGGTGGTGAAGATTTTGAATTGCTTGGGTCTGTGTCGGAGCGTGAGTGGGATGTACTGAGCACGATTGCCGAAAGAACCCAAACACCGTTGACCAAAATCGGTTATGTGTCTTCATCTGAAGAAAAGAACAACCGAGTTATATTAATTGATCGTACGGATAAATCAACACAATTGTTGAAAAAGGGATATACTCATCGGAGCAGGTGAACAAAAATGAGTGACTATCAACTAACTACATACTTGAATGGGGAAACGCAGCACGTTGGTGAAAAACTTGCTCGCCTTTTGCGACCAGGTGATGTCATCACGCTTGAAGGAGACCTTGGAGCAGGGAAAACAACCTTTGCAAAAGGAATAGCACATGGGCTAGGTGTGAAGCGTACTGTCAACAGTCCGACATTTACCATTATCAAAGAATACGAGGGTGAACTTCCATTTTACCATATGGATGTTTACCGGCTTGAGGATACTGATGAAGACATCGGCTTTGATGAGTATTTTAACGGTAATGGTGTTTGTGTCGTTGAATGGGCGCATTTTATTGAAGAATACCTTCCTGAAGCGTATTTGGCCATATCTATTTCTTATGCCGATGAACATTCACGCATACTGACGTTCACCCCTGGAAATGATCATTACAAATCGATTGCAGCTGAAGTGACCGGTTTTTGGTAAGGAGTTAGAGTTCATGAACATACTAGCAATGGATACATCAAATCAGGCGATGGGTGTTGCGGTTCTAAAAGACGGACAGCCGCTAGGAGAATTATCGACAAACATAAAGAAAAATCACTCGGTACGACTAATGCCGGCTATTGACCATTTGATGCGTGAGGTTAATATGACACCTACTGATCTCGATAAAATTGTAGCCGCCAAAGGGCCGGGTTCCTATACAGGGGTGCGTATTGGGCTTATGACCGCAAAATCAATGGCATGGTCCCTCGGTATTCCTGTTACAGGGGTTTCCAGTTTGGAAGTACTTGCCTGGCAGGGAC
Organism: Lentibacillus lipolyticus; assembly: GCA_004145795.1. Classification (GTDB taxonomy): domain Bacteria; phylum Bacillota; class Bacilli; order Bacillales; family Amphibacillaceae; genus Lentibacillus; species Lentibacillus lipolyticus. Next base: position 2,014 of record SEIO01000066.1, on the reverse strand, counting down.
GTTTTTATGACTCATATATATGTCCTTTTTTCGATGCCCGGCGGGGTCTGGTTTACACAGGCTTATATCGCTGGAAGCATGGTAAACTGGAAGCAGCAGCCGCCGAACGGAACATAATGATGGATGATTGGCTTCATGAGTTGGCGGCAACATATCAACAAGTTCTGTTTTTGGGCCCGGATATACAATTACACCAGGAGCGTATTCGGCAACGGATGGGGTCCAAAGCCTTTATACCGGAAGTGGGCACTTCGCACTTGGCCAATCCTGTCCATTTGGCGCTGGCCGGTCAGGAAAAGCCTGCTGACGATACACATGCACTGGCCCCCAATTACTTGCGCCTGGCAGAAGCGGAAGCAAAGTGGCTGCAGAAACAGAAGGACGACACGGAAAATGACTGAGCTAATGATACGCAAAGTGGACAACACTGATATTGACGGTATCATGGAAGTCGAGCGATTATCGTTTTCTGTGCCGTGGCCAAAGGATATTCTGGTGCAAGAGCTGGCCGAAAACCAGCACGCACATTACTTTGGCATGTTTGTGGACGGAAAGATGATTGGATATGCGGGTATGTGGCATGTTATTGATGACGCACAGATTACAACTATTGCCGTTATTCCGGACTGCCGTGGCCAAAAATTAGGAGAGAAATTGTTTTACTATGTGATGGCAGAGGCTGTCCGGATGGGCGCTAAACGTTTGTCTCTGGAAGTGCGGGTATCGAATATTGCTGCGCAGCAAATGTACAGGAAATTTGGACTTGTTCCTGGTGGCGTCCGCAAGAATTATTATACGGACAATCAGGAAGATGCTATTGTTATGTGGGTGAATTTATCATGAATGGACAAAAGGATACATACATATTAGGAATGGAAACCAGTTGTGATGAAACAGCGGCTGCCATCGTCAAAAACGGCCGGGAGATTGTTTCCAATGTCGTAGCATCCCAGATTGACAGCCATAAACGATTTGGCGGTGTTGTCCCTGAAATTGCATCACGGCACCATGTGAAGCAAATGACAGCTGTCCTGGAAGAAACGTTTGAACAGGCTGACATGGACCTGGAAGATGTAGATGCTGTCGCCGTTACCGAAGGCCCTGGTCTTGTTGGCGCACTACTGGTTGGTGTCAACGCTGCTAAAGGGCTAGCGTTTGCTAAGCAAAAACCACTGGTTGGTGTTCATCATATCGCTGGCCATATTTATGCCAACCGTTTTCAATCCGAATTCGAGTTCCCGCTTTTAGCATTGATTGTTTCTGGTGGTCATACCGAATTGGTGCTAATGCATGAGCATGGTGAATATGAACTGATTGGGGAAACCCGAGATGACGCAGCAGGGGAGGCATATGATAAAGTTGCCCGAGTACTGGAACTTCCATACCCTGGCGGACCGCAAATAGACAGACTTGCTGGGGAAGGGGAAGAATCGATTGCATTTCCGCGTGCATGGCTGGAGGAAGACAGTTACGACTTCAGCTTCAGCGGATTGAAATCATCTGTTATCAACACCATCCACAACGCCTCCCAGCGTGGGGAATCATTCAGCAAAGAGGACATTGCTGCCAGTTTCCAGGCGAGTGTAGTCGATGTTCTGACAGCGAAAACGTGGAAAGCAGCGAAGGCGTATCAGGCAAGGCAGGTTATTGTTGCCGGTGGTGTAGCAGCTAATGGCGGCCTGAGGCGCGCACTGACTGCTAAATTTGAGGGTTCTGGTATTCCCCTCTTGATTCCGCCGCTGAAACTTTGTACTGATAATGCTGCGATGATTGCCGCGGCCGGGTTTGTGTATTATGAACAAGGGAAACGGTCAGGGTGGGATTTGAATGCGAATCCTTCCTTGTCATTAAAATAAATCCACAGTGTCCAATATGGACCTGTGGATATTTTGTGTGCCAGGCATGCACACATTCTTTAGGGTTAAAGTCCCGAATCGTGAAGGCAGTAGTAGCGATTAGCTTAAGACAAGGGTGTCTGGGGTGACCCAGAATCTGAAGGAAGTCAGCGGCAAAT
>SEIO01000065.1 GCA_004145795.1 Lentibacillus lipolyticus | reverse complement strand
GAGATTTGCCATTGACTTCCTTCAGATTCCGGGTCTCCCCGGACACCCTTGTCTTTGGCTAACTGTTACTACTGCCTTCACAGTTCGGGACTTTAACCCTAGAGAACGTGCGCATGCCTGGCACACTGATAATTGGAGCCAGTTTTTCAAACCGTGCTGCCAGTATGCCAAGTGGAACACCGACAACGAGGGAAAGTCCGATACCGTAAGCGACCATTAATATATGCTCAACTGTTAACGCCAGTAATTCATTATAATTCTCGGCCATATATGTGACCAATTCAGTGATAAAAGTCATTAGCATCACCTTCCCCCATTAATCAAGCATGCCTTTTTCCTGTAGAAATTCTTTAGCAACTTCCATTACTTCACGTTTCTCAATATCTACTTGATAAATCAAATTCGTCATTTCCTCTGTGCTAACGACATCCACAAGTGACTGAAGGATATCATTGATTTCACCATACTCGTCGATAACGTCATTCGCCGCTACAAGAGATGCTTCATAAGGAGGGAAGAAATTTTTCGTATCTTCCAACACCTTCAGGTCATATTCTTTTAACTGCGGATCAACGGTGTAAACGGTAACAACATCCAATTCTCCGGTATCGATTCCTTCGTACATAAGCGCAACATCCATACCGCGTGCATCATCAAACTCATAGCCGTATGTTTTTTTGAAACCTTTATAGCCATCGTTGTCACGTTCTATCCAGGCGTTGTCTGTTCCAAGCGTCAAGGAGTCGGCGTATTCGCCTAGTTCGGTTAACGTGTTTACATCATTTTTCTGTAAAAATTTACGTTTTGCTGCAATGCTGTAATTATTAACGTAACCTAATGGGTCATACCATTTAATGTCATATTCCTCACCAAAGAACTTCTGCGCTTGCTTCAGTGTTTTATCTGGATCGGTCGAATATTCCACATCATCAAAGTAATTATTGTACACTTCACCTGAAAACAAGCTGGCAAAATCAAACTCGTCACGTTCAAACCCCGCAAAAATTTGCGGACTCGCCGGTAAATCTTCAACAATGTCAATTTCATGATCCGTTCTGTCTTCAACGAGAAGCTTTAAAAGCTGCACATTAATTTTCGAATCCGTGTTTTTAGCCGAAGCAGCTGTAAACACTTGACCACCATCAGCCGAAGTTTTATCACCACAGCCGGCTACAATGGTCAGTAGTAATACAAATCCAACGAGAAATAGCTTTCTGAATGTCATCATCGTTCTCTCCCTCATGTGTTTTTAAGAATAGGCAATTACTTTTTCAACTTTACCTAAAATAACATCAAGCAAAATTGCGATAATAATCGCGATAAACGTTCCTGTGAAAATCATAAATGTATCGTTATAGCCGATACCAGCCAAAATGAGGTCACCCAACCCTCCAGCACCGATTAATGCCGCCAGTGTCGTCCAGCTGATAATGTAGACGGATGACACCCGGATACCAGACATGACATAAGGCAAAGCAACAGGGAGTTCAATTTTAAACAAACGCTGAACGGTCCCATAACCCATTCCTTTGGCAGCCTCGATTATTTCCGAATCGACCGAGTTCATACCAGCATAGGTGTTCCGAAGCAGCGGCAATAATGAATAGAGAAATAATGCGACGACCGCTGGAACAAAGCCAATACCTAGTAGTGGAATAACAATTGCCAATAAAGCAATTGTCGGTATTGTCTGGAAAACATTTGCGATATTAAAAATGATCGTTTTGACTAGTTCGTTTTTCATTTTCGTCATAAAAATAGCTAGCGGTACCGTAAACAATACTGATAGCGTAATAACGGTTAACGCAATGATTATGTGCTCATACATATATGACAGAATGGAGGTATAATCTTCGCTCCAATAAGTAATATATTCCTGAAAAAGTGTCACTTATTGATCACCACGTTCAGTCTCAGACATCACATGCCATTCATGAAGCAATTTATACGGGTCAAGCGTTCCCACTAGTTGACCGTCCTCGGCAATAACCGGTGTTGTCGTATAGGTACCGTCTAATTGTTTGATAACTTGTTGGGTTTCTGTCCCGTTCTCAACTGTATAGGTGTCCGAATCGATCAAATCAGACAATTTTTTATCCCTATTAGCTAAAGCATGATATAGATTAATAGAACCGTAATAAATACCTTCCTCTGTTTCAACAGGGATGTCAGTAATCTTGTGGGCAGTCATTTGTTCAATTGCTTCAGCAGTTGACCTATCTTTCTGAATGGAAACAAATGATTCCGATATAAACGTATCTAAAGGAGGCAATTCTTGTTCCGCCGCCAAACGTTTTTCGCCGATAAAGTCTTTCACAAAATCATCTGCTGGATTTGCGATAATCTCCTTTGGCGAACCTTTTTGAACAATTTGGCCATCTTTCATCAAAATAATTTGATCGGCTATTTTAAGTGCCTCATCCATATCATGGGTAACAAATATAATGGTTTTATTAATCTCAGATTGGAGGCGAAGCAATTCATCCTGCAATTGTTCCCGACTAATAGGATCCAGTGCACTAAATGGCTCGTCCATCAAAATAATCGATGGCTCTGCAGCAAGAGCACGAATAACGCCTATACGCTGCTGCTGACCGCCACTGAGTTCGGATGGGTAGCGATTCATGTAAGTCTGAGGATCAAGGTTAACGAGTTCCAGCAATTCTACGACTCGTTCCTTAATTGTTTCTTTCGGCCATTTAAGTAATTTGGGTACTGCAGCCACATTATTGTAAATCGTCATATGCGGAAACAATCCGATGTTTTGAATAACAAATCCCATATGCCGACGTAATTCAATCGGATTGACGTCCTTTATATTCGTACCGTCGAGCAAAATCTCTCCACCTGTATAATCCACAAGTCTATTGAGAAGTTTCATTGTCGTTGTCTTCCCGCACCCACTCGGGCCTATCAATACGTTTATTTTTCCATCTTCAAATGCTAAATCAATGTTCTTTAATGCTTGAAAACCATCTTCATAAACTTTCTCAATACTTTTAAGTTCAATCAAATGAATCCCCCTTTAGCGAATATGAGTGTAAAAACTACGACACTCGTTTAGACTAACGTCAATCAACATATGACCATATTAATGTAACAATATCTGTTATAAGTAACCTGAACATCCATTTTCAAAAGTAATGAAGTCGGTTTCCTCCTTATTATCCCATGTCTCCTATGAATCAAATTTCGCATTCATATGATGAACATGTTTTTTTAAAGAACGTGTTCATATAAATTACAATAATAAAGACAAAAATGTCTGTCAAGGCGACATCCGTGATGAAACGACCTCAATCCCTTGCACAGCAAGCATTTCAATGAATTTAAAAAATTTCATCTAACTAAAATATGTGAAAAAAATACCGTTAAAGCTAAAGGGAGCTGACATCATCGTAACGCCAACCAATAATATGACAGCCTACGAAACCTATCAGGAGACTTATCTAACAAGTCGAGCGATGGAAAATGAGCTGCCGATTGCTTTGTGCAACAGGATAGGCAGCGAACGTGAGCTCACTTTTTTCGGAGAGAGTGCAGCGTATGATGCATACGGAAATAAACTGAAGAAATTAAATCATACTGTATCTGTTCAGACGGTTGATATACCGCTTCATGTGGAAAAAGATAGGAATCTGCAATTATGAACACAACCGTCAACCAAGTGCTTACAATCTGCTTAACCAGTAAACTACTAGAAGGAAATTTTTTGAATAAGACGATTAAGCAAATGGGTGTCATGCTACTTATGGTACGTTGGATTGCTGACCGGCTGCGGCAATACGGCGTCAGGCAGTGATAAAGAGCCGATTGTTTTTGCCGATGCGAATTGGGCTAGTCTGCGGTTCCATAATGAAATTGCCGGAACAATTATTGAAGCTGGCTATGGATATGAGACCAAACAGCGTAAAGGCTCAACTGCGGCGGTATGGACCGGTATCGAGAAAGGCAACATTGATGTACATATGGAAACATGGACACAAAATATAAAAAAGATTTACGATAAAGGGATAAAAAACCAGTCTCCCCGTTAACTTTGATGATAATTTTTAAGCGTTTCTATGTACCGACGTATGTCATTGAAGGGGATCCGGAACGTGGGATTGAGCCAATGGCACCAGATTTAAAATATGTGTCCGATTTGCAGAAGTATAGCAATCTTTTCGAGGATTCAGCTGAGAAAGGTAAGGGTCGTATTATAACACTCGGGCCGATTCCGGAAAATCCAGATCGAAACATATCATCATGCCAATGTTACCAAGTTCCGTGTCGAATACCTTGAATGTATCGCCGGGAGTGAATATTTCTTTTTCCGTATCATACAAATGCACTTCTCGGTAATTACCAATCACATCGCCTTTATTCGATAGGAGACAGGCAGCATTATAGATTTTCCCCGCTTCTCCAAGTTCAGGCCATGGAAAAACAACATGCACGTCCAACCGCCTGCATAATTCTCGTATGTACTGAATGCTTTCCCCGTCAATTGGTTCTGCCATCGTCTCATTAACATCCTGAATAAAATAACCTGATAAACTTAACTCGGGAAAAAGAACAAGGTCAGCACGTTCGTGTGAAGCTTTTTCCATAATGGAAGTAATCGTTTGCAAGTTAGCCTTTTTATCACCCAATATTGGTTCAAACTAGCCTAGTGTTACCCTCATGAATCATCATCCCCCTTTCCGCAAATTATTTATATTAATCATAATTCAACGAAAATGGATTGACAAACTTATCATTGCACATTATACTGCCGAAATTTTGATAAAATTCGAGGAAATGCAGGCAGTTTATGACTAAACGACATGAATCAGTAAAAAATAACTAAATCTGTCGTGAAACGGGAAAAAGTTTCGGATTTATCTAGTGGAGGGAGCGGCAAAGGAATGAAAGATTTTCAGCGGCTGCCGAAAATCCTCTTTTGGGGGCATACCTGTCGCTCGAGTTGTAGCCCCCTCCCTTCCACACACCAAAAAACCAGGCACTACTGATCCAGTGCCCGGTCCACAAACGCTCCGACGCGTTTCTCATATGTTTTTGTTTTTATGTCAAATGCCTTCGTATGCCCAGCAGCTGGTACAATCCATATCGATTTGTCTCCGCCGGCTGCATCATATATTTCCTTAGCCATGTCGGTAGGAACCAACTCGTCGTTGCCACCGTGAATAATCATTAACGGACGTGTATTTTCTTTCACCTGGTCCACTGCGGAGGCTTCCCCCAGCATGTAGCCAGCGCGCACTTTCGTAATCATGCTGGTAACGTCCATAACGGAAAAGACGGCAGCTGGTACAAATGCTTCAATTGGTGCGCTAGCTCAGCTTTAACGGTACTGTAGCCGCTGTCGGCAACGATACCTTTCACCTCGTCGGGCAGCTCCTCTCCGCTTGCCATTAAAACCGTCACCGCCCCCATCGATTTGCCGTGTAAAATAATATCCTCCGCTCCCTGCACACGGGCTGATTGACTACTAGACGAAAAAAAGATACCTAACGTTATAGACGGCTATACATATACTAAAGGGCTACTCGCCATTCCCCACTTCTTCCTTGACCGCAGTAAACAGTTTGTCAGGAAATTCATTATGCTCCATTGTTCTATCAGACTGTTAAGTTTTTTTAACTTCCCCTTTCTCAACTTGCATTCATGTGTGCACGTGAAATGAATGGTCCTCATAGCTTCCCGCCGGACAGTTCAGCCCCGCTTCCGTTTTTTAGCTTTTATGACCTCGTCTTATAGCGAATGCGGAAGTTTTTATGATAAGGTCATCCATATTTTCTTGACGTTATAAAAACACGCAACCCCATCATAATGGATTGCGTGTTTCGTCGCTACTTTTTATAAATATCCACGAGCGAATTTCATAATTCATAGCCCTTCCAGCGCAAGGACTCAAAAGCGTAAAAAAGGAAGTACCTCCCCAAATCTTGTATAATGGTAGTTGACCAAAACATCCATAAAGACTGGAGGAATACTTCC
>SEIO01000064.1 GCA_004145795.1 Lentibacillus lipolyticus | reverse complement strand
TCATTTTCAATTCAATCATCGCTCCAGTCTCCCCACTTCGAAAAATGCATTTCTCCATGGGTTATTATAGACTAAGTGGGGGACTTTTCAATGACTATCGTGGTCCAGTTTTAGATTACCATGTACAGACAGTATTGCAATTTCAATCCACGCTCCCAATTAAGGGAGCGACGACGGAAAACGAGAGGGAAGCAGAGCCCGTGCGATTTCAATCCACGCTCCCAATTAAGGGAGCGACCGCGATATATAGGTATATAAAAGATATCATACCTATATGTGGTATATAAATCATAAAAAACTATATTTACTTGGTAAATTTAAAAGAAAACAGTGCATTTATTCGTTAATTTTTGCGCGAACCTCCCTGCTTTTTTATGTTCACTTTGGGTTCGCAAATTAAAAAATCAATGGCTTATCCACTTCAATAGAAGGCTTTGCACCTATATGCTTCACTTTAGTATCATGGTTGTTACCTAAACGATAATAGCGCAAGCTGTCAGCAGATGTATCTATTATTTTTTCAAGTGCCATTTCCAATTGTCTTAATTGTGTGCTATCCACAATACACTCAAAAACAGAGTTTTGAACGCGTACACCATACTCCTCGCATTTTTTGGCGACTTTTCGCAATCGTTTTCTGCCACTGCTTGTAGACGTTTGTACATCGTATGTCACTAGCACTAACATCTATTACACCTACCTTATTAAAATAGGGGGATAAGCATCAAGGTCTCCACGCAAAAAACGGGCTAAGAAAAGTGCTTGTGCGTGCGGAACTAATCCCCAGGGTATTTTTTCTTTCAAATAAGGGTGCCTAATTTCTTGTTGTTTTTCCTTTTGCCACAACTGTAAAAAAGTGCGTCGAGCTTCATCTGTTAAGATAACTGCTTGATTTTCCTTAACTACAAAATCATCGGCATCTATTTGTCCACGGTTAATGATTTTTAAGACAAATCGATCAGCAATAATAGGTCGTAATTCTTCCATAATATCAAGCGCTAATGATGTTCTTCCTGGACGGTCCTGATGTAAAAAACCGACATATGCGTCCAGTCCTACACCTTCAAGAGCTGCAGCAGATTCTGAGGCGAGAAGTGAGTAAGCAAATGACAACAAAGCATTAACGCAATCAACAGGTGGCCGACGATTACGGTAATGAAAGTAGAATACTTCCTTTTGATTTAGAATACATTCCCCAAATACACTGTAGTAAGAACTTGCGGCATTCCCTTCAATTCCCCGGAGTTCTTCCAAATAGTGACATGATGAAGCCATTTTTCTTGATTCTTGTAATCGTTCTATTACCTGATTCATTTTGCTAGAATCCACTCTTAATGCATGATCGCGCATAGTCCTTTTTAAAAGTTGCTCACAGTTAAAGATTTTTCCAATAATCATATGTTTGGCGATATCAATACTTTCCGATTCTTGATCTGAAATACGGTATTGTTTTTTACGTAATGTCACATTGCCATTTGCCTCCCCTGTAACACGACCTCGGAACCGACCGGTGCTAGTAAAAAAAGTTAAACTGATATTTTGATCCATGCATGTACCCATCAGAGCGGGACTTGCGCCCTGGTGACCGAAAGTCGATACTGCTTCGATGTTATGCAAAGGGATACGTGCTATGGATTCATTCGCTTTTAATAAATGAAGATTGTTTCCCTTTAGAGCCAAATACATATCGGGGTCGGAGACATAGACGGTATTTAATAATTGTTTCAATCTGACAACATCCTATCCATATAGCTAGATACTTTTTCCCGGTCCAGAAGAGAAGGCAAACATATATTTCTAAGTGAGCAACGCAGGCAATGATTGCCTGTATTCACACGGGGTGTATGTCTTCTGCTGTAATAATGATGCATTTCTTTTGTCATCGAGACAACCCGTTGTTTCATATCTTCTGTTATGGCAAGTGTTTCGCGGCGTTTGGTTTCATTGTAATAAATAGCAGCTTCATCAATGCTTGTGACAAGCATTTCTTCTAAACACATGATCTGTGCGACTAATTGTAAAATATCAGCATCATGTTTTTTCGGTTTTCCGCGTTTATATTCAATAGGTTTAACACGGTATAAACCTTCTTCTTGATTTAACGGAATGCCATTGTCGTCTTGGATGAATTCAACCATATCACATACACCATTTATTCCAAGTTCACTTGAGTGAACAGGCAATGCCCGGACATAAATCCTTTCGCCTCTTTTTTCACGCACAAATGGGTTATCTGCCTTTTCATGCAGCTCATTTCCTTCGACTGTCAGAACATTTTCTTCCCACTCTTGTTCAATATGAATCAATGCCCATTGTCTCCTACAAAAGACAAAATGCTGTATGCCAGACAGTGGCAAATAAACTTCTTCCTTACAGTCCGTCATATTCTTCAACATCCAGTCCATCCAATTGATTAACAGTAATTTTATAGTTTTCGATTGACTCAGGAAAACTGTCCTTTGTTCGTTCAATATTTACTGTACGATGAACAGCAGCAGAGGAGTATTGTCCTAATTTGGAATTATGTTCCCACCAAAATACCTTGTTGACTTCCATACTGCCATCAGGTCTTGCAGAAGAAGCATCGTTTGCAAAAAGTGTTTTTAAGGCTTCTTTAAGTTTTTCCGCATCTTCATATGTGAAGCCTGTTTGTTCAGCAAGCTGCGGATTGATGCTACCATAAAATACATAGACCCCAAAATCAACGCGATGTTTAGTTCCCATGGTATCAGATGTTTTTTGACTAGGGTCTTTTTCGTTAGTAATCGAGTTCACACTTTTAGTGATTTGCATACTTGAAATATCAACAGGATTAATACTTGTTGCCGTATGGATGGATACAGGTCCTCTTATGCCTATAGACATTTCCGTTCCCTTAAAAGCAAAAACTTGTCCAAACGCACGCACATCATACCATGTTTTACTTGCCAGCATCTCCGCAGTCTGTTCATCAGAACTTGTGGCTTTAGATTTAGTGAGTAGTTTTTTCAGTTCTTCTACTGAATTAGCCCGGTCTTTAATACTTCGATATTCATCTGATCGTCTTTCATCTGCTTGTACAAGTATTGTCTCTCCCTGATCCTGAAGACGGTTTCTTAATTTACGTTTAATGGCGACATCTGATACTTCGCCGTGACCGTAAAAATCCTGTCGTGGTCTATTTCCATTGATAGGGTCACCATTTGGGTTAGCTTTATTAACTGTAAATACAACAGCAAAATCTATTTTATGATCGAGTGCTTTCATTTTCTTTTTCCCCCTTTTTTGTATAAAAATCCTGAATCTGGCTGCTGTAGCCAAGTAGAAATACAGGGCTCAGCGAATCGTCTGTCATCTGTTCGACTGTCAGTTTATCCTCAACTTGTTGAAGAACCATTGCGTAATAGCCTGTTTTATCACTTGAATTCTCAAAATACGGAGCTAATTGTTTCCGTATAACCAGCCAGGTCCGCGCAGGATGCTGCGCAAAAGCATTGAAATAACGTGTTGCATTTGTAGCTCTTTTTTCGCCATGGTTTTCGAGCACCCTTTTCTCCATAACTTCTGCGATGCCTAACAAACGGCCGAATAAATAGTCGCGTGAATGATTGTCTTCCTGCACTGCCACTGTATACCCCTCGCTTTCATACTGTTTATTGATCAGTGCGCAAGCAATATGAAGAGTTGCTTGCCACGATTCATTGGAATTACTAAAACTAAATGGATTTTTAACGCGGTTAAAGATTGTCCGGATAATATCCTTTGGTATGGGTTGTTGTTCGACAATACAAGGCAGCAGCCGAGTATATAAGTCTTTCTTCAGACCGTTATCAGCCCTGCTTCCGTACACGGCATTAGCGATACGATAAGTGGATGGCGTGCCCACATAGAATGTTGGTTTTTTCGCACCTTCATCCTTATAGGTTTGTATCCAACGACAGGTCATGTGCCAATTGAAAATAGATTGATAGAATAGATTAGCACTAATCTGCTGGTAGTAGACAATAGCTAAACGTCCGCTGGTCGCTGCATCAAGAGCGATAACAGCGATATTTTCAAGATTTTCTTTCTCCAGATGATGACTGACTCCTTGGAGTGCTTTATTAAGTTCTTTACTTACAAGGTCTTCGGTTAAAGCCTGTTCTGTTTTTAAATCCTGCAGGCTCTGGGCGAAAATATCCTCTTCCATAAATTCATTAGTGCTGTCAAAAGGCTTGGGCACATCTGGCTTTTCCAAACCAAATGCAACAAAATAGCGGGAATCAATATGAGTTCCTTGTCTTTGAATAAGCCATCTTAAGGCATGGTGAGCTTTTTGGGATACATCATAGCCAATTTGCACCGCATCTGTGGCATCCGAAAAGCGGCCACGATAAGTAAACCCTGAATGGTCATTACCCGATATAAGTTTGCCTCTATCAGCTGCATGTCGAATACCAGAACCATGTTGAGTAGTTAATGTTGTATACGCGCCAGTAACATAGCAGTACCCACGCTCCTGTTCGTATTCTTGCTTTAAAAATTCGATGAAGTTATTAAACAGGTCGCGATCCTCCCACACAACAGGGTCGTCAGCCGATTCATGTTCAACATCAAACCTCACAAAAGCTGCAAGTGCGTCACCTGAAACGACTTTATAGATTTCGGGCTTCGCCTCTGTCATATTGGATGGCCACTTTTTAAGTATTTGCTGATCTTCATTAACAGGTAGAATTTTTTCCTTAACTAAATCTTCTATCACTGTTCCCTTTGAGATATACGAATAAATAGATTGGACTTTTTGCGGCGCATTTGCTGATTCAGCCCATCTTTGCAGTTGATTATAGTATTCACTGTAATGTTCTTTGTGCTTTTCAGGTCCTCCATAATCAACATAGTCCCCTGCGACATACTGCAACTTATCATGGATAAAATACGGAGCGATTTTAGTCCCGCTTCGATTTGCTGAATCCGTAGTTGACGGTACAATTGTACGTGCATTTTCTTTTTCAATTACTTTGGCATTTTTAAACTCACCATTTTGTGTAATTAATATCTCGATCTGAGCACTTTGCATAACATGTGAAACGGGGAGAAGTGTTACCCGTTGTTGACGTCGTTCTTCAAATTTCCCAACTTGTTGATTATTTCGGTCATAAACATCAGCCAATTGTTGCATCCAGCTCATTTGTCCACCTCCTTAAACAGTGCGCGATACTCTTCTTTGACAGGGGTGAAATTAGTTCCCCTCTTAAACGATTTCATTTTGTCTTGGTGGATGGTTCTTACTATGTCACAATCTTCTGGGCGAATGAATGAAATAATACCGTCTTTCATAGTTGGCACCCATAAGCGAGCCTGGAAAGATTCCTGATCACCTTCATCCGGGTAAGTAAAACCATGAAACATGGGGCCAAAGCTAATCTCACCATAGTTATCATAGAAACTTTCACCTTTTCCAAAGTTACATGCCTCAACATAGCCCTGACATTCTCTTGTCCCAAGGTAGACATCTCTGCGTCCACCTCTTTTGACTGACCGTATAGCGATATTATGATGTTTATGCTCATTACGATCGTAATCAAGCTCGGGTCTATTTTCATTGAATTCAAAATGAGCTCTTACTTGATAAGCGGGCTGTCGTAAATAGGTATAATACATTAAATCATTCTTATCGCTTTGATATTTTATTGGGCGCATGCCTTTAACTTCTGTTTGAATGGCATTCATCACACGAACCTCATCAATGTACCATTGAATGGTTGGCTTCCAGTAAATTGATTCAACGATGCCCTTTAACGCTTGATAAGTGGGTATTTGATATGTGAATTTTTCCCCACCAATTCGTGTCACTGGGTCTGTGAATAATGCGTATTTACCATGGACAATAAATTCAATTTGATTTCTCATCAAGATCACCTCCCTCAATAAATTAATGTTTTCTTAGAAATGCTTCGTTTTTCTTCGAATTTCTTTTGATTAATTGAAGTCCATAGCGGTCTATAATCCTCTTAATTCCATTAGAGGATAAATATGGAATATACAAGTTAATCCGAATAAGCTTTAATGGGGGTTGTTTCCATTAAATGGATAATTAACCTTATGATCGCACCTTGGATCTCCACATTTACATGGCGGTGGACCCTCCCATGTCTCTCGGCGTCTATGCGCGCAAATTCCTTCGTTCGACCTAACCATGGTGGATGCCGGAAATGCTC
>SEIO01000063.1 GCA_004145795.1 Lentibacillus lipolyticus | reverse complement strand
TCATTTTCAATTCAATCATCGCTCCAGTCTCCCCACTTCGAAAAATGCATTTCTCCATGGGTTATTATAGACTAAGTGGGGGACTTTTCAATGACTATCGTGGTCCAGTTTTAGATTACCATGTACATTCGTATAGTGCATTGATGTATTTCAATCAAGTTGATTACTGGATTGTGAAAAAAACACAGTATTCTGGTGGAGATGATTTTGGTGCTTATACGGAACAACTTCAGACAGACACAACTATTCAAGGATACAAAACCTTTCCTATTTCAGAGGGAAAGAAAGCTGTTATTTTATCTTTAGGTGAAGAAATGGCAGGTAACAACATAGAGGTTCTAGATGTCGAGGAATACGGAAACACAACTGAAATAAAAATAAGAACGTTTTATAATAAATCAGTTGAAGCGAACCCTGTCATTGCCATTGGATTAAATCGAGTGCAGCCTGAGATTATTATTACGGATACCGATGGAAGGGTTTATGAGAAAGCGTCAAAAGATGACTAAAACAAAGTTATCAAATCATATAAGAATAAGTGTAGGTCGAAGTAAAGCACAGAATTAATTTTCTGTGCTCTTTTGATTGCTGTTTATACGGAGAACTCATTGCTAAAACGGGGGTCTTTTGACGTCCGAAAAGGCGTCTCTTCATAAATTTGTTTCTGACTTCTTTCATACGGGTATGATGCGGTATAGGTGCATATTCTAGAGAAGAAGACCATTACTCGATAGCAAGCTTGTGGAAAATTATGCTATATTAAGGGTAATGGTATTGCTGATAAAGTGAGGTTTTGCCCGTGAGTTTCTGGTCACTGTTTTTAGGGTGCATTCTTGTATTTAACATTGCGTTGGCATTGACAATCATTTTCCTGGAGCGCAAGGATGCAACTGCAACTTGGGCGTGGCTGATGGTGCTTATGTTTATCCCGGTTGCTGGATTCTTTCTTTATTTAATATTTGGGAGGCGCATCAGCGGCGAGCGTATTTTTACATGGGATACGAAAAGCAAACTTGGTGTGAAGAAGGCTGTACAGGAACAACTGCGGGCAATTGAAGAAAATAAATTTCCATTCAAGCATCAGGGGCTTTCAGCGTACAAGGACCTTTTTTATTTGCATTTGCGCAGTGATGACGCCATTTTTACACAGAATAACAATGTCCGGATTTTTACCGACGGGGAGGAGAAATTTGCCGCTCTGATGGAAGATCTGGAACGAGCGGATGATCATATTCATCTTCTGTACTACATTTTACGGCATGACCAGCTCGGTAGGAAGATTGCTGACGTCCTCATCCGAAAAGCACGGCAAGGAGTAGAGGTGCGTGTCCTGTTTGATGACATGGGCTCGCGGAAAATCAGCAAAAGCTTTTTGAGCCGTATGCGAAAAGCTGGGATTGAGATTGAGTCCTTCTTTCCGCCAAAAATACCGAAAGTAAATCTGAAGATCAATTACCGGAACCACCGGAAGCTGGCCATTATTGATGGTGAAATTGGCTATATCGGTGGGTTTAATATTGGTGATGAGTATCTTGGGCACAACAAACGGTTTGGCTATTGGCGCGATACGCATTTGCGTATATGCGGCGATGCGGTAGCTAATATGCAGACACGATTTATTCTTGACTGGAATCAGGCATCCCGTAACGATGTTTTGTATGCTGATCGGTACTATGATCATGAACCATGTGGCGATGTCGGTGTGCAGATTGTTTCCAGCGGTCCGGATTCTGACTGGGAACAGATCAAAAATGGCTACATCAAGATGATAATGTCGGCAAAACACTATGTATACATCCAGACGCCGTACTTCATTCCAGATGACAGCCTGCAGGATATACTGCGGATTGCTGCCTTGTCGGGGGTTGATGTGAAAGTAATGATTCCGAACAAGCCGGACCATCCGTTCGTGTACTGGGCAACGTTGTCCTATGTTGGGGACCTTTTGAATGCGGGAGCAGAAGTGTACATTTATCAGAATGGCTTCCTGCACGCTAAGACCATTATTGTTGACGGCAAAATTGCCTCCGTTGGCACGGCGAACATTGATGTGCGCAGTTTCCGGCTGAATTTTGAAGTGAATGCCTTTTTGTACGATCAGGATTTGGCGGAACGGCTTTTGGCGGCATTTACGGATGACATTGCCGTGTCCACGCAAATGACCAAGAAACTGTACCAGAAAAGGTCGCTGGGCATTCGATTCAAAGAGTCCATGTCCCGACTGCTTTCACCAATATTATAGACCTCCGGTGAGTAAATGACATGATAATGAACAGACTAAACATACGACGATAGGAAAGTGGAGGAATTAGTATGGAATCGAAACCTTGCAGAGAGTCATTGGCTATAAAAACATCGCACGTACTGCCGCCAGATACGAATAATCATGGAACCCTTTTTGGCGGTAAATTAATGGCACATATTGATGATGTCGCTGCTATTGCTGCAGTCCGGCATGCTAGACAGCCGGTTGTTACCGCATCAACTGATTCGGTTGACTTTCTGGCGCCAGTTAGGGAAGGGGATTCAATCTGTGTCGAAGCATTTGTTACGTGGACACACAAGACGTCCATGGAGGTTTTCATCAAAGCGGTCACGGAAAATTTACTGACAGGTGATCGGAAAATATGTACAACGGCTTTTTCAACGTTTGTGGCAATTGATGATAACGGCAAACCGACGTCGGTTCCGGAAGTTTATCCGGAAACAGACCAGGAAAAAAAGCTGCATGAATCCGCGCCGGAACGCGCCGAACAGCGCAAGCAAAGGCGGGAGCACTCCAAAGAGATGGCAGCAACATTTGGTACCGAATATCCATGGATTGACAATGCAACTTAATTTACCTGCTGGACTTTTCAGGATAGGCTTTTTCCCTTATGATAGACTGATATAGAAGTGCTATTTTTTTGAAGGGAGATCTTATCATGGAAAAAGACCTTACCCTGATGGGGACAGTCGAGCAGGTGATTGGTGCCGCCAACGATGCGATGTGGGGCACCATCTTAATTGCCGTTCTGATTGGCCTTGGTTTGTGGTTTACGATACGCACTGATTTTGTCCAGTTCCGTTATTTTAAAGAAATGTTCCGCGTCATATTTGATAAACGGACGGTCAGTGCAGAAGGGAAAAAAGGGATATCATCGTTCCAGGCGTTTGCCATTAGTGCGGCGTCACGTGTCGGAACGGGGAACTTGGCCGGTGTTGCCTCGGCAGTTGCTGTCGGTGGACCTGGCGCAATTTTTTGGATGTGGCTGATTGCGATGCTTGGTTCGGCTACGGCATTTGTCGAAAGCACGCTTGCCCAGGTTTATAAATCACCGGATAAGGATCAGTACCGAGGCGGACCGGCTTACTATATGGAAAAAGGTCTGAATCAGCGGTGGCTTGGTATCATATTTGCTATTACCATTACATTTACGTACGGGCTTGTGTTCAACTCCGTACAGTCGAACACCATCAGCCTTGCCTTCAGTGGCGAATTTGATATCAACCGGAACATTATGGCGCTTGTCTTGTTCGTTCTGACGGCTGTCGTTATTTTTGGCGGCCTGAAAAGAATTGCGACCGTAACGCAGTACATTGTACCGGTCATGGCTATTATGTATATCATTCTTGCCGTGTATATACTGGTGATGAACATTACTGAGGTTCCAAGCATGATCGAGCTCATTTTCAGCAATGCATTCGGCATCCGTGAAGTGGCCGGTGGCGGATTCGGCGCTGCGATTATGATGGGAATCAAGCGTGGACTGTTCTCAAACGAGGCTGGTATGGGAAGTGCACCAAACGCTGCAGCGACTGCTGAAGTGACCCACCCGGCTAAACAGGGATTTATCCAGGCGCTTGGTGTCTTCTTTGACACGATTCTCATGTGCAGTGCGACCGGCTTTGTCTTGGTTTCAGCAGGTGGTTATGCGGATAGTGACCTGGACGGAATCCAGCTGACCCAGCAAGCATTCGAATTCCATATTGGAACAGGTGCAGCCATTTTCATTGCGATCGCCATTTTCTTTTTTGCCTATAGTTCTATCCTTGGGAACTATTACTATGGTGAAAGTAATATTGACTATATTAAAAACTCCAAACTGGGCAGGTTCCTTTATCGGATAGCGGTGCTGTTGATGGTTGTCTTCGGTGCAGTGGCAACATTTGATCTCGTCTGGCAGCTGGCCGATTTGACGATGGGAATCATGGCGCTGATCAACTTGTACGCCATTACCCGGCTGTTTAGTGTAGCCCGCCGTGTGCTGAGCGACTACCGTGACCAGCGGAAAGCCGGTAAAGATCCGGTATTTTATCGGGACACGCTTGAAGATGAGACCGGTGTGGAATACTGGGGACGCGATCAGGTCGCCGGTAAAGGAGAATAAATAGGATGTGTCTGTCTCCATTGCGGGGCAGGCACTTTTTTCCGGTGAAAATGAATGGCAGGTACGGTTCATATGTAAAGGCTCAGCGAAAAAACTGAGCCTCTTCAGAATGAAACGGATAACGTTGGAAAACCTATGCCAGTGTATATATTTTAAGCCTTAGGTTCTGTTACCTCTTGCATAGTGATCCAGTCATGGGCCCAATCTTGTATGTCTTTGATAACTGGCTCCAATGCTTTGCCTTTTTCCGATAATGAATATTCGATGCGAACTGGAAATTCGGAGTAAATATTCCGCTTAACAATGCCTTCTTTTTCTAATAATTTTAGCCGGTCGGAAAGCAAGCGTCCGCTGATGGGCAGGCCTGCTTCCATTTCAGAAAAACGTTTGGCGCCATTCAGCAGTTCAAATAAGATGAGACCGACCCAGCGTTTGCTTATAATCTCCATGGCCTTTTCAAAACGCGGACATAAGTCATTCATACAGATCACCTCGCTTGGTTTGCCCAAACCCTATGGTTACGAAAAGTAACTAACCCTATCATAACACAAGAATGCCTGACAGGTAAATGACAGCCGGAATGTGTATGATTTGGCGATTTTTTTTAAATATGGAATAATAACGAATACAGATGAATTAAATGCGGTAATTTGGAGGGAATAAATATGGTCTCAACAAAAACAATGGAAAAATATGCTCACCTGGCATTAAAAACGGGTGTCAACCTGCAGGAAAATCAAGCGCTTATGATCAACGCACCAATTGAAGGGGCGGACTTTACCCGGATTGTGGCCAGAAAAGCATATGAAATGGGCGCAAAAGACGTACATATTAACTGGGCGGATGACGAATTGACGCGCCTGAAGTATGAACATGCGCCAGATGAGGTGATCGGCTCGTTTCCGGAGTGGAAGGTCAAGCTGCATGATACATTCGCAGAAGACGGTGCGGCCGTTCTGTCCATCAAAGCAACGAATCCGGACCTGTTAAAGGGTATCGATTCATCTCGGGTGGCGATGGCCAATAAAGCGGCAGGCGAAGCAATGAAAAACTTTCGCCAGTACACGATGAATGACCGGATTACCTGGTCGATTATTTCTATTCCGACCGGTGACTGGGCACAGAAGATTTTCCCGGATAAATCCCGAGAAGAAGCAGTCGAAAGCTTGTGGGAAGCGATTGTCAAGATCGTTCGTGTTGACAAAGATGATCCGGTTGCTGCATGGGAAGAGCACAATCAAACGCTGGAGACGGCTCGCGAAATCTTGAATCGTAAAAAGTACAAGAAACTGCATTTCAAGGCACCTGGAACAGATCTGGAAATGGAACTGCCTGAAGGACATCTGTGGAAAGGCGGATCTGCCGTGTCTGAGCAAGGTATTCAGTTTAATCCAAACATGCCGACCGAGGAAGTATTCTCCATGCCGCACAAATATCGCGTGAACGGTACGGTTTCAAGTACGAAACCATTGAATTATGGCGGGAACCTGATTGATAAATTCACCCTGACACTGGAGGATGGGAAAGTAGTTGACTATAAGGCGGAGCAGGGGGAAGACACCCTGAAACATCTGCTTGACACAGATGAAGGGGCACGCCGTCTTGGCGAAGTGGCGCTTGTTCCGAATGAATCACCGGTTTCTCAGTCAGGACTGATCTTCTACAATACCCTTTATGATGAAAATGCATCCTGCCATATCGCGCTTGGCAAAGCCTATCCGACCAACCTGGAAGGCGGTTCTGAAATGGATGCAGAAACGTTGGATCAGCACGGCGTGAATGACAGTCTTGCTCACGTGGACTTTATGATTGGCTCGGAAGAATTGGATATTGACGGCGTTCTCGAGGATGGCACAACCGAAGCTGTCTTCCGCAACGGAACGTGGGCACTGAACGTAAAAGGGGACTAATGTAGTCAGGCTGCCGGGAAAGGTCGCGCGGCCCGGTCCGGAACTCGCGCGAAAACCGAGAAAGTCGCGCGGCCCGGTCGAAACTCGCGCGAAAACCGAGAAAGTCGCGCGACCCGGTCGAAACTCGCGCGAAAATCGAGAAAGTCGCGCGGCCCGGTCGAAACTCGCGCGAAAAACGAGAAGGTCGCGCGGCCCGGTCGAAACTCGCGCGAAAATCGAGAAAGTCGCGCGGCCCGGTCCGAAACTCACGCGAAAAACGAGAAGGTCGCGCGGCCCGGTCGAAACTCGCGCGAAAACCGAGAAAGTCGCGCGGGCCCGGTGATATTGTACCCATAAAGTAGACAACGTTAAAATCGTGCAACCATATATGTTAATTTGATTATGGGGAGGCGATGATTTATGGGGAAGAAACTGAAAAAGTATTCATATGACGATAAGGTGGACGT
>SEIO01000062.1 GCA_004145795.1 Lentibacillus lipolyticus | reverse complement strand
TCATTTTCAATTCAATCATCGCTCCAGTCTCCCCACTTCGAAAAATGCATTTCTCCATGGGTTATTATAGACTAAGTGGGGGACTTTTCAATGACTATCGTGGTCCAGTTTTAGATTACCATGTACAACCGTATCCCCTTATGGAAGCACGGTAAAGTAACAGGAGCAATTGGTATGCTTATTTTCGAAGGTGTGAACGAACTATACGAAATTTATAATCGAATTCAAAAAGATAAATATGTAACAGGAAAAAAAGAAAGTATTGCTGATAATAGTAATAAACATTCGGATCCGAGTGTTACAAAACTGGATGAAATTATCGGCGATAGTGATAGTACGAAGATAACGAAGCGGATGGCGCGAAAAGTTGCAAAAACCAGTGTAACCGTTTTGATTACGGGCGAAAGCGGGACAGGGAAAGGTAATTATGCAAGGGGAATCCATGTGCTAAGTGCGTATTCAAGGGGACCTTTTGTTCATGTTAACTGCGGTGCTATACCGGCGAATTTAATTGAGTCAGAACTATTTGGCTATGAAGAGGGGGCTTTTACAGGTGCACGTAAAGGGGGTAAACGTGGAAAGTTTGAACTAGCACGGAATGGAACGCTGTTTTTAGATGAAATTGGCGAGTTGCCGCTCGCAATGCAGACGAAATTGCTACGGATCTTAGAGGATAAGGAATTTGAGAGAGTAGGTGGAACCCAAAAATATAAAGTCAACACAAGAGTTATTGCTGCCACTAACCGGAATTTATGGCAGATGGTACAGAATGGTGCATTTCGTGAGGATCTTTTCTATCGATTAAATATTATTGAGATTGAAATTCCGCCTTTACGGGAACGAAGAGGTGATATTCCATCGTTGATATCTCATTTCATACCTGTCATGTGTGAAAAATACCAAGTACCGGAAAAGAAACTGAATTCGGAGGTCATGTCAGCATTTATCCAGTATCCGTGGAAAGGCAATGTAAGAGAATTAATTAATATTATTGAACGGTTGGTCGTCTTAACGGATGGAGAAACGATTAAGTTAAAACACCTACCGCGTTATATGCAGCCATCTGATAAGTCGAATAAACAAGCTAATCCGGAACAAAGCGATGAGCGTGCATTGATTGAATCTGTATTAAACGAATCGAGTGGAAATAAAACGGAGGCAGCGAGGCAATTGGGAATTCATAGAACAACATTGTATCAGAAAATAAAAAAATATAATATTTACAATGATTTGTAGTATGAAAACTACAAATCCAACATGAAATGTAGGAAGGGCCAACACATAAGGTATCTGTATGCCTTCTTAGAAGGGTCAAAGTTTTGGCATAAATCTTGCTTTTATATTCTTGAAAAAGAAAAAAGGAGGAATAAAATGCAAAACTTTGCAGTGTTTAACTCACCAAGTAATATTAATTACGGCAGGGGTGCTTTTGAAGCGATTGGAACAACAACAGCTCAAAAAGGTACAAAGGCATTGATTGTCAGCGACAAGATGATGAATAAGCTTGGTAATGTGAGTCAATGCAGAGAACACCTTACAAAATCAGGTGTGGAAAGTATAGTTTATCTCGGAGTTGAATCAGAGCCCACGGATATCTATGTTGCTGAAGCAATTGATATGTTCCAAAAAGAGGAATGTGATGTCATTATTTCACTTGGAGGTGGCAGCTGTATTGATACAGCAAAATCCGTTGCCGTGCTGGTCTCCAATGGGGGGTATATTGGTGATTACATGGGGGGAGAAAGGGTAGCAAAAATGAAGGCGGTTCCACATATTGCTATCCCGACAACCGCGGGAACAGGGTCCGAAGCAACGGATGTGGCGGTTATCCAAGATACCAAAAATGATGTAAAGATGATGATTAAGCAACCGGCATTCTTGCCTGAAGCAGCCATTGTAGACCCGGTACTGACTAAGTCAGCACCAAAACATGTGATTGCGGCAACGGGTGTAGATGCGCTTAGTCATGCTATTGAGTCGTATATATCCAGAAGAGCACATCCGATGACTGACATAATGGCACTTTCTGCTATGGAGCTGATTGTAAATAATATTACGAAAGCCTATGAGGAACAAGACAATATTGATGCAATGGAACAGATGATTCGCGGTTCGTTACAGGCAGGACTTGCCTTCTCAAATGCATCAGTGTGTCTGGTGCACGGTATGTCAAGACCAATCGGAGCGCTGTTTCATGTACCACATGGATTTTCAAATGCGATGCTTCTGCCGGCTGTTTTGGAATATAGTAAAAACTCAGCTATCAGGCGACTCGCTGATTTAGGTCGCATTTTCAGGCCGGATTTGAATAATGAATCGAATGAAGCACTAGCTGAAGTAGCAGTTACATCTGTTAAGCGTTTGTGTAAACAGTTGGATATTCCGAATCTGAATGAATGGGGAATTGATAACAATGCATTTGAAAGCGCTGTCAGCAAAATGGCGGCAGATGCTCTTGAAAGCGGAAGTCCTGGCAACAATCCGAAAGTCCCATCACAAAAAGAAATTGAAGAGTTGTACCATGTTTGTTTCAACTATAATTTTACTTCAGAAGTAGGACTGAAGTAACAGCAACAGCGAGGGGGGGAAGTTCGTGGATTTTATAGGATTAATAGGTCTGATTGTTTCTTTGGGGTTATTGATTTATCTCACCATGAAAGGCATTAATATCATCATCGCGGCTATTATAACCTCTGTATTGGTGGCTGTAACGGGCGGTTTGAACTTACAGACCGCTTTGATGGAAGATTATATGAGTGGGTTTACAGATTATTTTGCTTCTTGGTTTTTGGTCTTCCTGTTGGGGGCCATTTTCGGTAAGTTCATGCAAGACACTAAATCGGCTGAGAGTATTGCTCAATGGATTAAAAGCACATTGGGAACAAAACGTGCTGTTTTCGCAGTTGTCGCGGCAGCTGCCATTATGACGTATGGAGGCGTCAGCCTATTTGTTGTTGGATTTGCTGTTTATCCAATTGCTGTGTCACTGTTTCGTGCTGCCGATTTACCGCATCGATTCATTCCTGCTGCTTTAGTATTTGGTTCGATTTCTTTTACCATGACAGCGCCCGGATCACCGGAAATTCAAAACATAATTCCGACGGAGCATTTCGGGACAACTCCTGCTGCAGGTGGGTTTATCGGTGTTGTTTCTGCATTAATCATTATGGTAACTGGTGCCATTTGGATTGGGAAAATGGTTAGGAAAGCTGTCCAAAATGGCGAGCGTTTCTCGTTGCCATATACACCTGACGACGAAACTGCGGCAGCCTTAGAAAAGGGGGAACCAGAGGCGGAAAAGATGATTGGAAAAACGTTGCCCAACGTGGTGGTGTCGTTTTTGCCATTAGTTTCCGTTATTGTATTACTGAATGTGTTGTCACAGTTCATTAACCCTACAGCGGCACTCCTCTTGGCGCTGACATTTGGTATTGTTCTTGCGTGCACAACGATGAATAGCTTCCTTCAACAGTTCTGGGAGCCTATGGCAATTGGGACTCAGAATGCCTTAATTGCGCTAGCGAATACATGTGCCGTTGTTGGGTTCGGTAGTGTTGCTGCACAGGTTTCCTCTTTCCAAAGCATTGTTGACGGTCTTGTAAGCATGCCCGGTCCACCGTTACTAAGTCTCGCGATTGGTGTGACACTTATCTGTGGCATTACCGGGTCTGCATCTGGCGGGTTGGGTATTGCTTTGCCAATATTAGCGCCAATTTATTTAAGTCAGGGCGTTGACCCTGGTGCGATGCACAGGATTTCTTCACTTGCATCAGGTGGCATGGATTCACTGCCGCACAATGGTTATGTTGTCACCACGGTACGAGTTATTTGTGGTGAGTCTCATAGACGTGCCTATAAACCGATTTTCTTTGTTAGTGTTATTGTGCCAACGGTTGTTTTGTTCTTGGCGGTTCTATTATATTCTATCTTTTAATAAAAAATAAATTCGTACCATCATTTGAAAAAAACACTAGGAGGTCCTCACATGTTAAATACAGATGTTAAAACGTTAAAAAATTATGTAGGTGGAAAATGGATTGAAGCAAAAAGCGATAAAACTGAATCGGTCTATAATCCGGCAACAGGTGAGGTGATTGCAGAGGTACCAATTTCCTCACATGAAGATATTGACCATGCGGTTCAAGTTGCCAGTGAAGCATTTCGAGAATGGAAAGAAGTACCAGTACCAAAGCGTGCTCGAATTTTGTTCAAATATCAGCAACTTTTAGTGGAGCATTGGGATGAACTTGCTGAACTCATCACAATAGAAAATGGAAAGAATATGAAAGAGGCAAAAGGAGAGGTTCAGCGTGGAATTGAAAATGTGGAATTTGCTGCTGGTGCTCCCAACCTGATGATGGGAGAACAGCTACCATCCATAGCATCGGGACTCGAATCCGGTGTATACCGCTATCCAATTGGTGTTGTAGGTGGTATTACGCCATTCAATTTTCCAATGATGGTTCCTTGCTGGATGTTTCCGATGGCAATCGCTACTGGCAATACATTTGTTTTGAAGCCGTCCGAGCGAACACCACTACTGGCTACCCGTCTTGCGGAGCTGCTTGAAGAATCCGGTTTACCGGATGGTGTGTTTAACATTGTACACGGGGCGCACGATGTCGTGAATGGGCTGCTTGATCATAAGAAGGTAGCAGCTATTTCGTTCGTTGGATCCCAGCCGGTTGCAGAATATGTTTACAAACGAGGTACACAAAATTTAAAACGCGTTCAGGCGCTAGCTGGCGCCAAAAACCATTCAATTGTTTTAAGTGATGCCAATATTGATAATGCATCGACACAAATCCTTAATGCAGCATTCGGCTCTGCCGGTGAGCGTTGCATGGCCGCATCAGTTGTAGCAGTGGAGGAGTCAGTAGCTAATGAATTTATCGACCAACTCGTTCAAAAGGCTAATGACATCACTATTGGCAATGGTCTTGATGATGGCGTATTCCTTGGTCCTCTTATTCGAGAACAGCATAAGGAACGTACATTAAGTTACATTGAAACGGGCGAAAAGGAAGGGGCCAAACTAATCCGTGACGGACGAACCGATGGCTATGCACAGGAAAAGGGTTATTTTGTCGGACCAACCATTTTTGACAATGTTACTACCAGTATGAAAATTTGGCAGGATGAGATTTTCGCACCGGTACTATCGATTGTGCGTGTTAAGGATTTAAATGAGGCAATTGATGTGACCAATCACTCTCCATTTGCTAATGGTTCTTGCCTATTCACGCGTGATGGTGGCAGTGTGCGTCAGTTCCGTGAGACAATTGATGCGGGAATGCTTGGAATTAATATCGGTGTTCCGGCACCAATGGCGTTCTTTCCGTTTTCAGGCTGGAAAGATTCCTTTTATGGGGACCTACATGCGAATGGGAAAGATGGTGTCGAGTTTTACACCCGTAAAAAAGTGATAACTACACGTTGGGTTTAGGGCTGGCATCATGGGAGCGCAGTGTACCAGGATACACTGCGCTTTATTAGTGTCGAATCCGGTTTGGTATTGAAGGTTTTGAAGAAAGGTGTCCTTTTAACCTTTGAACAAATTCGACAGTTAAGTGATGCCGGAGGTGGGTGCCGGTATCCATGCGATTGTGTTCCGGTTTCTTATAAAATTGCCTAGAAATCAGCAGGAGGAGCTTTAACGGCTATTGATGCCGCGATAAATGATACGGTAAAAATGGCGTACGCGATAGTTCGGACACAGGGTCATCAGGTGGGAATTACTTTACGCTTCCTTTTCAACCTCTATATAAAGTGCCGAATCTTCGTGGTCTAAAAGTTGGTTCAAAGGTGTCTACTTGTACGATGTGAACCCATTTTTCTTTACGATTATTACCATTTTATCCTGCCAACGTTCCTGGCCTTTAAAACATCTTTTTCACAGTTAACATATCTTCTATCCCCTTTATTTATATTGAGGTATATCATACAAAATGTAAATGTAAACGCATACACGTTTTCACATTTTGTTTAATGCATTAGAAATTTCAGAATTGTATAATGTATTCAAAATAAAGGGGGATAGATAAATCGGAAGTGAATTCGAATAAGTTATTCCGAAGAGTGGAAGGGGGTAGAGTTAAAGATACAGAAGGATATGAACTTTTTGGTGGAATGACTGGTCCTAGGTGTGTAAACGTCGGTTGTGGACGAGGAACTGGCGTGGGCAACATAGGGGGTGACTTTTGAATTATAACTTAAAAACCTTTTGAAAGGAGAATTTTTAATGAAAGCTACATTTAAGCATCCAAACACTAAAAAGGGTTGGTTTAGTGTTTGTTTAATTGCATTTGTAATTGCTCTAGGTTCTTGGCCGATTATTAACCTTTTCAACAAAGAAATTATTGTATTAGGAATGCCTTTATTAATGGTGTGGTCTATTGTGCTTATTTTACTAACAACTTTCGCTATGATAATAATCGATAAGATTGGAGGATCTGATTGATGTACGAGTATATTCCCTTTTTTATAACTATTTCATATGTTGTTATTGCCATAGTATTGGGAACCTTTGCTGGGAAGGGCATGAATATGAATAAAACGGAAAATTGGGGTGTTGCTAGTAGAAGCTTTAACCCTATTATGGCCTTTCTTTTAATGGGGGCTAGTGGAGTAAGTGCATACACATTTATGGGGTCTCCTGGATGGGCTTATTCTAAAGGAGTTCCGGCTTTATATGTTGTTGTATATTTAACCTATATGGCAATTATTGCATGGTATTTCGGCCCAAAGGTATGGAAACTCGGGAAAAAATATAAACACGTAACTCAACCAGGCGCTATCGCTGATCGTTATGAAAGCAAAGCCCTAGGAGGAATAACTTCTATTGTCACCTCAATTGGGGTTCTGTCCTATGCGGTAGTTCAGACTACTGGTGCAGCTTATATTTTGAATGTAATGAGTTATGGTTTAATTCCAATGTGGATGGGCGTGTTCATAGCATTAGGCGCAGTTTCAATTTACCTTTATAAAAGTGGTTTAAAAGCTATTGGTTTAACAAATGCTTTCCAGGGAGCCTTAATGCTATTTATATCCATTTTTGTAGGTTTATGGGCGACTAATCAATTCACCGGTGGGTTTTCATTCACACCTATCTTTGAAAGGGTGAAACAGGATGTTCCGGAATTTTTTACACTTCCTGGAGCGCTAGGTGATATGAATGCTACCTTTTGGACAACATCAATATTAATATCGTTTTTCTCAATCTGGCAATATCACTGGATTCAGTGGATGGGTGCCAAATCCGAGCAAGCTATTAGAAGGTCTGCAAGATTACTGCCAATATACTATATTGTTCTCATACCAATGATTATTGTAGGGTTTATTGGAATATTTATGTATCCAGAAATAGGTAACCCGGACCATGTTGCAATTACGCTAGCTGTAGACACTATGCCGGTCGTTGTAGCTGGATTATTAGGTGCTGGAACTCTTGCAGCATCAATGTCATCTAGTGAACCATGTATTCATGCAACTGCTTTAAGTTACAGTAAAGATGTACTACAACCGCTGCTTAAATGGAGCGATGAAACTGCAGGTAAATGGACAAGAAGATTAATTTTCCCAATCATGGTATTTATAGTTGCACCAGTTTCCATCATGGAACCCGCGAGTCTAGTGTATATTTTGTTAATTGGATATGGATTTATAGCACAAGCTTTTCCCTCAATAATAGGTATATTCATTTGGCCCAGAGGAACTAAACACGGAGCTTTATGGGGAATAGTCGCTGGTTTTATTGTTACGATAATTTTTTCGTTCGTCATCAAGCATCCGCTAGATATACATGCTGGAATTTGGGGATTAATAGCTAATGCTGTAATATTTTTTGCTGTTTCATTAATGACCCAGCCGGTGTCTAAAGAGA
>SEIO01000153.1 GCA_004145795.1 Lentibacillus lipolyticus | reverse complement strand
GACACGATTTCGTTCTCAGGATGCACCGCCACTAATCCCCTTTTTCTTTACGTGAATCTTTGATAAAATTCCACAATTTGAGCCATCTACAAGGTGAGTGCAAGGGTTGGCAGTCACCACGATACTTTATTCAAGAAATTTGCTTTGTATTGTACAATGTCTGAAGTCCCTAATCAAGAGTCTCCGGGTTCATCGATATTCAAACAATCGAATGCTTCGACATCAACAAAAGTACATGGTGCTCCATCTAGTTCACAAATTGCTAATGTCGACTTCAACACCTTGAGGAAACTAAACACGAATACTTCGTTTTCGTCAAACCTAACTAACTCAACCACTAAAACTAGCAATGCTTTATCCAGGCTATTCACTAGAAATAAGTCATCATCTAACATTTCAGTTCATCCCTCTTCAAGCGATGATGATAGCTTACCAAAGACACTCCGAGAATCTACATCTCCATCTGAATCAAGCAAGAGTACTAGTGGCAATAAGTTGAG
>SEIO01000061.1 GCA_004145795.1 Lentibacillus lipolyticus | reverse complement strand
AGCCTTGTGTCTGTTTACGATGAACGTTATCTCTAAAAAGGGATATATGGGAAGAGCCACATGCGACGATCCGCACGTGTGCGCTCTGTGAGAGGCGTGGTCAGTAATGACGACGCCTACTCGGTTTTTACCGTTTTTTCTTTACACGTCCAAGCCCCATTGCTTTTTTGGCTTTGCGAAGCATTTTATTCGCATCGTAGGAGGCTTTGTCTGCACCAGCATCCAAAATATCATCCAGTGCTTCTGAATTAATCAGCTCATGATAGCGGTCCTGGATTGGCTTTAGTACATCGATGACCACTTGAGCTGTATCCAGTTTAAATTCGCCATATCCTTTGTCAGCATATTTGGTTTCCAGCGCTTCAACCGATTCCCCTGAGCAGCTGGCATGAATGGTCAGCAGGTTGGAGATACCCGGTTTGTTATCTTTATCGAATTTGACGACGCCTTCTGAATCGGTAACAGCGCTTTTAATTTTCTTTTCGATTTTCTTTGGTTCATCAAGCATGGAGATAAACGCTTTCTCATTTTCATCTGATTTGCTCATTTTTTTCGTTGGATCCTGCAGTGACATGATTCGCGCACCAACTTTCGGAATGCTTACTTCCGGCACGGTGAAAATGTCATTGAATTTATTGTTGAACCGCTCTGCTAAATTACGTGTCAATTCCAGGTGCTGCTTCTGATCCTCCCCAACTGGGACTACATCTGTCTTATACAATAGAATATCTGCGGCCATTAATGGTGGGTACGTTAGCAATGCTGACGATACCCCTTCTTTTCCGCCTGCAGATTTATCCTTAAATTGGGTCATCCGCTCCAGCTCACCGATGTAGCTGATGGACTGCAACATCCAGCCAAGCTGTGTATGGGCCGGTACTTCTGATTGAATAAACAATGTCGATTTCTCTGGATCAATTCCCGAAGCAATGTAAAGCGCTGCCAGCGAACGGATGTTATTTCTCAACTCCAGCCGGTCTTGTGGTACGGTAATCGCATGCTCGTCCACAATGCAAAAATAACAATCATTCTCCTCCTGAAGCCCCACAAAATGCTGAATGGCTCCTAAAAAATTTCCAATTGTTAATGTTCCGCTCGGCTGAATTCCTGAAAATATGGTTTGCATTTTTTATCACTCCTTGTCTTTTCTTTTTTGAACAATAAAAAAGATCCATTAATCCCCACTTGAAAAAGGGACGAATGAACCGCGGTGCCACCCTATTTATCACACGACAAATGTGATCACTTTTTAGCAAAATAGCTCCAAAGCCCAATTCCAATTTGCCTTGGTACTTGTTTTCACCAGCCACAAGCTCTCTATAAACCAGCGGACAATTGTACTGCGTCTCTGTCTTCGCTAACGATATGGATTTTTAATTATTATATAAACCCTTTCGTGGAAATGCAAGAATAAAGCGTCGAAAAACAATTTTTCTTGGCAGCGATAGTCAAAAGACAATGGTGATATCTGAAAAAAGCAACTCATCGCCGTAATGAGTGCCCGAACGAGGCGTCGAATCGCTCAAAAAGTCACTCATTGGGGTGATGAGTGCCCGAATGAGGCAGCAAGCCGTTCAAAAAGTCATTCATCGCCGTAATGAGTGCCCAAACGGATTGAAAAAGCCAACAAAAAATCGCTCATTTACGTAATGAGCGACTAAAAAGCAGCAAATCAATCTTTTAAACGTAATACGTCCATTGACGAACACCAACTGCACGAAAATGACTTGCAAGAACACTTCTAATTATCTTTTTAGACGGCACCACCCGGCACCAATCATGGATGGTATTCGTCGTAATCTTGTTATTCGGGAAGAGAATCTTATATTCTTTAATGCTTCTTAGTATAGCATCTGCACTAGGCTCTATAAAATCGCATTGTCGGCAAACACATTTTCTTTTGTGGATACGCATGGCAAGGGAGTGGCATTTCGGACAGACAATCCCTTTTCGCAGTTGGCCGTAATCATAAGAGGGCAGTCGGCCAAAAGGGGAATCCGTTATATGCAAAGCCACTAATTGGTCTGCAAGTTTTTTATCATACTTCGATAATTTTGAAGGCAATGCATTTAACTGGTTCATATAACGATGAAGCTGGCTATGGAAAATGAATGGTTTATCGAGAGGTGCCTGGTATAAGGTGAATTCCGGATTGATGAAAAGAACGGAAGCATCCATTGGAAAATCGTCGTATCCTAAGCCAAGGAGTAGCTGACGTATTAAGGCTTCACATCTGCTTAACTGATGAAGCGGGTTAATAATTTCTAAGTGGGGCTTTTTGAAGAGTTTATCTGATTCGTAATAATAATCACCTTCATGGTTCTTCACTTCAAAAAAATTGATCATGCCGCGCGTGATAATCAGTGTATCGATTTGAAATGTCGTGTTATTTACTTCTAACAGTAAATCATTCACTATCAGGCATTCACACTGCAGTTGTTCCGTTAAGCTATCGAACCGCTTTTCCCCTTCATACCCTTTTTTTAAATTCAGATAGTGACGTTTTTCCTTGACGGTTAGCTTCATTCGGGAGTTTAATAGTTCCAGGGTAATCAATTCAGCAGGCTTCGAACGTGATTTATAAGGCACAGCATCGTCCACATCCTTTTTAAAAACCATTATACATTACATTCCCTCCATTGAAAAAACATAGCAAAAAAAGCAAAAATGGGAACGTTAAATCCGACAGGGACACGTATATTTCCCGCATATCGATTTTTATCACTTCCATAAACCTTGGAATCAGCCCAATTTGTCACTTTCGTTAAATAACCTAGATAATCTAAGAGAAAACGAGTAATTGAAAGAAGAACATCATTGTACACGTTTTCATGGCGTTTTGCATTTAAAAGTATTTATGTTATGATTCGCTTTGTTGAATTCGGAACTTACTTAGCTTCTGCCATCTGTGCTTGGCGGAAGCTATGTTTTTTAATACAAAAAAAATCTACTATAAACGATAAAACAGCAAAGAGGTGTTTAGATGATACTGCAAAAAATGAAACAAGAATGGTTTGGCAATGTGCGGGGAGATGTGTTGGCTGGAATAGTCGTCGCATTGGCACTCATACCTGAAGCAATTGCTTTTTCCATTATCGCTGGCGTGGACCCGATGGTTGGTCTTTATGCGGCGTTTTGTATTGCTGTTGTCATAGCCTTTGTTGGAGGACGCCCGGGTATGATTTCAGGTGCGACAGGGGCAATGGCATTGCTGATGGTCAATTTAGTTGCAGATTACGGATTGCAATATTTATTGGCGGCAACGATTTTGACCGGTATTATTCAAATTTTATTTGGTGTTTTTAAATTAGCAAAAGTAATGAAATTCGTTCCACGCTCGGTCATGGTTGGATTTGTAAACGCACTGGCAATTATGATTTTAACGGCGCAATTTCAACATTTCGTGGGCGAAACATGGGTCATGTATGCGCTTGTCGGGTTAACATTAGCAATTATCTATCTTTTTCCACGTATAACAAAAGCTGTTCCATCGACATTGGTCGCCATCATTGTGGTCACGGCTATTGCTATTTACGGCAATCTTAATGTTGGAACGGTCGGGGATATGGGCGAACTGACCCAACAATTACCAGTTTTCTTAATTCCATCGATTCCATTTACATGGGAAACACTTATGATTATTTTTCCGTACTCCTTATCCATGGCAATTGTTGGTTTGCTTGAGACACTTTTAACAGCTAGTATTGTTGATGATATGACAGATACAGAGAGCAACAAAAATAAAGAAAGCCGTGGACAAGGGATCGCCAATATTGTAACAGGCTTTTTTGGCGGGATGGCCGGTTGTGCAATGATTGGACAGTCAGTTATTAACGTAAAATCAGGAGGGTCACGCAGACTTTCCGCTCTTGTTGCAGGCGTATGCCTAATGTTTTTGATTATCGTGCTAGGTGGTCTGGTTGTGCAAATTCCGATGGCGGCGCTTGCCGGTGTTATGATTATGGTATCGATCAGTACATTCGATTGGTCATCGGTCAAAAATTTAAACAAGCTGCCTAAAACAGATGCAGCAGTAATGGTGACAACGGTCGGTATTGTACTGATCACCCATAATTTATCCATTGGTGTTTTGGCTGGCGTGTTGCTGAGTGCTATATTCTTTGCTGCCAAAATCTCCAACATCCATGTGTCGGAAGAGCTCGTGTTAAGGGAACAGAAAAAAATCTATCGGGTGGAAGGTCAATTGTTCTTTGCATCGGTCAGTGATTTCCCAGGGAAGTTTAACTTTACGGACTCCGTCGACAAGGTTGAAATTGATTTGACCCATGCACATCTATGGGACGATTCAGCAATCGGTGCCTTGGATAAAATCGAAATGAAATTTGAGGAAAATAACATTAAAGTAACCTATTCAGGATTAAATGATGAAAGCCACCATTTAAAAAAACGTATCGGAGGCCTTTCAAAAGCGTCCGGTCATTAATAACGAATCATCGACATGGGTGTGAATTTACAAAGGGGTGAAGGCCTTGTTTAAGCGAATACTACTGGCTACGGACGGATCGAAGCATTCTGCTCGCTCGGCTAATCATGCGATTCAACTAGCTGAACAGTTTAGTGGAACCATTGATGTTGTCTATGTAGTTGATGAACAAACGTCAAAATCGGACGTCTTGCATAACGACAGTAAATATGAAATAGAACGAAAACGAAAAGAGAAGATTCAGCCTGTACTGGACCAACTCGAGACAACGACGATTGACTATAAGGTAAGAATACTCCATGGCGAACCCGGGCCAGCAATCGTTGAATTTGTAAATACAAATGATTTTGATTGTGTTGTTATAGGAAGCCGAGGACTAAATAATCTGCAAACCATGATTTTAGGCAGTGTAAGTCACAAGGTTGCTAAACGAGTCGATTGCCCGGTTTTGATTGTGAAATAAACTGAAATGGTATAAAAGAAGGAACAACGCACTTATTAATGGTGCTGTCCCTTCTTTTTTTATATCAACTATCTATAATCATATACTTATAGACATCATTATAAATAATTATTTCACTTATAAATATTCTCCCGTTATGCTGAAAGCAGGGAGGTGTTTTTGTGGCATCAACAAACACACAGACGGCAACCAAGCCATCACCCCGAATGGCATGGCTTGGTGGGGTGGCATTTACATTTCTTATTGCTGCATTAGGTGCGTTATTGGCAATGGTACCCGGATTTGACCGGGTAGGTCAGCTGGCATGTGCGATTATCATTGCTGTTTTTTATCGGCAGATTTTCGGTTATCCGGAAGCAATCAGATCGGGGATTGCCTTTGCGTCGAAACGGCTGTTGCGCGCGGCAATTATTTTATACGGGCTTAAATTGAAT
This sequence comes from Lentibacillus lipolyticus, assembly GCA_004145795.1. GTDB lineage: Bacteria > Bacillota > Bacilli > Bacillales > Amphibacillaceae > Lentibacillus > Lentibacillus lipolyticus. The sequence goes on along the minus strand of SEIO01000061.1, from coordinate 3,455 downwards.
ATCGATGTCGTGTTGAGCGATGGATTAGGACTGTTGCTGCGTGATGCGGGGGTTATTGTTTTTGCTATCGTTGCAACCGTCTGGCTGGCGAAAGTGTTTAAAGCTGATAAACAGATTTCGCTCTTGCTTGGCGTCGGAACCGGTGTCTGCGGAGCTGCTGCGATTGCTGCAGTAGCACCAATTATCAAAGCGAAAGAGGAAGATACCGCCATAGGTGTCGGCATTATCGCGTTAATGGGCACGATTTTCGCTATTATCTATACCATATTACGGCCGGTTTTGCCGCTGGATGCGATTGAGTATGGAATTTGGTCGGGAACCAGTTTGCATGAAGTGGCACATGTGGCACTGGCCGGAGCGCCTGCCGGGGAAGACGGGCTGGCGATTGCACTCCTTGCTAAGTTGGGCCGTGTGTTCTTGCTCGTTCCGCTTTGTTTTATCCTCATTTATATCATGAAGCGAAAAAATACAAACACAGAAGAGCCGGAAGCCAAAATTGAGTTTCCATGGTTCCTGCTTGGGTTTATCCTGCTAAGTATTTTGGGGAGCTATGTGTTCGGCCATTCCATTCCAGTATCTGATGGGCTAATGGAAGGTGTCTTCACATTGACAACATGGTTACTGACCGCAGCGATGGTCGGTCTCGGCTTGAACGTCAGCCTGAAGGACTTGCGGACCAAAGCAGTTCGCCCACTCGCAGCCATGACCGTAACATCTGTCGCACTGTCGATTATCGTTTATTTCATTGTTTGATCATGAAGTTAGTAGCCATGTCCAGCTTCGACGTGCCGAACCTAGCCAGCCAGCGCCTACCCTCGAGGTTGATTTTCGAGGGTAGGCGTTTGCGCTTTTCTAATAGCTTCGAAACAAAAAGTCAGCACTCGTCCGTTCGAGTGCTGACTTTTCTGTATGAATTTAGTCTGACAATGCAAAGTTTCATGAGGTGGGGAAGAATGTTAGTTATATTACCTGTCACGCGGGGTCTTATGTTAATACTCGATTTCTTCAAAGTCTTTTGGCTGAGGCGTTGGCTGTCTCGTTTGTAAATCCTCATTTTCCGAAATCGTATCATTTAGTTCCTGATACGGTTTTACCTTTCCAGATTGTTTTCCCGCATACTTTTTGTCTGACTTACCACTGCTCATGGAAACCCCTCTTTCATCTGATTTACTACCTAGTTGTTCTCCAACTGCCACTTTTATATGTGCCCCGCAGGCATTTTAGCATTAAGATTGAAATATTTTTTTGAAAAATTAAAATGTATGCTATTCTTAATAGAAGCGTTAAAAATATTTACAAATTAAAGACTATAATCTCACGAGGTTCTGGAAAAATACCAGAACGCAATGAATAAGAAAGGACTGACCCGATGATGAACACATCTACAAAACCAATCCAAGTCTACCGGGGTCAGCTAAGCATTGGTGACCAAGCAATAAGGGATCAATTACAAACGTATCACCATGCACCCGTCCAGAGTGCAAGACAAGAAAAAATCGGTGAAATCAAACCAGCCTTTGAATTAAATAGCTAATCCTGGATGCGGGGGAAGCCTGTGGCAGAACAAGCCGGACTGCGGATAAACAAGCTTGAGGAAACATGATCCTCAAGCTTGTTTTGTCTATCTATTTCGCTGTTGTTTCCTTCTAGTTTGAAACCAATATGTCTATATTTCGGTCTATGTGCCCCCGATGACACATGCTCTCTGTATACGCTGTAAGTTCCATGGGGATAGCTAGCTTCCGTGCAACGGACTACTTGTTACGAAACTTGAGAACGTGTTCTTTAACCTTGGCTTAGCCCTTTTGCGGAAGTTCAACCGTTGTTACCTTTAATTAAACTGAACACTTCTGCCCGTGATGCCGCGTCTGTTTGAAAAGTACCTCGGACAGCAGATGTGACTGTTTTTGATCCCGGCTTTTTGATACCGCGCATGGTCATGCACATATGCTCTGCTTCCACCACAACGATAACACCATGTGGATCAAGCGTTTCTTTAAGGGAATCGGCAATTGTGGCGGTCACTCGCTCTTGCAGCTGCGGACGGCGTGTTACTGCTTCAACGGCACGTGCCAGCTTACTTATTCCGGTTACTTTGCCACCCTTTGGAATGTAGCCGACGTGGGCTACACCGTAAAACGGGACAAGGTGGTGTTCACACATGGAATAAAAGGGGATATCTTTAACTAGAACAAGTTCCTCGTGATCTTCTCCAAAGATAGTGGCAAAATATTCTTTTGGGTCCTGGTTCATCCCTTGAAATACTTCATCGTACATACGAGCGATGCGACTAGGTGTCTCAACCAAACCTTCCCGGTCAGGGTCTTCACCGATTGCTTCTAATATCATGCGTGCTGCCTGTTCAATTTTCGCGTGATCTACGGCCATGTCATTACCTCCATTTAATTACAGGACGTATCCTTATCGTTTTTGATTAAAACATTAAATATAACAATTGTGTAACAGTCTCGTCCAGCTTCCGTACTCAGCGACTCGCCGCCATGCAAGGGCAGATCGTACGTCACCAGACGGGCACTTACGCCTTTCTTCTTATGCAAGTGTACACTATACGACAAATTATTGCCATACTCGATTGTTTCATTTTGTTGAAACAAACGTTAAATATACAGGACAGTGGATGTTGTCTAATGTTCGTTATCTGTAAACTCTTAAATAGATTTGCTATAATAATTGTAATTATATAAAAGGCAGGTAGAATTATTGATGTATGAAAAGAATGAGCCATTGCTTTCATTTGACTATGTTGATCCTAATGGCAATAAAAATCCATTAATGTTTAAAAATCCGCGAACGGTTATTACGACAGATTCGGTAAATGAGGTAGTAGCGTGCCTGGAAAAAATTCAGGTAGAAGTTGACAGGGGGTATTATGCGGCCGGTTATGTTTCCTATGAAGCAGCACCGGCATTTGATCCTGCTTTTCAAGTTAACACTAACAGTGAAATGCCGCTTCTATGGTTTGGGATTTTCGATGAACCTGTCCATGAGCCCTTAAAGGGGGAGGGGTCGTTTCATCTATCCGAATGGGAGCCAACTGTAACACCTGAAGATTACAAGGCAAATATTGAAAGAATAAAAAACAATATAGCAGCAGGTGATACATACCAGGTCAACTTCACAACCCGCTTACATGCTCATTTTACTGGTGATACAAAGGCCTATTATAAGCAATTGGCACAAGTACAATCTGCTGACTATGCTGCTTATCTTGATATAGGAGATCATACTATTTTATCTGCTTCACCCGAATTATTTTTTCAATTAGATGATGGAAAGATTACGACGCGTCCAATGAAAGGTACTGTGAAAAGACCTGCGGTGATATGTCAAGAGGAAAATAACTAAATATTCGATTGTCAAGGTTCAATTTTGCGAAAAAAGGCATCAGGAAACTAGACCAGTAAATAAATGGAAATTACTGGTAATCAGTAAAA
>SEIO01000152.1 GCA_004145795.1 Lentibacillus lipolyticus | reverse complement strand
CCTGTTAAGCTTATATCAGCACTAACAAACAAAACAAATACAATGGTCAAATTAACTTCAATCGCTGCTGGTGTTGCCGCCATCGCTGCCGGTGTTGCCGCTGCCCCAGCCACTACCACTCTATCTCCATCTGACGAAAGGGTCAACTTGGTCGAATTGGGTGTTTACGTCTCCGATATCAGAGCTCATTTGGCTCAATACTACTTGTTTCAAGCAGCTCATCCAACTGAGACCTACCCAGTTGAGATTGCTGAAGCTGTTTTCAACTATGGTGACTTCACCACTATGTTGACTGGTATTGCCCCAGACCAAGTGACCAGAATGATCACCGGTGTTCCATGGTACTCCAGCAGATTAAAGCCAGCTATCTCCAAGGCTCTATCCAAGGACGGTATCTACACTATCGCAAACTAGGGAGTGATGCCTTTACGAATGAAAATCCATAGACAGTGAAAAGTAATGAAAAAATAAAATAAAAAAACTACTTTTTTTTGATGATAT
>SEIO01000151.1 GCA_004145795.1 Lentibacillus lipolyticus | reverse complement strand
TCGGCCTGTTACGAAATTTTTACCAAAAAAGTTTCAATAGTTTTTTTTTTTGAATTTTTGAAACGACTCATATTTATGTTGCTTAAACAACGAAATATTATAGTAAAATATATTTGTCATTAGCACAGTTTCATGTTTTTGGGATAGCTCACAATCAGTCGGTAGTGGTGGCCGCTAGCAGTCTGGAGGTCACGAGATCAAGTCCGGTCTCATCCCCTAGGTTCACCCAGCTTCTATTGGGAAGTGGAGCAATCCACGACTGGATTATCGGCCACAGTCCCCGGCTAGGACGTGGCTTAAATTACAGCCCAGAGGGATCACCACCAGGCAGTGTACCTGAATCCCAGATCCGCAGTGCATAGCACTTGAAGAACGGATCTTCCTCCAATCCTTTTAAAAAAGTTTTTTGAGGCTATAAATTCCGAAGTCTGAGCGAAATTTATAGGATAGTCTTGAAAAAAGGTACCTACAAAAGTGAGATCAGCTCAATTTTATAGTAAGT
>SEIO01000150.1 GCA_004145795.1 Lentibacillus lipolyticus | reverse complement strand
ATTATTGCATAACAAACAATTTATTGTATCCCACTCTTATTTGTACTCCTATTCTGTCAGCATGTTTACGTTTCCTTTTTCCTATTTTTTATTAAGTCGAATATTTTATTGAGCAATATATAAGAAATAGCTAGAACTCCTATAAAAATATAAAGCTTCTTAGGCAAATCAAAAACAAAAATAAGACTAACAAATATAATAAAAAGTAAACTCAACATGATATACTCTCTTTTCCTTCTCACGTCTTTACTTTTGGTTGGAGACACTTTATTTATAAAAATAAAAATAAGAATAACCACGCCGATATTCACAGGATTCGGTTTAGGTAAATCCAAAATAAATATTAATAGGGATGCAATCAAAATTATTATACCTGCTTTGAGATATTCTTCTGTTTTGGCAGACATATTATCCCTCACTCTGTCACTCAATAAATAATATAGCTTGACTGTTGAATTAAATTTTAACATACACTACTTCACAATCTGGCCCGTTTGTTGAA
>SEIO01000060.1 GCA_004145795.1 Lentibacillus lipolyticus | reverse complement strand
GATTTGCCTTCAAATCCTCCGCACGCCACCTCACGGTCGACGCACTATCTGTCAGCTAATGCTTACCGGCTGCACGGCGCATTCGGGACTTACACCCTATAGTGCATGTGCTGCCACTCGCAAAAAAGCCCTGCAGAGATTTCTCTCCACAGGACTATTCGGTACCCAGCCCAACGTTTAACCGATTAGTGTAAATGTATCGGCAAAGTCATTTGTCTTATTATAAGAGTCTGCTTTTATGAGTGTTTTAATTCCTTCTGATGCTTGATTAGTCAAGTAAACCACATCATCTTGATTGGAAGAATAAATATATGGATGATTTTCTATTTCAGCACCTGTTACTAGCCTTTGTTTGGCTGCTTTTTTAAAATCATTTTCAATTTTCTTCAATGATCTATATGGTCGTATTTCCTTTTTGAAGAGGAGCTGTCTAGCAATTTGTTCTTGTTTATCTTTATCAAATTGCGTCCATGCTTCTTGAAGATTCTCGTTTAATATAGCCTTCATTTTTTTAATGGATGTTGAGCCATTAAAGGACTGAAGCACTTCCTCTATATGATTGCTATACTCAGTAATTTTTTCGCCTAGCAAATCCTCATCCAGCGATTCTAAAAGTTCTTCATCATCCGTGAACAGTGTTTCAGCAACCATATCCTGATGATCACCATGAAGCTTTTTAAAAGGTAATATCTCCATCATAAGCAGCGCCTTTTTCAGTTCTGCCGGAGAATTCGCTTTTGTGAACAAAAATACACCTAATTGTTTTTGTACTAGCTTTCTGGCATCCTTTTCTTTTACATCGACAAATAAATTTGTATCTAGAGCAGAAATAAACGCATCTTTATTTTCTAATTGATCAAATTCATTCACATCTAGTAAGCTAAGAATCTTTTCTTGATCATCGGCATTCACTTTAGGAAGATAGTGCAACAAATCCTCTATCGCTTGTTTATAGGTTTTTTCTGCTTCTAAATAATTTAAGCGAAGTGCTTTGCGTTCAGACTTTTCAATAGGAATCGTCACCTGAACTTTTGCGGCTTCCAAATACGCTTTTAAAGAATAAACATGACTTAACAAGTCTTCTGGCGCTAATTCTTTATTATCCATCTCTTCACATAACTGAAGGCATTGGTTAAGCGGGTTTTCTGTATACAACGACGTCATTTTTTCATTTACTAATTTCCCCAAGTACTGTTTTGCTTCTGTTACTGGTTCCATCTCTTCATCAGATAAAATGTTTTCTAAATCTGTCGTTACTCTTTGAACATCTTTACTAAATCGTTTTAAATCATGAATGGAATCAATTTCATCTTTTTTTGTTCCATTTCTTAACTCATCTAATTTATTCACTAATTTACTTTTCTTTAAATCTTTCGTAAGCGCTTTGTTTAAACTATTCTTCCATGATATCGATGGTAACTGGCTAACCAATTCTTCATAAGACGACAGTTCTTCCATGTCCGGGGTGTCATCCAAGTTTGAACTACTAGCTAGTAGATTACCAACCACAGCATCAAGTGCTTCACTACTAGAAATCTTTATACCATTAAATTCACTTGTTTGTACTTCTTCATCTATTGTTGCTACAGACGCAGCATTTTTATTAGAGAAAGACCTAAATGTTTTCTTTAAATTCTTTAACTCTTTTTGAATATAGGGATCCTTCAAAATTGAAGCGAAAGTTGTTGTCATTAACATGCACCCATCCTTATCCAAACATATCATTACTATCAATTTTATCACATACAAAGGGAAATAAAAAGGATAGCAGACCCGCCCACAACTGGTTTTACGCACCATATATTCAAGATTTCACCAATAAATTTTTACTCAATATGTTGTTAACAATGATAAACATACGTTCATAAAATCTCCTGAAAACGGTTGTAGATAGGATGTTCAGGCATTTTTATTTTTCATGGTACAGAAACTTATATTAACACTACTGATTATGAAGTAGAGCTTAACAATGAAGTCTACTCTGTACGTGGTTCAGCTAGAAGTGCTATTGACGCATTAAGCAATGCTAGTGCTGGATTCTTTAGTAATGGATTACCTGTAGCTGGTACAAATGTTGAAGCTAACTTTGAAGTAGACGAAAATGGCAATGTTACTGCAATTGACGATTTCGTATTTGAAGTTGATGGTAGTAATGTGAAATTATCAGACGTTGAAACAAACTTTGATGCCAACTACAACATTCAAAAGATCACTTTAACAAACAATGATAGCTCTGGTAGTACTGTTAAATTCGATCAATTAGTTGACATTGACTTTGGTAAGTTCCATACGGATGCTAACATTACAATAGAAACTGATGAAAAAGGTACTATTACACTTGATGGTTCAGGTGATAATGATCATATTACTGGTTCTGCAGATTTAACTGTAAATGCAGAAAATGCAACAGTGAACAACAATCTAAATGTTGGTGGAGATGTAGAAATTGTAAATGTTGCTAAAGGTACTTGGAATGAAAATGCAGATGGAAACAAACTTGTAGTTAAAGATGATGATGCAGTTGTAAATATTAAAGGAGCTGCTACTTCAGTTAAAATTGATAGCTCTGCTGGTGTGAATAACACTATTAATGTTTCTGGTAAGGTTTCAGCATTCACAGCTAATGCACCAGCTAAAGTAACAGGTGCAAAAAATGTTGAAGATGTTGTAATTAATGACGAAAATGTAGTGTTTGATGCTCAGTACACAGGTATAAATACTGGTAGTGTTGAACCTCAAGTTGGTGAAACTGCTGGTAAAACAATTGTAGCTAATGCTGACCAATTAGACAAAGCTTTAGCAAATTCTAGTGTTACAACTATTGAACTTGCTGATGACATTGAGTTAACAAAACAATTAACAGTATCAACTGAGGGACTTACAGTAGTTGGTAACGATGATTACACAATTACTAATAGTTCTGGTGAAAATGCATTCAGAATTGAAGCAAAAGATGTAACATTCCAAGACGTTGTTGTTGAATTAGAAGGAAATGCAGTTGCATTCTATCTACATTCTAATACTGATGGATTCAAACTTGAATCTTCAAAAGTAACTGGAGATGATTCTTCTACACAACGTGGTGTACTTGCTTCAGTAGACTTTGGAAATGATGACGAATTTACTGTATTAAATACAACATTTGAAGATGTAAGAACTGGTATTTCTGTCAATAAAGGTAAATTAATTGCAGAAGAAAACCATATTGAAAATAATGTAGCTGGTATTGCAATTGATGGAACAGTTGCTCCAGAACTATCAGGAAATACATTTGATTCAAATGATGAGGATATCAATGCACTAGATACTGATGTTCAGAACAGTATTGAAGAGCAACTTGCAGGAAATGATACTGTAGTAATTGGATTCCAAGTTACTAATGTAGGTACTGCTAAAGATGCCTTAACTGATCTTAATATTAACTCAACAAATGATGCTACACACGCAAGTCCAATTATTGATGCAGAAGCAGCCCATGATAATGGTGCAACTTACTCATTTGCAGTAGGTAACTTCTCTGCTAACAATAATGGTGGTACTGCTGTAGTAAATAATGATGGAGACATCGAAATCACAAGAGATGGTACTGATAAATTCACATTTGATGTAACAGTAACTATCGAAGATGGTAATGCTTCAGATACTAAAGTATTTACTGTAACAGTTCCTACTAGTAATGGTGCAGTAACAGTCGAATAATAAGTTTTCGGGAAATGGGGTCAGACCCCCACTCCTTTAAAGCGCGAAAGTGCTAAATTTCAAAGAAAAGGCCCTGTGGAGAGAAATTCTCTACAGGGTCTTTCTTTTTGTGCTTTTGTAATAACTGAATTTATAAGCATATATTATATTCATGTATAAGCTTATGCTAGCCTCAATTCCCATCGTGGAGTTGGGGCTATTTCTATTTTAGGAGGAATGTGAAATGAAAATGTATGAGTACAAGGAACAACTATCATTGCCATTAGCAGAGGTTGTCAAGGAAGAGAAGCAGGAGTCGAGAAAACGAGTTAACATTGTCAGTGTAAAGCTAGCAAGGGAATCAAGTCTGTTGTACGAGAAAAGGAGAATCACAAGTCCAGAGGATGCCTATCAGTTGTTCAAACAGTTTCTAGGTGACGTAGACAGAGAACATTTCCTTGTCCTTTGCATGTCCACAAAGAATACGCCAAACGCCATTCATACCTGTCACATTGGTAGTTTGAATGCTAGTGTCGTTCATCCTAGGGAGGTGCTGAAGCCTGCTATTCTAGCAAATTCTTGTTCGGTGATTGTAGCACATAACCATCCCAGCAACGATCCTACGCCCAGCCATGAGGACATTGAAGTGACTAGGAGATTAGTAGAAGCAGGCAAAATCATTGGCATTGAAATATTAGACCATTTGATTGTCTGTGATGATAGCTTTGTTTCGTTGAAAGAAAAAGGTCATATGTAAAGGGGGGGATGATTGTGGATTCTGCTACAAAACTATTTGTAAACCACTTGAAGAAAGCACATGGCATTAAAGTCAATCATGAGGAGGTTGTTTCCGAAGCAGTCACATTGTACAAAGAAGAACTTGACCATGAAGTATTTCCAACTGAATATTTGAAAGAGCTATCCGATCCACTTCTGTTTGTGACAATGGTCTACGTTGACCAACAAGAACAGGAGTGGATTTTTTGTTTGGCAACAAAGGATGATTCACACAAATGGCTACACGCTGTTTGTCTCAAAGACGGAGAATTGGTGGATAGGAATGTTCCACTAAAAGCAGAGTGAGTTGGAAAACTGACGACAAAAGTACAAGCAATCTCACGACAAAACTTCGTCAAGCTAAGCATGAAACTGTAAAACCTAGTCATACCAAGTAAAGCCGCTAAATTGGTAGTGAAAAATCTCATGACAGAACTAAACAACTGTCGGGAGTTCACATCGTTGTCCCTTTTCTATCGTCAGTTGCGGCAATTGAGTCAATGGTCGATACATTCGGTACTGACGATAAATACGGAACAAAAGGAGGTGAGAGGTATGTGGCAAAAAATACTGATTCCAGTGATCGTAACTGTGGCAACTGAAGTAGTAAAAGAACTAACAAATGATGATTAAATAAAAAAGGGAGGATTTGCTAATGAAAATATTTTTACCTTGTTCATATTGCTGTCGCTGTCCACTTTGCTTGTGGAAAAGAATCTTTAGAGACTAGAGTCATTGGTGCTACTAAAACAGGCATCAATGGCTCTTTTTGTTTTTGGAGGGAGAGAAGATGAATCTAGTCAAATCGTTTGAACAATGGCTCATAGAGGAAGGGAAAGCTAAAACAACCATTCAATCCTATGTCGGTGATGTACAGGCATTCCAGTCATTCTTAGAAGAGAAAGTGGCAGATGATGAACTGTTGCTTTCTCGTTTTGCTTTTGTACGATACAAGCAATACCTAGTTGAAGAAGGCTTTGCTCCAAGCACCATCAATAAGAAGGTGAACAGCCTAAAAGTCTACAATGATTTCCTGCGAATGAAAGGAATGGTAGAAGAGTCTTTCATTCAGATGAAAAAAGATAAAGTTGTAGTGGCATTAGGAAGTGAACATGTTGTAACTGCCCTGTCAGATAAAGAGGTCGAGCAGTTGCTTTTCTATGTGGAGGATCGCAGAAAAGTAACAATGAGAAACAAGTTGATTGTCTACCTCCTGTTGTACACAGGTGTTCGAGTTACAGAGCTAGTCAACATCCAACAAAAAGACATCGACTTTTTGACAAGTACCCTAACGATCAAAGGCAAAGGTGGAAAGATTAGAGAATTGAGTCTCCGTGCTGATGTGATTGAGTTGATTGAGGAATATCGAAAGGGAGATAGAATGGCATCATCATTTCGAGAAAGTCCATACTTGCTTGTCAGCCAACGGTCACCAAAGATGCATAGGGATGCGGTACGAGACTGGCTGGCAAACATTTCAAATGAGCTAGGATTCAAGCTACATCCACATTTGTTTCGACATACATTTTGCACCAAGCTATTGAAAAAAGGAGTAGACCTTACAACTGTAAGTAAACTTGCAGGACATGGTTCAGTGAACATGACTGCTAAATACTACATCCAAACCACAAGAGAAGACAAAAAGAACGCTGTTGAATTGTTGTAAGAGAGGAGAAATCAAATGAAAGTAATCCAAACCCTAAATGACTTAGAATGGCTAAAGGCAACACAGGCTGAACCAGAGGGATTAGTACAAGCAATCGAACAAGACTTTCTCTTGTTGTTTGAAGCAGAGAGTGAATGTGATGATGTGCTAACCTTTCGACTACCTAATCAAGAAGCTCTCATTCTATTAGAATCAGGAGACGATGTGAGAGGAATGTTTGAACAATCATTCATGGATCTTGAGTATGTGGAAAGGCATAAGGAAGGTGAGATCTCATTCTTTCGTCTAGCTAAGCGTACAGAGCATCAATTCCAATTACTGTACAGCGAAGAAGGAACACATGATGAAGAGACAGAAAACTGGCTTGCGGAACATGCAGAATGGAATGAAGGGATCGGTGATTTCGATGTTTGATTCAACAGCACCATGCTACATGACCTCCGAGGTAGATCGTCGAGTACCACAAAGCATTCTTGCAATCATTTTGGAAATGTTGTTTGCACTAGACCTAGAAAGAGGAGAACAAACGGACTACCTTCAAGTGTTTGAGGTGCTAGTAGATTCAAAGAATGAAAGAGTCATCATTAAGAATCGACAAGAACAGACGCCATTGCAAAAGACAATGGTTTTTGAGCAACACATCAAACTAGAAGAGTCCTTCACGATCTGGGCAATGTGGCAAGAAGACCATACCATCTTGCTGTTTCCGTCAGATTACTAAGTAATGAAAACAAATAAAAATTAATCACAATTGATATAAATTAATCTGTGTCTTAGAAAGGGGTCAAGCAATAATTAGATTGACTCCTTTGATTTTTTTCTGCATTGGCTTGGTCATGTTAAAATAAAGGAAAAGGCAATGAAGCTAAAGGAGCAATCAACTTGTTTTCTAAGATCGTAGAAGAAGCAATTAACCAACTAGCTTTGGAATACACAACTGATAAAAATGGCTTAGGACATAAGCAAGCAAGTGACTTTGCTGCACACGTCCAACAACAACTAGGCACAATGTCAAAAGTCTTTGCAGGAGATTTGTTTCGCATTGGCTTAGAACCAATCAATGAGTTTGTCTTGTTCTTTTGCATGGCTCAACATGTCCAACAAAAAAACAGCAAGTCAACAAGTGTTTTGCAATATGCTAACGAAAAATTTGATGAAGAGGAACTAGATGAAATGTTGCCACAAGAGATACAAGAAGGCAATAAAAGAAATTTCTACGAACGAAAGCTAGAGCATTACCATGCATTGAATGCAGAAAAAATGCTTGAATACGAAATGATAGAAGAAAAGGAAAGGCAAAATCGACAGAGTAAACAAGCAAGGAACGAAGATACGAGAGGAAATGCAAGTCGGTACGAAGGAAATCCACTTTACGAATTCCAATTTAGTGAATTTGATCTACTAGATGCAATAAAAGAAGGGGAATACGATTCTAGTAAAGCAAATATGAACTATAAACGCATCATCAGTGACAAAGGATATCTGTACAAAATGACATTTAAAGATTTCAAAGAATTTGTAAAGGTACTGCATGAAGAAATTGACCAGTCTGAAGAAACACATAAGAACATTCGCTACTACAAACTTGAACGTCGCTTGCATTTTGAGTTGGTCAAAAGTATCCTCCTTGCCATGCGAAAATGTGAAGAAGCAAATGAAAAAATAGAGAAAAAGGAATATCTCATTGACCTGTGTATGTTGTTTCGTCTGCCATTGCTAAAGGCAAGACAAACCTATGCAGAAATCTACCCGAATTTGAATGCAAAGGAACGCCATGAATGGAGAGAGGAAGTTTTCAATTTAATCATCTTCCTTCAAAGAGTGGTTTTGATCGTACAAAAGCAAATCACTGGGAAGGAAGAACAGGTCTTCACTGACCAAGATTGGAAAACGTTCCATGCAATCTATTTGCCAAGTCATTTCCAGAATAACTATAAACAACGCAAAGACTTCAAGGCTCAAGACTTCAAAACGTTAATGCAAACTTTGGATAAGCAAAATCAAGCTATATTGGAACAATCCCAAAAGACAATTAAATCCCAATCATCCTCCTAACCTCGTGTGCAACACGGGGTTTTTTCGTGAAAAAGCCGCATTTTTCCGAAGGGAGATAAAATGGCAATTCTCTTAAACTATAATTAGAAGTTTTGTTAAGAACAGTAATCACAACAAAGCTTCTAATAAAAATAGAAAAGAGGAAATACGCCATGAAATTCAAAAGAGAAAGAAATGTGTTCCAACCACCCGCAGAAGGAAACTATCTAGTAGCTGTTGCAGGTTGGAAAGAGGGGAAACAAAAAAACACAATAATGGGACTAACTCCTTCAGCAGTCGTAACATTTGACCTTGGAAATGGTCAGAAAGTGATGCAGTCCATGTTGGTGTACTCTGGTGGAAACTCTCTGGTTGAGAAGCTATTTGATGCCATCTTGGGTGAGGATGCTGATGATGTACACTTTGATGAACTGATTGGAAAAGAGTGTGGCATTGAAGTAAAGCATAACCATGTGGGAGAAGTGACATATGCAAATGTCGTTGATGTGTTTCCTGTTAGTGCGTTTGAAAATGAAGAAGGTGAAGAAGACGAAGAACAAGAAGATCCTTTTGAGGACATCGACTTCGATCAAATTTAAACCGTTTAGGGCTTCTAAGGTGGACCCCATCGTCAAGACACAAATTTTATAAAAATAAGGTGGGGTTATCATTGTTTTCCCTTTCCCATCTTACTAACCAGCTCTTTCCTGTGTCAGGTTCTGTCAAGGGCGTATTTCCCCT
>SEIO01000149.1 GCA_004145795.1 Lentibacillus lipolyticus | reverse complement strand
GCCCACGATCCCCTCGATGGTGATCCCGCCACCAGGACGCAAACCGAGCGGGGCGGCGCGGAGCGGGGCTTTACCGCGTTGGGGGCCGATGCGGAACTCGATCAGGTCATCTTCGACGGTTCCTCGTTCGGCACCGCCACCCCAACCGGGAGCGACGAGGAGGCCGACTACCTAGGCATCCCCGGGCTGCTCGATGCCGAGCAGATGCGCGCCCTGCTGCACCGCCGCCAAGACAAGCAGCTGAGGAAACGGGCTCAGCTTCAGAAAGGGGCCACCCAGCCAGCAACGTCGGGGGCTTCGGCATCGGTGCATGGCCAACTGCGCGACCTGCGCCGCGAGCTCCACACGCTGGTGTCGATTGCGCACCACCGCACCGGCAAACCGCATGGCTGGATCCACGACGAACTGCGCCGCCGTTGTGGCGGGCCTCCGATCGCCGCTGCCACCCGCGCTCAGATCAAGGCACGCATCGATGCGTTGCGACAGCTCAACTCCGAGCGGTCA
>SEIO01000148.1 GCA_004145795.1 Lentibacillus lipolyticus | reverse complement strand
CGGTTGATAATATAACTTCTTTTATAAATAATTGAATAATACTCCAGAAAAACATTGATTATTTATTGAATCTTTAAATTGTGACAGCATCATCAGCATGGGGCTTTGATTTATGAAATGGATTGTATTTGATATTGACTGAACAGCTTCATATGTAATTGGATACTAGTTTGGTTAATTCGTTTTCATTTGTTTAACACTTTCTTCGTAATGTGGATTTATGACAACAGTGACATCAATTTCTAAATCTACTTCTGGAGTCTTATAATATAACAAATCTATTATGCATTTTTTTTTCTATTTTTTCATTTAATTATATTTTTTCATTCTTTATTGTATTTTTTTTGCATAATGTGCTCCAACAAGTATTCAAACAATAGGTTCCAGGCAAGTTAAGAGAATCAGTTTATGGAATTGGTTTTAAAATCAACATGAGGAGACTTGTCTGATATACCATTAGTCATACTATGCTTTATTTAATTTGTTTTTTTTTTCATTTTATTTT
>SEIO01000005.1 GCA_004145795.1 Lentibacillus lipolyticus | reverse complement strand
CCAAATGATCCTAAGACCATTATCTAGGAACATCACGGGACGTCCAAGACTTTTGACTATATCCAGCAGGAAAAGTAAGAAAATATGGGCTCAAATGATAGGGCCTAAACATAATATACGAGGGGGATAGCGATGATTGGAAATAAACATATTCTATTAGGGGTTTCTGGCGGAATTGCGGCGTATAAGGCCTGTGCGTTGACGAGCAGGCTGACGCAATTAGGTGCGGATGTGAAAGTGGTTATGACGGACAATGCGCAAAAATTCGTATCCCCGCTTACCTTTCAAGCTTTATCGAGAAATCCCGTCTATACGGACACGTTTGATGAAAAAGATCCAGCGAAAATTGCTCATATTGATTTAGCAGACTGGGCCGACATTACTTTGCTGGCACCGGCCACGGCCAACATTATTGGTAAAATTGCTAATGGCATCGCTGATGACATGCTATCGACCATTCTATTAGCGACACAATCACAGGTTTATCTTGCACCGGCAATGAATGTACATATGTATGCACACCCAGCTGTAATGAAAAATATGCAGCAGCTTGAATCATGGGGGTACCATTTCATTGAGCCGGGAGATGGCTATCTTGCCTGCGGATATGTCGGGAAGGGACGTCTGGAAGAACCGGAAAGCATTATAGCGGCAATGGAGGAACACCAGGAGAACCAGGCTGCCCTAAATGGCAAAAAAGTGCTTATTTCGGCAGGTCCAACAAGAGAGGGAGTTGATCCGGTTCGCTTTTTTACAAACCGTTCTACTGGAAAGATGGGGTTCGCCCTCGCTGAAGCAGCAAATCGTATGGGAGCAGAGGTGACTTTGGTGACTGGCCCGGTAAATCTTTCATTATCGGACAGGGGGATAAAGCGGATTGATGTCGTTAGTGCTGAAGAAATGCATGACGCGATGCATGACCACTTTGCAGCCAATGATATTGTTATAAAAGCCGCCGCTGTCGCGGATTATCGGCCGAAGCATGTTTATGGTGAAAAAATGAAAAAACACCAGGGTGACTGGTGTGTAGAAATGGAACGGACGACAGATATTCTACAGACACTGGCCGAACGGAAGACCCACCAATTTCTGGTTGGATTCGCTGCAGAAACGGAAAATCCGGTTGATTATGGTATCCATAAACTGAAGAAAAAAGGACTGGACGCAGTCGTCATTAATAACGTATCTGCAGATGGTGCAGGTTTTGGCAGTGACACGAACATGGTTACATATGTGAATCGGATGGAAAAGAAAGAAGATGTCGCACTGGCTGCTAAGCGGGATATCGCCGAACGGGTTCTGACCTTTATCCTGCGTGACATGAGGGATGGAGAGAAGTGATGATTGCGAACGTCATTGTTGATGTCCCCGCTAGCCCGATTAACCAGACATTCGATTACAGAATTCCGGAGCGTTTTCGGGAATTGCTGGAACCGGGCATGCGTGTCATTGTGCCATTTGGTCCGAGAAAAGTGATGGGATATGTTACGGCTAAAGCGAGTGAGTCCTCTTTTGACAAACTGAAAGAGATAGCTGATGTGTTAGACCTGACCCCGGTTTTGACGCCGGAGCTGCTTGACATAGGGAAATGGCTTGCCGAAGATACGCTCAGCTTCTACATTACTGCGTTTCAGGCGATGCTTCCGCAAGTGCTAAAGGCAAATTATAAAAAAGAACTTGAACGGCTGTCCGAAACCCCGTTACCGGATCAGCTTGAGAAGTTATTTGCTGGAAGAGATTTTGTGCCGTATGGAGAAATAGAAACGGCCGGCGTCCAGTATCGGCAAGTGCAAAAGGCGATCCAGGATGGCGATGTTACCGTCCACTATCTGGTAAAATCACGCGTGACCAAGAAGCTCGTCACTTATATTAAACCATCGCGTGACGTACATTTACTGGAGGAAGCATACAGGGATCTTTCCAATCGGGCCAGAAAGCAAAAGGAACTGCTTGCCTATTTTATCGAGCAGCCGGAAGAAATAGAACTGCAAGCATTGCTCCGAAAATTCGAAACAACAAGATCGACGATTAACGCCATGGTAGACAAACAGCTTTTGGAAACGTCGCAAAAGGAAATATATCGAAACCCTTACGACGATCAGTCGTTTGAACGGACGGAAGCACTACAGCTGACCGAACAGCAGGAGAAGGCTATGGAGCCGATGCGACAAACTATTCGTAATAATCAGCATGAGGTTTTTCTTGTCCACGGTGTCACTGGAAGCGGAAAAACGGAAATTTACCTGCAGGCGATTCAAGATGTGATTGCCAAAGGACAGGAAGCCATTGTACTGGTTCCGGAAATTTCCCTGACACCGCAAATGGTAAGAAGATTTAAAGGTCGGTTTGGATCACGTGTAGCGGTTATGCATAGTGCTTTGTCCAACGGTGAAAAATATGATGAATGGCGCCGGATTCATCAGAAAGAAGTCCAAGTGGTCGTCGGTGCACGTTCGGCCATCTTCGCTCCTTTTGAAAATATAGGCATCATTATCATTGACGAAGAACATGAAAACAGCTATAAGCAGGAGGACCAGCCGCGTTATCATGCCCGGGATGTTGCCATACGCCGAGGGCAGAACCACCAATGTCCGATCATACTGGGCAGTGCAACTCCATCATTGGAATCGTATGCGCGAGCACAAAAAGGGGTTTATAAACTAGCTACCTTGTCAAAGCGGACAAATGACAAAGCAATGCCGCATGTGGAAATCGTTGATATGCGAAACGAATTGCATGCCGGCAACCGGTCGATGTTTTCCCGCAGTTTGAAAGAAAAAGTGGAGCAATGCATCAATCGTGGGGAGCAGGCTGTTCTGCTTTTGAACCGCCGCGGATATTCCACCTTTGTAATGTGCCGGGAGTGCGGACATGTGAAAGAATGTCCACACTGTGATATTGCTTTAACGTTTCATAAAAATAGCAATCAATTAAAATGCCATTATTGCGCTTATGAGGAACCAATGCCAACCCACTGCCCATCGTGCAGCAGTGATTTGATTCGTTTTTTTGGGACAGGCACACAGCGTATTGAAGAGGCATTGACCCAACTGATTCCAGAAGCCCGTGTATTGCGGATGGATGTGGATACTACGAGGCGAAAAGGGGCACATGAGAAGCTGTTGACACAATTTGCCAATAACGAGGCAGATATACTGCTTGGAACCCAAATGATCGCAAAAGGTCTTGATTTTGAAAACGTCACACTTGTTGGTGTATTGACAGCCGATTCAATGTTGCACTTGCCTGATTTTCGTTCGGCAGAAAAAACATTCCAGCTGCTCACACAAGTAAGCGGTCGAGCTGGCCGCCATGAGCTGCCCGGTGAAGTAATTGTTCAGACATATACGCCCGAACATTACAGTATCGAACTGGCAAGTCAATATGATTATATACAGTTTTACAAGAATGAGATGCGTGTGCGGAAAAAATTCCAGTACCCGCCGTTTGTGTTTCTGGCATTAATAACAGTTTCCCATCAGAACCATGCCGCTGCGGTACAGACAGCACAACGGATTGCCAAAGGCCTCTGGAAGCAATTGCAAACCGATACTGTTGTACTCGGACCGACGCCATCACCAATTCCAAGAATGAAAGATAGATACCGTTACCAATGCATGGTAAAATATAAGCACGAACCAAACCTGCGCACCTCCATCCAACAGGTAATCCATCAGTTTGATGACCAGATGCGTAAAGATGATCTGCAAATCACCGTGGATATGCAGCCATATCAGCTGATTTGATGAACAGCAGATTAAGATAAAAGAAAGGAGCGCCGGCCATTATGAAGCGAATTGTTTTTATGGGTACGCCGGATTTTTCCGTACCAATTCTTCAGTCATTAATCCAATCCCAGTACGACGTTGTATTGGCAGTGACTCAACCGGACCGACCTAAAGGCAGAAAAAAAATCATGACCCCCCCTCCAGTTAAGGAAGAAGCGGAAAAACATGGTGTACCGGTACTGCAGCCGGAAAAAATAAAAGAGGATTATGCCCGAATACTGGCTTACGAACCGGATATCATTATAACGGCAGCATATGGGCAAATTTTGCCGGCTGAACTCTTGACAACCCCATCGTTTGGATGCATCAATGTGCATGCATCGCTGCTCCCGGAACTGCGTGGGGGCGCACCCATCCACTATGCTATCCTGGAGGGGAAAAAAGAAACGGGCATCACGATCATGTATATGGTTGAAAAACTGGATGCAGGGGATATGATAGCCCAACGGAAAGTACCGATTGAAGAGCAGGACCATGTTGGAACATTGCATGATAAATTGGCAGAAACCGGCGCAAGCCTTTTGACTGACATCCTGCCGGCTATTTTCAATGAAGCTATAACCCCTAAGAAACAGGATGAAAACCTGGCAACATTTGCACGCAATATTAAACGTGAACAGGAAAAAATAGATTGGCAACAGCCCCACGATGTAGTTTATAATCATATCAGAGGACTTCATCCGTGGCCGGGGGCATTCACAACATATGAAGGGAACATCATGAAAATATGGTGGGGGGAGAAAGATGCGCATACATATACAGGTTCCCCTGGCGAGATTGTCCAAGTAATAGACCAGGAAGCGTTTATTGTTGTTTGCGGCGATCAGAAGGGTATCCGAATTTCGGAAATTCAGCCGGCAGGAAAAAAACGCATGTCGGTTGGCCAGTATTTACAAGGTTCTCGGGACAGAATTAAAACAGGGACCATAATGGGTGATTAGATGCAGTCATTTAAAGTGAGGGAAACAATCGTTGAGCTGCTAGTTCGCATTGAACAGGACAGCGGGTATAGTCATTTGTTGCTTGACCATGAAATCAAATCCCGCAGCATTCCTTCCAAAGATGCGGCACTCCTGACAGAGATTGTGTATGGAACAGTTCAGATGCGGATAAGGCTCGATTTTTACTTAAGCCCCTTTTTGCAGACAAAGAAAAAAATACAGCCATGGGTACGGAACCTGCTGCGAATGTCTGTTTATCAGATGCAATTCTTGGATAGAGTACCGGACCATGCGATCATTCATGAAGCGGCTGAGATTGCCAAACATCGAGGGCATAAAGGAATTTCTTCGTTTGTGAACGGGGTTCTCCGCAGCATGCAGCGTGAAGGTGTCCCGGACACTTCCGACATTGAGGATGATACCAAACGGCTCGCAGTCGAGACAAGTCACCCGGAATGGCTTGTCAGGCGCTGGATAGACATGTATGGCTGGTCCATAACAGAAGATATGTGCCGTGCCAACAGCAATCAGAAACCAATGTCAGTTCGTGTGCAACCGCTGAAAATATCCCGTGATGAGGCAATGGGTGAACTGCAGAAAATGGGGTTTGAAATGCGTGAATCCGAGTTTTCTGAACAGGGAATCATCATCGATAAAGGGAATATTTTAAAGACATGGCTGTTTGACGAAGGCTATGTGACGATTCAGGATCAGAGTTCTATGCTTGTCACGGAAATGCTGCAAGCAGAACCTGGAATGGCAGTGCTGGATGCTTGCAGTGCTCCCGGCGGAAAAGTAACGCATACCGCAGAAAAAATGCAGAATAAAGGTTCTATTGCTGCATATGATCTCCATGCCAAGAAGGCGAAGCAAATCAGGCAAAAGGCCGATCAGCTTGGATTGACCATTATTCATGCCGAACAAGGTGATGCAAGAAAACTGCAGTCGAAGCACGAACCGGAAAGTTTTGACAGGATTCTGGTTGATGCACCGTGCACAGGTTTTGGTGTCATTCGGGGCAAGCCAGATATCAAGTATAATAAACAGGAAGAAGACATCGGTCATCTGGCGAAGATACAAGCGGATATACTGGAACAAGTGGCACCATTGCTGAAAAAAGGTGGACTCCTTATTTACAGTACCTGTACAGTTGATAAAGCTGAGAATAATCAGGTGATAGAAACATTTTTGGCACAAAATCCGGATTTCGTTTTGGACAAGGCGTTCTTTAAAGAACTGCCGCCAATGACACAGCAGTCACCGGGCCAATCAGCAATCGGACTGCAGCTGTTTCCTCAGACGTTTTCGACAGACGGATTTTTCCTTACAAGGATAAAACGCGTGTAAACAGCCTGGATTGCCTACAGGCACTATGCTGGCGAGGGGTGAAAGAATGAAGAGTGTATTTAAAACAGACCAGGGACAGGTCCGAAATCATAATGAAGATTCCGGCGGTATTTTTTATAATCGCGACGGTGACCTGCTGGCAATCGTTGCAGATGGCATGGGTGGACACCAGGCTGGTGATGTGGCAAGCCAGATGGCAACATCTTATGTACAAAAGAGATGGGAAGATACGGATCATATCTCATCACCGGAGGCAATGGAAAGCTGGTTGCATGAAGCAGTAGCAGATATGAATGCAGCTATGTTTGAACACGCCCGAGAACACGAAGAATGTGCTGGGATGGGAACAACCGCCGTCATGGCTATCTGCACGAATACCTGCGCCGTCATAGCCCATATTGGAGATAGCCGCTGTTATGTATGGAACGAGAATGGTTTGCATCAAGTTACGGAGGATCATTCATTGGTCAATGAACTCGTTCGTTCTGGTCAAATCACAAAAGATGATGCGGAACAGCACCCGCGAAAAAACGTGCTTTTAAAAGCATTGGGAACAGAGGAATATGCTGCAGCCGACATTCAGACGATTGAATGGGGGGCTGGTGATAAACTGTTGCTCTGTTCCGACGGCCTGACTAATAAATTGCCGGATGATGAAATGGAAACATACCTTCAAAAGGATGAGGCGCTTGACGCAATGGCGAATGAACTAGTTGACCTGGCTAATGACCGCGGCGGCGAGGACAATATTTCCCTCATTCTATTAGAGCATGATTCATCGGCGGAAGCAGGTGATACGTAATGCTTGAGGGCCACCTTTTAAATGAACGGTACAAAATAAAGGAGACCATCGGTGGTGGTGGGATGGCCAACGTCTATCTTGCCAGGGACATTATTTTGGACCGGGATGTGGCAATTAAGGTACTGCGGATGGATTATGCTGATGATGAGGAATTTATAGCCCGGTTCGATCGCGAGGCACAGTCGGCAACGAGCTTGTCCCACCCGAACATTGTCAGTATTTATGATGTTGGGGAAGAGGACCAGATTTTGTTCATGGTTATGGAATACGTGGATGGAATGACGTTGAAAGAATATATTCAGCATTATGCTCCACTTGATGTGCAAGAGGCGCTGGATATTATGAAGCAAATTGCCGACGCCATCGCACATGCACATGCCAACGAAATTGTCCACCGTGATATTAAACCACAGAACATACTGATTAATACATATGGGCAAGCAAAAGTTACCGATTTTGGGATTGCTGTTGCTTTGAGTGCCACCGCCCTGACACAGACGAACTCCATTCTTGGTTCTGTTCACTATTTATCACCGGAACAGGCACGTGGCGGAATGGCGACGAAAAAGTCTGACGTCTATTCATTGGGGATTGTCCTTTTCGAGCTGCTGACAGGGCATTTGCCATTTTCCGGCCAGACACCGGTTTCAATCGCTTTGAAACACTTACAGGATGATACACCATCCGTGAGACAATTTAACCCGCATGTTCAACAAAGTGTGGAAAATATCGTTTTGCGGGCAACCGCTAAGGACCCATTTCACCGGTATGCATCCGTCGGTGAAATGGAAGAAGCGTTGGAAACAGCGCTTGATCCGGACAAACGTGATGAAGAGAAATATGTACCGCCTGTGGAGGCTGGAGAAGAGACAAAAGCCATCCCGGTTATTACAGATAATCATATACAGGAACATACGGGGGATGACACGATCACCCATTCCGGGGGAGCGGGTACAAAGAAATTCAGCGGAAAACAGCAGTCTGCTGAACCGCCCACACCAAAAAAAGCTAAGCGCAGCCGGGGAAAGAAGTGGTTTATTTCGCTTGGTTTATTGCTTGTATTTCTGTCGGCAGGAATTGCAACACCTTTTATGTTTCCGGGTTTATTTGGCCCAAAAGATGTTGTTATTCCTGACGTGAAGGCCATGCCTTATGAAGAAGCTGTTACCGATTTGCGTGATGTCAATCTGAATACAGAGCGTGAACGAATCTACTCGGAGGATGTAGATGAAGGAATGGTTATCCGGACAGATCCGAGTGCCGGAAATAAAGTGAAAGAAGAAGATACTGTCACAGTTATTGTCAGTCAGGGAGAAGAAGAAGTCTCCTTTAAAGATTATACCGAAAAAGACTATAATCAGACAAAACAGCTCCTCGAAACGCAAGGGTATGAAGTAACTGCTGAAGAATCTCATTCAAAAGACGTCGCTTCCGGCAAAATTATTTCGCACATCCATCCTGCACCAGGAACCGGTGTCATTCCGAGTGAAACGAACGTTAAATTTGAAGTGAGTATTGGGCCGAAACCGATTGAATTAGGTAATTTACAAGGAATGACAGAAGAAAAGGCGATTGACACGTTAGAAGAACAGAAACTGTCAGCTAATATTCACGAAGAACATTCTGAAACTGTTCCAAAGGACGAGGTGATTCGTCAGGAACCGGAATCAGGTACGGAAATGAGAGAAGGCGATACGGTTGATGTTTTTATATCGTCAGGCGCGGAAGAAAAACTCCCAAAAAATCACCAAGTGACATTCACGGTGCCATATAATCCAAGCGAAGAGAGTAATGATTCGGATGCACCACCGGAACAAACAGTGAAAATTTATATCGGTGACAAGAACCGTTCGATCACCGAAGTTTATGATACGTACACCATTACTGAGGATAAAGCGTTCACGATTACCTTAACAATCATGCCAGACAGCATTGCTGACTACAAAGTGATTCGTGATGGCAAGGTGTTTATTGAAAAATCAATACGATACGAAGATGCAGAGGGTGAATAGATGACGGAAGGCAGAATTATTAAAGCGCTAAGCGGATTTTATGATGTGGAAAATGAGGAAGGGATTTTCCGGTGCCGTGGTAGGGGTGTTTTCCGAAAAAAAAATATCACCCCACTTGTTGGTGATTTTGTGGAATTTGACAAGAGTACACAAGGAGAAGGCTACATTCTTTCTGTTAAACCGAGGAAGAATGCGCTGGTTCGTCCACCAGTGGCAAATATTGATCAAGCGATAATTGTTATTTCCGCCGCACAACCAGATTTTAACCCACTGCTTTTGGACAGGTTCCTTGTGCTGATTGAATCAAAGCAAATCCAGCCAATTATTTTCATTACAAAAAAAGACCTATTGTCCGAGTCGGAAAAAGCTGATCTCTTAAGCTGGCAAGCCATTTATCAGCAAATTGGATACCAAGTGGAATTTATTTCCGCCCGTCAACATCATGATTTTGATTTTTTGAAACGGTATTTTAAAGACCGTGTAACCATCGTTGCAGGGCAGTCAGGTGTTGGAAAGTCGTCGCTGCTCAATGCCATTAATCCATCCCTGAAGCTTGAAACAGATGATATTTCGACAAGTCTTGGCCGGGGGAAGCACACGACGAGACATGTGGAACTGGTTGAAGCTGGCGGCGGGCTCGTCGCTGATACGCCCGGCTTCAGCACACTGGACTTTACGGATATTGCTGCCGAGGAACTTGACGATTGGTTCCCGGAAATAAGCGAACGGGCATCTGACTGTAAATTCCGCGGCTGTTATCATCACAAGGAACCGAAGTGTGCAGTAAAACAAGCGGTCGCAGATGGAAAAATTGCCGAACAACGGTATACACACTATATCCGATTTTTGGATGAAATTAAATCACGAAAGCCGAGGTATTAACATGACAAAAATAGCACCATCTATTCTGTCAGCTGATTTTTCAAAATTAGGGGAAGAAATAAAGGACGTGGAACAGGCTGGGGCCGATTATATTCATGTCGATGTAATGGATGGACACTTTGTTCCGAATATTACCATTGGGCCGCTCATTGTCGAATCAATCAAGCCGCATACCATGTTGCCGCTGGATGTCCACCTAATGATAGAAAATCCTGATCAGTACATACCGGCATTTGCTGATGCTGGGGCTTCCATCATTACCGTCCATCAGGAGGCGGCACCACATCTGCACCGGACCGTGCAGCTTATTAAACAGCACGGTGCAAAGGCGGGGGTTGTGATTAACCCTGCGACACCGGTAGAAATGATCAGGAATATTTTGCCTGACGTTGATCTCGTTCTTATCATGACCGTCAATCCAGGTTTTGGCGGACAGTCATTTATCCCCAGTACCATTCATAAAATTGAACAGGTCGCCCGATGGAGGAACACTTATGGGTTATGTTTTGAAATTGAAGTGGATGGTGGGATCAAAGCCGAAACAGCAAAATCCTGCACCGATGCCGGGGCAGATGTACTGGTAGCAGGAAGTGCAATTTTTAAGCATGTTGACCGGAAGCAGGCAATGGATGCGATACGCCGGTCCGTTCAGGTGTGACTGTCATGTGTACGGTCGCCATTGTCGGGAACGGTCCTAGCGATTTGATTCCTGATCTCCGTTCGTTTACAGAACCAGTTGATACATGGATTGGAGCAGATAGAGGAGCACTGACACTAGCAGAAAACGGTATAAGGCCAGATTATGCTGTTGGTGATTTTGATTCCATAACTTCGGAGGAAAAGGCGTTTGTCCAAGGTCAGGCTGACTTATTTCGTATGTATCCTTCTGAAAAGGATAAGACAGATTTGGAAATTGCCCTGGATCAGGCTTATGCGCTGAATCCTGAGATGATTTATTTATTCGGTGTTACCGGTGGTCGGCTCGATCACGAACTGATTAATGTTCAGCTGCTTTTTCAGATGATGGACCGTGGTATACAAGGGGTGATAATGGACTGGCAAAATCGCCTGGAAATCATGAGCCCTGGTCGGTATGAAGTCTATCACGATAACCGATACCCATCTATTTCTTTCGTACCATTCTCCGACCGTGTTGAAGGATTGACACTGGATGGCTTTTACTATCCATTGACGGAGGCTTCAGTTGCCTGGGGGTCCACTCTCTGTATTTCCAACAAGCTTATTTCAAATTATGGTACTTTTTCGCACCATAAAGGCATACTATTATTAATAAAGAGCAATGACGAGTAAAGATTCCCATTGTAAGCTTGTTTACGAACAGAGGAGGCGGAGAACTCATGAAATTTTATACGATTAAACTCCCACGATTTATCGGCGGCTTTGTTCGTGTTGTCGCCGGCGCTTTTAAAAAGGGCAAGTAATGATGTATAGCTTTTGCCACCACGCTGGCAGAAGCTTTTTTTTGTGTTTAGAATTTAAAAAGCATCCTGCTGTCAGGATGCTTTTCAGGTTGCCGGAAATGAAAGTGGTGCTTTACGAAGTTCCTTTCCGGGCTTTCCGATTGTATTAAACGCGCTGTACTTTGCCGGATTTAAGTGCGCGGGTAGATACATAAACACGTTTTGGTTTGCCGTCCACCATAATGCGAACTTTTTGAACGTTAGCTTTCCATTTACGTTTATTTGCATTCATAGCGTGAGAACGTGTATTTCCGCTGCGGGTTTGACGTCCGGTAACGACACATTTTCTAGACATGACAATCCCTCCTGTTAAACACTTGTGTCATATAATACTTATCTAATTTATCATAAGTTACATGCTTATGCAATTGGCAGCATATAGTTTATAAAGAAAAATAACTTGACAGACAAACGGAAATCATTCATTGTGTAAAGGAAATCATTCATATAATGGTACAGTCTGCTTGCTTTTAAAATGGGGATGCGTATAGTAAAATGTTGTTATAATGTGTGTTCATAAAGGAGGATCATGATGTCCATAGAACTGAATACGAATGATGGTCAAGTGACAATCACAGATGATGTCATCACGACAATTGCTGGAGGAGCGGCAGTAGAGTGCTATGGAATTGTCGGTATGGCATCCAAGAGTCAAATCAGAGATGGCATTGCCGAGATTCTAAGAAAAGAGAATTTCTCCAAAGGTGTTATTGTAAGGCAAGTTGATAACCGCCTCCATATTGATATGTATATCATTGTCAGTTATGGTACGAAAATATCTGAAGTGGCTAATAATGTACAATCACAGGTAAAATATACATTGAGCAAGTCATTGGGGCTTGAGGTTGATTCCGTCAATATTTATATCCAGGGTGTCCGTGTTGCCCGCGAATAAATAGGCGGCATAAGCTGGCTGCAGCACACCTGCCTGTGGTGCAAGCTTATGGGTATTGCAGTTTGTGAAGGAGGAAAAATTGTGACATCAGAAACAGTAAATGGCAAGCTGTTGACACAGATGGTGCTGTCAGGTGCGCATCATTTAAAAAACAATGCCGAAAAGATAGATGCATTGAATGTTTTTCCTGTTCCGGATGGGGACACTGGTACCAATATGAACCTATCCATCACTTCGGGTGCAGATGAAGTGAAGAAACAGAACAGCGACAATATCTCAGACGTTGCCAACGCCTTTGCAAAAGGGCTGTTAATGGGAGCGCGAGGCAACTCGGGTGTTATTCTGTCGCAGTTGTTCCGCGGGTTCGCCAAAGGGGTGGAGCAGAGCGAAACGCTTTCTGCCAAGGGGTTAGCCAATGCCTTTGACAGTGGTGTTGCCACTGCGTACAAGGCCGTTATGAAACCGGTGGAAGGCACGATATTAACGGTTGCCAAAGATGCGGCTGAAACAGCGGTGGTAGAATCGGAAACAGAAAGTGATGTCATTGCTTTAATGGAGAAAGTCGTACGGGAAGCTAAGGCGTCGTTAAAGCGCACACCGGAATTGCTGCCGGTCCTGAAAGAAGTGGGTGTCGTTGATTCTGGCGGACAAGGGCTGGTAACGATTTATGAAGGATTTTTATCTGCCCTGAAAGGTGAGGAAGTGCCCGCGCAGGATGCAGATGACATTGAAATGGAAGAAATGATCAACGCCGAGCATCATAAGATTGCCCAGGATTTTATGGACACTTCTGAAATCGAGTATGGTTATTGCACTGAATTCATGGTCCGATTTGAAGCGGACAAGCTGAAGGAGCATCCATTTGATGAAGAGAGTTTCCGCAATGAACTGAGCAAGCATGGAGATTCACTGCTCGTCGTGTCGGATGATGATCTTGTCAAAGTTCATGTTCATGCGGAATATCCGGGTGAAGTGATGACACTTGGTCAGCGATATGGTAGCCTGACGAATATGAAAATTGAAAACATGCGTGACCAGCATACCGCAATTGTCGGTGATCATGATGAAAGCAGAGAAGAAAAAGCTGCTTACGCCATTGTAACAGTTGCTATGGGGTCCGGCATCAAACAGCTATTTGAGAGCCTTGGTGCAACGGTTGTCATCGAGGGTGGTCAGACAATGAATCCGAGTACACAGGATATTGCTGAAGCCATCCAGGAAGCCCATGCGGAACATGTGCTGATTTTACCAAATAATAAAAACATTGTTATGGCTGCTGAGCAGGCTGCTGAACTGGCAGATGTCCATGCAGCAGTTGTTTCAACGAAAACAATCCCTCAAGGAATCAGTGCATTGCTGGCTTTCCATCCGGATGCAGCACTTGATGAAAATCGGGAAGCCATGCAGGCAGCCAGCCAAGATGTGAAAACAGGACAAGTTACATATGCGGTCCGTGATACGCAAATCGACGGCATAACGATTGAAAAAGACCATTTTATGGGAATCGCTGACGGAACTATCAAGGCATCTGCGCCGGACAAACTCGAAACAGTCCAATCCCTGCTTGATGAAATGATTACAGAAGATGACGAGATTCTGACCATCTTACAGGGGGAGGACGCTACGGAAGATGATGTGAAAGCAATTGAAGAATATGTGGAAAATAAATACGAAGATATCGAAATAGAAGTTCACAAAGGCAACCAGCCGATTTATTCGTTTCTACTGTCAGTGGAATAACCTAATTATGGTGGAAAGGCCTCCCTATCAGTCAGGGAGGCCTTCTGTTATACTCCAATTATTTTCATCGCAAAATGGAACAGGAACAAACCAGCAATAACCAGCAGGATTCCTGACAATTCTTTCTGTCTGCCCATTGCGAATTTCACAATGGGATAGGCGATAAATCCGAATGCCATCCCATCCGCAATGCTGTACGTGAACGGAATCATCGCAACAATCAAAAAAGCCGGTAACGCTTCTGACATATCATCCATTGGAACATTCCGGAGGTTTTGCGCCATCAATACACCGACGATAATCAAGATTGGACTGATCGCCGAATTGGGTATCATGGAAATCCACGGGATAATAAACAGTGTTGCCAAAAATAAGACTCCTGCTGTCACGGCGGTTTTCCCTGTCCGGCCGTTGGATGTTATAACTGCAGCATTTTCTGCCGCTGAAACGGTTGGTGAAGTTCCGAAAAACGCACTCAATAGCGATGAAAAAGCAGTAATCTGATAGGCCTTATTGTAGCTGTCCTGTTGTTTCAGCATGTGCAGTTGACCATGCAGTAACCCCATGTTTTCGAAAATAAGAATGATGGTCAGCGGAAAAACAGCCAGCCAAAAATCAAGTTCACCTGCTGCTGCAAAGGAAGGGACGAATAGACTATCACCGACATTAACATGAATGGAATTTCTAGTTGTATCCAATATCCCAAACACATAAGCGAGAGTCGTTCCGGAAATCATCGTCACCAGGAAGTTTGCTGGGATGTTTTTCATAAACAAAAAAATGGCAATGAATAATGTTAGCAAACTGACAATAAAAACAGGTGACGTAAAATCACCAATGGCAATAATCGTTTGTTCTCCGCCGACGACAAGGCCACTTTTTTCCAATCCAATCAGAATCAGAAAAAAACCAAGCCCGACAGTAATCGCATGTTTTAATGATTCAGGAATAGCCTCTTTTAGCACACGTCCAAGTTTTGTAAATGCTGTTATAATAAACAGTACAGAAGCAACGAAAACAACCGCCAGACCTTCCTGAAATGAAAGCCCCGTACTTTCCACAATCGAGTAGGCGAACAGGGCGTTTATCCCCATCCCCGGAACTAGAATCAAAGGCAGTTTGGCGTACAAACCCATCAGAATGGTTCCGGCAAAACTGGCCAGAATGGTTGCAATCATCCCGCTTTCCAGCGAAACGCCTGCTTCTCCTAGAATTGATCCGTTTACCGCAACTATATAGACGGTTGTCAGGTAGCCAATTAAACCGGCAGTCATTTCCGTCAGCCATGTTCCCTTGGCTGTTTGTAACGTCTTGTTGTCTGGATCAGCCATGTATATACCTCGACATTTTATTGTCCCTCTCCCACCCGATTGATACATGGAAATGTACAATCCACGAATGACTATTATAACGGATTTTGTTATAATTAGTAAAGGTAATAAAACTTTACGGGGAATAGGCGGTGTGTGTTGTGAAGTACAATTCAGTATTTGATATTATCGGACCGGTCATGATTGGGCCCTCGAGTTCACATACGGCAGGTGCAGCACGAATCGGAAAAGCAGCACGAAATTTATTTGGAAAAGAGCCAACGTGGGCACGCATCCATTTATACGAATCGTTTGCCAAAACATATCAGGGCCACGGAACGGATTTTGCTTTAGCCGGCGGTCTGCTTGGATTTGACACCGACGACCCACGAATGAATAAAGCACTTGATATTGCAAAAGAACGAAATCTCGAAATAGAATTTATTGAAGATAGTGCTGGTGTGAGCCATCCAAATACGGCCAGACTTATTATCGGTAATGACACGGAGCAAATTGAACTGGTCGGTATTTCGATTGGTGGAGGAAAAATTGAAATTACGGAATTGAACGGGTTTGAACTTCGTCTGTCCGGCAATCATCCGGCCATTCTCATCATGCATAATGACCGGTTTGGAGCAATCGCATCGGTTACGGAGATTTTAGCAAAGTACCAAATTAATATTGGTCATATGGAAGTGAATCGGAAGGATGTCGGCAAGGAGGCCCTGATGGTCATTGAAGTGGACCAGAATGTGGATGACAGTGTTCTGAAAGAGCTAGAAGGCGCTGATCACATTGAACAGATTGCCAAGATTTCCAGTTAATACAGACTGGGAGAGGAGAATGTGCTATGTTTCGTACAGTGGCTGAATTGGTAGAAATAGCGGAAAAAGAAAATATTCTGATTTCGGAAGTGATGATTCGCCAGGAAATAGACATGAAAGATAAATCGCGCGAAGAAATTTTTTCGGAAATGGAAAAGAATCTTGACGTGATGGAACAAGCGGTGGAAGATAGCTTGAAAGGTGTTGAGTCGGTTACAGGACTGACCGGCGGAGATGCGGTTAAAGTACAGGAATATATGAAAGAGAACAATCCGCTGTCCGGCCAAGTTGTTATGGATGCGGTCAGTAAAGCAATGGGTACGAACGAAGTGAATGCTGCGATGGGAACGATTTGTGCAACACCGACGGCAGGCAGTGCAGGGTGTGTTCCCGGAACCCTATTTGCGGTCAAGAATCAGTTAAACCCAACTCGTGAACAGATGATTCGTTATTTGTTCACATCAGGTGCATTTGGCTTTGTTGTTGCCAATAATTCATTCATCTCTGGTGCTGCCGGCGGGTGCCAGGCAGAAGTTGGCTCTGCGGGGGCAATGGCATCTGCGGCAATTGTTGAAATGGCTGGAGGTACCCCGCAGCAATCGGCCGATGCGTTTGCGATGACACTGAAAAATATGCTAGGACTTGTTTGTGACCCTGTTGCCGGCTTGGTTGAGGTTCCTTGTGTGAAGCGAAATGCCGGTGGTTCATCACTGGCTATCGTTTCAGCCGATTTGGCACTAGCCGGTGTAACGAGTACGATTCCTTGTGATGAGGTAATCGGTGCAATGTATCGTATCGGGAAACAAATGCCGTCCAGCCTTAGGGAAACAGGAGAAGGCGGACTTGCAGACACACCGACAGGCCGGCTGCTGAAAGAGAAAATATTCGGAACATCGGTTTAGAAAGTGTGATCGAACGTGTTGAATGAACCAGTAACACAGTTAAAAGGCATCGGAGAAAAATTTGCAATGGATTTGGCAGAAATGGGTATTTATACGGTCGAAGATATTTTGTTTTATTTTCCTTACCGTTATGACGTATTTGAGCTGAAACCATTGCAAGAACTTATTCATGAGGACAAAGTGACGATTGAGGGAAGGATAGTCCATGAACCTTCCCTTACTTTTTATGGAAAAAAGCGGTCGCGGCTTTCCTTTACAGTTGAAGTGGAAGAAGTAGCCGTGAAAGCGGTCATGTTCAACCGAGCATTTGCTAAAAAGCAGCTCAATATTGATGATACGGTCACGTTGACAGGAAAGTGGGATGCCCATCGGCTGCAAATTACCGTCAACAATTATAAGAAGGGTCCAGCTGATGAGCAGGCATCCATTCAGCCGGTGTATTCGGTGAAGGGGAATGTGACGAGTTATAAAATCAAAAAAGCAGTACGGACCGCTCTGCAAACGTGTAAAGATGACATAAACGACTTTTTGCCTGATACATATTTGGAATCCTATAAATTGCCCGGTCGCCTGGAGGCAGCAGCTGCGATGCACTTTCCTGAGGATCGAGTGCAATTAAAACATGCCAGACGACGCTTTATTTATGAGGAGTTTTTGTTGTTTCAGCTGAAAATGCAATTGCTGCGGAAATGGAATCGGGAATCGACGAGCGGGAATGCACAGCACTATGATCCGGATCGCATCAAGGGATTTATCAGCAGCTTTCCGTTCACCCTGACCGATGCACAGCAGAAAGCATTGCATCAGATACTGAACGATATGAAGTCGCCTTACCGGATGAGTCGCCTGCTGCAAGGTGATGTCGGTTCCGGTAAGACGGCCGTAGCGGAAGTTTGTCTCTATGCATCGATTACGGCAGGTAAACAGGGGGCATTAATGGTCCCAACGGAAATATTAGCCGAACAGCATTTCCAATCGCTTCAAAAAACATTTGGTGACAGGGCTTCAATTGTCCTTTTAACCGGTTCAGTCAAAGGCAAGAAAAGAAGGGAGCTGCTTTTAGAAGTGGCGAATGGTGAGGTTGATATTGTCGTTGGCACCCATGCGCTTATTCAGGATGATGTTCATTTTCGTAATCTTGGGTTCGTTATTGTCGATGAGCAGCACCGATTTGGTGTTGAACAGCGCCGTGTTTTGCGTGAAAAAGGTCTGAATCCCGACGTTTTGTTCATGACGGCAACCCCCATTCCCCGTACACTTGCAATCACGGCATTTGGGGACATGGACGTCTCCGTTATTAACGAAATGCCATCAGGTCGGAAGGCAATAGAAACCTATTGGGCAAAGGAGAATACATTGGAACGTATTCTGCAATTTATCGGTAAACGTGTGTGTGAAGGAGAGCAGGCGTATGTCGTCTGCCCTTTAATTGAAGAATCGGATAAACTGGATATTCAGAATGCGGTTGATTTGTATGATCAGCTGGAGGAATTTTATCAGAATAAAGTGCGTGTGGGTCTGATGCATGGACGCCTTTCAGCGGATGAGAAAGAGAATGTGATGAAAGAATTTGCTGATGGCGATCTTGATGTGCTTGTTTCCACAACCGTGGTGGAAGTCGGGGTAAATGTGCCTAATGCTACGATTATGGTTATCTATGATGCTGAACGTTTTGGTCTTTCCCAGCTCCATCAGCTTAGAGGACGAGTCGGTCGAGGCAAACGGCAAAGCTATTGTATCCTGATTGCCGATCCGAAAGGGGAAACGGGGAAAGAACGAATGCGAATCATGACGGAAACGAATAATGGCTTTGAGTTGTCAGAGCAAGATCTGCAGCTGCGTGGGCCAGGTGATTTCTTCGGAAAAAAGCAAAGCGGGCTGCCGGAGTTCAAAGTAGCTGACATGGTTCATGATTATCGTGCACTGGAAACAGCCAGAAATGATGCAGCAACAATTATCGAGAATGATCTGCTTTACTGCGACCCCGCATATCAGCAACTAAATATGTATTTGGAAGACAATGCGATGCTTCATGAAAAATTGGATTAAGATTCTTGCATACATTGGCTTCATATAATATATTACTATTAGTACCAAGTCATAGGATGAACGTTTAAAATGAAATCATAACTACGAGAAAATATAGATACCGATGTTGATAGCCGGGTTTTTCTCATTGGACGGTGCAGCATAATGAAAATCAGCAAATCGGAACGACAGCGACTTTTGCAGGAGACCATTAACACAACGCCTTTTGTTACCGATGAAAAATTAGCAAAAAAATTTGGCGTCAGTATACAAACCATCCGACTGGACCGGATGGAACTGGCCATTCCGGAACTCCGGGAACGGATTAAATCGGTTGCCTCCGATCAATGGAATGAAACCGTTAAAGCTCTTCCACTGGAAGAAGTGATTGGGGAAGTCATCGATCTGGAACTTGACAGCCGTGCAATATCCATTTTGGAAATCAAAGAGGATCACGTGTTTTCCCGCAATAAAATCGCCAGGGGCCACCATTTATTTGCGCAGGCAAATTCATTGGCAGTAGCTGTCATGAATGATGAACTGGCGCTGACAGCTAAATCGGAAATAAAGTTTACCAGACAGGTTAAACAAGGAGAACGTGTGGTTGCCAAAGTTTTCGTTGAGGATGTAGATGATAAAGGCATGACGGTTGTCAAGGCAGACAGTTATGTTGATAATGAAAAGGTATTTACCGGTGTCTTTCACATGTATCGCTCAAACGAGTCAAAAGGGGATAATGAATATGAAAATAGCAATTGATGCGATGGGAGGCGATCACGCACCGGAAGCCATTGTCAAGGGTGCTGTGGAGGCAGTCTCACAAATGGAGCATGTCCATATCACACTTGTAGGCGATGAAAATCAAATCAAGCCGCATATACAAGACTCCAGCCGGCTGGATATTATTCATACGAACGAGGTGGTTACGGCAGATGATGAGCCAGTCCGGGCTGTCAGGCGAAAAAAGAATTCATCCCTTGTGCTGACGGCAAAAGAAGTGAAAGAAAACCGGGCCGATGCGTGCATTTCAGCCGGGAATACCGGTGCACTAATGAGCGCCGGGCTGTTTGTCGTTGGCCGAATTCAGGGAATTGATCGGCCGGCACTGAGTCCGACACTGCCGACGACGAATGGAAAGGGCTTTTTGCTTTTGGATGTCGGTGCCAATGTAGATGCCAAAGCACATAACCTTGTTCAATATGCAATCATGGGATCGATTTATACGGAAAAAGTACGGCAAATCTCCAACCCGACTGTCGGTCTGTTGAATATTGGGACGGAGGAAGGGAAAGGCAATGACCTGACCAAGAAGGCATACGGCCATTTGAAAGAAGCACCAGTTAATTTCATTGGCAATGTGGAGGCCCGTGATATCCTTGCTGGAGCTGCCGATATTGTTGTGACCGACGGGTTCAGTGGGAACATTGCCCTGAAAACAATTGAAGGTACGGCAATGACGATGTTTTCGATGCTAAAGGAAACATTTATGTCATCCATGAAAACGAAAATTGCTGCCGGCATGGTAAAAGGTGATTTGAAAGGCTTGAAAAGTAAACTCGATTATTCGGAATATGGCGGTGCGGGCCTGTTCGGCTTAGCTTCCCCGGTCATTAAAGCGCACGGGTCATCGAACAGCCGGGCAATTTATAACGCCATTCAGCAAGCAGTACATATGGTTGACAATGATGTGACCGGAACCATTACATCAACAGTTCAATCGATAAATTGGGATAAGGGGGAGAATGAATGAAACGAGTAGCGCTTCTTTTTCCAGGCCAGGGGTCCCAGACGCCAGGCATGGCAAAAGCACTGTACGATGAATTTCCCGAAGTAAAGCAATTATTTCAACAAGCTGACGATCTGCTCGGGAACCAGCTGTCCAACTTGATGTTTGAAGGTCCTGAAGCGGAACTGACTGAAACAGAAAATGCCCAGCCGGCACTATTGTTGTCAGGCATTGCTGTATACAAGCTCTTGAAGGAGCAAGGTGTCGACCCGATAATGGCTGCCGGGCACAGCCTGGGCGAATACAGTGCCCTTGTCGCCGCTGATGCCATCTCGTTTGACGATGCATTGCCGCTTGTTGCGACCAGGGGAAGATTAATGGAAGAAGCTTTTCCAAAAGGGAAAGGATCTATGGCAGCAGTGCTGGGAATGGCGCAAGCTGATATTGAACAAACATTAGAGCAGTTAAACGAAGATGATATTGTTGATATTGCTAATTTGAATTGTCCTGGACAAATTGTTATTTCCGGGTCTAAAGAAGGCATTGATGCAGCGGCTGATCTCTTAAAAGACAATGGCGCGAAACGTGTCCTGCCTTTGAATGTGAGCGGACCATTTCACTCCAGACTGATGAAATCCGCCAACGAGCAGTTTGCAAAAGAGCTGGACCGTATAGACTTCCACGATGCTTCCATCCCAGTTTATGCAAACGTGACGGCTGAGCCTGTTAAGGATAAGGATAGCGTTAAGGAATTGTTGGTCAGGCAGCTGTATTCACCAGTGCGGTTTGAGGAATCTGTCCGCAATATGCTTGACGAAGGTGTTGATGCATTTGTCGAGCTCGGGACCGGTAAAGTATTAAGCGGATTGGTACGAAAAATTGATCGAAAGGCCAAAACGTTTGCTGTACAGGACCCGGATTCATTGAATGAGTTTTTAACTTGGTATAAGGAGGACTCCTGATGCTGGAAGGCAAGAACGCGTTAGTTACCGGTGCTTCCCGCGGGATTGGTCGCGCTATCGCTCTGGAACTGGCCAGGCAGGGCGCTAATGTCGCCGTCAATTTTGCCGGCAGTGAAGACAAGGCTCAATCAGTTGTTGAAGAAATCGAACAAATGGGTGTACAATCCGTTAAGATTCAGGCTAATGTGGCGGATGAAAATGACACAAAGGCCATGGTCAAAGAAGTTGTCAACCAATTTGGCAGTGTGGACATTCTGGTGAATAATGCAGGGATTAATCGGGATAACTTACTAATGCGGATGAAAGAAGACGAGTTTGATCAAGTCATCGAAACAAATCTGAAAGGTGTTTTCCAGTGCACGAAAGCCGTTTCAAGGCAAATGATGAAACAAAAAAGCGGCAGAATTATTAACGTTTCATCAGTCGTCGGTGTCAGCGGCAATGCTGGACAGGCTAATTATACCGCTGCTAAAGCGGGCGTGATCGGCCTGACAAAATCAACCGCCAAAGAATTTGCATCACGCAATATCCTTGTTAATGCTGTTGCCCCTGGTTTCATCTCGACGGATATGACCGATGCCCTGACCGATGAGCAAAAAGATGGAATGCTATCGATGATACCATTGGAGAAACTGGGGCAACCTGAGGATGTAGCCCGCGTTGTCCGCTTCCTGGCGTCGGAGGATGCCAATTATATCACTGGGCAAACCATCAATATTGACGGCGGAATGGTAATGTAATATGGGAGCTGAGTTCAGCATGATTGAAAGGGGGTGACGTATCGTGGCAGACGTATTCGATAAAGTAAAAGAAATCATTGTTGATAAACTGGAAGTGGAAGAAGCACAAGTGACCATGGAAGCATCTTTCAAGGATGATTTGGAAGCTGATTCACTTGATGTAGTGGAGCTTGTTATGGAACTGGAAGATGAATTTGACATGGAAATCGCTGACGAAGAGGCTGAAAAAATCAATACTGTTGGTGATGCTGTTAATTACATAAACAGCACTCAGTCCTAACACCATATAGCTATTGGGGAGTCTCGCATTATGCGGGACTTTCTGTTATTTACGTTCCCATTCATTTTATGTAAAATGAATTTAATCTCCGTATAGAGTGGTGATAATCGACATGAATGTTACACAATTGGAAAGACAGCTGGGAATTACTTTTAATGATCATGAATTATTAACGCAGGCTTTTACCCATTCATCATATGTGAATGAGCATCGGGATCAATCATTTTCGGATAATGAACGTCTGGAGTTTTTAGGTGATGCCGTTCTTGAACTCGGTGTCTCCCAATATTTATACCGGCAAAAGGAGCGGCTGGCTGAAGGTGATTTGACGAAACTGCGCGCTTCAATCGTTTGTGAGCCGTCACTTGCCGAGTTTTCTCGTGAATTGAATTTTGGTGATTACCTTCTGCTGGGCCGAGGAGAAGATCAGACCGGCGGCCGTGAACGCCCGGCTATACTGGCAGATGTGTTTGAAGCGTTTTTGGGCGCGTTGTATTTGGATCAGGGGTACGATGTCGTCATTCAATTTCTGAAACAATATGTTTATCCGAAAATAACAACAGGTGCTTTTTCGCATGCGATGGATTATAAAAGTAAGCTGCAGGAACACGTACAGCAGCACCGCAATCACAGCATTGACTATGTGATTGTCGATGAAAAGGGACCATCCCATGATAAAGAATTTATTGCTCACGTCATCATAAATGGGGATATGTCAGGGGAAGGAATAGGTCACACGAAAAAAGAAGCCGAACAGCGCGCCGCTAAACATGCACTGGATACGCTGGAACATTGAAAAAGGCTGTGTGCTTTTACATGAGCACCAGCCTTTTTCAATAAAAACTGGTTCCACCAACTTGCGAACCAGTTTTTAAGATATTATGCTTTCCTGACAGACCGTAATTCATCAATAAACGCTTGTGTCTCGGATGCACTCAGCTGGCCTTTTTGTTTGATCATGTTGTACATGAATTTGATGTCCTCGTATTTATCCAGATCGTAGTCGTCCGCATCCATTACTTCACGGTTGACAACACTTAACGTCTCAGCGAGTTCATCCAGCATAAATTTTAAATTGTCTTGCGTCGGATTTTCCAGATTCACATGAACACCCCTTCATTATTAGTCCTCGAAAAGCTTATGTAGTGGATTAAGCCTTCTTTTGTACCTCTTTCTATGATAAAATAAATGCGTTAAATTGCCAACCCGGCAGGATACATATTTTAAGTGATCCTTGGACGAAACTAGGAGAATGTTTAATGTATTTGAAACGATTGGAAAGTGTGGGTTTTAAATCATTTGCTGAACGAATCAATGTGGACTTTGTTCCAGGTGTGACAGCGGTGGTTGGCCCAAATGGAAGTGGAAAAAGCAATATCACCGATGCGATTAGATGGGTGCTGGGTGAACAGTCGGCACGGTCACTGCGTGGTTCGAAAATGGAAGATGTCATTTTCCAGGGAAGTGACTCGAGACGGGCACTCAATTTTGCGGAAGTGACACTTGTACTGGAGAACAGTGATCAAGCACTGCCGCTGGATTATGAGGAAGTCAGTGTCACCAGACGTGTTTATCGTTCCGGTGAAAGTGAATTTTATCTTAATAAACAATCCTGCCGATTAAAAGATATCATCGATTTATTTATGGACTCAGGACTTGGGCGAGAAGCATTCTCGATTATCAGTCAGGGAAAAGTCGAGGAAATTTTAAGCTCCAAAGCAGACGAACGGCGAACCATTTTTGAAGAAGCTGCCGGCGTCTTGAAATACAAGCAGAGGAAAAAGAAAGCCGAGTATAAATTAGCGGAAACACAAGAAAACTTAAATCGTGTGGAAGATATCATTCATGAAATCGAGCAGCAAATCGAGCCACTGGAAGAACAGGCGAAAACTGCACGAGCCTATCTTGATAAAAAAGAACAGCTGAAACAGTACGAAATCTCACTGCTAATTACCGAAATTGAAAAGCTTCACGGGGAATGGCAAGCATTGCTGGATGAGTTGGATAAAGAAAAGACCGATGAACTGAACCAGAAAACTGCCATTCAAACAAAAGAAGCGGAGCTGGAACAGGAACGGCAGGCACTCCAGAAGCTTGATGAAGAGATTGAGCAATTGCAGACAGACCTGCTTTCAACAACGGAGCAACTTGAACAATACGAAGGCAAAAAACAAGTGTTCCATGAACGGACAAAACATGTTACTGAAAACAAGGAAAAGCTTGAAGCACAGAAAAAGGAAACAGCTGAACGGATCGAGATGCTCGAATATGAACTCCAGCAGGAAAAGGAGAAACTCGCATCACTAAAGGAAAGCCGCGACAACACGAAAGAGCAAGTTAAGCAGCTGGAAGCGAAATTGACAACGGACAGAGACGACATTGCCGGCCAAATTGAGGAATTGAAATCAGATTATATCGAGTACTTGAATGAACAGGCCGCCAAACGGAATGAAAAACAATCGATTCAGCAGCAGCTAGACCAAATTACCGGTAAAAAAGAAAAACAGGCGGAAAAATTTGAAGACCTGCTGGCCGAGCGAAAAAAACTCAGCACGAAAACTGAGCAACTGAAATCAGATTATACAGAGCAAGAAAAGGTATACAGGGAAAAATCGCAAACCGTTCAACAAATGAAAGACGATTTGTCGAATAAGCGCAATGCCTTTCAGGAAGCTCAAACAAAACTGTATCAAGGCTATCAATATATTGAAAAGCTGAAGTCCAAAAAAGAGATGCTGGAAGATATGAAAGAAGATTATCAAGGGTTTTTTCATGGGGTGAAAGCAGTCCTTAAAGCCCGTGAAGACCGGAAGCTGAACGGCATTCACGGCGCTGTTATTGAGCTCATTGATGTTCCGAAGCAATATATAACAGCAATCGAAACGGTCTTAGGCGGCCAGGCACAGCATGTTGTTGTGAGTGATGATCAGGCGGCACGTCAGGCAATCAGCTGGCTGAAAAAGACAAACAGCGGCCGGGCTACCTTTTTACCGCTTCAATCAATCCAGGCGCGGTTTGTTCCGAACGAAATGCTAGCAAAAGCGAAGAATCATCCCGGTTTTGTTGGGGTTGCTGCAGACCTTGTGGCCGCACCGACAGAATTCCAAAGCGCGGTCAGTCATTTAATGGGCCATGTTCTGGTTGCGAAGACACTGAAGGACGCTAACGAGGTTGCCGGCCTCATCAAGCGCAAGCACCGTGTCGTGACACTTGAAGGCGACGTGGTCAATCCGGGCGGTTCCATGTCTGGCGGCGCACAGAAAAAATCGAAACAGTCCCTGTTTACAAGGGAAAAGGATTTGCAAGAAGTAACGGAAAAGCTGGCGGATTACCAGCAAAAAGCACATACCTTCGAAGGGCAGGTCAACAAGCAAAAAGAGGAAATCAGTCAGCTGGAGCAGAAGATTGCTTCTGAAGAAGAAGGAATCTCTACGGACCAGGAAAAACTGCAAGACATCCGCGCTTCCCTGAAAGAAGCTGAAATGCAACTAGCGTCCCTGAACGATAATCTTCAACTATATGA
Source organism: Lentibacillus lipolyticus (assembly GCA_004145795.1). GTDB lineage: Bacteria > Bacillota > Bacilli > Bacillales > Amphibacillaceae > Lentibacillus > Lentibacillus lipolyticus. Next base: position 107,235 of record SEIO01000005.1, on the reverse strand, counting down.
CAAGGATAAGCAGCAAATTGACCAAGATACCAACGACCTGCAGTCACGCCGCGAACAGCTGACGAATGAGCTTAAGACCATTTCTGAACAGCTGGAAACAACACAGGAGCAAATCAATAAGCTGTCCGAACAGGAAAAAATGTTTCAGGATAATCAAGACCAGCTTAAATCAGATCTTCAGAAGGCACAAGTGGTGTTGGCTGAACAGGAAGAACGCCTGAAGAACCAGCGTGAAAAAACGAATAGCCTGCAGACACAACTGAATGATTACCAGGAACAGTATGAAATCTATGCCAATGATTTGAACGAGCTGCTGGAAATGCAACATGCCGAAGAAACTGAAGAAACAATTCAAGCTACTATCCGGAAAGCAAAAGAAAATAAAGAGATGATTACAAAAAAAATCCAGGACATGCGTTCCAATCGCTCCGAACGCACACAGCACCTGCAGGATCAGGAACGCGAACTCAAGGAGGAAAACAAGAAACATCAGGCCTTTATAGAAGCAATTCAGGAAAAAGAAGTGAAGACAAACCGCCTCGATGTGGAACTGGAGAACCGTTTGAACAAACTGCAGACCGAATACACGATGACATTTGAAAAAGCAAAACAAGACTATGAAAAGACGGAAGCTATTCAGGAAACGCAGACAATGGTGGCACAAATCAAGCAGAACATCGACCGATTGGGAACGGTCAACCTTGGTGCAATTGATGAATATGATCGCATTGCCGAGCGTTATGACTTTTTATCGTCACAGCAACATGATTTAATCGAGGCCAAACAGACACTCCACTCGGTTATCGCTGAAATGGATGAAGAAATGGAGAAACGGTTCGGGGAGACATTTGGACAAATTAAAGAGGAGTTTTCACTCGTCTTTAAACAGTTATTTGGCGGCGGCAAGGCCGAGTTGAAGCTGACCGATCCGAAAAACCTGCTCGATACAGGCGTGGAAATTATCGCTCAGCCACCCGGCAAAAAACTGCAGCACCTCGGACTGCTATCCGGTGGAGAACGGGCTTTGACCGCTATTGCATTATTGTTTGCGATACTGCGTGTTCGGCCAGTGCCGTTTTGTGTGCTGGATGAAGTGGAAGCAGCGTTGGATGAAGCGAATGTTGTTCGGTTTGCTAAGTATCTGAAAACATACAGTAACCATACCCAATTCATCGTCATTACGCACCGAAAAGGGACGATGGAAGAATCGGACGTTCTGCATGGCATTACGATGCAGGAATCCGGTGTATCACGTCTCGTGTCGGTCCGGCTGGAAGAAACCGACGAGCTGATAAACGCATAAGGAGGTATTCGTTCCATGGGATTCATGGATAAATTAAAAAATAAATTCAAACAGAATGAAGAAGAAACAGAAGACGTTTCCAAAAAGTATAAAAAAGGAATGGAAAAAACGCGCAATTCCTTTTCCGGTAAAATTAATGATCTGATTGCCCGTTACCGTAAAGTGGACGAGGATTTCTTTGAAGAACTGGAAGAAGTATTAATTGCAGCGGATGTTGGTATCAATACAGTAATGGATCTTGTTGATGAATTGAAAATGGAAGCAAAGCGGCAAAAGATAAAAGACTCATCCGAAATTAAAGACGTCATTTCCGAAAAATTAGTGGAAATGTATTATGGTGATGATGATGAGAAAATTGAAAAACTGAACCTGCAGGAGGACGACCTTTCCATCATTCTCGTTGTCGGTGTCAATGGTGTCGGTAAAACTACCTCGATTGGCAAACTTGCTTATCAACTGCAACAGGAAGGAAAAAACGTGTTGCTGGCTGCGGGGGATACATTCCGCGCCGGTGCTATCGAACAGCTTGATGTCTGGGGGGAGCGCGCTGGTGTTGATGTTATCAAGCAGAGTGAAGGCAGTGATCCGGCGGCAGTCATTTTTGACGGGATTAAGGCGGCAAAATCCCGGAATGCCGATGTTTTGATCTGTGACACCGCTGGCAGGCTGCAAAACAAGGTTAACTTAATGAATGAACTTGCTAAGGTGAAACGGGTAATTGAGCGTGAAGTGCCTGGAGCCCCGCACGACGTTTTGCTCGCATTGGATGCAACGACCGGGCAGAATGCACTAAGTCAGGCAAAAACATTTGCAGAAGCAACGGACGTGTCTGGAATCATCCTCACCAAATTGGATGGGACCGCAAAAGGCGGAATTGTTCTGGCCATCCGTAATGAGCTGGAGATTCCAGTCAAATTCGTCGGTCTCGGCGAAAAAATCGAGGATCTTCAGCCGTTTGATGCCCATGCTTTTGTATACGGATTGTTTGCGGATCTTCTTGAAGATGGGGCCGAATGATGGTAAACTTTTTGTAAAGGGATTTCACTTAACAATGGACTAGCAAGGGGTGTTTAAGGTTGCTCGCAAAAACAACACGAATCAATTATTTGTTTGATTTTTATCAAACTCTGTTAACCCCTAAACAACGCAGTTATATGGATATGTATTTTCGCGAAGATTATTCGCTTGGTGAAATTTCCGAGTTGCTGCAAGTTTCCCGTCAGGCCGTATATGATAACATCCGCCGGACGGAAAAGATGCTTGAGGACTATGAAAATAAACTTGGTTTATACGATAAATTCCAAAAACGCACAACGATTTTAGATAGGATGGACAAAGCCGCCGAAGACAGTGAAATCAAAGCATTAATCCATCAACTAAAAGAATTAGAGTAGGGGGACACCTTCCATGGCATTTGAAGGATTGGCCGACCGGCTGCAGAGCACGATGAAAAAAATCACCGGAAAAGGAAAAGTATCCGAGCAAGATGTAAAAGAAATGACGCGTGAGGTCCGTCTTGCGCTCTTAGAAGCCGATGTTAACTTTAAAGTGGTCAAGGACTTGATTAAACGGATTAAAGAGCGTGCTGTCGGGCAGGAAGTGATGGAAAGCTTAACCCCCGGACAGCAAGTTATTAAAGTGGTGAAAGAGGAATTATCCGAGCTGATGGGCGGTGAACAAAGCAAGATTGCTACCGCCGAACGACCACCAACGGTTATCATGATGGCTGGTTTGCAAGGTGCCGGTAAAACAACCACATCTGGTAAACTTGCCAACCACTTGCGGAAGAAATACAATCGTTCACCACTTCTGGTTGCTGCAGACGTCTATCGCCCGGCAGCTATTGATCAGCTGGAAACGGTTGGTCAGCAGCTGGGGATGCCCGTATTTTCCAAAGGTACCGACGCAAACCCGGTTGATATCGCGAAGGAAGCGCTGGAACAGGCGAAAGAAGCGAATAATGATTACGTCATCATTGATACAGCAGGCCGGCTGCATGTGGATGAGGACTTGATGGATGAGCTGCAGCAAATTAAAACAGCAATAACGCCGGACGAGATTTTTCTTGTTGTCGATGCCATGACCGGTCAAGATGCTATTAATGTGGCGGATAGCTTTAATGACCAGTTGGATATCTCTGGCGTCGTCCTGACGAAACTGGATGGCGATACGCGCGGAGGTGCAGCCCTTTCCATCCGAGCGGTGACCGGAAAGCCGATTAAATTTGCCGGAATGGGGGAAAAGCTTGACCAGCTTGAGCCTTTCCATCCGGAGGGCATGGCATCACGTATCCTCGGTATGGGCGATGTGCTGAGCCTGATTGAAAAAGCGGAAACGAACGTTAGTGAAAAGCAGGCGAAAGAACTCGAGGAAAAAATGCGTACAGCGTCCTTTACGTTTGACGACTTCTTGGAACAAATGGGACAAGTGAAAAATATGGGGCCGCTGGAAGACATAATGAGTATGATTCCGGGTGCTAACAAGATGAAAGGGCTGAAAAATGCACAAATTGACGAGAAACAGCTTGTTTATGTTGAAGCAATTATTCAGTCGATGACGAAAAAAGAACGGCAGGACCCAAGCATTATAAATGCAAGCCGGAAGAAACGGATTGCTAAAGGCTCCGGGACCTCCGTCTCCCAGGTGAATAGACTGCTAAAACAGTTTAGTGAAATGAAGAAAATGATGAAACAAATGACAGGCGGACAAAAAGGAAAAAAAGGCAAAGGAATGAACTTGCCATTTATGTAAAACACTTTATATCCTGTAATGGAAAAACACTTTACAGGCATTGTTCTATCTGTTAGAATCTAAAATTGTGATACAGAAGTTATAGGAGGTGTAAACATGGCTGTAAAAATTCGTATGAAACGTATGGGGTCCAAACGTAATCCGTTCTACCGTATTGTTGTAGCAGATTCACGTTCTCCAAGGGATGGACGTTTTATTGAGCAAATCGGCACATACAACCCAGTTGTCAGCCCGGTTGAAGTAAAAATAAACGAAGAGAAGGCATTGGACTGGATGACCAAAGGCGCGAAGCCAAGCGATACCGTCCGCAATCTTTTCTCTAAACAAGGCATCATGAAAAAATTCCACGAACAGAAAAACTAATGGTAAAGTAGTGTGATATCATGAAGGCCCTGATTGAAACAATAGTAACGCCATTGGTCGATCACCCTGATGACATCGTTGTAACAGAAACGGAAGAAGACGGCAAAAATGTCTATCACCTGACCGTTAACCAGAACGATGTCGGTAAGGTGATCGGCAAAAATGGACGAATTGCTAAATCTATCCGTACGATTGTTTATGCTGCAAAAACGGATACAAACAAACGTATTTATTTGGATATTATGTAGAGGGAGAGGGGGATACCTTTCCCTTTTTACAAGTTGTTCACATTCCGGTCGACGTTGTTGGAACATATGTGTAAATGGTGTGTGTGTCGTTAACCCAATACTGTTTGGAGAGAGTGGGGAAGCAGTATGCAAATGATCAGGAAGGTCCTTGTCAAACAGGTTGTTACGGAGAAAAGCAAAGAGAAATTGCGGAAAAGTTTTCATGACCACAAAATGCGACTTGAACAAGAGTGTCAACAGCTCAGGTTTGAACAACGCAAACTGGAGAATAAGCGGAATGTATCCAAACAAGAGATTTCGCAGCGGTTTCAGCAAGAAATTAAAAACCGTAAAGAAAAAATGAAGCTTGCTGATTTTAAACTCGAACAGCTGGATATTCTGGAGATAGGCAGTGAAATCACGGAAAAAGAAGTTGACGCCCTTGTTGAAGTCAGTGTAGGTTCGCATTGGGATGAAATTATGGGAGAAGCAGCCATTGTCATTAAAGATGGTGTAGTCGTCCGAATTGATCAATAGCAGGTGATGGTATGACACAAACGTTTAATGTTGGCAAGATTGTGAACACACATGGTATAAAAGGTGAAGTTAAGGTACAGCGGATCACGGATTTTGACGACCGGTTTGCAATCGGAACCCGGCTAATTCTCGAGAAGGAACATGGTCAGACAGAGGAATTGGAAATTGACGGGTATCGTATTCACAAAGGGTTTGATCTCATCCATTTTAAGGGGTATGAAACAATCAACGATGTCGAACCTTTGAAAGGGTTTTATCTGAAAATCACAGAAAATCAGCTGACCGAACTGAATGACGGCGAATTTTACTATCATGAAATTATCGGATGTTCTGTTTATCTCACAAACGGTGATAAACTGGGAATCATCAAAGAAATCCTCGCTCCAGGTGCCAACGATGTATGGGTTGTTCGTCGGGAAGAAGGCAAGGATGTGCTGATTCCGTACATTGAAGATGTTGTGAAGGAAGTGGACGTGTCCAGCAAAAAAGTGGTCATCGAACCAATGGAAGGACTGCTAGATTGATGCATATTGATGTCTTAACGTTGTTTCCGGAAATGATTGACGGCGTTTTTAATGCGTCCATTTTAAAAAAAGCGCAGGAAAAAGAAAAGTTCAGTTACAATCTGGTAAACTTCCGTGACTACTCCACAAACAAACATATGAAAGTGGACGATTATCCGTATGGTGGCGGTGCAGGTATGGTATTAACCCCACAGCCGGTTTTTGACGCCGTAGACGCTGTTACAAACGATAAGGCAACGAAACCAAGAGTTATTTTAATGTGCCCACAAGGGGAGCCGTACAACCAGCAGAAAGCAGAAGAGCTGGCCGAAGAAGACCATCTTGTATTTATTTGCGGCCATTATGAAGGTTATGATGAACGAATTCGGAAACATCTCGTTACTGATGAAATATCCATCGGTGATTACGTTTTGACCGGCGGGGAACTTGGCGCTATGGTTGTGATTGACAGTGTTGTGCGCCTATTGCCAGACGTGCTAGGGAATGAGGAATCGGCACCGGAAGATTCCTTTTCAACTGGACTACTGGAACATCCACATTACACACGACCTGCAGACTTCCGTGGCATGAAAGTCCCGGATATTTTATTATCTGGAGATCATGGAAAAATTGCAGCATGGCGCAGGAATGAGTCGCTGAAACGGACGTATGAGCGACGGAGGGAACTGATTGATGAAAAGACTTTATCAGAAGAGGACAAAAAAGTTTTGAATAAAATCAATCAGAACAAGTATTGAACTCTCTTACGCCCTATGTTATATTATCTATTGTGCTTAAGTACGTTTTGAGCGCGTAAAAACGATGTTCCGCTGTCCCATAGCGAGATAAGAGCATTGGTTTGGAAGGAGTGAAGCAGGATGCAAAACATTATCGAAGAAGTGACAAAGGATCAGCTTCGTACCGATCATCCTGAATTCCGCCCAGGTGACACTTTAAAGGTTCACGTGAAAGTTGTTGAAGGCAGCCGTGAACGTATCCAGGTGTTTGAAGGTGTCGTTATTAAGCGTCAAGGCGGCGGAATCAGCGAAACATTCACTGTAAGAAAAATTTCTTATGGTGTAGGTATTGAGCGTACATTCCCGGTACACTCACCACGCGTTGCGAAAATCGAAGTTTCCCGCCGCGGTCTTGTTCGCCGTGCGAAACTTTACTATCTTCGTAATCTGCGCGGAAAAGCAGCACGTATTAAAGAACGCCGCTAATCCGCCAATAGAAATTGCTTATGGAAAGGGGCTTGTTGTATTCATACAAGCTCCTTTTTGCTTTTAAAAGTAAGAAAGTATGTTTTCGGGGATGAGCAAGGCGCTTGCGCTTTTCTTAAAAGGTTGTTCACACATATATTTTCATACATACGATAACAGCATGATATAATAAAGATATACAGAAGAGATAAGCTATACATATATTGTAACAGGCGGTGGGAGTATATGGCGAAACGGAAGAGTGAATGGTTTGACTGGGTAAAAGCCCTTCTAATTGCGTTCGGTATAGCGTTTATTGTCCGAACGTTCTTTTTTGCCCCGATTGTTGTTGATGGCCCGTCTATGATGCCGACATTACATAACGGTGACCAAATGATTGTCAACAAGTTCATTTATGATATACGGCAGCCTGAACGATTTGATATTGTTGTATTCCACGCATCGGACAGAAAAGATTTTATTAAACGGGTAGTTGGTTTGCCCGGGGAACATGTTGCTGTTGAAGATGATACACTGTATATTGATGGTGAAAAAGTGGAAGAGTCCTTTCTTCAAAAGCGGAAGGACAGTATGCCTTCCTATCAAACATTGACCGGTGACTTTCAGTTGGAGGAGCTGCCAGGCGAATATGAGACCATTCCGGAAAACCATGTACTGGTGTTAGGGGACAACCGGAACAATTCAACCGACAGCCGTATCCTGGGGCTTGTTTCTACGGACCAAATTGTCGGAAAAACCAGTCTGATTTACTGGCCGCTTGACCGTATTCGAATACTCGATGAATAGGGAGGTTAAATGATGCCGATACAATGGTTTCCTGGCCATATGGCTAAAGCAAAGCGTGAAGTCGAGGAAAATCTAAAATTAGTCGATTTTGTAGTAGAGCTCGTTGATGCACGGGCGCCATTATCCTCGCAGAATCCAATACTTGAGAACGTGTTGCAGCAAAAACCCAAAATGATTGTCATGATGAAAAAAGATCTCGCGGATGATAAAATAACGGATGAATGGCTATCCTATCTTCAGCATCAAGGCACGGAAGCTGTTGCCATTAACGTCAATGATAAAGCCGATATAAAACATGTCATACAAACGGCAAACAAGATGAGCAAGGAAAAAATGGACAAGCTGAAGAAAAAAGGTATTAATCCGCGAGCTGCCCGGGCTATGATTCTTGGTATCCCGAATGTTGGTAAATCGACGTTAATCAATCGTCTGGCCAATAAAAAAATCGCTCAGATCGGTGATAAACCGGGTGTGACCAAGAAGCAGCAATGGATTAAGGTGAAAGGTGATTTTGAGCTGCTTGATACACCGGGGATTTTGTGGCCTAAGTTTGAGGAAGAAATCGTTGGTTACCGGCTGGCAGCTATTGGTACGATTAAAGATCAGCTCTTGCCGCTGGATGATGTTGCTGCATTTGTCATTCAGCATATGCAACAACACTATCCGGAACAATTGGAAGAACGTTATGGAATTGATCAAGATATGCAGGATATGTGGGATATATTCGTTACTATTGGTAAACAGCGTGGTGCTCTTGAAAGTGGTGGCAACGTCAATTTTGATAAAGTAGCCGATTTGGTCATCCGTGACCTAAGGATAGGAAAACTTGGTGATTTGACATTGGAGACACCTTCGGATAACACATAATGTGAATCCGATTAGGTGTCTTTTTTATAGGCTGCCTTCCAAAAAATGATACTTGTTTGATAATAGAACGCTGCTGAACAATATGTATATAATGCGACGTAACTTAAACGGAAGACTGGTCTACCACAATATAACAGAGTGGCGTTGATTTCCGCTCCGGGCAGTCGCTTTCCGCGGGCAACGCTTCAGCTTCCTCGGAAGCAAAAACCGCTTCCTGCGGGATCTTCAGCTGTTGCTTTTCCCGCAGGAGTCGACTACCCTCCGCTCCAGTCAACCATCGTATTAGCAATAATACTGATAGAAAGTGAAGTAGTGTAAAGGTAGCGGAGGAAATACACGGAGACTCCTGCGGGAAATGGGAGATCGGTGAGACCCCGCAGAACAGAGTTCGAGGAGGCTCACCACTCCCCCGCGGAAAGCGTAGTGTATTTCCGTAGCGGTGTCATAGCACTTACGACGCATTTTCTATCAACTGCGCTGAGCTTGCGATTAGTGCGTTATTTTTCATGCTAGTAGAGTTACGAGTTAATTTCTGATATGATAACATTGTTCTTTTTCTTAACATTTATAAGGGATTTGCCGATATAAATAGAAAACGCAGGTGATAGTTTGGAAAAGCAATCCATATCTGTTTTGAAACAATTATTGGAAGCAGATGAACTGAATGAGGCATACATAAAAGACTTGAAAACAGATGAGCGCAAAGGCGTGCAACAGCTGATTGAACGATATGAGCGGAAAAAACTCAAGGAAAAAGCATTGGAAGACAATTTTTTCCGCATGTCCCAGTATGAACAAAAAAATTATGCAAATGGCTGTAACTACATAGCTGGGATGGATGAAGCAGGGCGTGGCCCGCTTGCAGGCCCCGTCGTCGCTGCGGCAGTTATTTTGCCGCGTGATTTTAAATTGCTGGGGCTGAACGATTCCAAGCAATTGAGTGAGCAGACGCGCGAAGAATACTTTACCATTATTCAAAATGAAGCGGTGAGTTATGGTATCTCCGTGATTGATAATCAGAAAGTCGATGAAATCAATATCTATGAAGCTACGAAACTGGCCATGTATGATGCGGTTCACCAGCTGAATCCGACTCCAGACCACATTCTGATTGATGCGGTGTCACTTGGAAAATTGCCATGTACGTCTGAAGCAATTACCAAGGGGGACCAGGAAAGCATCTCCATTGCCGCTGCAAGTATATTGGCGAAAGTGACCCGTGACAACTATATGAAAACTATTCACGAGCAGTACCCGGCGTATGGCTTTGCGTCCAACATGGGCTACGGTACGAAACAGCATTTGGACATGCTTCTAGAACAGGGGATTTCCCCCTATCACCGCAAATCGTTTGCTCCTGTACGGAATGCTGTCAGTCAATAGATAGGGGGAGGAAGCTTGCATGAGTGTGCATAAATCACCAGCAAACCGAATGACATCGTCGGCTAAAATTTCTAATGCACCACAAGTTTTACGGCCGGGCCAGATTATTCAGGGCAAAATCATGAAATTATACCCGGGTCAGAAGGCGCAAATCAAGATTGGTCCGCAAAGGATGATTGCCCAGCTGGAGGCTTCCTTAACAGTCGGCGGGAAGTACCATTTTCAAGTGCAGCCATCAGATAATGTGATTCATTTGCGGGTTATTGGTGACAAGGTGCAAAACCAGCGTTCAGGTAACACATCAGAGTTGTTGCAGCAGCTTGGACTGAAAGCATCGAAATCGAATGCAGCTCTCATACAGTCATTGATCAAAGAAAAGATTCCGTTTACCAAAGAACAATTACAGCAGGCACTCCATTTATTGAATGGTGCTAAAAACAGTCACCAGACGATTAAAAATATGATCTCGGCCGGCCTGCCTATTACCGAATCGGTTTATCAGTCGCTTGCTTCCGCAGATTCTAATAGTATGACTGAGCAAATGCAATCGTTGTTGAATCTGTTAAGACAAAATCCTGACAGGACGAATCTGCAGCCAAATCTTATACAACGGTTGAGCCAGCTGGTTGAGCCAACGTCTGGAAGCGTCAAACCTGAAAACACCTTTCTTCTTGCCTCACCAAAAAAACAATTTTTGAATCAGGTGCAGCAAGTGCTCCAGTTCACCGGGCTGGACTATGAAAATATGCTTGCCAGCAATCGGGCGAATGAACAGCACAATACGGTTAAAGCTATGTTGCTGCAGTTCCTCCAGCAAAGCGATGGTACAGTTCATGAACGTTCTCAACAGCTTCTGCATTTTCTAAATGGCATGCAGCTGCAATCAGTAATTGAATCAGCAAATGTCATTCACGCAAATTTGCAGTTGCCCGGTGCAAAATTAGGATTACCTGAAGATATAAGACTGGAATTTTCCGGTAATAAAACGGAAAATGGAGAAATTAACCCAGATTCTTGCCGTATTTTGTTTTATCTGGAACTAACGAATTTAAAAGAGACCATTATTGATATGCATATCCAAAAACGGTCTGTTGGCGTAACCATCTACAATAACCGACAGCATCTTACGGAACAAACGGCCGACTTAAAGCCACTATTGAAGGAGGGGCTGGCGGCACTTAATTATCAGCTTTCTACCGTTACATTTAAACCGATTTATAATAAACAACAGACGCTAAACAAAACTGTAAAAGCAGCGTATCAGCAAACGTATCAGGGAGTGGATTACCGTATATGACCGAAAAACGACAAAAAGCTGTTGCGCTCCGTTATGATCTGGAACGTGAACAGGCACCGAAAGTCACTGCAACCGGTAAAAGTCTGGTCGCCGCCGACATCATTCAAAAGGCCAAAGAGAACAATGTTCCAGTACAAGAAGACGAATCACTAGTTGAATTGTTAGCCCAATTGAATATTAATGAAACGATTCCCGAAGAGCTTTACCAAGCCGTCGCCGAAGTATTTGCCTTCGTGTATCAAATCGATCAGCAATGGAAGCTTAAATAGGTACGCTTTGTCATTAGGTTAATCGCTTCCCTGCAGCAGGAACGTGTCGTCTTTTTGAAACTTATGACACTTTACCGCCTGGTGGTACGATTATGATGGTAACAGGCATCATCTGTCATAAATCGCTATTTCTTGTGAAATCAGCTGTTTTTTTATACAATGGGAATGCAGTGAAATTTGATGGGAGGATGAAAGATGAACATTCATGAGTATCAAGGCAAAGATATTTTGCGCGAATCCGGTGTAAGTGTCCCGAATGGGCATGTGGCATATACGGTTGACGAAGCAGTTGAAGCCGCCAATAAGCTGAACAGTGATGTTTCCGTTGTGAAAGCGCAAATCCATGCCGGCGGACGGGGTAAAGCTGGTGGTGTTAAAATTGCCAAAAATTCGGATGAAGTGCGTACATATGCGAATGAAATTTTGGGCAAAAATCTAGTAACACATCAGACAGGCCCTGAAGGTAAAGAAGTGAAGCGCCTATTGATTGAGGAAGGCAGCGATATTAAGAACGAATTTTATGTTGGTCTTGTACTTGACCGTGCAACTTCCCGTGTTGTCATGATGGCTTCAGAGGAAGGCGGAACGGAGATTGAGGAAGTAGCTGCCGAAACACCGGAAAAAATCTTTAAAGAAGTGATTGATCCGGTTGTCGGACTGTCAGGTTATCAAGCTCGCAGATTGGCATTCAATATTAATATTCCCGATGAACTGATTGGAAAAGCAGCTAAATTCATGATTGGTCTTTATAATGTATTTGTAGAGAAAGACTGTTCCATCGCTGAAATCAACCCACTGGTAACGACAGGTGACGGGGAAGTCATGGCACTGGATGCTAAGCTTAATTTTGATGATAACGCATTGTTCCGTCATAAAGACATAGTTGAGTTGCGCGACTTAGAAGAAGAAGACGAAAAAGAAATCGAAGCATCCAAGTATGATCTAAGCTATGTGGCACTGGACGGCAACATCGGCTGCATGGTTAATGGTGCAGGACTTGCGATGTCAACGATGGACATTATCAAACATTATGGCGGCGAACCGGCCAACTTCCTTGATGTCGGCGGCGGTGCGACAACAGAAAAAGTTACCGAAGCCTTTAAAATCATTTTGTCCGATTCGAATGTAAAAGGAATTTTTGTCAATATTTTCGGCGGAATTATGAAGTGTGATGTTATTGCGGAAGGTGTGGTCGAAGCAACGAAGCAAGTAGGCCTTGATATTCCGCTTGTCGTACGTTTGGAAGGGACAAACGTTGAATTGGGTAAACAAATTCTGGACGAGTCTGGCTTAAATATCACATCTGCCGGATCAATGGCTGACGGTGCAGAGAAAATCGTTTCCGCAGTAAAATAAATAAAACGAACGGTGATTTGTTGATCATATGTAGAAAGGACGGACGAAAATGAGTGTATATGTTAATAAAGATACAAAAGTGATTGTCCAGGGAATCACTGGCGGAACAGCCAAATTTCATACAAAACAAATGCTCGAATATGGTACAAAAGTAGTCGGTGGTGTCACACCGAAAAAAGGCGGAACAGAAGTGGAAGGTGTTCCAGTATACAATACGGTACAGGATGCTGTTGATGCAACTGGTGCGAATGCATCTGTTGTTTATGTTCCGGCTCCGGCAGCAGCTGATGCGATTCTGGAGGCTGTTGATGCGGAACTGGATCTTGTTATCTGTATTACCGAGCATATTCCAGTCATGGACATGGTGAAAGTAAAACGCGCCATGGAAGGCAAGAAAACACGCCTTGTCGGCCCGAACTGCCCGGGTGTTATTACTGCTGACGAATGTAAAATCGGTATTATGCCGGGATATATCCATAAAAAGGGACATATCGGAGTTGTTTCCCGTTCTGGTACATTGACGTACGAAGCTGTACATCAGTTGTCTGAGGCTGGTTATGGACAGACAACAGCTGTTGGCATTGGCGGGGACCCTGTCAATGGCACCGACTTTATTGATGCGCTGCAAGCTTTCAATGACGACCCGGAAACAGAAGCCGTTGTCATGATCGGTGAAATTGGCGGCACAGCTGAAGAAGAAGCGGCCGAATGGGTTAAGGCGAACATGAATAAACCGGTTGTCGGCTTTATCGGGGGAGCAACTGCACCACCAGGAAAACGTATGGGCCATGCTGGTGCAATTATTTCCGGCGGTAAAGGAACGGCTGAAGAAAAAATTCGTACCATGAATGATGCCGGAATTAAGACAGCTGCAACACCATCAGACATTGGTGAGACCATGATTGATGTACTAAAAGAAAATGGTCTGCAGGAAAAATGCAAAACACATTAATTGCTAATTAGGAACCCGGAGATACTCTTTCCTCTGGGTTCCTCCTCTATTATTTTCTCCGATAAATTGATAATGACGATAAAAATCATAAAGGGAGTGGTGAATTGGAAAAAATACGCAAACGGCTGATTCATATTTCTCAATGCCGCGGTATTACCCGCAGGACAATACGAAGATTTATCCGTTATGACACCACATTGGAATCCATTTATAAACTCACATCCTCTGACATCAGTCAAATCTTCTCTATTCCACCCAAGAAAGCTGCCCAGTTCCACACTGACTTGCGAAATCCCAAACTGAAAAGAAAAATCAGGCACGACCTGACATATTGCAAAATGATAACGATAGTTGACGATATCTATCCGCCTGTGTTAAAAACAATTAAAGATGCGCCCCTTGTATTATATGCGATGGGTGATACACATTTATTGACGTTTCACCCTATGCTAAGTGTTATTGGAACAAGAAAGCCATCGAGTGAGGCTTTGCCAAAAATGGAGAAATTTGTACTGCCGTTAATAAAAGACGGATGGGTCATCGTCAGTGGAATGGCCACAGGAATCGACAGTTATGCGCATCAGCTCGCACTGAACAATCAAGGAAAAACCATTGCTGTGCTTGGAAGTGGTTTTGATTACATTTATCCCAAACAGCATATACAACTGTTCAGACAAATTACAGCCAGCGGATTAGTTCTGACCGAATACCCTCCGAACACCCCGCCAGAACGTTATCATTTTCCAGAGCGAAATCGAATCATCAGTGGACTCTCATTTGGCACATTTGTCATTGAAGCTACTGAACGCAGTGGCACGTTAATAACAGTCGATCAGGCACTGGATCAGGGAAGAGACGTGTATGCGCTGCCCGGGTCCCCGCTTGCTGAATATACAAAAGGCTGTAATCAAATGATTCAAGACGGGGCGAAATTGGTACTGGATGTAGCAGATATTTCCGAGGACTGGAAAAGAATGGAGCCCCACTGGATCATATGAACACAAATCAGCACATACCATAGTTGACAAACGAAATGGAACTATTTACGATTAGTGAAGATTTCCAAATGAAAAAGGGAATTGCAATATCTACCATTTATCAAGCTGACCTCATATGGGAGGAGAACATATGTCAGATTACCTCGTGATCGTGGAGTCGCCAGCAAAGGCGAAAACGATTGAACGTTATTTAGGAAAAAAATACAAAGTAAAAGCATCCATGGGACATGTCCGGGATTTGCCGAAAAGCCGAATGGCGATTGACCCGGATAAT
Organism: Lentibacillus lipolyticus; assembly: GCA_004145795.1. GTDB lineage: Bacteria > Bacillota > Bacilli > Bacillales > Amphibacillaceae > Lentibacillus > Lentibacillus lipolyticus. The sequence continues at coordinate 92,146 of SEIO01000005.1, read as the reverse complement.
CAATTTGAACCGAAATATATAACGATACGCGGTAAAGGGGATGTCTTAAAAGACTTAAAGTCAGCTGCTAAAAAGGCAAAAAAAGTATTTCTCGCAGCAGACCCTGACAGAGAAGGGGAAGCCATCGCCTGGCATTTGGCATATGCGTTGAACGTTGACGAAGATTCCGAATGCCGTGTCGTTTTTAACGAAATTACAAAAGATGCGATTAAAGAATCATTTAAACACCCGCGGTCAATTGACCATGATTTAGTTAATGCCCAGCAGGCAAGGCGGTTACTTGATAGGCTTGTCGGCTACAATATTAGCCCTTTATTATGGAAAAAGGTTAAAAAGGGATTGAGTGCCGGCCGAGTACAGTCTACCGCCGTAAAAATGATTATCGACAGGGAAAAGGAAATCCAAAATTTTATACCGGAAGAATATTGGTCCATTGAAGCCGACTTTCAGAAGGATGCAGAACATTTTGAAGGGTCATTTTATGGGGTAGACGGCAAGAAACAGGAACTAAAGTCAGAGGCGGATGTGAAAGCCATTACGGGAAAACTGGATGGAAAGAAGTTTTCCGTTGATAAGGTGAATAAACGTGAACGCAAGCGTAATCCGGCTAAACCGTTTACCACATCTTCCTTGCAGCAGGAAGCAGCCCGCAAATTGAACTTTCGTGCCAAAAAAACCATGATGGTAGCCCAGCAGTTGTATGAGGGAATCGATTTGGGCAAAAAAGCCGGTGGAATTACTGGTCTAATCACATATATGCGTACGGATTCTACACGTATATCTGACACGGCCAAGCAGGAAGCAAAAACCTATGTTGAAGAGAATTACGGCAAAAATTTCCTGGGATTTTCCAAAAAGGCTAAACAGCAGGAAGGCGCTCAGGATGCGCACGAAGCAGTCAGGCCTACTTCAGTCATGCGGGATCCGCAGTCACTGAAGCCAATCCTGTCGCGTGATCAGTTTCGCCTGTATAAACTGATCTGGGAGCGATTCCTGGCCAGCCAGATGGCACCTGCTGTCATGGACACCATGACGGTTCACTTGGTAAATAACGGAGTTGAGTTCCGTTCGACAGGTTCGAAAGTCAAGTTCAAGGGATTCATGAAAGTGTACGTGGAAGGAACAGACGACAAGAAGAAAAAGGACGAAAATAAATTTTTGCCGGAATTAACCGAGGGCATGATTATTGAAGCGAATGAAATTACACCAAACCAGCATTTTACACAGCCGCCGCCAAGATACACCGAAGCAAGGCTCGTCCGGACAATGGAGGAGCAGGGAATCGGCCGGCCGTCCACATATGCTCCTACATTGGACACCATCCAGCGCAGAGGTTATGTGCAGCTGGACAATAAACGGTTTGTCCCGACGGAATTAGGCGAAATAGTGACGGACATTTTAAAAGAATTCTTCCCGAAAATTATTGACGTTGATTTTACCGTCAAAATGGAGGAAGATCTGGACGCCGTTGAAGAAGGAAAAGCGGAATGGGTCCAGGTGCTGGATGAATTCTATGGTGATTTTCGGAAACGTCTGGAAAAAGCAGAGGAAGAAATGGAAAAAGTGGAGATCCGGGATGAACCTGCTGGCATTGACTGCGAAAACTGCGGGCATGAAATGGTTTATAAAATGGGCAGGTATGGTAAATTTATGGCTTGTTCAAACTTCCCGGAGTGCCGGAATACAAAACCGATTTTGAAGAAAATTGGGGTCACCTGTCCGCGCTGTGAAAAAGGTGACGTTGTTGAACGAAAATCTAAGAAGAACCGGAAATTCTACGGCTGTGATCGTTATCCGGAGTGTGAATTCGTTACATGGGATAAACCTATTTCCAGGCCGTGTCCGAAATGTGGCTCCTTTATGGTTGAGAAAAAAACAAAAAAAGAGTCTCGTGTGCAGTGCACTAATTGTGATTATCGAGAAAGTGAAGATAACTGACCGCCATACCGCCCCAAGGCGGTCTTTTTTCTTGCTGAAATGTTTGAAAAGTTCCCTGTCAGGGAATAATATTATTATGTTTATCATCAGCTGAATCCATACTTGTGAAACTCTTTTGATAACTGATCTCTTATTATTGACTATTATAGGGGAAACCGATATAATTGCGCATTGGTAAGGTGATTTGCTTGACAGGCATGCTCACACTGCGTTTTAATCGTGTTTGGCGCAGGTATTGGTGCTTTTCTAACTAAACAGGATTGAGATTATTTCAGAATTTTGTTACAATTTAGTTAAATTTATTGCTTTGCACTCTTTTCTGTGGTATGCTTTATTCGCTGTTGAGCGGGGTGAAAATGTGAATCAAATGGCAGAGTTCCGCAAAGCATTTATGGAGTATTTGCAGATTGAGAAAAACGCTTCACCATATACCGTCGCATATTATGCGGATGACCTTGAATCATTTTATCAATTTTTGCTTCAGGAGGGGATTGAAGACCTTCAGAGCGTTGATTACCGGGTCATCCGGTCATTTTTGACTACACTGTATGACAGAAAATTAGGGAGAAGGTCTGTTTCCAGGAAAATATCCAGTCTGAAGAGTTTTTACAAGTTTTTAGAACGGGAAAATGTAGTCCATGGCAACCCTTTTCTTCACGTAACCCTTCCAATGGCAGAAAAGCCCATTCCCGGTTTTCTGTATATGGAAGAACTTGAAAAGCTTTTTGACGTTAGTGACTTAAGCAATCCAATCGGTCAACGCAATCAAGCATTAATCGAAACACTTTATGCAACCGGCGTTCGAGTCAGTGAATGCCAACGCTTGCAGCTTTCTGACATTGACTTTACCATCGGAACTATGTTCGTAAAAGGAAAAGGCAGCAAAGAACGGTATATTCCGTTCGGCCGCTTTGCAGAAGTTGCACTGGAAACATACATAAATGATGGGAGAAGAAAGCTGTTAGAGAAGGCATCGGCGCCTGCAAATGCTGTGTTTCTAAACCACAGAGGCCGTCCGCTGACAGTAAGAGGCATTCGGGTTGTTTTGGAGAAAATGGTTGAAAAGGCTGCTTTGACCGTGCATGTGCACCCGCATAAACTGCGGCACACGTTTGCTACACATATGCTGAATGAGGGTGCTGATCTCCGGACAGTACAGGAATTACTGGGTCATGAGAATCTGGCGTCAACACAGATTTATACACATGTGACAAAAGATCGGCTGCGGAGTGTGTACATGAACAGTCATCCGCGGGCAACCGATCGATAATCCTTACTAAGAGGTGATGGGAATGCCGGCTGAGATGCATGCGACAACGATATTTGCTGTCAGGCATAACGGACAGTGTGCAATGAGTGGGGATGGGCAAGTAACCCTGGGGAATGCAACGATCATGAAACACAATGCCAAAAAGGTTCGAACACTGCACAAAGGGCAAGTTCTTGCAGGCTTTGCCGGGTCGGTTGCAGATGCGTTTACACTGTTTGAGAAATTTGAAGGGAAACTGGAAGCATTTGACGGTAATCTCGCGAGATCAGCCGTTGAGCTCGCAAAGGAATGGCGCAGTGACAAGGTTCTCCGCAAACTGGAGGCAATGCTTATCGTTATGAACAAAGAAAAGATGTTTCTTGTTTCCGGAACTGGAGAAGTTATTGAACCGGATGATGATATTCTGTCCATTGGATCGGGCGGGAACTTTGCCCTTAGTGCTGGCAGAGCCCTAGTCAGACATTCCGGCGATATGACAGCTGAAGCGATTGCCCGAGCTGCTCTGGAGATTGCTGGTGAAGTATGTGTCTACACGAATAATCAGATTACCCTTGAGGTACTTGATTAGTTAGGAGGCTTTTGTTCATGGGAGTTCATTATACCCCAAAACAAATTGTTGATCAGCTCGATAACTATATTGTCGGTCAGTCAGATGCTAAAAAGTCCGTCGCTGTTGCTTTGAGAAACAGGTATCGCCGTATGAAACTTGATGAGCAGATCCGGGATGAAATTGTTCCTAAAAATATTTTAATGATTGGCCCAACTGGGGTTGGTAAAACAGAAATCGCCAGGCGGCTGGCCAAAATGGTCCATGCCCCTTTTGTGAAAGTGGAAGCAACCAAGTTTACGGAAGTTGGCTATGTTGGCCGTGATGTGGAATCGATGGTGCGCGATCTTGTAGAAATGGCCTTGCGTATGGTGAAGGAAGAAAAAATGGAAGAAGTGAAGGATAGAGCGGCTCAAGAAGCTAATAAAAAATTAGTCCAGCTGCTTGTTCCACAGGCGAAGAAACAAAACAATATGAAAAATCCGTTTGAGATGTTATTTTCTGCACAGGAAGATAATGAACAAGGCGGCCAAACTTCTACAAATGATGAAGAAATCCGGAATAAACGGAAGCAGGTGGAACAGCAACTGGCAATGGGTGAATTGGAAGACAGGCAAGTGACCATTGAAATTGAGGAACAACAGCCATCCATGTTTGACATGCTGCAAGGGTCTGGAATGGAGCAGATGGGCATGAACATGCAGGATGCACTGGGCCAATTCATGCCGAAGAACAAGAAAAAGCGCAAGCTGCCGGTCTCAGAAGCAAGGAAAGTGCTGACACAGCAGGAAGCACAGAAACTTATCGATATGGAAGAGGCGGCAGAAGAGGCCATTAACCGGGCAGAACAGACGGGGATTTTGTTTATTGATGAAATTGATAAGGTATCCGGCAAGCAGGATAATTCCGCAAACGTTTCCCGCGAAGGTGTGCAGCGCGATATCCTTCCAATTATTGAAGGATCGACCATTGTTACGAAACATGGCCCGGTCAAAACAGATCATATGCTGTTTATTGCGGCTGGTGCGTTTCATACGGCAAAGCCATCTGACTTAATACCTGAGTTGCAGGGAAGATTCCCAATTCGGGTTGAACTTGACAAACTTGCTATTGATGACTTTAAACAAATACTGCAAGAACCATCGAACGCTTTGTTGAAACAATATTCAGCATTATTAAAAACAGAAGGTATAAATGTTGTGTTTACCGACCAAGCTGTAAATAGATTGGCAGAAATTGCTTTCCAGGTAAATCAGGAGACGGACAATATTGGCGCCCGGCGGCTTCATACGATTTTGGAAAAACTGCTGGAGGATCTGTCATTTGAGGCCCCCGATATTAATATGGAGACAATCGAAATAACCGACTCCTATGTGGATGAAAAGTTAAGTACTATTATAAAAGACAAAGATTTAAGTCAGTTCATTCTATAATGAATGAGTGAATATGAAATGGAGGACAACACATAATGGAACTTTTAGATCGTGCAAGAAAAATTAATGCAATGCTGCAGAAAACAACCGGAAAATCAGTGAACTTCAATGACATGTCTGCAACGTTGAGAGATGCTATTAAAGGTAATGTATTTATTGTCAGCCGTCGCGGGAAACTGCTCGGGTATGCCATTAATCAGGAAATTGAAAATGAACGTATGAAGACGATGCTGGAAGAACGACAGTTTCCGGAAGAATATACACAAGGGCTGTTTAACTTCAATGAAACAACCGCTAACCTTGACATTGACAGTCCATATACGGCGTTCCCTGAAGAAAATCGTGAATTGTTCCAAAACGGCCTGACAACGATTGTGCCAATTATTGGCGGTGGTGAACGATTGGGAACATTAGTACTGAGCAGATTATCCGATAGCTTTAGTAATGACGACCTGTTGCTTGCTGAATATGGTGCTACTGTTGTAGGAATGGAAATATTGCATGAAAAAACCGAAGAGATTGAAATGGAAGCAAGAAGCAAGGCTGTCGTGCAAATGGCAATCAGTTCGCTGTCATACAGTGAATTGGAAGCAATCGACCATATTTTTGAGGAGCTTAACGGCAGTGAAGGACTGCTTGTAGCCAGTAAAATTGCAGACCGTGTCGGCATTACTAGATCCGTTATCGTTAATGCGCTAAGAAAACTTGAAAGTGCCGGGGTCATTGAATCGCGCTCCCTTGGTATGAAAGGGACATACATTAAAGTATTGAATGACAAGTTTCTGGTAGAGCTTGAAAAGCTCCGTTCCAGATAACAATCTGCATTGTATTGAATGTAAAAACAGCTATCAATCCGATAGCTGTTTTTTTATGACCAGGTTTAAAAAAGATTTTACCGCTTCCTATTTAACAGAAAAAGCAAATTGATTCGGGGTTTTGTAAAAATAAGTAAACAAAACAGGCTAAAAGTCCTAGTCATTTGTAACCAATTCATTTTCTAGAGTTTAAAAATGTCGAAATGTGATAGACTTTGTATTCTATTTAAATTAAACTATTCGTATACAAGATGTGAAATTTGACCGTCGTTTTTTTGATAAAAAAGGAGGTTGAAAAATGAATCTCTTCTCAGGGACTATTCAGACACTTGAAGGGTCACTTGATTATGCTTCAGCAAAAAATCGAGTTATCGCAAACAATATAGCAAATGCGGATACACCTGGATATAAAGCGAAAGAAACTGTGTTCAAACAGGTGTTCGAAAATGAATTAACTTCTTCTTTTCAGGCAAAGCAAACACATCCTCGTCACATTTCCTTTGGTCAAGCAAGTCCGCAGCAGCCTTATACCATTGTCACACAACAGAACACTGCCTATAACCACAATGGCAATAATGTCGATGTGGATCAAGAAATGACAAAACTGGCAAAAAACCAAATCTATAACCAAAGCTTAGTTGATCGCTTAAACGGCAAGTTTAACAGTCTGCAAACGGTTATCAAAGGAGGAAGATAACGATGTCGATTTTTCACGCGATTAATACTAGTGGCAGCGCGCTGACAGCTCAGCGCCTGCGTATGGATGTTGTTTCGTCCAACATTGCAAATGCACAGACGACGAGGGCTTCCATAAATGAAAATGGTGACTATGAGCCGTACAGGCGTAAAATGGTCGTCATGGAACCTGAAAGAAATAGTTTTCAATCATTTCTGCAGCAGGCTGCTCATACGCAATCCCGTCCTGGTTCGGGAGTGAAAGTCTCTGCAATTAAGGAAGATGATACACCTTTTAAAACGGTGTACAACCCTGATCACCCAGATGCAAATGAGGCCGGTTATGTGGAGATGCCGAATGTTGATCCATTAAAGGAGATGGTTGATTTAATGAGCACAACCAGATCCTATGAAGCTAATATTACGTCATTGAACGCCAGCAAAAACATGTTAATGAAAGCCCTGGAAATTGGGAAATAGCGGAAAGTGAGTAGGGGGATGAAAGAATGAATTCGATTGGTAATGGAATACATACACAGCCTGTCCCGCCTGATTCCGGACAAATGCAAAAGCCTGTATCACCGCATAAGGCACAAAGCAACTTTGCAAATGCACTTCAGACCGCAATTGATCATGTGAATGATACACAAACGCTATCGGATAAGAAAACGGAAGCACTGGCTCAGGGTAAGATAGATAATTTGCATGATGTCATGATCACAGCGCAAAAAGCAAGTATTACATTGGAGACGTCGGTGCAGGTGCAGCGAAAAGTCATTGATGCTTATAACGAAATAATGCGCATGCAAATCTAGCGGGAGTTGTTATGGTCTCAGTCATTCGTTATGGTACGGGACTTTCTACCATTAAAGATTTAGAATTTGGCGGGGTAATATATGAAGGAAAAACTATTAACAATAAAAAATACGGCAACTTCCTTTTGGACCGAACGCACGAAAAAACAAAAAGGAATTTTTATCGGTTCTGCAGCACTAAGCATTGTTCTGCTTGCTGCTATTCTATTTTTTTCCGCTGATTCTAAGTTCGTTCCTTTATATAATGACATGTCTTTGCAGGAAGTAAGCCAAATCAAAGCTGAACTTGATTCCAGAGGTGTTCCGTATGAGCTGGAAAATGGCGGGACGACGGTTACCGTGCCTGAGTCAAATGTTGACTCCTTACTTGTCGACCTTGCCGGGCAGGGTATTCCAAATAGCGGGAGCATAGATTATTCCTATTTCAGTGAAAATGCCTCCTGGGGGATAACGGATAATGAGTTCAGCATGATTAAGCTTGATGCAATGCAGACGGAATTGGCCAATATGATGAAGGGTGTGGAAGGCATCAATGATGCAAGGGTTATGATAAACATGCCCGAAAAGCCTGTCTTTGTCAGTGAGTCGGCACAAGCGGCAAGTGCATCAATTGTTATTAATACGGAGCCAGGATATGAGTTTAAAGGAAATGAGATTGAGTCGCTGTATCATCTCGTTTCAAAAGCGGTACCTAATTTAAAAGAAGATAATATTGCCATCATGAATCAGTACTTTGAGTATTTTGACAAGAACGCGCCAAATGCAGCAGGACAGCAGAATACATATGCTTCTCAGCAAAATGTCAAAAAAGACATTGAGCGTGATATAAAACGTCGGCTGCAGCAAATGCTCGGTGCGATGGTCGGGATGGACAATGTCATTGTTTCCGTGACAGCTGATGTCGATTTCACAAAAGAAAATCGGGTTGAGAAATTGGTGGAGCCTGTCGATGTTGAGAATATGCAAGGGCTGCCGGTGAGCATTGAGTCTGTTCAGGAAACATATGAAGGCAATCCGCCGTCTGGGGGAACCCCCGGCACTGGTGAAGAGGACTTTCCTAGGTATCAAGAACCTGCTGAAGGAGGCGATGGCGAGTACGAACGTTCCAAAGAGACGATTAACAACGAGTATAACCGTATTCGCAAAGAAATTGTTGAAAGCCCGTATAAGATCCGTGACTTAGGCATCCAGGTAGCCGTTGATGAAGTGAAAGGAGGAAAGGGTGGCGAGGTCCAATATTTGTCAGCGCAGGAACAAGATACGGTAGAAGAAGGAATAGCGTCGATTCTGAATTCGATTGTCAGTACATCGATTGACGGTGAGTATGGTGACATACAGCCGCAGGAAAAGACGTCCATCGTGTTCCAGGAATTTAGCGAAACGATAGGGGCTCCATCGCCTCCCCCACCAGCCATTCCATATTGGATGTACGCAGCAGGTGCGGCATTGCTCGTTATCATTATTGTACTGCTAATTATGCTGCTCCGGAGCCGAAAACGGAATGCAGAAACAGAAATGGTAACCGAAGTGGATATGGCTCCTCAAAAAGAAGAAAAAGAAGAAGTGCCAGAATTGGAAGATGCTGAAGAGTCTGATGCAGTAACCCGCAAAAAACAACTGGAAAAAATGGCCAGAGACAATCCGGAAGACTTTGCCAAACTGCTGAGAAGCTGGATTTCGGATGATTAAGGAGTGAAAATGTATGGTACGGCAGGAAACGCTCACGGGAAAACAAAAAGCAGCGATTCTGTTAATTTCGCTCGGACCAGATGTATCTGCACAAGTCTATAAACATTTAACAGAAGAAGAGATTGAAAAGCTGAGTTTAGAAATTTCCTCCGTTAAAAAGGTGGAATCAGATATGAAGGAAGACGTACTGGAACAGTTTCACCAGATTGCTCTGGCTCAGGATTATATTGCACAAGGTGGAATTGGCTATGCCAAAACAGTGCTGGAAAAAGCCTTTGGTGACAAGGAAGCAGACAGCATTATGAACCGTCTTACCGCATCATTACAAGTACGGCCATTTGACTTTGCCCGGAAGGCAGAACCGCAGCAGGTGCTGAACTTTATCCAAAATGAACACCCGCAGACGATTGCTTTGGTTTTATCCTATCTTGATCCAGAACAGTCCGGCCAGATTCTATCCGAATTGCCGCAGGAGATGCAAGCGGAAGTTGCTAAACGGATCGCCACCATGGATTCAACCTCGCCGGAAATTATCAGCCAGGTGGAGCAAGTACTGGAGCAAAAACTGTCAGCTTCGGTAACAGAAGACTATACACAAGCCGGCGGCATTCAGTCTGTCGTGGAAGTATTGAACGGGGTAGATCGAAGTACAGAGAAAACCATTCTGGATGCGCTGGAAATACAGGAACCCGAACTGGCAGAGGAAATCAAAAAACGGATGTTTGTGTTTGAAGATATTGTGGTACTTGACAACCGTGCCATCCAGCGGGTTATTCGGGAAGTGGACAATGAAGATCTCCGTTTGTCCCTGAAAGTGGCTAGTGATGAAGTGAAAGATATTGTCTTTAAAAATATGTCACAACGGATGGCAGAGACGTTCAAGGAAGAAATGGAGTACATGGGGCCTGTTCGTTTGCGTGATGTGGAAGAAGCACAGACAAGAATTGTAGGAGCTATCCGTCATCTTGAAGAAATTGGTGAAATTGTAATTGCCCGTGGCGGAGGGGATGATATCATTGTCTAGTATCTATCACGGACAGACACACATAGCAGAAAAGAAACAAATTAAACTACGGCCAGTTAAAGCTAGTAACGACGATGACTCAAACCTGCATCATGAAAAAGAAGCTGAACACCAACGCATACAGGACGATTTGGTTCAGGCACAAAATGAACTGGAACGGATTAGAAAACAGCAAGCTGAAATGGTGGAAAAGACAAATGCGGAGATTGAAGCAGCGAAAGCGAACTGGGAAACGGAAAAACAGCAATGGATAGAGCAAGCAAAAGAAGAAGGTTATGCAGATGGTTTTGAAAAGGGCAAATGGGCAGGACTCGATCAATATAAACAGCTGATTGCACAAGCAAATGATATTGTTGCATCGGCAACAAAAGACTATCATTCTGTCATCGGACAGACGGAGGAATCCATTTTGGAACTGGCCCTTCAGAGCACTGAAAAAATCATTCATCATAAACTCGACGAACATCCAGACGCCTTTCTTTCGATTGTTCGGGCAGCTGTTAAAGATTTGAAAGATAAACCGGAACTGACTATTTACGTACACCCATCTCATTTTGAACGAGTGACGGAACAACGAAACGCGCTTGCAGAAATGTTCGGAGGTGACCGTGGTATTTCTGTGTATGCGGATGCGGATGCAGATAAAAACAGCTGTCTTGTGAAACATGCTTTTGGCCAGGTTGAAGCTGGTGTTGACGAACAACTGGCAGAGTTGCGGAAAACCTTAAAGGAAATCAGCGCAGAACAGGATGAGGAATAAACGATGAACCTGTCAAAGTACCAAGAGGCGATCAGCCAGGCAGACACGTTCAAACGTTATGGAAAGGTTATGCGTGCAGTCGGGCTCATGGTTGAGTCGCTCGGACCTGAAGTAAACATAGGTGAAGTTTGCCTGATTCATAATACCGCAAACAATACACACGTCAAAGCTGAAGTGATTGGTTTTTATAATGAACGAATCATGCTCATGCCATTTGCGGATATTGCTGCCATTGGTCCGGGGTGCCTGGTGGAGTCAACAGGAAAGGCCCTGACCGTGAAAATTGGAAGGGGGCTGATTGGCGAAGTTGTTGATTCGCTCGGGGAATGTTTGGATGGATCACGCCTTCCGAAAGGGCTGTCAAGCCGCTTAACGGAGCAGATGCCACCCAATCCGCTATCACGACCGGCCATTTCCGAACCATTCCAGGTCGGTGTCAAATCGATTGATTCACTGCTGACAGTCGGCAAAGGTCAACGAGTGGGGATTTTTGCCGGAAGTGGTGTTGGAAAGAGTACACTGCTCGGCATGATTGCTCGCAATAGCGGTGCTGACATTAATGTCATTGCCCTGATTGGTGAACGGGGGCGTGAAGTGCGCGAGTTTATTGATAACGATCTTGGCCAGGAAGGATTACAAAAATCGATTGTTGTTGTAGCGACATCTGATCAGCCGGCATTAATGCGGATCAAAGGAGCTTACACGGCAACAGCAATCAGTGAATATTTCAGGGATCAAGGATTTCAAGTAAATTTGATGATGGATTCTGTTACCCGGGTAGCCATGGCTCAGCGTGAAGTTGGCTTGGCGGCTGGTGAACCACCGACCACAAAAGGTTATACGCCGTCTGTCTTTGCAGCCCTTCCGAAACTGCTGGAGCGTACGGGGACAAGCATGAACGGGAGCATTACTGCTTTTTATACGGTTCTCGTTGACGGTGATGATATGAACGAACCAATTGCTGATACGGTACGTGGGATATTGGATGGACACTTTGTCCTTGACCGGAATTTAGCGGAGCAGGGTCATTTCCCGGCTATCAACGTGCTGAAGTCTATCAGCAGGGTCATGAATAATATCATAAGTGATGAACACTTGAACGCCGCGAAACAAATCAGAGACTTAATGGCTCGGTATGAGGAAAACAGTGAATTGATTCAAATTGGTGCCTATAAACGCGGTACAAATCAGGAGATTGACAAGGCAATTAGCTTCTATCCGAAAATCCAAACCTTTTTGAAACAGGGGATTACGGATCGCCATACACTGGAAGAATCCATAACCGCGATGCAAAACTTGCTTAATGGAGGCGTATGATGGCGGGGACAGTTACTTTATCAAAAATTTTACATTTACGAGAAAATGAAAAACAAGCTGCCCAAAAATCTTATCAGACTGCTGTAGAAGTATTTGAATCAACTGCTACCCAGTTGTATCACTTGCTTCGTAAAAAAGAAGAAGCAGAACGGTCCTATGAAGCCTGCCTGGAAGAAACAGCCACCATTCACAGAATACAAGAACAGGCTGTTTATATGGAGAATCTGACAAGACAGGTTGTTGCCATGCAGGAAGATGTTCAAGCGGCTCGAGCTGAAATGGAGCGGAAACAAAAGCAGCTTCATGATGCGCATACCGAAGTAAAAAAGTTCGAAAAAATCATAAGCCATCGTCATGAAGAAACGATGGAACGGCTTAAAAAATATGAAGAAACAGCTATGAATGAGATATCGATTCAGCAATACATCAGCCGAAAACCAGGTGAATGATATGGAAAAAAATAACAATTCCCAAAAAAAGAAAATGAACCCGGTATTAGGCTTTCTGTTTGCCATTGTACTTCCAGTGGTTGGGGTTGCCGTGATAGCCGCTGTTGTTTTTACGGTTGCAGGTGCAGATGTGACCGGGTGGGCGAAACAGACTGGCAGCTCGATACCGGTTATATCCAATTTCATAGACTCAGATAGTGAACGGTCTGAACAAAGGGAAAACGAGCAGCTTCGTGATGCGCTTGCAAAGAAAGAGGAAAAAGTTTCTACATTGAACAGCCGAATTTCTAATTTAGAATCTACCATGAATGAAATGAAACAAGAAATGGAACGGCTCGAAAATGAGAATGAAAAGCGTGCGAAACAGCTTGCTGAAAAAGAGAAGGCACGCGCTTCTCATCGTGAATCCATACAATCCATTTCGTCCTCTTTTACGGAAATGGACGGCGAACGTGCTGCGCAAATCCTGTCGAGCACCGAACAAGATTTGGCCATATCGATTTTGGAACAGCTGCCGAATGATGTACGCGGGGAAATACTGGAGGCAATGGATCCGGAAGCTGCTGCTGAGATAACACAGCAGTTCGTGAATCGTCCGTAGTATCGGCACAACCCTGAAAGGAGGTGATGAATTGAACAGAGCTGGAATGGTACTTCAGCAAGCTGTTAAGTCAAATTTGACTGGGGCTAAACCGGGGACCGCATCCGGACAGAAGACTGACTTAAATATGGAAGACAAAGCAGATGCAACTGCCTTCCAGGAGATGGTGGCGTATTTCAGCGGCCATGAACACAAACAAGTAAGTTCGGCGGTGTCCGATACGGGGAGTGCGCTCGAAAAAATAATGCAAACTTTGATAAACATGCAGTCGGAAAACAAGCCAGCAACAAGAGGAAAAGAATTACCTGCTATGATGCAGCTTGTCACACAGCCGTCTGGACCACAACTTGATGCAATAACAAAGGAAGATGTCCAACAGGTGTTAGCAACGTTGGGAAATGGGCAGGCAGATGAAAAAGCAATAGACGATGTCATGAAATTATTGCAAAAAGCTGCCAATCATGACGGTTCCTCTGGCGGAGGAGAAGTACCGGCAGCCGATACGGGGAGTGCGCTCGAAAAAATAATGCAAACTTTGATAAACATGCAGTCGGAAAACAAGCCAGCAACAGGAGGAAAAGCCTTACCTGCTATGATGCAGCTTGTCACACAGCCATCTGGTCCAAAATTGGGTGTAACAGCAGGGGAATTCAAGAAAAACATGGCGGCAGAAGCTGAAAAGCTGTTGTCGCAACCAATCGATCAAAAAAATATGCCAAAAATGGCTCAAGCGTTGTTGAAGTTGCTGGACAAATGGACGACCTTCACAGAGAAAAGTCCACAGCAGCAAATAAACATGCCCTTTTCTGAAGGAAATGAGAAATTACAGGCGGTCTGGAAGGAATTACTGCAAGCCTATCAGAAACGAAACAAGCTTGTTTCCAATCAACAATACAACGTGAATGCCAGAGTGACAGGCGCAGACGTATCAAAATGGCTGCAAAGCGCCATGAAAAAGCACGGGGAAACACAAGGTACCGTACATCAGCCATCGATGACATTTACAGCATCACAGCCAATGTCCAAACCGGAACAGTTCGTCATACATTTGAACCAGACGCAAAACACGAATGCACCAGATCAACCATTAATGGACCAATTTCGAAAGATCATGAGCACCAGCAAATTTTTCACTATGCACAACGGCACATCGCAATTGAATATCACACTTCGTCCGGAAAATCTGGGTGATATAACGGTTAAATTGACGCAAATGAATGGGGAAATGACAGTAAAAATGGTGGTTACATCGGCTGCTGCAAAAGATATGCTGGAATCCAACATGCACCAGTTAAAAAACATGTTCTCACCGCAGCAAGTTGTCATTGAGAAACAGGATCTCTCCTCCCAGCAAGCACAAACGGAACAGCAGGGGCAAGGAGAACAAACAAAGGACCAACACGATCAGGAAGGTTCGAACCAGTCCGACCACGATGACGAGCTAGAAGATGAAAATGATTTTAACACGCATTTTGAGGATGCTTTATTGAATGAGGAGGTGTAGGGAGACACAATGACATCAATCGATCCGTCCCTTTATCTGAACAATAAACCGCCTGAACGGGTCCCAAGCCCGGATCTTGGCAAAGATGAATTCATTCAGATTTTGATGACACAGCTGCAAAACCAGGATCCGACAAATCCGATGAAGGATAATGAATTCATATCCCAAATGGCTTCTTTCTCATCACTGGAACAAATGATGAATATGTCTAGTGCCATTGAAAAATTAGTGCAAAATCAGACGATTTCACCGATTTTGGAGTATAGCCACATGATTGGAAAAGAAGTTTCGTACGAAAAATCGGGCGAGGAATCCAGTGGAGAATCTATGACAGAAACGAGCAATGTAGTAGCGGTGGGCCAGGATAAAGGACAAGCTATTCTCACATTGGCCAATGGGGCAGCCATCAAAGGCAATTCTATTATACAGGTAAGCCAACCGGATGTTGCGAGTTCAGAAACCGAGGGAAGTGAGTAGCATGGACCACCGTATTCAACAACTGCAGCAGCAACCTGTACCGTTTTCACCTGCTATCAGAAAAACAACGAAACATACAGCAGAAACGGGAACGAGTTTTAAAGATGTACTGCAATCGGCTCAAGAATTGAAAATCAGTAAGCACGCTAAACAACGGATGAATGACCGTAATATCGCTATTAATGATCAGCAATGGCAAGTCATTGCAGAAAAAATGAGCGATGCGAAGAAAAAAGGAGTAACCGATTCACTTGTTTTGACTGATCAAGCGGCATTGCTTGTAAATATCAAGAATAATACGGTTGTAACCGCTATGCATAAGGCGGACGCTGCGAGCAAAATTTTCACAAATATTAATGGCACGATTCTAATCGATAAATAGGCTGGACCGTACGGGAGGCTTAGTACTGTTGACCGACAGAAACAGTACAGAATCGAAGCCCAATATGAAAAGGAGAGAGGAAAATGTTACGTTCCATGTATTCCGGTATTTCCGGTATGAAAGGATTTCAGACAAAGCTGGACGTCATTGGCAATAATATTTCCAACGTAAATACAACAGGGTTTAAAAAAGGCCGGGTGACATTTCAGGATTTGATGAGTCAAATGTCTTCAGGGGCCCAGGGTGCAACCGACACACGTGGTGGTGTCAACCCATCAATGGTTGGGTTAGGTTCACAGACCGGTTCAATTGATGACCTTCATACGCAAGGTTTCCGTCAGACAACAAATAATCCTTTAGATTTCGCCTTAGAAGGGGATGGGATGTTTGCAGTCGCAAGTGATTTGGCAGACGAGAACAATAATCCTGTTGATAACCCTTCTGAAGACTCAGTAGATATGGGTGCATCCAATGTTTCCTATACACGTGCAGGAAACTTTTATTTAGATGAAGATGGAAATATTGTCAATCCGGATGGGTTATATTTAATGGGATATTCCGTTGAAGCT
Organism: Lentibacillus lipolyticus; assembly: GCA_004145795.1. Taxonomy (GTDB): domain Bacteria; phylum Bacillota; class Bacilli; order Bacillales; family Amphibacillaceae; genus Lentibacillus; species Lentibacillus lipolyticus. The sequence continues at coordinate 75,881 of SEIO01000005.1, read as the reverse complement.
GAAGATGGAAATTATGAGATTGATGATTCAACAATAAACGCAATTAATATACCAGAAACCGCCCAAAGTTTTAGTGTTCAAACAAATGGGACGGTTAATTACGTAGATTCAGAGGGGAATACACAAGTAGCCGGACAAATTTTATTGGCTAATTTCTCTAATCCGGCAGGCCTGGAGAAAGTAGGAAATAACTTGTATTTAGACACTGAAAATGCCGGTTACAATGGGCTGTCGAAACCGGACTCAGATGGCGTAGCTACAGTCGTCAGTGGTGCACTCGAAATGTCTAACGTTGATCTTTCATCCGAATTCACCGAAATGATAACAGCACAACGCGGATTTCAGGCCAACACAAGAATCATTACAACATCAGACGAAATCTTGCAGGAATTAGTGAACCTAAAACGATAAAATAAGGAGGCAGGGGAGTGCGAAACATAAGCACTCCCGTTAACCGATGATAAACCTGACCAAGTTGAACGGGGAAACGTTCACGTTAAATGCACTGATGGTGGAACAGATTCAATCCCATCCTGATACAACCATTACACTGGTAAATGGCAAGAAAATGGTTGTTAACGAATCCGAATCCGAAGTAAAGCGGCTTACAACGGTATACTTTCAGCAAATTGGATTATATGGCAGTGTTCGTGAAACAGGTGTTAACGATGAATAAAATGTTGAAACTCATGCTGACTTCCTTGACTGTTTTATTATTGGCTGGTGGACTGGCACTTATTGCTGTTCTGTATGTAACAGATGAAGAGGATAGTGGTAACGCACAATCGATTGACGAGGTTGTTGAATATTCGTATAAAACACCGGAAGTCACGACCAATTTGCAGGATGGGAGTTTTGTCCGGATTCAATTTCAGGTGATTGCCGAAAACAATAAAGCGAAGAAAGAATTGCAAAAACGTGAATTCCAACTGCAGAATATCCTTATTAAGGAGCTCTCTAAAATGAAAAAACAGGATTTTCAAACAGGATTATCCGATTTAGAGGATATGGTGCAGCTAAAATTAAATAAAGTGATGACGGAGGGTGCTATCACCGACGTTTATACAATCAATAAAATTTTACAGTAATGATGCATGTGCACCAAAGGGGAGGTGAGGCTTTTTGGCAGACGAGGTGCTTTCGCAAAGTGAGATTGATTCATTGTTATCGGCCATATCCTCCGGGGAGATGGATGCCGAGAAACTAAAACAGGAGGAAAAGGAGCAAAAAGTAAGAGTTTATGATTTTAAACGGGCACTGCGGTTTTCAAAGGATCAGATACGAAGCCTGTCACGAATACATGAGAATTATGCGCGGCTACTGACTACATATTTTTCAGCCCAACTTCGAACACATGTGGACATTTCTGTGGCATCGGTGGACCAGGTTCCGTATGAAGAATTTATTCGTTCTATTCCGAAGCTGACCATACTGAACATCTACAGTGTTGAGCCGCTCGACGGCAGAATCCTGATGGAAATCAGTCCGAATGTTGCCTATGGAATGCTGGACAGGCTGCTTGGCGGGAAGGGAAAAAGTATTAATAAAGTAGAAAATCTGACAGAAATTGAAACGATGCTAATGTCACAGCTGTTTGAAAAAGCTACTGTCAATCTGCGGGAGGCCTGGTCTTCCATTAGTGAGATCGACCCAATTCTGGAAGATTTTGAAGTGAATCCACAATTTCTTCAGATGGTATCACCGAATGAAACGGTGATTGTTGTGTCGCTGAACACGACGGTTGGGGAAACAAGCGGTATGATTAATATTTGCATTCCGCATATTGTACTTGAGCCGATTATCCCGAACTTATCCGTTCATCATTGGATGCAGACGACGGCGAAGGAAAGGGACCCTGAAACGTATGAAAAATTAACAAACAACCTTCAGCGGGCAAACGTGGATGCTAAAGTGCTGCTCGGGGAAACGACCATCAATGTCCAGCAACTGCTGCATTTGGACAAGGATGACGTGATCGCTTTACACCAGTCAATTGAAGATCCACTATTATTGGAAGTGAATGGCCAGCCAAAATTTTATGTGCAGCCAGGCACCCATAAAAATAAGTTATCTGTACAAGTGCTGGAAGAATGGAAAAGGGGGGACGAAAATGGATGAAGGAAAGTTGTCTCAGGATGAAATCGATGCACTCCTAAAGATAGGGATAGAAGATGAAGAGACTGGGCAGCCGGATGAACAAGCACCAAGTACGTCCGTACAGCTATCGACGACCGAAAAAGATACGCTTGGTGAAATAGGCAATATTTCATTCAGCAGCTCAGCTACGACGCTATCGACAATATTAAACCAAAAAGTAGATATCACCACGCCGGAAGTTACCGTTATCACAAGTGATGAATTAGACAAAGCTTTCGAACGAGAGCATGTTACGATTTATGTCCATTATACGGAAGGATTTGACGGACAAAACGTCCTGGTCATGGAAACAGAAGATGCGGCAGTGATTGCAGATATCATGATGGGCGGTGATGGAACGGCCCCAGATCAAGCATTGGGCGATATTCATTTGAGTGCCATCCAGGAGGCAATGAATCAAATGATGGGAACTGCTGCCACAAGTATGTCAACTGTATTTGATAAACGGATTGATATTTCACCGCCGTCAATCAGATTGGAAACGTCGAGAACGGCTGAAAAGGCAGAGGGCATTTCCGAGGAGACTGATTTGGTCAAGGTATCATTTCATTTGAAAATCGGTCATTTGATAGATTCGAATATTTTCCAAATTATTCCGTTACCATTTGCCCGACAGCTGGTCAACCAACTTATACAGGCGTCATCCGGTGACGGAGAACAGGAAGCTGCAGTAACAACGGAGAACGAAAAACGAACGGCCTCCAATGTAAAACCGGAAGAAACGGCAAATACAACAAACGAAAAAAATGAAGCGAAAAGCACGCAGTATATTGGCGATAAAGTCAATCAAAAAGGTGCGAGTGTTCAGCAGGCAACATTTTCGGAACTGGAACAAGTCAGTTTGAATCAAAATGAAAAACGTAATCTCGACATGCTTATGGATATACCGTTACAAGTATCCGTTGAACTTGGCCGTACGAAACGAACGATTAAAGATATTCTGGAATTGTCTGCTGGTTCTGTCATTGAATTGGATAAGCTGGCAGGGGAGCCGGTTGATATACTTGTCAATGAAAAGTTAATTGCAAAAGGGGAAGTTGTTGTCATTGAGGAGAGTTTCGGAGTCCGGGTAACGGATATTATCAGTCAGTCAGACAGGCTTATGAAATTGAAGTAGATTGATAGAGAGGGGATCCACATGGCACAGAATGTTTTGATTGTAGATGATGCAGCATTTATGCGAATGATGATTAAAGATATCTTGACCAAAAATGGGTTTGAAATAGCCGGCGAAGCACAGGATGGGAACGAGGCTGTTGAAATGTACAAGGAACTGAAGCCTGACCTTGTCACCCTGGATATTACCATGCCGGAGAAAGACGGGCTTGCAGCGCTGCAGGAAATAAAGGAGATAGATGAAAGTGCGAATATCATTATGTGCTCAGCAATGGGGCAGCAGTCCATGGTGATTGACGCCATCCAAGCCGGGGCTAAAGATTTCATCGTAAAGCCATTCCAGTCTGAACGTGTGATTGAAGCAGTCCGGAAAGTGCTTGGATAAGAAATGAGTGAGAAATGTGAAAGGAAATGAGTTTTTAGGTGTCTGCCTGGCAGCAATGGTATTAATAATTCCGATTGCGACCTCCGTTCAAGCCTCATCGGGAAGCGTAAAAGACTGTATTCAGAATGATGATTGCCTTGAGAATGAAAAAGAACCGGCTGCTAATGAAACGGACAATAGTGACAATAAAGCCGACAATGAAAGTTCTGGCAGTGGGTCGTTAGTGATCAGCTTGATTAAAATGGGATTTGCACTTTTACTTGTTTTAGGTCTGATCTATGGCGTCTTAAAGTTTGTCAATAAACGCAATAAAATGTTCCAGCAGGTAAAAACACTTGAAAATATTGGCGGAATAAGCCTTGGACCCAACAAATCGATTCAGCTTGTTCGGGTTGGGCAGAAACTGTATATGGTTGGTGTGGGCGACAATGTCGAACTTTTGCAGGAAGTGACAGATGAAGAACTGAAACAGGAATTGCTCACCAATGACGAGCGACAAGGGGATAACCTGTCTTCCCTATTGCCGTTAATTCTTCCAAAGAAAGAAAACAGCAATAAAAAAGAGGCAGGAACGAATGATTTCGGACAACTATTTTCAGCTGAACTGGATAAACTGAAGCGGACACGGCAAAGCCTCATCAGCCAACGGAAAGAGAAGGACGATCAGCATGAATGAATTTATTGATATGTTTTCGGGATCTGATCCTTCCAATGTGTCAACCTCGGTCCAGCTGCTGCTATTGCTGACCGTTCTGTCATTGGCACCAAGTATATTAGTCCTTATGACAAGTTTTACAAGGATTGTCATCGTCCTGTCATTTGTCCGGACATCACTGGCAACCCAGCAAACACCGCCAAACCAGGTTCTTATAGGACTGGCATTGTTTCTGACATTTTTTATCATGGCCCCCACGTTCCAGGAAGTGTACGATGAAGGGCTTCAGCCACTGTTTAATGAAGAAATCACGCTCGATGAAGCTTATGACAGAGTGAGTGCACCAATGAAAGACTTTATGGCGGACCATACGAGACAAAAGGATTTACAGCTGTTTATGGATTACTCCGGAATGGAACAGCCGGAGAGCGTGGAGGCAATACCGCTGACCACATTAGTGCCGGCTTTTGCTATCAGTGAACTGAAAACCGCTTTCCAGATGGGTTTTATGATATTTGTTCCATTTTTGATTGTTGACATGGCAGTGGCAAGCATCCTGATGTCGATGGGGATGATGATGCTTCCGCCTGTGATGATTTCGTTACCATTTAAAATACTTTTATTTGTACTTGTGGACGGGTGGTATTTGATAACCCAGTCCCTGCTGCAAGGCTTCTAAAGAGGTTGTCCCCCTTTTTGAACCCACACTTAAAGGCTGGTGTTATCAGGTGAACAGTGAGTTTGTTTTATCAATCGCCGAAAGAGGCGTCTATATTATTTTGCTTATTTCTGGACCAATCCTTTTATTGGCATTGGCGGTCGGGCTTTTAGTCAGTATTTTTCAGGCAACAACACAGATTCAGGAGCAAACATTGGCATTTATTCCTAAAATTATCGCCGTCCTGGTTGGAATTGTCTTTTTCGGTCCGTGGATGCTCACACAAATGGTTGAGTTTACCGTTGACTTATACCAAAACCTCAATCAGTTTACGGGATAGCCGATGGACGATTTGATTAATATAGCTGCTATCCCTGTCTTTCTGCTGATTTTTGTGCGGCTTGCGGCCTTTTTTACCGTGCTTCCGCTGTTTTCGTACCGGACAATCCCGACACCGTTCAAAATAGGCTTTACATTTTTTCTGGCATTGATCATGTATTATACAGTGGATGCTTCATCGGTTCCGATTAACGGGGATTATATTATTCTGCTCATGAAAGAAATAGTTGTCGGCCTGCTGATTGGCCTGCTTGCCTATATCATATTGTCATCTGTCCAGATCGCCGGCGGTTTCATAGATTTTCAGATGGGCTTTGCGATTGCGAATGTCATCGACCCGCAGACAGGTGCCCAGAGTCCGCTCACAGGACAATATTTATATATTTTTGCTCTGTTATTTCTATTATCGGTCAATGGTCACCATTTGTTAATAGACGGAATCTATTATAGTTATCAATTAATTCCGGTTGAAGAATTCGTCGCCATCCAAGCAGAAACTATGGCAGAGTTTGTCATCACAACATTTAACCAAATGTTTTTGATTGCATTTCAAATGGCTATCCCCATTGTCGGCTGCTTATTTTTAGTCGACGTCGCTCTTGGCATTATTGCTAGAACTGTGCCGCAGCTGAACGTGTTTGTGGTTGGTTTGCCACTGAAGATTTTCGTAAGTTTGGTCGTTATTTTTATTTTTCTTGCGTTGTATATTACGCTGGTTGAAAAACTGTTCGGGACCATGTTTACTGCCATGCGCGATTTAATGCAACTGTTCGGGGGTGCTTAATATGCCATTGCGTTTAGATTTGCAATTTTTTGCAGGCTCAGAAGAGAAAACAGAAAAAGCCACCCCGAAAAAGCGCCAGGATGAACGGAAAAAAGGTAAAGTAGCTAAAAGCCAGGATATCAATACAGCGATGCTTCTGTTTTTATGTTTTGTCATGTTATTTGTATCCGGAAGTTTTATGAAGAACCATTTGACGGCACTTTTTCGGCATTCGTTCACCGAATATATCCACTGGGGGGTGACGGTCGATTCAGTCAATCAGGTGCTCGTGGAATCATTGATTGAAATGGCTAAAATCCTGACCCCGGTGATGGCGATTGCAATCGTTGCTGGACTGGCTTCCAATTTTACCCAGATTGGATTTCTGTTCACAACCGACCCGCTGAAAATGGATCTGAAAAAGATTGATCCAATCCAAGGTGCGAAGAAAGTTTTTTCGGCCAGAGCATTGGTCGAGCTGGTAAAATCGCTTCTGAAAATAGTGTTTATCGGTGCCATTACCTTTTTCGTTATTTGGATATATAAAGATGACATGATGATGCTTGCATTTAAGACCGCTGAGCATGCAATAGGGTTTTTCGGCGAAATCACCATTACAATGGGCATTGCTGCTGCGATAGCACTGCTGCTTCTTTCGGTTTTAGACTATACGTACCAGAAATATGACTTTGAGAAAAATATAAAAATGTCCAAAAAAGATGTTAAAGATGAACACAAAAACATGGAAGGCGACCCACAGATTAAATCCAAAATGAAAGAACGGCAGCGTGATATGGCGACACAGCGGATGATGAGCGAAGTGCCATCGGCGGATGTGGTTATCACAAACCCGACGCATTATGCTATTGCTGTCAAATACGACGAAGCAAAAGCTTCCGCACCATATATTGTAGCGAAAGGAACGGACTATATCGCCCTGAAAATAAAAGAGGTGGCAAAGGAGCACAAGGTCATGACCGTTGAAAACCGGCCATTGGCAAGATCATTGTATGATGCGGTGGAAATAGATGAGGTAATACCGGAAGAATTTTATAAGGCTGTTGCTGAAATATTGGCTTATGTTTACAGGTTGGAGAAGAAAGTTTAAGGCATGAGGGGGAGTAACTGTTCATGAAACCACGTGATTTATCCGTATTGCTTGGCGTTATACTGATTATTATTATGCTCGTTATTCCATTGCCGGGCTGGCTTTTGAGTATTTTTATACTGTGCAACATATCACTGGCACTTATCGTTATTCTGGTATCCATGAACACGCAGGAAGCATTGCAATTTTCCATATTCCCATCCCTCTTACTGCTATTAACACTGTTCCGGCTTGGATTAAACGTTTCCACTACCAGATCTATCCTGTCCGAAGCTAATGCTGGCGGGGTCATTGATACATTTGGTTCGTTTGTCATCGGAAACAGTCCACTGGTTGGCTTTGTTGTGTTTGTTATTTTAGTAATTATTCAATTTTTAGTCATCACAAAAGGTGCTGAGCGAGTGTCGGAAGTGGCTGCCCGGTTCACCTTGGATGCGATGCCGGGGAAACAGATGAGTATTGATGCTGATTTGAATGCCGGACTTATTTCCGAGCAGCAGGCAAAGGAACGCAGGGAAAAAGTGGAAAACGAAGCTGATTTCCACGGGGCGATGGATGGTGCCAGTAAATTTGTGAAAGGGGACGCCATCGCTGGTATTATCATTGTTTTAATTAATATTATATTTGGTCTGATTATCGGTATGGTCCAGATGGACTTCACGTTCATGGAAGCGGTAAATACCTATATGCGGCTGACTGTCGGGGACGGCCTGGTCAGTCAGATACCGGCCCTGTTGATTGCCACTGCCACGGGTATTGTCGTTACCAAGACAACGACAGAAGGAAACCTCGGCAGCGATGTGACTGGTCAGCTCCTGCAATATCCTAACCTGTTGTTCATTGCGGCAGGAACTATTTTCCTGCTTGGGCTGACACCGATTAACTTCCTGCTGACGACGGTTATAGCAGCCTTTCTGGCCTTGGGAGGTTATGCATTGCTACACCAGGCGAACGAAACAGAAGAACCTGATATAGAAGAGCAAGAAGAGACAGAATCGTCATCCATGAAGTCACCTGAAAATGTGATCAGTCTATTGAATATGGATCCGATCGAGTTTGAATTCGGCTATGCGCTAATACCACTGGTTGATACTGACCAGGGTGGTGATTTGCTTGATCGTGTTGTCATGATCCGACGGCAGCTGGCCATCGAACTTGGTATTGTGGTGCCGGTGGTACGGGTACGTGACAATATTCAGCTGGAGCCGAATGCGTACCGTTTGAAAATAAAAGGAGAGGAAACTGCTTCGGGAGAAATTTTGCTTGACCATTACTTGGCGATGGGACCGGAAATGAATGAAGCACCGCTTGAAGGTATTGATACGAATGAGCCTGCTTTCGGGCTGCCGGCTAAATGGATTAATGAAGAAGATAAAGATGAGGCAGAATTAGCAGGCTTTACCGTAGTCGATCCTCCATCGGTCGTATCCACCCATATAACAGAAGTCATTAAACAGCACGCACATTCATTGCTTGGCCGCCAAGAAACAAAGCAATTAATAGACCACTTGAATGAAAGCTATCCGATTCTGGTTGAAGAAGTGACACCTGAACCATTGTCTGTCGGTGATGTGCAAAAGGTGCTGGCAAAGTTGCTTCGTGAGCATATTTCCATCCGGAATTTACCGGTTATTTTTGAAACACTTGCAGATTTTGCCAAGATGACCAATGACACCGATTTGCTTGCGGAGTATGTCAGACAGGCACTCGCTTCACAAATCACAAAACAATATGCCGGTGACGATATGCAGTTACATGTAATCACGGTGGCTGGAAAGGTTGAAAAAATGATTGCCGATAACATACAGCAAACGGAATTTGGGAACTATCTGGCACTTGACCCGCAATCACAGGAAGCAATCGTCACCACGATTCACGAAGAAGCAGAAAAATTGGCACTGCAGGAAGAAACACCAATTGTATTATGTTCTCCAGCCGTCCGAATGTATCTGAAACAGCTGCTGGAACGTTTCCTCCCGCATGTGGCCGTATTGTCGTATAATGAACTGGAGCCCAATGTCAATGTACAAAGTATCGGGGTGGTGAATGTTGCATGAAAGTAAAAAAATACGTGGCACCGACCATGCCGGAAGCGATGAAAAAAGTCAGACAAGAACTTGGCTCGGATGCGGTTATCCTGAACTCAAAAGAAATCGTCAATGGCGGTTTTCTCGGTTTGTTTAAAAAGCGTAATATTGAAGTGGTTGCAGCACTTGATCCGCAGCCTGAACCAGCATCAGACCATAAGCAGAAGACGGTCAAACGGCCAGCTGAGGCAGCAAAACGTAAAACAGAGGATTCTGTTATGAGCGAAATAAGACAGCTGAAAAAAATGGTCAAAGAACAATCGATGCAACAGGCAAATTATCCGACTGACTATCAGGAAGTATATGACCATTTGTTGGAACAGGAGACCGATGCTGACCTGGCCAAAGAGGTGATGGATCATGTCTTGGAAAAACATAGAAAAACGGAAATTACCCCTGAGTATGAGGCAATTGTGCGTGATACAAAGCGTGAAGTAGAAAGGCGGCTCGGGATGGTAAGTTATGACGGCATCACAGCAAGTGCCAAGGTGATTCAGTTTGTTGGCCCGACCGGTGTCGGAAAGACAACGACTATCGCAAAACTAGCTGCATCCAGTGTGCTGACATATAAGAAGCGAGTTGCACTCATTACTGCTGATACGTACCGAATAGCAGCGGTTGATCAACTGAAAACATATGCGAATATCCTTAATGTGCCACTGGAGATTGCCTATAATGCAGGTGATTATCAAGCAGCATTGCGAAAATTTGCCGACTATGATCTGGTTCTTGTGGATACAGCCGGCCGAAACTTTCGAGACGGCCAATACGTTCGTGAATTGCAGCAGATAGTTCGTTACCAAGAAACTGCTGAGATGTTTCTCGTGCTTTCGCTTACAGCTAAACCGGCAGATATCATGGATATATATGATCAATTTGCTCATTTGCCAATAAAAGAAGTCATCTTCACAAAGGCAGATGAAACACAGCAATTTGGCAGCATGCTAAACATTGCCCTGAAAAAAGCGACGGGGATAGCGTTTATTACAAATGGTCAGGATGTTCCGGATGACATTATCGATCCGTCTCCCAAAAACATAAGCGAGTATATCATGGGCGGTTTTCCTGATGCGTGATCAAGCGGAACAACTGCGGCGAAAATTAGCTTCAGCAAGCTATGCCAAAGAAGCAAAAACAATCGCAGTGACAAGCGGCAAAGGTGGTGCCGGCAAATCGAATCTGGCTCTGAACTTTTCACTTGAACTGTTGAAACGGGAGAAGCGTGTCCTGCTGTTTGATCTTGATGTCGGGATGGGGAACATCGATATTTTGCTTGGATTGAGTGCAGACAAAACAATCGTAGACATGTTTGCAGAAGATTTGCCAATTCATGAGATTATCGAGAAGGGTCCGCGGGGATTAGCCTATATTGCGGCCGGGTCGGGTCTGAATGATTTGTTTACAATGGACGCCGACAAACAGGACTATTTCTTTATGCAGTACGACCAGCTCGTTCATTTATATGATTATATTATTTTTGACATGGGAGCAGGCGTAACACCGGATAGTCTCACTTTAATTACGGCCTGTGATGAATGTCTTGTTGTTACGACACCGGAACCGACGTCTATCACCGACGCCTATGGCATAATTAAACATATCGTAACAAGCCGGCCCGGGCTGCCCGTTTCCGTTGTCATGAATCGTGTGTCAACAGTAAAAAGAGGAAAACAGGCTCTGGAGCGTTTTTACCGTGTGGTCAAGCAATTTCTGGCTGTTGATGTCTATAAACTTGGGGTCTTGCCGGAAGATCGGACGGTTTCCAACGCTGTTATTCGGCAGATTCCCTATATACTCTTGGATGAAAAGGCGGCTGTATCAAAAGCGGTTAAGCAGCTGGCCGACCACTATTTAACGGAGCCAGCAGAATCACCTAAACAACCGCCAGCTTCATTTGTGCAAAAATTAAAACAGCTGATGATGGAGGGTAAATGATGAAAGGGGGAGCAAACGAGTGACAGTGGACAAATCTCCTCTCGTAAAGACATTGTGGGCAAATTGGTTGAACCATCACGATGAAACGGCAGCAAATGGTTTGATGGAACATTACATGTATCTGGTGCGTTTTCATGTGGAAAGGATATCCAGCAACCTCCCTAGTCATGTTAATGATGATGACTTAACCAGTTTTGGAATGATGGGTTTATACGATGCATTGCATAAATTTCAGCAGGACCGAAATCTCAAATTTGATACATATGCGTCATTTCGCATTCGTGGTGCTATTATGGACGGGCTTCGGAAAGAAGATTGGCTTCCCCGGTCCATTAGAGAAAAAACGAAAATGATTGAACAAGTCTCACAGGAATTGGAACAACTCTATCAGCGCGAACCAACAGCTGAAGAGATTGCTGACAAGCTGCAAATGACAACGGAAGAAGTCGAGGAACGAACACGTGACCTGCTGATGGCCAATGTATTATCGATTGAGGAAAAACCTAACCATAAGCATTATGATCATAAGGAAGGGATTGGCTATACAATACCTGATGATTCTTCCATCCTGCCTGATGAACGGATGCTCAAGTCGGAACTGAAAGACGAACTGGCAGAAAGCATTCGGCAGCTGACTGAAAAAGAACAACTAGTTGTCAGCTTGTTCTATCATAAAGATTTAACTTTTACAGAAATTGGACAAGTCTTGGAACTGACAACTTCCAGAATATCGCAAATTCACCGGAAAGCTATTTTTAAATTACGTAAAGAACTGCAGAAGCTGCAGGCAATTTCAGCGGATAATTGACAAAAAGAAAAAATGCCATTTTATGAATAGAGGGATTCTATGATTTCTATTCTTTTATTTGTAAGTTTAGCTGCACATATCGTAACATTTGCGATACTTTTTCGTTTGATGCAGCAGCTGCAATCAATAAAACATGAAGATAACAGCGGGCTTAACAGGCAGCTCGCCGCTTATTTGGAAGCTATACGGGAAGAGAATCGTTACCTTGAAGCTGCCTTGAACAACGAATTAAACCAGGGTGGTGATGGCTTCAAATCGAAAACCAGTCAGGAACCAAAGGCTGCATCGGACGTTCATCAAGCGAATGCTGAAGCTCCAAAGACCGGTCATATGGATGCTGAACCACAAATGTCACTGGAGGCACGGGTGCTGCATCTGTATGCTGAGGGATGGACTGCCGACGCAATTGCACGCAAATTAAATTGTGGCAAAACAGAGGCCGAACTGATTATAAAATTACAAAACAATGCCCATAATAATGCTTGATAGGTTATCGTTGTTATGGTATATTTATTTCTGGTGTAAAACGGTGTTCACTTTTTTGTGAGCACACTGAAATACACACGCTAGGTGATTTGCGTATTTGGTGCCATTTGTGAAACGTGATTGCGTTTCACAGCGGGGACAAGGAAGGCTATTGGCTGTTCACCCGGAAATGGTCTTTATGCAAAGATGATCGTAAGCGGAGGAAAAACCATTAGGAGGAATCGTTTATGTCCGTAATTTCAATGAAGCAACTACTAGAAGCTGGTGTACATTTTGGTCACCAGACACGCCGCTGGAATCCGAAAATGAAGAAATATATCTTCACGGAACGTAACGGCATTTACATTATTGACCTGCAAAAAACCGTGAAAAAGGTGGAAGAAGCGTACAATTATGTACGGGATCTTGCTGCAAATGGCGGCTCCATCCTTTTCGTTGGTACAAAAAAACAGGCGCAGGATTCTGTAAGGGATGAAGCTACCCGTTCTGGTATGTTTTATGTAAATCAGCGCTGGTTGGGTGGCACGCTGACGAACTTTCAGACAATCCGCAAGCGTATTAATCGTCTGAAGGATATTGAACGCATGGAAGAGGACGGCACATTTGAAGTCCTTCCGAAAAAAGAGGTTATTGAACTCTTGAAAGAAAAGGAACGCCTTGTTAAGTTCCTTGGCGGAATCAAAGAGATGGATAAACTGCCGGATGCCATGTTCATTATTGATCCGCGTAAAGAGCGGATTGCGATTGCCGAGGCACATAAATTGAACATTCCGATTATCGCCATGGTTGACACCAATTGCGATCCGGATGAAATTGATTATGTCATTCCGGCAAACGACGACGCAATCCGTGCTGTTAAACTGATGACTTCCAAAATGGCAGATGCTGTCCTTGAAGTAAAACAAGGGGAAGAAACGGAAGAGCCAGAAGCGGAAGAACAGCCAGTTGCTGCCGGAGAAGCAGAGTCAGATTCAGAAACAGATAATGCGTAAAAGGTGAAAGGACAGGTGATAAGGGGATTTGTGCCTTTTATCACCTTTTTTTAAGGCAAGTATAGTACTTAACAAGACCTGAAGGAGGAATTATGACCATGGCAATAACAGCAAAACTGGTTAAAGAACTGCGTGAAAAAACAGGTGCCGGAATGATGGACTGCAAAAAAGCACTCCAGGAAACAGACGGCGATCTCGATCAAGCAATGGAGCACTTGCGTGAAAAAGGAATGGCGAAAGCCGCTAAGAAAGCGGACCGCATTGCGGCAGAAGGGGCTGCGCACATTGAAGTGGACAACAATACAGCAGTTCTCTTGGAAGTGAATTGCGAAACAGACTTTGTTGTCAAAAATGATCAGTTCCAGTCACTTCTCGGTGAACTCGGTAAGCATATCGTTGAGCAAAAACCAGAAACAGTTGAAGAAGCTCTGCAACAAGAGCTGCACGGTGATGGTGAGACGGTTGAAAAATATATTAACGCGACTGTTGCCAAAATCGGGGAAAAAATTTCACTTCGCCGCTTTACGCTCCTGAACAAAACAGATAATGACGCTTTTGGGGCATATGTTCATATGGGCGGAAGCATTGGCGTTCTGACATTGTTGGAAGGAACAACTGACCAAGATGCCGCTAAAGACATTGCGATGCATGCAGCTGCTGTCAGCCCTCGCTATGTTTCACGTGATGAAGTTCCGGAAGAGGAAGTTGCAAGTGAACGGGAAGTATTGAAGACGCAAGCAATGAATGAAGGAAAACCGGAACATATCGTCGACAAAATGGTCGAAGGACGTCTCGGCAAATTTTTCGAGGAGATTTGTCTGCTTGAACAGGATTTTGTAAAAGATCCTGACCAAAAAGTGAAGCAATTTGTAGAAAGCAAAAATGCATCGGTGAAAACATTTGCACGCTATGAAGTTGGCGAAGGCATGGAAAAACGTGAAGAAAACTTTGCTGAAGAAGTTAGAAATCAAATGAATAACTAAGACGGTTATGGAATAGGGGACACGGCATCGTTGTTCCCTATTTCACTAAAAATAAAGTTTTCAGACCTTTATGGATGCTTGCAGACAATATGAAACGTTCAACGGAGGTAACTATGACAACAGCTCGATACCGTAGAATTGTGTTAAAATTAAGTGGAGAAGCTTTGAGCGGAAACCAAGGCTATGGAATTGAACCGCAAGTGATCCAGTCAATCGCAGCACAGGTCAGGGAAGTTGCTGAGCTTGGTGTGGAAGTGGCTGTCGTTGTTGGGGGCGGAAACATCTGGCGCGGCAAAGTCGGCAGTGAAATGGGCATGGACCGTGCGACAGCCGACTATATGGGGATGCTCGCAACCATCATGAATTCATTGGCCCTTCAGGATAGTTTGGAGAAGGGCGGGATTCCAACCCGTGTACAGACATCCATAGAAATGCGTCAGGTTGCGGAACCTTACATAAGGAGAAAAGCAATCCGCCATCTTGAAAAGAAACGTGTTGTCATTTTTGCCGCGGGCACAGGCAATCCTTATTTCTCAACGGATACAACAGCCGCATTACGGGCTGCGGAAATTGAGGCAGAAGTGATCTTGATGGCTAAAAACAATGTGGATGGTGTCTACTCAGCTGATCCAAAAGTAAACAAGGAAGCGGAGAAGTATACGGAGATTTCGTATATGCAAATGCTTAACAAAGGTCTTGGAGTAATGGACTCAACAGCATCATCATTGTGTATGGACAATGATATTAAGCTGATTGTATTTTCTATAATGGAAAAAGGTAACATTAAACGCGTTGTGCAAGGCGAGCCAATTGGTACAATGATAAGGGGGAACGAATAATGGCTAATGATATAGTGAAAGATGCGAGCAATAAAATGGAAGAGGCCGTACAGGCTTTCTCCAAGGATTTAGCAACAGTTAGGGCTGGACGGGCTAATCCGGCTATCTTGAACAGTGTGAATGTTGATTATTATGGCGCAGTTACACCGCTTAATCAGCTGGCCAACATCTCCGCACCGGAGGCAAGACTTTTGGTCATCACCCCATTTGACAAGTCATCCATTGAAAATATTGAAAAAGCAATCCAAAAGGCTGATCTCGGTTTATCGCCGTCCAGTGATGGAAATGTGGTCCGTATTAACATCCCGGCGCTGACAGAGGAACGACGTAAAGAACTGGTGAAAATTGTTGGGAAGTATGCTGAAGAATCACGTGTGCAGGTGCGGAATGTGCGACGTGAAGCGAATGATCAGCTCAAGAAAGCAGAAAAAAATAGCGA
The DNA here is from genome assembly GCA_004145795.1 of Lentibacillus lipolyticus. Lineage (GTDB taxonomy): Bacteria > Bacillota > Bacilli > Bacillales > Amphibacillaceae > Lentibacillus > Lentibacillus lipolyticus. The sequence goes on along the minus strand of SEIO01000005.1, from coordinate 60,131 downwards.
CCTGACAGAAGACGAACTAAAAAAAGAACAGGATAACGTACAAAAAGAAACGGATAAACATATTGATAAAATTGATCAGCTCGTCAAAGAGAAGGAAAAAGAAATATTGGAAGTATAAGAAAATGAAGGACTAGTTGAATAAGAAACTAAAGCCCTCTTATGAAAGAGGGCTTTTGTTACTATAACAGCACACTATGTGTTCCTGGATGCTAATCCATTTCCTTGGACTATCAGCAAAGCAAGGACATGAAATCAGAAGCCTCGTTTTGCTGATGATTCAATGAAATATTAAAAAATAACCGCTTATAGTGATATAATGGCAATTCATTCTAATAGGATAGGAATAGCTTATGCATTATTTAAAGCAAGTGATGCTGAGTGATGCTGTTCCGCTCGCTACCTATCACCATACTCCCGGGCCCAACAAAGAAAGACAGGGCATAAATGATATCGGAGGACAGATTATGTCAATGAAACTTCCTTTTTTTAAAAAAAAGAATCCTGAACCACAAGAACAATCATCCAAGTTTGATGTGCTGCCGAAACATGTTGCCATTATTATGGATGGGAATGGCCGCTGGGCAAAAAAAAGAGGCCTGCCGCGGATTGCCGGACATAAGGAAGGTATGGACATTGTGCGGGAAGTAGTGAAAACGGCCGTATCCTTTCAAATTGAAATCCTGACCCTTTATGCATTTTCAACAGAAAATTGGAAACGGCCCGATTCGGAAGTTGATTATTTACTGCGGCTGCCGAAAGAATTTTTACATATTTATCTGCCTGAACTGATGGAAAACAATGTTCGAATTGAGACGATTGGCAACCTCGAACTGCTCCCGGACCATACAAAAGAGGCGGTACATTATGCCAAAGAAAAAACAAAAGATAATGATGGATTATTATTGAATTTTGCTTTAAACTATGGAAGTAGATTTGAAATCATGGATGCTATTAGACGAATTGTTGCAGCTATTGATGACGATGAGTTAAAACTTGATTCTCTGGACGAAAAAACGTTTGCAGCGTATCTTTATACGAACGGGTTGCCGGATCCTGATCTGCTGATCCGAACAAGCGGGGAACAACGACTGAGCAATTTTTTGCTGTGGCAGGCCGCTTATTCTGAGTTTTGGTTCACGGATGTACTGTGGCCGGATTTCTCCAGGGAAATGTTTCAACAAGCGCTCCATGATTATCAGCAGCGGAAACGGCGTTATGGGGGCGTATAAGGTGTTGAGTAACAGATGAGACAGCGAATTCAGACAGCTATTATAGCATTTATTATTTTTATTCCATTTGTAGTCATTGGCGGGGACATTTTCCGGGTGTTCATTTATTTGCTTGCATCCCTTGCATTCATTGAACTGATTCGTATGCGGAAAATCGGCAGCTATTACATTCCCGTCATACTGGCAATTGTATTATTATGGTTCTTGTTGCTTAACGATCCTGCAACCGTCTTACCAGGCTTTGGTAAATCAGAAATTATCATGATATTTGTTATTTTCCTGCTGACATACACGGTTTTGGCAAAAAATAAATTTGCATTTGATGATGCCGGTTTTATTCTTTTGGCTCTAATTTATGTCGGCATGGGTTTCTTCTACCTGGTTGAAACACGAGATGCAGGCAGCAATGTCCAAGGGTTAGCCAACTTGCTGTATGTGCTTTTAGTCATTTGGGCTACGGATACTGGTGCTTATTTCTTTGGACGTGCTTTTGGCAGGCGCAAACTGTGGCCTGAGATTAGCCCGAACAAGACCATTGAAGGTGCCATTGGCGGCATCTTGCTGGCCTGTGTCATTGGTATTTTGTTTCATATGGTTCACCCATTTTCGTATGATATCATGATTATAATTGCTGTTACGGTTCTAGTATCAGTATTCGGCCAAATTGGAGATTTGGTGGAATCCGCCTTTAAACGGTATTACGGAGTGAAGGATTCAGGTAATATACTGCCTGGACATGGAGGTATTCTTGACAGGCTGGACAGTTTGCTGTTCGTTCTGCCACTCCTCCATTTTATCCTCCATTTTATCCAATTCTTTTCATAAGGTTTGGTAAAAACCGTGACAGGGCAAAATGATTAAATACAGATGCCTCACTACTTAAAGGAAGGTGGTTCTTTTGACCACAGTTATTGCGTTTATATTCATGTTCGGCCTTCTTGTGTTTATTCATGAGTTCGGTCATTTAATCTTTGCAAAGCGGGCGGGAATGCTCGCCCGTGAGTTTGCCATTGGTTTCGGGCCTAAAGTATTCTCCTTCACAAAAAACGAAACCGTGTATACGATTCGTCTGCTTCCTATCGGGGGCTATGTACGGGTTGCCGGTGATGATCCGGAAATTATTGAATTAAAACCAGGACAGCACATTGGTCTTGAGTTCAACCCTGAAGGCAATGTGCAGAAAATAATTGTCAATCACAAATCGAAACATCCAGACGCAAGAGTTATTGAGGTGGAACGTGCTGATTTGGACCACCAATTAGTAATTGAAGGATATGAACCGGATGAGGAAGATGAAAAATTACGGTTTTCAGTCGATCGCAAGGCGTCCTTTGTCATGGATGAAGAAGAAACACAGATTGCTCCGTTCGACCGTCAATTTGCTTCCAAGAGTACCGGCAAAAGAGCAATGCAGCTATTTGCAGGGCCAATGATGAACTTCTTGCTGGCTATCGTCATTTTTTTCATTGTCGGTTTTGTACAGGGTGTCCCATCAGATAAGGCATCGATTGCTGGGGTTGTCCCGGAAAGTCCAGCGGAACATGCCGGTCTTCAGGAGGGGGATAAAATTGTCCGGATTGAAGGTAACGCCATTTCCAGCTGGGATGAATTCACACAAATTGTCCGGGACAATCCGGATGAAGCATTGGATATGACGGTGGAGCGTAATGGAAGTACAGAATCGCTGACTATCACACCAGATAAAGTGGAAGCAGCACAGGGTATCACCATTGGTCAAGTTGGTGTTCAGCGAGGGTTTGAAAAATCGTTTGCCGGAACCATACAATACGGTTTTGAGCGGACGTATGAGACAACCAAGTTAATCTTGACTAACTTAGGAATGCTCGTAACCGGGCAATATTCCATTGAAATGCTCTCTGGGCCTGTGGGCATTTATGATGCAACAGACCAGGTTGTTCAGGACGGGTTTATGACATTTCTGATGTGGACCGCTATTCTGAGCATTAATCTTGGCATCGTTAACCTGGTGCCGGTGCCAGCACTTGACGGGGGTCGTTTGCTGTTCGTCGGCATAGAAGCCATCCGGGGCAAGCCAATAGACCCGCAAAAAGAAGGGATTGTACATTTTATTGGCTTTGCATTATTGATGTTATTAATGATTGTTGTTACATGGAACGATATTCAGCGACTTTTCTAATAGAAGGAACGATTCGTCAAAGTGAACCCTTGTCCTCCCATGATGGCAAGGGTTCCCAAACTTAGGGCCTTTTTTTTGAACAAAATCAGGGGGAAGACATGATGGATATTTCAAAAAGTGAAAAAATGGGTTTGTTGCTGCAGCAGATCGGCATGCCGGAATCATATGCCAATACCCATTTCGGCGAAAGCAGACTGCTGAAATTGGAAGTCCTTAAACAGACGAAAACATGGCACTTTCATATACAGGTAAGGAAGCTCTTGCCTGCAGAAATTTATTTACTTCTTTTCTCCAAACTGAAGGAAACGTTCCATTCATTTGCACACGTTGATCTAACGATATGTACAGAAGAAAATGATACGGATGCTGAAACTATTTGCGGTTACTGGAAAAACTTTCTGCAATCCGTATCAGATCTGTCGCCTGCTTATAAAGACCTTGTTTTTGATCAGACGCCACGTGTGACCAATCAAAAAATGACGTTGACGGCCAGGAACGAAGCAGAAGGAAATGCCCTGAAAAGACGGCTGGAAAAGCCATTTCAGGACTATTGCAAAAAAGTTGGCGCCCCAGCCTTTTCCATTGCGATTGAAGTTAAAGAAGCAGAAGCAGAAGAATTGGCCAGGTTCCAAGAGCAGAAGGCGAAGGAAGATCAGGAACTGGTTATGAAAACTGTGCAGGAAAAAGAAAAGCGGGATAAAGATAAGCAAACAGGCGAACAGAACAAACCACTTATGCTTGGTTACAACATTCAGGATGAGCCAATGCCAATGGAAGAGATACAGGACGAAGAGCGTCGCGTTACGGTACAGGGCTACGTCTTTTCTGCAGAAATCCGTGAGCTGCGATCAGGCAGAAGTCTATTGATTGCCAAGGCAACCGACTATACGGATTCCCTGCAGATCAAAATGTTCTCCAAAGGCGATGAAGACGCTGAAAAATTCGCAATGCTGACGGAAGGAATATGGATCAAGGCGCGGGGTAGTATCCAGACAGACATGTATACAAATGAACTTGCCATGATGGCAAACGATATTCATGAAGTGAAAGTGGAAGCACGGCAAGACACAGCTCCGGAAGGGGAAAAGCGCGTTGAACTCCATGCACACACGACAATGAGTCAAATGGATGCTGTTATGTCGCCATCCGCCTTTGTTAAGCAGGCGGCAACCTGGGGCCACAAAGCAGTAGCAATTACGGACCATGGCGGGGTGCAAGGCTTTCCGGAAGCACATGACGCAGGGCAGAAACATGGTGTCAAAGTTATTTACGGTGTTGAGGCCAACCTCGTTGATGACGGTGTTCCGATTGCCTACAACGAAAGCGACGTACAACTGGAAAATGGAACCTATGTTGTGTTTGACGTGGAGACAACAGGACTGTCGGCGGTTTATGATACAATCATTGAATTGGCTGGAGTGAAGATTCATCAAGGCGAAATCATAGATCGTTTTGAGTCGTTTGCAAATCCGCACCATCCATTGTCACAGACAACGACAGACCTGACCGGTATTACGGACGATATGGTGAAGGATGCACCGGAAGTGAATGAGGTGTTAAAAGATTTCTACGAATGGATGGACGACTGTATTCTTGTTGCACACAATGCAAGTTTTGACATGGGTTTTTTAAATCAGGGTTTCCAACGAATTGACTATCCGAAAGCCGTTAACCCTGTCATTGATACATTGGAATTGTCACGGTTTTTGCATCCGGAACTGAAAAATCACCGGCTGAATACGATGTGCAAGCATTTGGATATTGAGCTCACCCAGCATCACCGTGCCATTTATGATGCTGAGGCAACCGGGTATCTGCTGTGGAAACTGGTACAGGGACTTTTGAAAAAGGACATCACCAATCATACGCAACTGAACAACCACATGGGGGAAGGAGATGCGTATAAACGTTCACGCCCATCCCATTGTTCCCTGCTGGCACAGACAGAGGAAGGCATGAAAAATCTCTACAAACTGGTGTCGGCAGCACACGTAGATTATTTTTATCGTGTACCAAGAATCCCTCGTTCCCTGCTGCAGAAGTATCGTAAAGGGATTCTGGTCGGCTCAGCCTGTGATCAGGGCGAAGTGTTTGAAACGATGATGCAGAAGTCAGCAGACGAAGCGGAAAAAGCTGCTGCATTCTATGATTATATTGAGGTGCAGCCACCATCCAACTATGCACACTTGATTGAAAAGGAACTGGTCCAGAATGAGGCACAAATTCTCGACATTATTTCAAAGCTGACAGAATTGGGCAAGCGGATGGATAAAATGGTGGTGGCAACCGGCAACGCACATTATTTGGAGGAACATGACAAAATATACCGGAAAATTTTAATCGCATCGCAATCCGGGAACCCGCTGAACAGACAAACATTGCCTGATACACCTTTCCGGACAACGAATGAGATGTTGGACTGTTTCCGCTTTCTGGGTGAAGATAAAGCAAAAGAGATAGTGGTCGAGAATTCAAACACGTTGGCGGACAGCATCGAGGAACTGTCACCAGTCAAAGACGGGCTCTTTACACCGACGATTGAAGGGGCAGACCAGGAAATGCGGGATCTTTGCTATAATCGGGCAAAATCCATCTATGGTGACCCTGTTCCGGAAATTGTAACCGACCGGCTTGAAAAAGAGTTGTCCAGTATTATTGGTCATGGATTTTCTGTCATCTATCTTATTTCGCATAAGCTGGTGAAAAAATCATTGGATGATGGGTATCTGGTAGGATCGCGTGGGTCGGTAGGCTCGTCGCTCGTTGCAACGATGTCAGAAATTACTGAGGTGAATCCTTTGCCGCCTCATTATGTATGTACCGGATGCCACTATCATGAATTTATTACAGATGGTTCAGTCGGCAGCGGGTTTGATCTCCCGGACAAAAACTGTCCGAACTGTGAAGTTCCTTTGACAAAAGACGGGCATGACATCCCATTTGAAACATTTTTAGGATTTAAGGGGGATAAAGTACCGGATATCGACTTGAACTTCTCTGGTGAATATCAGCCGAGAGCGCACAACTATACAAAAGTATTATTCGGTGAAGAAAATGTCTATCGTGCAGGAACAATCGGGACTATCGCAGAGAAAACAGCGTACGGTTATGTGAAAGGGTACGCTTCTGACAAGCAACTCGTATATAAAAATGCGGAAGTTGATCGGCTTGTTCAGGGTTGTACTGGTGTGAAACGGACAACGGGGCAACACCCGGGAGGAATCATTGTCGTTCCTGAAGATAAAGAAATTTATGATTTTACACCAATCCAATACCCTGCCGATGATCGGAACAGTGAATGGAAAACAACCCATTTTGACTTCCATTCCATCCATGACAATTTATTGAAGCTGGATATCCTTGGGCATGATGATCCGACGGTTATCCGCATGCTGCAGGATTTGAGCGGGATTGATCCGAAAACAATTCCGACCGATGATGAAGAAGTGATGAAAATTTTCTCCGGGACTGAATCACTTGGTGTTACACCAGAGCAGATTAATTGTCAGACAGGCACCCTTGGTGTTCCGGAATTTGGTACAAGATTCGTCCGTCAGATGCTGGAGGATACAAAGCCAAATACGTTTGCTGAACTTGTTATTATATCCGGATTGTCGCACGGTACAGATGTATGGCTTGGAAATGCAGAAAAGCTGATTAACGATGGAATCTGTGAATTGCCCGATGTGATTGGTTGCCGTGATGATATTATGGTATATCTTTTGCATAAGGGACTGGAAGCGTCTATGGCTTTCACAATCATGGAGTATGTTCGTAAAGGCAGAGGGCTTAAGGATGAATGGATAGAAGAAATGAAAAAACATGGTGTCCCAGACTGGTACATTGAATCATGTAAAAAAATTAAGTACATGTTCCCGAAAGCTCACGCTGCTGCTTATGTACTAATGGCAGTACGAATTGCCTATTTCAAAGTGCATTACCCGATTTATTTTTATGCAGCATACTTTTCCGTACGGGCCGGTGACTTCGAACTGGATACCATGATTAAAGGATCAAATGAGATTAGGAAGCGAATTGAAGGAATTATGGCACAAGGAAATGATGCATCACCGAAAGAAAAAAGTCTTTTGACTGTATTGGAAGTAGCATTGGAAATGTGTGAACGTGGGTATTCATTTCAAAAAGTAGACTTGTATCATTCGAAAGCATCGGAGTTTATAGTTGATGGGAATTCTTTGATTCCACCGTTCGATGCGGTTGACGGCCTTGGAACAAACGCAGCCATCAATATTGTCAATGCCCGGGAAGACGGTGAATTCCTCTCGAAAGAGGACCTCCGCCAGCGCAGTAAAATTTCAAAAACTGTACTGGAATACTTGGATACTCATGGCTGTCTTGATGGCATGGCAGAAAAAAATCAATTATCTTTGTTTTAGTGGCTCATCATTTCTACTTTCCATCGCAATTAATATATAATGCGTCGTAAGTGCTATGACACCGCTACGGAAATACACTACGCTTTCCGCGGGGGAGTGGTGAGCCTCCTCGAACTCTGTTCTGCGGGGTCTCACCGATCTCCCATTTCCCGCAGGAGTCTCCGTGTATTTCCTCCGCTACCTTTACACTACTTCACTTTCTATCAGTATTATTGCTAATACGATGGTTGATTGGAGCGGAGGGCAGTCGACTCCTGCGGGAAAAGCAACAGCTGAAGATCCCGCAGGAAGCGGTTTTTGCTTCCGAGGAAGCTGAAGCGTTGCCCGCGGAAAGCGACTGCACGGAGCGGAAATCAACTCCACTCTGTTATAGTATGGTAGACCAGTCTTCCATTTAAGTTACGTCGCATTATATACATTTCGTGTCGTAAACAACAATTGTCTATAAATCGTTATGTGAATAAAGCTGATAAAAAACATTCAACACGCGCTATAGGACGAGGGCAAATTTAGTGTTTTTTTAAATAAAGAAACCAAAAAGTGGAGGAAGTGATGGTGCTTGGAGTTTACGAATGGACAAAATCAATCAATTCGACAGTTTCTTATTGACAACAAGCAAGTATTTGAAGACGAATTGCTTAACGAGGCGAAAAATGTTCGCGACAAGATTGAGGAAATTCAAACGATCGGGAATATCGACTTGCTGCGGAATGCCCATAAGCTCGTTTTGTTTGTTGTAGATGAAAAGGAGAAAGAAGTAGAGGAATTTGCAGAACAGGAAGGTATTGCCTGGGCAAAATATTCACTTACACTGGAACTGAAAATTGAATGGATTCAGGCAATACGCCGAACACTATGGAATTTTCTTTATAAATATGACAAGGTGAACGATAAAGTAAACAGCCGTGATGAATTCTATCAGTTAGAAAGTAAAATAAATGATCTGATTGATACATTTCTGAATGGATTTTTCATCAGTTATTCTTCCTTTAAAGATAAATTGCTTGAAGAGCAGCGAAAACTGGTGGAAAGCTTATCCGTACCAATTATCCCGATTACATCATCGATAAGCATCTTGCCATTAATTGGTTCCATGGACAGGTATAGGGCGACCATTATCGAAGAAAAGGTTTTGTTTGAAATCGGGGAGCGGCGTGTGCAGACGCTAATGATGGATTTGTCCGGAATTGCAGAGATGGAGACGGAGGCAATGCAATTTTTCATTAGATTATTAGATGGCATTTCAATGATGGGATGTAAACCTGTGATTACCGGTTTGCGTCCGGAAATCGTGCAAAATATGGCTAAAATAGATGTGGATTTTGGAAAAAATGCAGAAATGAAAGGTACACTTCAGCAAGCACTGGATAGCTATTTGGATTTAAATGCTGTTAATCATACAGCAGCAAGCAGTTCAACAAGCAAATTCTTGCAACATTAATGTACATATGCTATAGTTTTAAGGGTACGTAATGATACGGTGCAGTTAAAGAGTGGGAGCCCCCCACTCTTTATTCATACTGCTGACTCCCGCACTGTCTTCCCCCTTGCCATATCTTCCGGCAGGGGGTTTATATTATCAGGGCATCGGATTCTATGAGAATTTGGCAGAAGATGTGCAGGAAGAAAACGGTATGATAATTCGATCAGCAGTTCGACTGCAATGAAAAGGGTTTGATTGTCCATACTAGGAAATAATTACAATTGAATAAAGGAGGACTTTTGTTGAGCTCCAAAGTTATTAAAACCACCGAAGAACTTGTGGAACCAATTCTGCAGAAACAAGGACTGGAACTTGTTGATATTGAATATGTGAAGGAAGGAAAGAACTGGTTCCTTCGTGTTTATATTGATAAGGACGGCGGTGTCGACATCAACGAATGCGGGATTGTTTCCGAACAGCTGAGTGAAAAGCTTGACCAAGCCAACCCCATTGAAGATGCCTATTTTTTGGAAGTTTCATCACCAGGTGTGGAGCGCCCATTGAAATCAAAGGATGACTTCCAAAAGCACCTCGGCAGTAATGTGTATATAAAATTATATGAGCCCTTGGACGGGCAAAAGGAATACGAAGGAACACTGAAGACGTTTGATGGTGAAACAGCTACCATTGAATATAAAGTTAAAACCCGCACAAAAACTGCGGAAATACCGTATAAAAAGATTGCAAAAGCAAGGTTAGCTGTCACATTGTAAAGGGGGAAACGAAAGTGAGCAGTCAATTGTTTGATGCCATTGACTATTTGGAAAAAGAAAAAGGAATCGATAAAGATATATTGATGGAGGCATTGGAGGCCGCCCTTATTTCCGCCTATAAAAAGAACTTCAAATCTGCCTCCAACGTACGTGTGGATATTGATGAGGAAACAGCGTCATTAAGAGTATTTTCACGTAAAACGGTAGTGGATGAGGTGGAAAACAGTCAAGAAGAACTATCACTTGACGAAGCGAGAGAAATTGATCCGAATTATGAGACGGACGACGTTGTTGAGGTAGAAGTGACCCCGAAAGATTTCGGACGAATTGCTGCCCAGGCTGCAAAACAAGTTGTAACGCAGCGCGTCCGGGAGGCCGAACGCGGCGTTATTTTCAGTGAATATGCCGACCGTGAAGAGGATGTTATGACAGGTATCATATCACGTAAAGACCCGCGCTTCGTCTATGTCAATCTGGGAAAAATCGAAGCGAAACTCGCTGAATCGGAGCAAATGCCGACGGAAGAGTACTATGTGCATGATCGCCTGAAAGTATTTGTCACGAAAGTGGAGAATACAGGCAAAGGGCCACAGATTTATATATCACGTTCCCATCCAGGACTGCTGAAACGCTTATTTGAAATGGAAGTGCCGGAAATTTATGATGGTACTGTGGAAATAAAATCGGTCGCACGTGAAGCAGGGGACCGTTCAAAGATTTCTGTCCATGCGGACGATCCGGAAATTGATGCAGTCGGCTCTTGTGTTGGACAGCGCGGACAACGGATACAAGTCGTTGTTGATGAGCTGAAAGGTGAAAAAATCGACGTTGTTGAATGGTCGGAGGATCCAATTGTTTATGTCTCTAATGCACTGAGCCCATCCAAAGTGGTGGATGTTCTCGTGGATGAGGAAGACAAGGCAACAACGGTGATTGTACCGGACTATCAATTGTCACTGGCGATTGGCAAGCGAGGACAAAATGCCCGGCTGGCAGCCAAACTCACCGGATGGAAAATTGATATCAAGAGTGAATCAGAAGCACGTGAAGAAGGACTTTTAACAGATGATGATGATGGCGTGTTTGACGATGATAATGATGCTTATTCCGACAATGAGGAAGACTTGTTTGAATAAGGGGGAAGTTTGATGGCTAAAAAAAAGAAAATACCACAGCGCAAATGTGTTGTGACAAATGAAATGAAACCAAAAAAAGAATTAATACGGGTTGTGCGTAACAAGGAAGGTGAGGTGTTTGTTGACCTCACGGGTAAGAAAAACGGCCGAGGTGCCTATGTTTCTGCCGATCCGGAAGTTATTGGAAAAGCTGAAAAAGGAGATCTTCTAAGCAGGCAGCTGAATACCGAAATTGATCCAGCTGTTTATGCGGAACTGAAACAAGTTGCGGAAGGGAAAGCAAATGAAAAATAATTATTTGAACATAGTCGGACTCGCTTATCGGGCGGGAAAATGTTCAACAGGGGAAGACATAATTGTGAACGATATTCAGCAAAACAGGGCAAAACTCGTTCTGATGGCAAGTGATATCGGTCCCCGCACAAGAAAAAAACTCATGAATAAATGCAATACCTATGAGGTGCCATTTGTCTTTGTGGATGACAGGGAAACACTGTCCAATGCAATCGGTAAATCCCAGCGAGTGGCAGCAGCTATTCTGGATAAAGGATTTGCAGCCAAAATCCAATCGCTGCTAGGGTAAAAAAACTTGGGGGTGGATGTATGAGCAAAATGCGCATATATGAATATGCAAGGCAGAATAACACAACTAGCAAGGAAGTAATCCAACAATTAAAGAATTTAAATATTGATGTCAAAAACCACATGTCTACTATTTCCATTGAAACAATCGTGGAATTGGATAAGAAATTCGCGTCAAACGGGAACGGAAATAATAACCGTTCCGGGAGCAGCAAAGAGGCAAACAGTTCAAAAAATAATAAAAATGAAAGCGGACAGCGTATGAACAAACAACAATCAAATAACAGGCAAAATCAGCAAAACCAAAATAAAAAGCAGGCCTCACAGGGACAACAAAATCAGCAAAGCCAAAACCAAAAGCAGGCCCCACAAGGTCAGCAAAATCAAGGGAACCCGAATAAAAAGCAAACGTCACAGGGAAAACAGAAACAGGGTGGCAATCAAAAGCAGCAGGACCAGCGGAACAAAAAGGGCAGGCAGCATAAGAACCAGCAGCATAAGCGTGATAACAGCAACAAAAACCGAAATAACACTGCGCCAAATCAGCAGCAGAAACCGATTAGAAAAACACCGGAGAAAATTACCTACAGCGAAACACTGACTGTCGAAGAACTGGCATCCAAGTTAAATAAAGAAGCGTCAGAAATCATCAAGAAGCTTATGTTCCTTGGTGTTATGGCCACCAAAAACCAGGATCTGGATGATGATGCAGTTGAATTGATTTGTGGTGAATTTGGTGTTGAAGTGGAAAAAGAAATTATTTTGGAAGAAACGGATTTCGATAAATACCGTGAAGAGAGTAATGAGGCTGACTTAGTGGAACGGCCGGCAGTTGTAACTATCATGGGACATGTTGACCATGGAAAAACAACGCTGTTGGATGCAATCCGTCATACGAAAGTGACAGAAGGAGAAGCTGGCGGAATCACGCAGCATATTGGCGCATATCAGGTGGAAAATGATGGACAGAAGTTGACTTTCCTTGATACACCCGGTCACGCTGCCTTCACGAGTATGCGTTCCCGTGGTGCTCAGGTAACGGATATTGCTGTCCTGGTGGTCGCTGCCGATGATGGTGTCATGCCACAAACCGTTGAAGCAATTAACCATGCCAAAGCCGCCGAGGTTCCAATTATTGTGGCTGTCAACAAGATGGATAAGGAAGGAGCCAATCCGGATCGGGTCATGCAGGAATTGACCGAGTATGAACTGATTCCGGAAGACTGGGGCGGAAACACGATTTTCGTCAATATGTCCGCCGCTAAACATGACGGGATTGACAGCTTGCTGGAGATGCTTCTGCTTGTTTCTGAAATGGAAGAGCTAAAAGCTAATCCAAAGACGAATGCGTTTGGAACAGTTATCGAAGCGGAACTTGATAAAGGAAGAGGCCCTGTTGCCACATTATTGATACAGAACGGTACACTGCATGTGGGCGATTCCGTTGTTGTTGGCAGCACATTTGGCCGCGTACGGACAATGGTCAATGATGAAGGAAGACGAGTGCAGTCGGCAGAACCATCTACACCTGTGGAAATTACAGGTTTAAATGATGTTCCACAGGCCGGTGATCAATTCCTTGTCTTTTCCGATGAGAAAAAAGCACGTCAAGTTGGTGAGGCGCGCCAGCAAAAGCACATTCAAGAAACACGTTCTGAAACAACGAAAGTCAGTGTCGATGACCTGTTTGAACAAATTAAGCAGGGAGAAATGAAAGAAATTAATGTCGTTATCAAAGCCGACGTACAAGGATCTGCCGAAGCACTTGCCTCCTCTTTGGAAAAAATTGACGTTGAAGGGGTTAAAATTAAAATAATCCACACCGGCGTAGGTGCCATAAAAGAATCAGATATTATTCTGGCTTCTGCATCCAACGCCATTGTGATTGGATTCAACGTACGCCCGGACGTTAATGCCAAGAAAGCAGCTGACACGGAGAAAGTAGATGTCCGGCAGCACCGTGTCATTTACAAAGTGATAGAAGAGATTGAAGCGGCAATGAAAGGCATGCTCGATCCGGAATTTGAAGAGAAAGTGATTGGGCAAGCTGAAGTAAGAGAAACGTTTAAAGTCTCACGCATTGGTACCATAGCAGGGAGCTATGTAACAGAAGGGAAAATAACGCGTGACGCAGGCGTGCGTCTTATCCGTGACGGCGTGGTCCAGTTTGAAGGAGAAATTGACACCCTGAAACGTTATAAGGATGATGCGAAAGAGGTTGCACAAAACTACGAATGCGGCATTACCATCAAAAACTTTAATGATATTAAAGAGGGAGATATTCTGGAAGCGTTCGTAATGGAAGAAATTGAGCGGTCATGATTGTTTATGCTGAAGTAGAGTGTATGTTGTATGAGGGGCGGTCCCTAAAGCAAAAACGATCCATTTTGAAGCGTATAGCGGCTAAGTTGCGAAATGACTTAAATGTTGCCGTCACAGAGTTGGATTTTCATGATCTATGGCAGCGGACCAAAATTGGAATAGTTACCATTTCTAACGATGGTGTCCACGGTGAAAAAGTGATTCAAGAAGCACTTAAGATTATGGATGGGTTCCCGGAACTGGAACGCACTATTACAGAAGTTGAGCATGTATAGCAGCAGTTCGTCATATAAACCGAGGTGATCAAAATGGGTGATATTCGTTCAAATCGCGTAGCAGAACAAATGAAAAAGGAATTAGGTGAACTGTTAAGCCAGCGAATTAAAGATCCGCGTGTCGGTTTCGTGACGGTTACCGATGTGGAGGTTACCGGTGATTTGCAGCAAGCCACGATTTTCATTTCTGTGCTTGGATCTGAGGAAGAAAAGCATGACACACTTACTGGCCTCGCGAAAGCAAAAGGTTTTATCCGTTCAGAAATTGGCAAGCGCATCCGCTTGAGAAAAACACCGGAAATCTCGTTTGAATTAGACGAGGCACTCGAACATGGTAATCGGATCGAGAAAATTCTGCGTGAATTAAATAATTAAGCATTAGTACGGAATGCAATCTGACTCGTCATGCTTGGCGGGTCAGATTTTTCCGTATAAACTGAGGAACTTAATTTACGATTTGAAGATTGGGGAGGTGCGGTATGAAAGGTATTTTACCTTTATGGAAACCAAAAGGCATGACATCCCACGACTGTGTCATGAAAATTCGGAAGCTATTACATATAAAAAAGGTCGGGCATACAGGGACACTTGATCCGGAAGTGGAAGGTGTGCTGCCTATTTGTATTGGACAGGCAACTAAAATTGTTCCATATCTTACCAACACGAAAAAAACCTATATTGCTGAAGTGAAGCTTGGTATAGCTACAGAAACAGAAGATGGCCATGGGGAGTTGATCGAATCAGTGAATGTAACGGTTCCTCCATCTCAACAGACGATTGAAAACGTGTTACAATTATTTCGTGGTAACATAACGCAAATCCCCCCTATGTACTCAGCTGTAAAAGTAAAGGGAAAAAAATTATATGAATATGCCCGGGCGAATGAGCAAGTGGACCGCCCAAAACGCCAGGTGTCAATTTTTAATCTTGAGCTTTTAAAAGAAAGCATCCGACCTGATTCATTCCGAGTGCGGGTGGTTTGTTCCAAGGGTACATATATACGGACATTGTGCGTGGACATTGGTGATAGACTTGGATACCCAGCCCATATGGGTGAACTGTATCGGACAGCGTCAGGTGGAATCGAAAAAGAAGATACCGTAACATTTCAGCAAGTGAAGGAGGCAGTTGAGCATGATAACATGAACCTGCTGCTGCTTCCAGTTGCCCGTGGTCTGGGGCACATGCAGCGGGTGTATGTTGATTCAACTGTCAAGAAGCGTGTACATTACGGACAAAAACTAGCTAAACCCACTGATGCGCCGGAAACGGATCCCTTTCTGATTATGGCCGGCGAAGAGGTGCTGGCGATTTATCAGACACATCCGAACGATAGTAGTGTGATGAAGCCAGTAAGGGTTTTCAACGATTGAAAGTAGGTGAAACAAATTGCAAACGGTTATGCTGACATATCCCCATACATTACAAGTAGATGAACTACCGGAAACAGTTGCCGCGATTGGTTTTTTTGATGGTGTTCACAAGGGTCATCAGCAAGTGATTCAGACCGCAGCAGATAAGGCAAGAGCGAGAAATATGGAAAGTGCGGTGATCACGTTTCATCCGCATCCATCCGTTGTCTTACGGAAAGATGTACATCACGTTCAATACATAACCCCGCTGCGGGAAAAACAGGAAATTCTGCAGCGTTTGGATATTGATCGCCTCTATGTTATTACGTTTGATAAAACCTTATCTGCACTGGAGCCACAAGCGTTCATTGATCACTTTATCATTGGTCTGAATATCAAACACCTTGTGGCAGGCTTTGATTTTTCATATGGACATAAAGGCCGGGGGAATGTACACACCATAGAGGAACATGCAAGAGGGCTGTTCACGTTTACTGCCATTGGCGAAGTGAAGAGGGATGGTGAAAAAGTTAGTTCAACCAGGATTAGAGAACTGTTGCATCATGGTTTGGTCCATCAAGTTCATTCACTGCTGGGAAGACCGCTTTCCATCCGCGGTATCGTTAAAGAAGGGGATAAGCGAGGCAGAACAATTGGTTATCCAACTGCCAATTTAGATGTCACTAAGGATGCCCTCTTGCCGAAAGTTGGTGTTTATGCTGTTAAAGTTCTGTACGAAGGTGAAGTGCACAAGGGAATGGCCAGTTTAGGCTATAACCCGACCTTCACGGATGACAGAAAGGAACCGATTATCGAGGTGAACATCTTTGACTACAGCAACGATTTGTACGGTGAGGAACTAATACTTGAATGGCATCGTTTTATTAGAGATGAAGAAAAGTTTGATAGTGCTGCCGAGCTAGTAAAGAAAATAGAGGATGATGAACGCCGTATACGGGATTTCTTTCGACAGTAAGGAGCAAATTCCAATATGACTCTTGCATTTCTAATAAAAAAGGTGTAACCTTAATATCGTAAACCATCTCTTGGCAATTCGTAACTCCGGCGCTTGCTAGGAGAATGGGGATATACTCAACTTATGGAGGTGAGCCTAATGGCTGTCACGAAAGAACGCAAGAATGAAATCATTAATGAATTCAAAGTTCATGAAAATGATACTGGTTCTCCGGAAGTGCAAATTGCTGTTATGACAGAAGAAATTACAGCATTGAATGAACATTTGCGCTTTCATAAAAAAGACCACCATTCACGCCGCGGTCTTTTGAAAATGGTTGGTAAGCGACGCAACTTGCTCAATTACCTACGTAAAAAAGACGTAACACGCTACCGTGATTTAATTAAAAAGCTAGGCCTACGCCGATAAAAAATGCAAGGGGAAAAGCAGGAGAAATCCTGCTTTTTTTCACTTTATACTGTTTTGGAAATGATGAAAAACCTTGCCATTGTTGAAAACCACTTTTTTCTGGCGGATAATACCGTTCCGTGGTACATAAAATTTACATTTACGTCCATTAACTATAAAATGAAGGAAGAAAGTTTTTTGAAGGGAGTTCTATGACTAATGGAAGAAGAAAAGAAGACGTTCTCTACAGAAATAGGCGGCAGAACTTTCACCGTTGAAACTGGAGAATTAGCAAAACAGGCAAATGGGGCCGCAATGATCCGCTACGGTGAAACATCCGTATTGTCGGTTGCAACGGCGTCCAATGAACCGAAAGATTTACCGTTTTTCCCATTGACTGTAAACTATGAAGAACGCTTGTACGCAGTAGGGAAAATACCTGGTGGTTTTATTAAACGGGAAGGCCGTCCAAGTGAAAAAGCAACGTTAACTTCCCGGCTGATTGACCGTCCAATCCGGCCGCTTTTTCCGGATGGATACAGAAATGAAGTACAGGTCATCAGTACAGTTATGAGTGTTGATCAGGATTGTTCATCTGAAATAGCCGCCATGATTGGATCATCGATTGCGCTTTCTATTTCCGACATTCCGTTTTCGGAACCGATAGCAGGAGTCCATGTCGGACGAGTTGACGGTGAATTCATCATCAATCCTACCGTCGAATTGGAAGAAAAAAGTGATATTGACCTGACCGTTGCCGGAACCAAGGATGCCATTAATATGGTTGAAGCCGGTGCTGACGAAATTCCTGAAGATATTATGTTGGAAGCTATTATGTTTGGCCATCAGGAAATCATCCGCTTAATCGAATTCCAGGAAAAAATCATTGCGGAGGTCGGCATGGCAAAACAGGACTTTCAGGCTCATACTGCAGCTAATGATTTGACTGCCCAAGTAGAAACAATGGCAAAAGACAAGATGGTTGAGGCAATCCAGACAGAAGGAAAACATGCCCGCGACGAAGCAATTAGTGCAGTTAAGGATGATGTCATTGCTTCATTTGAGGAAAAAGAGGGAGAAGAAGATGTTCTGAAGCAAGTCGCTTCTATTCTGGATGATATGGTCAAAGCAGAAGTGCGTCGGCTGATAACAAAAGAAAAAATTCGTCCGGACGGGCGAAAAGCTGATGAAATCCGCTCATTATCATCCCGGGTCAACGTATTGCCGCGGACACATGGGTCAGGACTGTTCACGCGTGGTCAAACGCAGGCACTAAGTGTATGTACGCTGGGAGCACTTGGAGATGTGCAAATTCTTGATGGACTGGATTTGGAAGAGTCCAAACGGTTTATGCATCATTATAACTTCCCACAATACAGTGTCGGGGAAACGGGTCCAATCAGAGGACCAGGCCGCCGTGAAATAGGTCATGGTGCATTAGGTGAACGTGCACTTGAAAAAGTTATCCCATCTGAAAAAGACTTCCCGTATACCATTCGTCTTGTTTCCGAAGTGCTGGAATCGAATGGATCGACATCACAAGCCAGTATCTGTGCAAGTTCGCTGGCCATGATGGATGCAGGTATACCGATTAAAGCACCAGTTGCCGGTATAGCTATGGGACTTGTTAAATCCGGTGATGACTACACCATACTAACAGATATACAAGGCATGGAAGATGCACTGGGAGACATGGACTTCAAAGTAGCGGGAACAGAGCAGGGTGTAACTGCATTGCAAATGGATATTAAGATTGAAGGACTATCTAAGGAAATACTGCAAGAGGCCTTGGAACAGGCTAAAAAAGGACGGATGCAGATACTTGACTCGATGCTGAGCACACTTAGAGGCCCAAGAGAACAACTGTCCGAACACGCACCAAAAATCATGACGATGTCCATCAATCCTGATAAAATCCGGGATGTTATCGGACCAAGCGGAAAACAAATCAACAAGATTATTGATGAAACCGGTGTGAAAATAGATATTGAGCAGGATGGCAGTGTATTCATTTCGTCACCAGATGCAGAAATGAATCAAAAAGCAAAACAGATAATTGAGGATTTGGTACGTGAAGTGGAGACAGGTCAAGTTTATCTTGGCACGGTAAAACGGATTGAAAAATTTGGCGCCTTCGTCGAACTTTTTAAAGGCAAAGACGGACTGGTTCATATATCAGAGCTGGCCGAGGAACGGACAAACAAAGTAGAAGATGTGGTTTCCGTCGGCGATCAGATTATGGTTAAAGTGAAAGAAATTGATAACCAGGGACGTGTTAACTTATCCCGTAAGGCAATACTGAAAGAAGAACGGGAAAAGAGCGAGAAATCAAGTTCATAAGCATAAACAAGAAGCTGGAGAACCAGTTTCTTTTTTTATGGCTTTTAACGTACAAGAGCGAAAAGCCTTTGAACCATGCTTCCTGCGGGATCATCGGACACGTGCTGTTCTCATATGACAAGGAATGCTTCGGCAGCTTTACATGCACGAAGAAAATTGGTTTGTATTTTCGAGGAGTCTGCGTATATTGTCCTTGCCGACCTTGAAGTTCTGCATATGGAAAGAACACGACACTAAGCTGCGAAAAAAAGCGGTCCTTGCTTGCTGCTTTTTTCCGATACATATCTTGTCCTTCTCATACATATGGTTGAAAGAGGGGGGGAGATACGAATGCACCGTTACCGGGGACTTGTGCATGTGTTTATATTTACGCTGCTAGTAATTGCTTCATTTGGAAATAGCTATAATCCGTTCAAGACAAATGAGGCAGCCACATTTTCACATACTGTTAGTGATGTTAGTAAACAGGAGAACCCGTTATTTGAAGAAATAAAGCGTAAGCGCTCCGATTACGAAAAAGAACCGGAAAATGCTGTTATTCATAAAGTATGGAAAAAGATGCCGGGTCTTAATGGCCTGAAAGTGAATCTGGATAAATCATATGAACAAATGCAAAAAGAAGGGGTTTTTGACGAAGCGCTTTTGGCATATGAACAGATACCACCGGAGGTAAGCATGGATGAATTGCCGCCTGCACCTATTTACCGCGGCCACCCGGATAAAAATATGGTAGCATTTCTTATAAACGTATCCTGGGGAAAGGAATATATCCCGCCCATACTGAACACGTTAAAGAAAAACAATGTAAAGGCAACGTTTTTTATAGAGGGCAAGTGGGCAAAGGAAAATTCCGATTATGTCAAAATGATTAACGAACAGGGTCATGTCATCGGCAATCATGCATATGATCACCCAGATATGGCACGTTTGTCCAGCCAGCAAACAAAAGAACAAATAACACGTACAAACGAGGTTCTAAAAGCCATTACCGGTGAAGTACCGGAATGGTTTGCCCCGCCTAGTGGCAGCTATTCGGAACAGACTGTTCGTACAGCTGCCAAGAAGAATTTAGAAACTATTTTATGGACAGTCGATACAATCGATTGGAAGAATCCGTCTGTATCTGTTATGATGAACCGGGTAATGACCAATATCCACCCTGGAGCTACAGTTTTAATGCACCCTACACCCTCGATTGCTGAGGGATTGGATTCTTTGCTCACAGGCATCAAGGAAAAGGGATATAATATTGGTACAATTGATCAATTGCTGAGCGAAAAACGACAACACGTGGTCAGATAATGTAGGAGGAAGAAATTTGATAGAAAAGCATACAAGTGATAATGGACTTCGAATTGTTCAAGAGAAAATACCTGCCGTCCGGTCAGTTACCATTGGTATTTGGATTCGGACCGGTTCAAGAAATGAAACAGAAGAAATAAATGGAATTTCGCACTTTCTGGAACATATGTTTTTTAAGGGGACGAAAACGAGATCTCCGCAAGACATTGCGGAAGCTTTTGATTCGATTGGCGGTCAGGTGAATGCGTTCACGTCAAAAGAATACACCTGTTTTTATGCGAAAGTGATCGATACACATAAAGAATATGCATTGGAGATACTGGCAGACATGTTTTTCAACTCGTCTTTTGACGAGGAGGAGATGGAACGGGAAAAGAAAGTTGTCCTAGAAGAAATTAAGATGTATGAGGACACACCGGACGATATCGTACATGATATACTGGCACGTGCTGCTTTTGGTCAGCACCCGCTCGGCTATCCAATTCTTGGGACGGAAAAACAGCTGCAATCATTCACTCCAGATAGTCTAAAGCAATATATTCATGACCGTTACACACCCGACAATGTCGTCATTTCGATTGCCGGCAATGTGGATGACTCATTTATTTATACAGCCGAGGAATATTTCAGTGCGTTTCAGCAGAAGACATGTCATGAACAAGTGATGCGACCAGGATTTTTGGGAAATAACATTGAAAAAGCTAAAGATACGGAACAGGCACACCTATGTCTTGGTTACAATGGGCTGCCGATAGATGATGAACATATGTACAGTCTGATTATTATGAATAACGTATTGGGCGGCAGCATGAGTTCTCGTTTATTTCAGGAAGTAAGAGAAAAGCAGGGCCTTGCTTATGCGGTCTTTTCTTACCATTCATCATTTTTGGATAGCGGACTTTTGACCATCTATGCTGGCACGGGAAACGATCAGCTGCCGCAGTTGAAAGATGTCATTCATAAAACAGTCGACGATTTAGTAACGGGCGGATTGACGGATAAGGAATTAAATAACAGCAAAGAACAACTAAAGGGAAATCTGATGCTCAGCCTGGAGAGTACCAGCGGCCGAATGAGCCGGAATGGCAGAAACGAATTGATGCTGAACCGGCACCGCTCCATGGATGAGATGATTGCAGAAATTGACGCGGTTGATCATGGAAAAATCCGGCACGTTATTGAATCGATTTTTGAGCAGTCACCATCCACTGCGCTGATCGCACCAGCTCCTTAATCGTATCCTTAACGCATAGATTTACACCGCTGGAATATACTTTAATAAACATTTGTAATGGGGGCGGTTAAATGCGTTATCAAGATATCAGCGGTAAAGAGATAATTGATGTTAATGAAGGCGCGAGACTTGGTGTTTTAGGGCAAACAGACTTAGAGATTGATGAAAGAACGGGTCAGATTGAATCGTTTATTATTCCAAGCTACAAATGGTTCGGTTTGAAGAAAGAAGGGGCCGAGACGAAAATAAGGTGGAGCTCCATCCGTAAAATCGGCGAGGATATGATCATGATTGAGTCATAACTCGACTTTCGCACCAAAAAATTATGCTTAAACAGTTAACTGTGGTAAATTTAAAACGCTTCTAATTGTTGCCTTGACAACTTTGATAAACATAAAAGATGTTTTCTAAAAGGTTATTTTTTGACACAAAAGATATATAATGCGTCGTAACTAGTGAAATGTTCTCTATAGGTACGACGACTTTTCGTCCACCGTCCGGGAACGCTCCGGGCGGATGCTTTCCGCGGGCACGGCCTCAGCCTTCGACGTACAGGATGTACTAGTGCAGGTGTTGCGACAGGACGTCGCGCACTTAACCTGCCTCGCGGAAAAAGTGCTCGTCGTGTTACAAGTAATGTCAGTGGTGCGGCACTCCTCGCAACTCGCAGCGTATTCGACGAAGCGGCTGCTCGTCGCTGCGGGGTCTTCGGACACGCGCTGTTCCCGCAGGACAAGGAAGGCTACGGCAGCGTTACATCGCACGCAGAAAAAGCGGTTTTCTTTTTCGAGGAGTCACCGCCCTCCGCTCACCCGGACTAGTGAAGTGGTATCATGCGTTTTTTCATAATGATTCCTGCTTGAACAAATAGCTTATAAACACGCAAAACTAGCGGAGTAAAAACACGAAGACTCCTGTGGGAATGCGCAGTGTGAAGACCCCGCAGAAAGTGTGGTTCAAAGGCTAAGAACGCCACGTCCTGTGGCAACGCCTTTGTGACCAACGTCCTGTTGGCCCGAGGCTGAGGACAAGCCCACGGAAAGCGACGAGCGAAACATCCACCGAATAAACTGCGAGTTGCGAGGAACGTATGCTTCTCCGAGTAAGCTTGCAACGTGACGAGCACCCAAGTGTTTTTACGGAGCGTGTGTTATAGCACTCAATATTTTTGATGTTACGACGCATTATCTTTCAAATATGATGTATAAAAGAATCATTAATCCAAAAAGTCAACTCGCGTAGTATATGTCCATCTTTCTTCATTCTTTCAGGTCATATGTGTTCATTTTAGACCTGTGGAAGTTGAGGTCCTAACCATATTTTGAACAGCTTTTTTAAAGCTTATGAAGCCAGTATCGTTCAGGATACTGGTTTTTTTATTGCGCTTTTGTCACTAACTTATGGTTTGAACATAAGCTATAAAAGAATTGAAACCGCTAGATATGTGGAGGGAAAGAACAAAGATGATTCAACAAATCGCAGTTATAGGCGGAGATGCCCGGTACTTGGAACTTATACGTCAGTTGCAGGCATTGCCAGGAGTCACCATCCATTTAATTGGCTTTGACAAATTAGAGCAGGGATTCACAGGGTCAAATCAGACTGATTT
Source organism: Lentibacillus lipolyticus (assembly GCA_004145795.1). GTDB lineage: Bacteria > Bacillota > Bacilli > Bacillales > Amphibacillaceae > Lentibacillus > Lentibacillus lipolyticus. The sequence continues at coordinate 36,636 of SEIO01000005.1, read as the reverse complement.
TAACGATCTGGATCCGGAGCAGTTGGATGCGATTGTTTTACCAATTACGGGAACCGATCAATCAGGGTATGTAGAGACCGTCTTTTCGGATCAAACGATCCAACTGACAAAAGAATGGTTTCAAAGGTTAAAAGATACCGCTGTTATATTTACTGGTATTTCGAACGACTATCTAGATGAGGCAACAAACCAGGCAGATGCAGAACTTATTCCACTGCTTGACCGGGATGATGTAGCTATCTATAATTCGATTCCGACAGCGGAAGGTACGATTATGATGGCCATTGAACATACTGATTTTACCATTCATTCCTCCCGGGTTATTGTGGTCGGCTTTGGCAGGGTTGGGAACACGGTAGCCAATAAGTTCGCGGCCCTTGGTGCAAAAGTGTCCGTTTGTGCTAAGAGCATTATGGATCTTGCTCGAATAACGGAATTGGGACACACGGCTATTCCGTTCCATCGGCTGCATGAGCATACAAATTCATGTGATTTGCTTATTAATACAGTCCCAGCCCAGGTTGTAACCAAAGATGCCATTCAGCATCTTCCGCCCCATGGAATTATCTTTGATCTTGCATCAAAACCAGGCGGAACCGATTTTCAATATGCTGAGCAGCGGGGTATCAAAGCGGTTCTTGCCAAAAGTCTGCCAGGGGTGGTCGCACCGAAGACGGCAGGGAAGATATTGGCTGATGTTATCAAACAAATTTTAAACGAACGGAAGGAGAATCTGTAATGAGTTTAGAAGGAAAACGGATTGGCTTTGGCGTGACTGGTTCCCATTGCACCTACGATCAGGTATTTCCGGAGTTGGAAAAACTGATGGAATCTGGGGCGGAAGTAATTCCGGTCGTGTCGTATACAGTACAGAATACGGATACCAAATTTGGTTATGCAGCAGACCATGTCGCCAGGATTGAGTCGATTACTGGTAAACGTGCCATCAAAACAATTCCCGAAGCAGAGCCGCTTGGACCGGCACTGCCGCTTGACTGTATGGTGATAGCGCCTTTGACCGGAAACTCTATGAGCAAACTCGCAAATGCATTGACCGATACACCGGTGCTAATGGCTGCCAAAGCAACGATAAGAAATCAGAATCCGGTCGTGCTCGGTATAGCCACTAATGATGCACTGGGCATGAACGGAGTTAATCTTATGCGGTTGATGGCCAGCAAGTACTATTATTTTATCCCTTACGGCCAGGATAATCCAGATAAAAAGCCAAATTCCCTAGTCTCTGACATGAGCCAATTGTCCGCCACTGTCGAATCGGCACTGCAGCATAAGCAAATTCAACCTGTCATCATTCCTCATTCTAGTGAAAGTATGGTAAAATAAAATCAATCTACTATTTTCAGTGAGGTGTCAGAATTAATGGCGGAAAAAACAGCATTTACGATTGCAGTTGTAGGAGCTACTGGTGCAGTTGGACAAAAAATTGTTCAACTATTGGAAAAAAAGGATATTTCGATTAAACAGCTAAAGCTTCTTTCGTCGAAACGGTCGGCTGGTAAAAAGGTGCTTTTTGCCCATGAGGAAATCACGGTTGAGGAAGCTGTTCCAGAAAGTTTTGAGGATGTCGATATAGCATTGTTCTCTGCAGGAGGGTCTGTCTCGAAAAAACTGGCACCCGAAGCAGTTAAACGTGGTGCGGTCGTAGTGGATAATACCAGTGCATTCCGATTGGATAAAGATGTTCCGCTGGTTGTGCCGGAAGTGAACGAACAAGATCTTCAGTCACATAATGGAATTATTGCCAACCCTAACTGCTCCACGATACAAATGGTTGCGACTTTAAAACCGATACAGGAAGCATTTGGCTTGAATCGTGTGATTGTATCAACGTACCAGGCTGTATCCGGAGCCGGCAATGAAGCGTGCGATGAGCTGGAGAAACAGACAAAGCAATACATCGATGGGGAAGACATGACAGCAGAACTTCTTCCGGTCAAAGGAGATGAGAAGCACCTGCCGATTGCATTTAATGCATTGCCCCAAATTGATGTTTTTCAGGACAATGGCTACACATTTGAGGAAATGAAAATGATCAATGAATCCAAAAAAATTCTACATGACGAAGCACTGCCTATCGCAGCGACTTGTGTCAGACTCCCATTTTTCACATCACACGCAGAAAGTGTCTATGCTGAAGTAGGGGAAAGTAATCTAACTGTGAAGGATATGCAAAACGTTCTTGGGGATGCGGATGGTGTTGTCCTTGAAGATGACCCGGAGACACAAACGTATCCGACCCCACTTAGTGCTGCGGGTAAGGAAGGGGTATTTACCGGTCGTGTCCGCAAAGACCTTGATAATGATCATGGTTTCCATTTCTGGGTCGTGTCTGATAATCTGATCAAGGGTGCCGCATTAAACACCATTCAAATTGCAGAACGGTTAATTCACAATAAATGGCTATAAAAACTGAGGTGGAATTATGCAGATAGTGGTTCAGAAATTCGGAGGTACGTCTGTACAGACCGAAGAAAATCGAAATCATGTCATTCAACATATTAAAAGTGCCCTAATGAATAATTATAAACTTGTTGTCGTCGTATCTGCACTGGGACGGAAGCCGGCTCCTTATGCAACGGATACATTGCTTGAGCTGGTTAATTTCCCTAAAAATTATAATTCCAATCGTGAATTGGATTTGCTTATGTCCTGTGGTGAGACAATTGCATCCGTTGTATTGTCGAATGAACTTCAGAAGCATCATATTAATTCAGTAGCACTTACTGGAGCACAAGCTGGCTTTGTTACAAATGATGATCACACACAGGCGAAAATTAAAGAAGTAAAACCTGATCGGGTTCTTGAAGAATTTAAACAGCACGACGTTGTTGTTGTCGCTGGCTTCCAGGGGCATACAGAAAACGGCGAAATAACAACCATCGGCCGGGGCGGCAGCGATACAACTGCCGCAGCTCTGGGTGCTGCTCTGGATGCGGAACGAGTGGAGATTTTTACGGATGTAAATGGAATAATGACAGCAGATCCTAACATGGTGTCATCAGCGAGACCAATGAATATTGTAACGTATACGGAAATATGCAATCTGGCTTACCAGGGTGCCAAGGTTGTTCATCCGAGAGCCGTCGAGATAGCCATGCAGGCTAAAATACCGATGCGAGTGCGTTCAACCTATGTCGAAGATGAAGGAACCCTGATAACAGCATCACGAATTCAGGAAATGGGGACAGATATTCCCGATCGTCTGGTTACAGGTATTGCTCATATGTCATCCATTACACAGATACGAGTCCAGACGAAAGAGGAAACACACCGGCTGCAGTCTGATGTATTTAAGGCAATGGCTGAGGCAGGCATTTCCGTTGATTTTATTAATATATCGCCAACTGGGGTTATTTATACTGTCCCAGACGCACACACAGAGAAGGCTGTACACATTCTTGAGACACTTGGTTTTCATCCAGAACTTACTAGAAACTGTGCGAAGGTTTCCGCGGTCGGCGCCGGAATGACCGGTGTACCTGGTGTTGCCTCAAGAATTGTCCAGTCTCTGACAAATGCCGGTGTGCAAATATTGCAGTCTGCGGACAGTCACACGACCATTTGGGTGCTTATCCATGAACAGGATTTGAAAACAGCTGTAAACGCACTTCACGATGTTTTCGAACTAAACCATGTGAATGAGCAACCCGTATAAATGACCGGTTCATTAGAAGGGGTTGTTGTTATCTGGCTCCGTGGCCCGATTGCATTTCGTTTTCCGCGGGTGACCCGTGAGCCTACTCGAACACCGTTCTGCGGGGGCTCACTTTGGCCACTGTTCCCGAAGAAGTCTACGTGTAATTGAGCTACTTATGAAATATGTATTTCTTTAATCCAGATAGCAACAATCTTTAAGAATACAGCCAAAAAAGAAAGGTGTCATGAAATGGACTTTGGTAATGTTGTGACCGCGATGGTTACACCATTTGATGCGCAGGGTGAAGTTGATTTTGGCAAAACGGATCAATTGGTGAATTACTTGCTGCATAACGGGAGTGATGGACTCGTCGTTGGCGGTACCACCGGTGAGTCACCCACACTTTCAAAGGAAGAAAAGGTATCACTGTTCAGGCATGTTGTCAAAATAGCGAATGGGCGTGTGCCGGTCATTGCCGGAACAGGAAGTAATGATACTGCCGCTTCCATTGCACTGACGAAGGAAGCTGAGTCACTCGGTGTTGATGGAATTATGCTTGTTGTTCCATATTATAACAAACCCAATCCGGAAGGGCTCTACAGTCATTTTGAAGCAGTTGCCAAAGCAACCGCCTTACCAGTCATGCTGTATAATGTTCCCGGTCGTACTGGAGTCAAGATGGATGCAGATACCATTATACGGTTGAGTAAATTAGCAAATGTTGTATCTGTCAAAGAAGCCAGTGGCGATTTGGATCAAGTCTCAAGAATCATTGAAGAGACGGCAGAAGATTTCAGTGTTTACTGTGGTGAGGATAGCATAACTTTACCAATGCTTTCTGTCGGTTCCGATGGTGTGGTGTCAGTTGCATCACATGTTGCCGGGAACAAAATACAGGATATGGTGCGTGCCTATCAGTCAGGCGATCCACGGAAAGCGGCAGCTATTCACCGCAAACTGCTGCCACTTATGAATGGCTTGTTTGACCAGCCCTCACCAGCACCGGTTAAAACGGCGTTAAACATGAAAGGAATTGATGTTGGTGAGGTACGGCTTCCGCTAGTTGGGCTAACCGAATTGGAAAAACAATCGTTACAAAAACTGATGACAGAATAAAAATGTCGGCCTTCGTTGCCGATATTTTTTGTAGCTAGAGCAGGTCCAGATGATGGATAGCCTTTTAAGCAAAACTTCGGTATTTACTAAAAGACAGGCAAAATGCCGAGTTTTTCTAATGCGTCCTGCATGGGTCTCTCCTAACTTGTTCATACTACTAATGGAATGAGTATGCTAAAGGAGTGACCATACATGGACAAAGATCAAGAAAAGAAAGGCGACCAAAATCAGGGAGATCAGGCTAACAATTCAGCTTTGGTACAAAAAATCCAGCAGCTTGGCCAATCCAATGTTCCGCAAGCACCAGACTCGAATATTCATGTACTGTCGATTATTGGACAAGTTGAGGGACATGTACAGTTGCCTGCACAAAATAAAACGACGAAATATGAGCATATGCTTCCGCAGCTTATTGCTATTGAGCAAAACCCAAAAATTGAGGGGCTGATTGTTCTGCTTAATACGGTTGGTGGCGATGTGGAGGCGGGTCTGGCCCTGTCGGAAATGATTGCGTCCATATCAAAACCAACTGTTTCTGTTGTTCTGGGTGGCGGCCATTCCATTGGTGTTCCAATTGCTGTTTCGGCCGATTACTCATATATTGTGCCAACAGCGACGATGACCATCCACCCAATCCGCTTGAATGGTCTGGTTATTGGTGTACCGCAAACATTTGAATATATGGATAAGATGCAGGACCGCGTCATTGATTTTGTCATCAGGCAATCTAATATTGAGGAAGAAAAGTTTAAAGAACTTATGTTTGCGAAAGGAAACCTGACAAGAGATATCGGTACCAATGTTGTCGGGGATGATGCAGTGGAGTACGGTTTAATTGACGGAATCGGTGGTGTAACCCAGGCGATGCAAAAATTGAATGAAATGATTGATGAAAACAAAGGGCCTGAAGAGCAGGTGATACAATGATTTTATATACACCGTTGGCTGAAACGGATATATTCCCTGTTTCCGAAGCCGAATTAAACAAGCGGCACTGTGTTTCACATAATGGCAGGCAATTGTATGTAGAAGAAATGGAAGACGGACAATTTCAATTACTGCAAGTACTTTCAACAGATCCAAACGATTTTATGAATCCAGACTACACTCCTGGAACGATTTTGTGATAAACCATACGTCAAACAATGAAAACTATGCTATAATGGAACTAATTGTCAACGAACCCTTGCCCGCCAAATGGCAGGGGTTTGCTGTTTGCAGTTGAGTTTTCTAATGTTTCCAAAAAATCGCTCATGCAGCAGTTAGCGAGGTGATTATCTTGGCAAAGAAAAAGCGAAAGAAAAAGAAAAGTCAATTAAGCAAGCAGGTAAGAGCGGAGCTGCTTGGGTTATTGTTCCTGTTTATAGCGATATTTGGCAGCGGAGCCAGTGCAATAAGTGATGGTGCAATTCCTGGTGGTCTGGAATATATCTTCAGGCTTTTTCTTGGAATCTGGTATTTTGCTGCATCCGTTTTTCTATTGATAACAGGGATTATATTAATGGTCAAAAGACGTTTCCCGAACTTTTTAAGCAAAAAAATGGTTGGTTTTTACATCATTTTTGGCGGCTTGCTGCTGTTTACACATATAGAAACGTACGAAAGGCTGATAGCCCTCCCGGAAAAACCGTCCGTTTTAAAAGCTACCTGGGACAGCTTAATTGCTTTTGTTGATGGAAATGGCAATGCGGCACAAACCGGTGGCGGCATCATTGGTGCTCTTTTGCTTGTGTTTAGTTATTATTTATTTTCGGCTGCTGGTGCCAAAATAGTTTCTGTATTTTCTATTTTAATAGGAATTATATTTATGACTGAATTTTCCTTAGGAGATTTTTTTGCAAAGTGGGCGAAGCGTATTGGTGCTGTTATGCAATCGGCAAAGGTGCGAATGCTTGAGTTCAAATCCGGCAGTCAGAAAGAAAAGTCAACCGATGACGATGACTTACCGGATGTGGGACCTAATGATACTGCTGTAGAAGGCGAGCCAGTTATTCAGGACTTTACCGATGTTGCATACTCTTTCGATGCACAGGATACAGAAAAAAATAAAAATGATAGTGCGGAATTTGTTGAGCCGGTGCCAGAACCTGCCCCGAATGAAGCTGATGTGGCAGATGATGCGGCAGATGCTGGAGATGACGAGGAACCATTGCCGATGACTGAAACCGAAAATCATGAATATGAATTGCCGCCTTCCAATCTATTAGCAGAGCCGGCCCAAAATTCGCAGCAACAGGAAAAATCACAAATTCAGGCCACTGTCCGGAAATTGGAACGGACATTTCAAAGTTTCGGGGTGAAAGCACGTGTTACCAAAGTACATGTGGGTCCTTCCGTCACAAAATATGAAGTCTATCCGGAGGCCGGTGTGAAGGTTAGCAAGATTGTTAATCTGCATGATGATCTGGCACTTGCCCTAGCCGCCAAAGATATCCGGATTGAGGCACCTATACCAGGTAAATCTGCGGTTGGTATTGAGGTGCCTAATCAGGAAATTGCCATGGTTTCGTTGCGAGAGGTGTTGGACAGTACGGTTACTAAACAATCTTCCAAACTATTATTCGCACTAGGCCGGGACATCTCCGGTGATGCTATTGTTTCTGATCTGAGCAAAATGCCGCACATGCTGATAGCCGGCGCGACCGGAAGCGGGAAAAGTGTCTGTGTAAATGGCATCATTACGACAATTCTAATGCGGGCAAAGCCACATGAAGTTAAAATGATGATGATTGATCCCAAAAAGGTAGAACTGAATGTCTATAACGGTATCCCGCACCTGTTGACTCCAGTTGTCACCGACCCAAAAAAGGCATCAAAGGCATTGAAGAAAATTGTTGATGAAATGGAACGTCGGTATGAGCTGTTTTCCGAAACGGGTACACGCAATATCGAGGGGTATAATGACTATATCCGAAAATATAATCAAACACTGCCGGAAGAGGAGCAACAGCCGAACCTTCCATATATTGTCGTTTTGGTGGACGAGCTGGCGGACTTGATGATGGTTGCCTCCAACGATGTGGAAGATGCCATTACCAGGCTTGCCCAGATGGCAAGGGCTGCCGGTATTCATTTGATTCTGGCGACACAGCGTCCTTCTGTTGATGTTATCACCGGCGTTATTAAGGCCAATATCCCGTCCAGGATTGCATTTAGTGTATCGTCGGCGACAGATTCACGTACGATTCTTGATGCCGGTGGTGCTGAAAAATTATTAGGCCGCGGAGATATGCTGTTTACGCCAGTAGGATCTTCAAAGCCGACAAGAGTGCAAGGCGCATTTTTATCGGATGAGGAAGTGGAACGGGTTGTTGATCATTGTATCGAACAGCAACAAGCTTCGTACCAGGAAGAGATGATACCAGAGGAAACGAGTGAAACGGACTCAGATGTTGATGACGAACTGTATGATGAAGCAGTTCAACTGATAACCGAAATGCAAAGTGCCAGTGTATCCATGCTGCAGCGACGGTTCCGGATCGGATACAACCGTGCCGCCCGGCTTATCGATGCAATGGAGGAACGGGGTGTCGTTGGTCCATATGAAGGCAGTAAACCTCGCACGGTGCTTGTTTCACAGTTGAGTGAAGAAAAAACGTCATAACCATTGCCGGAAGGACAGCAATTCTTTTCGTATTGCTGTCCTTCCTGTGCATAAAAGTAATAGGCTAAGTGTCCAAAAGGGGAAATTTGCCTAGGCCTTTAATCTGAAAAAATTGCTAAACTTCACCGGAATCTATTTATTTATCATGTGGAAAATGTTATATTTATGTCGACTTAAACAGTCAAACGTCAAACATCAGATGTCAGATTTCTTAAGCTCGTGAAAACAAAAGGGGGGACAACATGTCGCTGAAAATAGATTCACGCCATTTATATTTGCAAGTGATTGATCAGATTAAGAATGATATTGAAAGCGGTAAATATCAACCGATGCAAAAGCTGCCTTCCGAATTCCAGCTGTCTAAGGAATTGGGTATCTCCCGTGCAACATTAAGAGAAGCATTGCGAATTTTGGAAGAAGAAAATATTCTAACGCGCAGACATGGGGTTGGGACATTTGTCAATCCTAAACCAATTTTTTCATCAGGGATTGAACAACTGAACAGTGTAACCTATATGATTGAGCAATCCGGTAAAACGCCTGGGTCACAGTTTTTGACAACAGAGTTCCTTGAGTCGACAGAGGACGAGCAGCGAAAATTTGCGCCGAGAGAAGTGGATTCCCTTGTGAAAATTGAACGGGTTCGGACGGCGGACAATGCCCCGGTCGTATTTTGTATTGATAAGTTGCCTGAGGGACTTGTGCCGATTGATAGGGTTCATCAATCTGACTCGTTATTCAAGCTAATGGAAGAGCACTCAGGTAACAGGATAGCCTATGCGGTCACATATATTGAACCTGTCAGTTACCACGACCGGATTTATGAAATATTGAAATGTGATCCTGAACAGTCGCTGCTGCTGCTGAAACAAATGCATTACACAGCCGATGATGACCCAGTTTTATATTCGGCAAACTTTTTCCGTTCGGATATGTTCAGTTTCCACGTTTTAAGGAAGAGGTTGTAAGGGTTTTCGTTAAGTGATAATCACGTTTAGGAGGTGATTCGCCATTAGCAATTTTCTGTTTCCACTCATCAACAGCTTCTGCAATGTCATCGCCTCAACTACAGTTTCCACAATTCTGAAGTTTATATCCGCATATGTCCTGCAACCGTTTTAATAGCGTCTTCCAATTTATAGCCAATAGCCTTATTGGTCGTGCGGAGGCACCACGAGCGAATGGGGAGCCATATATTAAAGGAACGAGATAATTGTAGTTCTTACCGCCTGAGTTGCAAAGTATGCGACTCAGGCTTTTGGTATACAGGTAAATTGGCAATGTATGTGCTGTTAGCATTTGCTATGATTCGCTTGATAACCCGGAATTTTGACTATAATATGGAAAGATAAGTGCATACTATAACTGTGTGCTCATTTTTATTACATATATAAGGGAGGCGCTTTGATGACCGAGACGCGGGAGATGATTGTTCGCGAGAATGGAACCAATATACACCTTGTCCCAACTGAAAAGTTTAAAACGGTTAGCATTACTGCAAAATGGAGGGCACCTCTGACAAGAGAGACGATAACCAAGCGTGCGTTGCTGCCGTATGTCCTGCAGCAAGGAACGGTTACCTATCCGGATAGGAGTGCTATTCAGGCAAAGCTTGATGAATTGTATGGGGCCGTATTATCGGTGGATGGATCCAAAAAAGGCGATTATCATATTATAACGATCCGTCTAGAGATAGCTAACCAGAAATTCATATCGAATGAATCGTCGATTATGGATGAAGCAATTAGCTTATTAAACGAAATTATTTTTAACCCCGCTAATGAACATGATGCCTTTTTACCATCCATTGTGAACAGGGAAAAAGATACATTACGACAGAAAATAGGCAGTGTCAAAGATGATAAGATGCGTTACGCCAATATGCGTTTAATCGATGAAATGTGCAGCGACGAACGATACAGCCTGCATATTCATGGTTATAAGGAAGACCTGGAGTCCATCACTCCGGAAAATCTGTATGCCTATTATCAGTCTGTTTTGAATAATGATCAGCTTGATGTTTATGTAGCAGGTGACTTTGACAGTACAGTCATGGAAGAAAAAGTGACACAGGCATTTGGACGTAAACAGGAATCTGAGACAACGACTGCAGAAAAACCCGACAAAGGCAAACAGTTACAGCAGCCGAATGAAATCATTGAAACCCAGAATGTCCAGCAGGCAAAGCTTCACTTCGGATACCGGACAAATATAACATATGCAGACGATGATTATGGTGCACTGCATGTGTTTAACGGCTTGTTTGGCGGTTTCCCAAGTTCCAAGTTATTTATCAATGTACGTGAAAAAAACAGTCTGGCCTATTATGCTGCATCCCGATTGGAAAGTCATAAAGGACTCTTGTTTGTATTCAGCGGCATTGCACCGGATGATTATGGCCAGGCGAGACAAATTATTGAAGAACAGCTAAAGGCAATGAAAAACGGTGACTTCACGGAAGAAGAAATGAAGGATACCAAGGCGCTCATCATTAATCAGCTGCTGGAAACGATGGATGATGCTAAAGGGCTGGTTGAACTGTTGTATCAGCAGGTTGTAGCCGGTACGGACAGATCACCTGATCAGCTGATAGAAGATATTAAAAGCGTTCGTAAAGAAGATGTGGTTCATGCAGCAAACAAATGCGAGTTAGATACAATTTATTTGCTGACCAGCAAAGGGGGCGAGTTGGATGAATAAATTAACATACGACCGGATTGAAGAGGTTATTTATAAAGAAGAACTCGCAAATGGCTTAACTGTCTATTTGTTGCCGAAACCTGAAATGGCCAAAACATACGGTGTCTTTTCAACCGATTATGGTTCCATCGATCAAACGTTTGTTCCGATTGGCCAAACAGAACAAACCACTGTTCCAGAAGGGGTTGCTCACTTTCTTGAACATAAAATGTTTGAAAAAGAGGATCGGGATGTGTTTGCCGATTTCGGTAAACAGGGAGCTTCGGCAAACGCATATACGTCATTCACCAAAACAGCCTATTTGTTTGCAGCTACAGATCAGATAAATAAAAATGTGCAAACGTTGCTTGATTTTGTACAGAATCCTTATTTTTCCGAACAGTCGGTTGAAAAAGAAAAGGGGATTATTGCACAAGAAATCGAGATGTACAATGATCAGCCTGAATGGCAGGCATTCATGGGAACGCTGCAGAGCCTGTTTCACCATCATCCAGTTAAGATTGATATTGCTGGAACAGTCGATTCCATCCGTACGATTACCAAAGATGATTTATATACGTGTTATCATACGTTTTATCACCCAGGCAACATGACCCTGTTTATGGCCGGGAATTTTGAGGCTGAAAAGATGATGGAACTGATCCGCAATAACCAGGAAGCGAAGAACTTTCCCGAGATGACAGAAGTCAAACGGGAGTATCCTCAGGAGCCGGCCTCAGCTGCACAGAAAGAGAACAAAATTGCCATGCCTGTATCCATTCCGAAATGTACAATTGGCCTTAAAGAATCAGCAGAGGAGCTCAGAGGCGAGGCTTTTCTGGAAAAGGATTTGCTGCAAAGTATGATTCTTGATTTTTATTTTTCAAAAGGTGGGCCTTTTTATCGGGAATTGTATGAGGAACAACTGATCGATGAAAGCTTTTTTTTCGAAACAAATGTAGAGAAAAACTTTGGATACTCCATTATTGGCGGGAACACAGCGGACCCGGACCGGTTTAGTGAAAAGGCTATCCAGCTGCTGCAATCAACTAATAAGAAGTCGTTCACTACTGAGGAAGTTGAACGCATGAAAAAGAAAAAAATCGGGCAGATGCTGCGCGCCATGAATTCATTGGAGTTTATAGCCAATAAATATATTCACTATGACACAGTAGGTGTTGATTTGTTCCGCGTTATACCTGCAATCCAGTCATTGACAGTGGAGCGTTTTAACACGTTTATCAGGGGCTGGATTGATGAGGACCGCATTGCTGTTACCAAAATTGTAAACGAATAGGGGATTGTATGGGGAGAAACATATTGATTATTGGTGCAAGTGGGGATATTGGCACCGCCATTTATAAGCAGTTTGCCACGGAAGGTGACCAGCTGATTTTGCATTATCATCAAAATAAACAGGCACTGGAAGCAAATAAAACAAGTCTGCATCAGGAATCCATCCTGATGGAAATACAAGCTGATCTCAGTACGGCGGGTGGGCTGAACCACTTTTTGGAGCAGCTGACACTTCCAGTTGATGCCGTTATCTTTGCGGGAGGGAAGGCGTATTACGGGCTTTTCCAGGACACGGATGAGGCGGTTATGGACAGTATGCTGAAACTGCATGTAAAAGCGCCATGGCTCATTTCCAAACATGTGCTTCCCCAAATGATTGCCCGCAAAAAGGGAAAGATTATTGTTGTTACGTCTGTTTGGGGAGAAGTGGGCGCGAGCAATGAAGTGGTGTATTCCTCGGTGAAAGGGGCGCAAAACAGTTTTGTGAAAGCACTCGCCAAAGAAGTGGCACCGTCAGGAATTTCTGTTAATGCGGTAAGTCCGGGTTTTATTGATACAAAAATGAATGGCCATCTCCCTGCAGGTGAGAAGGAAATAATTATTCAGGATATCCCGGCAAGCAGAGCCGGAACAGTTGAGGATGTTGCCAATACGGTCAGCTTTCTGATGAGTGACAAATCCGGATACATCAACGGGGAGATCATTCATGTAACAGGTGGCTGGATGTCTTGAACAGGTATGTATAATCAGGCCGATAAGTCAAACACTAAACATGCAACAATTAATGAAGGAGGCAGATTTGGATGTCTGTTCTTGATAATTTTGACACATGGAAAGACTTTTTGGCCAGCAGACTTGAACAAGCGCAATCACAAGGAATGGGGCAACAGACAATATCAAATATGGCGTATGAAGTCGGTGACTATTTAGCACAAAGCACAAACCCCCAAAATAGTGAAGAAGCTGTTCTCCAGGAAATCTGGACTGCTGCATCGACGGAAGAACGCCAGGCAATTGCCAACGCCATGGTCAAACTTGTACAGAATCAAGGAAACGCCCAATAATGTTACACGATAAAGAAGCTGTCAGCACGTACAGCTTCTTTATTTTTTAACGCCATTTCCTTTTCACAATGCGTAAAATACTTTATTATAGTATTATGGATATGTTATGAAATCGAAAGCATGTTTTGAGGGGCTGACTATGGAAAAAACAGAATGGTACCTTGAATACGAAATTCAATATAACCGTCCGGGGTTATTAGGGGATATATCATCGCTTCTGGGAATGCTATCCATAAATATTGTATCCATTAATGGCGTAGAAAACTCCAGACGGGGCATGCTGCTTTTATCCAGGACAGAAGAGCAAATCATCCGGCTGAAATCAATTCTTGAGACCATGGACACAATCAGAGTGACGAAAATGCGTAAGCCTAAATTGCGTGATAAGCTGGCTGTTCGCCATGGCCGGTATATTCAAAGCGATGTGGATGACCGGAAAACATTTCGCTTTGTCCGGAATGAACTTGGGATTTTGGTGGATTTTATGGCTGAATTATTCAAGAAAGAAGGGCATAAATTAATTGGTATACGCGGGATGCCGCGTGTCGGGAAGACTGAATCGGTTGTGGCGGCAAGCGTCTGTGCGAACAAGCGCTGGCTGTTCGTATCCAGCACCCTGCTCAAGCAAACCATCCGAAAAGAGTTGATTAAGCATGAGTACAGCAGTGATTATTTATATATTATTGATGGTATTGTCTCATCCCGGCAAGCCAATGAACAGCACTGGGAATTGATCCGTGAAATTATGCAGCTGCCGGCTGTTAAAGTTATTGAGCATCCGGATATGTTTGTTCAGATGACAGAATATAAAATGAGCGATTTTGACTATATTATTGAACTTCGCAGCGACGAAAATGAAGAGATTACATATGAGCCGGTTGAACAAAATCCATTCAACCCAGATAACGGTTTTTCAATGTTTGATTTTTAACAGATAGGGAAGTATAGAACTTTCCTGTCTGCATGAGAGGAACGAAGCTTTCGCCTTTAATAGGGCGATGATAAGCCAAGTTTTCTAAAAATGGATGGTGTTATACATGGAAATTGGCGAAAAACTAAAGGAAGCCAGAGAAGCGAAAAAACTTTCGCTTGATCGGTTGCAGGAAACGACAAAAATACAAAAAAGATATCTGGAAGCGATTGAGCAAGGGAATTTTGATATTCTTCCCGGCAAATTTTATGCGCGGGCATTTATCAAGGAGTATGCCTCAGCAGTAGGACTGGACGCAAAAGAACTGTTGGAGGAACATAAAGAGGAAATACCGCAGACAGAAGAAGAGAATACATCCCAGTATACGTATCTTCATCGTTCCAGAAAGGATAATAGTCCAGCAAAACGAGCTTCTATTTTTTCGCTGATACCGACGGTGATTGTTGTCCTGCTGATTATTAGCATTTTGGCTGTTTTCTGGTTTTTTGCCCAAGACAACCAAACGGAGAACAGTACGGAGCCGGAAGAGCCGCAAGAAGATAATGCGATTATCCGTGATTCCGGCAGCGGTGATGAGGGAAATGGACAAGACCAGGATGAAAATGGAACGGAAACGGATGAGAGCGATAGTAATGTGGAGGATCCGGGGCAGAAAGATGAAAAAAATGATTCATCAGATGATAAAAAAATCGACAATCTTCAGCCTAAGCTCGTTGTCGAAGAAACCGGATCAGGATTGCCCCCGGAATCGACCCTCACACTTAAAAATGCAAGTGATGATGTAACTGCTACGGCAAATGTTACCGGTGATTCATGGCTGACCGTTGAAACGGGTGACGGAGAGACGCTCTATTCGGATATGGTTTCAGCCGATGACGATTCCATTGAATTTGATTTAACGAACATTGATCGGGTATGGTTTAACATCGGAGACACCTCAAATCTGACCATAACCATTGATGGTGTCAGCCTTGCTTATCCGATTGATCCCAAGGATGAAGTGTATCAGCGTCTCTGGGTTAATATCGACAGAACAGAAGAAACATCAGAATAAATGCTGCTATTCTCGACCCTTCCTAACATGAACAGGGAAGGGTTTTTATCACGCAGGAGGGAAATGTTATGAATTTACCGAACAAGTTGACGCTTTCACGTATATTTTTAATACCAATTTTCATTATTTTGCTCAGTGTGCCATTTGATTGGGGAGAATGGAACATTGGTGCAAATGTGCTGCCTGGATCTCATCTTGCTGCAGCTCTATTATTTATTATTGCAGCGGCGACTGATTGGGTTGATGGTCATTACGCACGGAAGTACAACCTGGTGACAAACCTCGGAAAGTTTTTAGACCCGCTTGCAGACAAGCTGCTTGTTGCCTCTGCTCTTATTTTGCTCGTGGAAATGGGCATTGCTCCGGGCTGGGTAGTCATTGTCATCATCAGCAGGGAATTTGCTGTAACCGGACTGCGTTTGGTAGCGGCCGGAGAAGGCATCGTATTAGCTGCGGGAAGCATGGGAAAGATAAAAACAGCTACCCAAATGATTGCCATCGCTATTTTATTGCTTCATAATTTTCCATTTTCCTTTGCGGGTTTTCCGTTTGGGTTGCTGATGCTATACGCAGCACTATTTTTCACAGTGCTGTCAGGCTATGAGTACTTTGTTAAAAATTGGCATGTAATGAGGGATTCCAAATAATGACAAAAATGAGTGCAGAAATCATTGCGGTAGGAACGGAATTATTGCTTGGACAAATTGCGGATACGAATGCACAGTGGATATCAAAACAATTAGCAGCAATTGGGATGAATGTTCATCATCATGCTGTTGTTGGTGATAACCTCCAGCGTGTGCAAGAGCAATTCCGCGTTTCGAATCAACGATCGGACGTTATCATTGTAACAGGTGGATTGGGACCCACGGAAGATGACTTAACACGAGAGGGCTTCCAGCAGCTGACCGGCATGGAAATAGTTGAGCATGGACCATCCATGGAAAAGATAAAAAAACGCTTTGCTGACAAGGGAATCAGCATGACACCGAACAACCGTAAACAGGCACGTGTGTTCACCGAAGCAGACGTCCTGGAAAATCATACAGGAATGGCCACTGGTATGATAGTTCCGCACGGGGATAAAACATGGGTTTTTATGCCAGGGGTGCCACGGGAAATGAAACGGATGATGACCGACAGTGTATTGCCATACATCCGGCGTCTCACAGGTGAAGATACGATGATCAAATCGGTTATGCTCCGGTTCATAGGGATTGGTGAATCACGGCTTGAACATGAATTGCAAGACCTGATCCGACAGCAGACGAACCCGACAATCGCTCCGCTTGCCCAAAATGAAGGTATAGCAATCCGTCTGACGGCAAAGGCTTCAACCGACGAGGCGGCACTTGCCCTGATAGAGCGGACAAAACGGGACATTCTGGACAGGATTGGGGACTATTATTATGGTGCAGACGAACAGTCACTGGAAGAACGGGTGCTGAACTTGCTTAAGGAACAAGAGAAAACCATAGCAGCAGCCGAAAGTTTAACGGGCGGTATGTTTATGGATAAAATGATTGCTGTTTCTGGTGCCTCACAAGTATGCCGTGGCGGAATTGTCTGCTATGACACAAATGTAAAGGAAAGTTTGTTGCGTGTGCCTTCCCAGGTGCTAGAACAGCATGGTGCCGTCAGCGAAGCATGCGCATCCACGATGGCGGCCAATGTTTGTTCATCATTGAACGCAGATATTGGCATCAGCTTTACCGGTGTCGCCGGTCCGGATAGTTCAGAGGGCCATCCGGCAGGGACGGTGTTCATTGCACTTCATGATACATCCGGCAAGCAGCAGGTGGAAAAATATACGTTTCACGGAGATCGCAATACCGTTCGCAAACAAACCGTCTTAAAGGGTTATGAACTTTTATATAATTTGTTAAAATAGAATTATTGGCTGGAAAAAGAACTGGGAAATTCAATTTTTTATGGTATTGCGACTGGTGAAAACTATTTTTTCCTGTTAAAATACCGTAAAAATACGGGAACACCCATTCGTTTCCTTCTTGGCAAATCGTCAAAAAAAGCGTATGATGTAACTAGTTCATTAAAGGAGGTAAACTCGTTGGGAGATAGAAAACAAGCTTTGGACATGGCGCTGAAGCAAATTGAAAAGCAGTTTGGAAAAGGGTCCATCATGAAACTGGGTGATCAGGAAGGACAAAAAATTGCAACCATTCCAAGCGGCTCACTCGCGCTGGATGTTGCACTTGGAATTGGTGGCTACCCAAGAGGACGCGTCGTTGAAATTTACGGACCGGAATCATCCGGTAAAACAACTGTTGCACTGCATGCCATTGCCGAGGCACAGCAGCAAGGCGGACAAGCTGCATTTATTGACGCTGAACACGCACTTGACCCAACATACGCACGGGCGCTTGGAGTAGATATTGAGGAATTGCTTTTATCGCAGCCTGATACTGGTGAACAAGCACTGGAGATTGCAGAGGCACTGGTCCGCAGCGGTGCTGTTGATATTATTGTCGTTGACTCGGTGGCTGCATTGGTTCCGAAAGCAGAAATTGAAGGGGAAATGGGCGATTCACACGTTGGACTGCAAGCCCGTCTAATGTCACAGGCATTAAGGAAATTGTCCGGTGCCATCAATAAATCGAAAACAACGGCCATATTCATTAACCAGATTAGGGAAAAGGTTGGCGTTATGTTTGGCAATCCGGAAACAACCCCCGGTGGCCGTGCACTAAAATTCTATTCATCTGTCAGACTCGAAGTCCGTCGTGCTGAAACATTGAAACAAGGAAACGATATGGTAGGGAATAAAGCAAGATTAAAAGTGGTTAAGAACAAAGTGGCCCCGCCATTTAAACAAGCGGAAGTCGATGTCATGTATGGGGAAGGAATTTCGAAAGAAGGAGAAATTCTTGATATTGGCTCGGAACTGGATATTATCACCAAAAGTGGTGCATGGTATTCCTATAACAATGAGCGGCTTGGTCAGGGACGGGAAAATGCAAAACAGTTCCTGAAAGAAAATGAGGATATTAAACTGGAAATCCATCAAACAATCCGCAAACACCATAATCTGGACGATACTCCGGAAGAAGAAGAATCGGAGGAGAAAAGCCAGGAAAGCCTGGACGTCTAGGACCAGTTTCAGTTGAATGAAATTTGTTTCCAAAATCCTTTACTGGCGGCTGTCGGTGAAGGATTTATTTTATTCATTGCTGGATGACTGTTATGATTCCTTGACATTGGTTATAGGTGCAATTAAAATTAACTTGTATAATTTTATAGTTTATTATACACTAAATTATTTATTATTGAACATTGTACATGCCGACAATAATGAATCAATTGTACAACTCTATAGCAATAGGAGGTGAAATCATGGATAATCCCGTTATCATCTCCATTTTGCTTGCCGTAATCCTGATCGTCGGTATTGTTGTTGGTTATTTGATTCGCCGTTCAATTGCAGAGGCTAAAATATCCAGTGCGGAGAATTTGGCAAAACAAATAGTTGATGAAGCTCATCGGAATGCAGATGCCACCAAGAAGGAAGCATTGCTTGAAGCAAAAGATGAAAATCATAAACTTCGTCAGCAGACAGAAGATGAGCTCCGTGAGCGCCGGATGGAAGTGCAAAAGCAGGAAAATCGTCTGATGCAAAAAGAAGAGAGTCTGGATAAAAAGAGTGAAACGCTTGATAAGCGAGAACTTACACTGGAGGGAAAAGAAGAATCATTAACAGAAAAACAACAACAAATTGAAGAAATGGAAAGCAAAGTGGAAGCAATGCTTAATGAGCAGCAAAAAGAGCTTGAACGCATTTCGGGTTATACGACCGACCAGGCTAAGCAGGTTATTTTGGACCGTGTTGAGCAGGAGGTCAGCCATGAATCGGCATTGATGATTAAAGAGGCTGAAAACCGTGCGAAAGAAGAGGCTGATAAGAAAGCGAAAAGCATTCTTTCACTAGCTCTGCAGCGTTGTGCTGCAGATCATGTTGCCGAAACGACCGTATCGGTTGTCAACCTTCCTAATGATGAAATGAAAGGCCGGATTATTGGCCGGGAAGGCCGCAACATCCGGACGCTGGAAACGTTGACCGGTATCGACCTGATCATCGATGATACACCGGAAGCGGTAGTCCTGTCAGGGTTTGATCCAATACGCCGTGAAATTGCCCGTATGGCGCTGGAACGGCTTGTCCAGGACGGACGGATACACCCGGCAAGAATTGAGGAAATGGTTGACAAGGCAAGACGTGACGTTGATGACTATATACGTGAGATCGGTGAAGAGACAACGTTCGAGGTTGGCATTCATGGATTGCATCCGGATCTTGTCAAGATCCTTGGCCGCCTGAAATACCGTACAAGCTATGGGCAAAATGTGTTAAAACATTCCACCGAGGTAGCTTATTTATCCGGTCTGCTTGCTGCAGAGTTAGGTGAAGATGAAACACTGGCAAGAAGAGCTGGTCTCCTTCATGACATTGGCAAGGCCATTGATCATGAAGTGGAGGGAAGCCATGTTGAAATTGGTAAAGAACTTGGAATGAAGTATAAAGAACATGACGTTGTCATCAATTCCATTGCGTCACACCATGGTGACGAAGAAGCAACTTCCATCATTTCAGTTCTGGTTGCGGCAGCTGATGCATTGTCAGCCGCCAGACCAGGAGCAAGAAGTGAGACATTAGAAAACTACATTAAGCGTCTCGAGAAATTGGAAGAAATCTCGGAATCATTTGCAGGTGTGGAAAAATCCTTTGCCATTCAAGCCGGAAGGGAAATTCGGATTATGGTCAAACCGGATGAAATTGATGACATTGATTCCGCCCGGATTGCACGTGATATCCGCAAGCAAATTGAGGGTGAACTTGATTACCCGGGCCATATCAAAGTAACAGTCATTAGAGAAACACGTACAGTTGAATATGCGAAGTAAGACGAAGCAGAAGCGGGCATATTGTCCGCTTCTGCTTTACTTTACAATCTGATTTCAATATGCAACACTGAGGTTACATAATAAGTTAGGATGAAGCGCAATGAAAATATTATTTATCGGTGACGTAGCAGGGTCTCCGGGGAGAGATATGCTGCAGACATACTTACCAAAATTAAAAGAGAAGTATCGTCCAAATTTAACCATCGTCAATGGCGAAAATGCTGCAGCTGGCAAAGGAATTACGCAGAAAATTTACAAACAATTCCAGCAATGGGGTGCCCATGTCATTACGATGGGCAATCATACATGGGATAAAAAAGAAATATTTGAATTTATTGATGATGCCAAAAATATGATCCGGCCGGCTAATTTTCCGGAAGATACGCCGGGAAAGGGAATTACGTTTGTCAATATAAATGGAACAGAAGCTGCTGTCATCAATGCGCAGGGACGGACTTTTCTTCCAGCGATAGATGATCCATTTAAGAAAATGGATGAATTAATTGATATAGCTAAGAAACGCACAAATATTATTTTTGTTGATTTTCATGCAGAAGCAACAAGTGAAAAGCAGGCGATGGGTTGGTATCTGGACGGTAGAGTCAGTGCTGTAGCAGGAACCCATACACATACACAAACCGCGGACGAACGCATATTGCCAGATGGGACAGCGTATATAACGGACGTTGGTATGACTGGCCCTTATGACGCCATTCTGGGTATGGAGAAAGAGTCGGTTATCAAGAAATTTCTTACTAGCCTGCCGGTGCGCTTTGAGATTGACAAAAATGGACGCACGCAATTAAACGGAATGGTGGTTACCGTCGATGAAAAGTCCGGAAAAGCTTCTGCGATTGAACGAATTATAATTAATGATGATCATCCGTTCGACGGCTAATTATCCCGCACGCAAGGGATGACAACCTACCAAATAATGACGGCTAACTGTACGTAAATGTCCGGTTCGATTGAATGAACATACAGTGAAAGAAGGCGCTTTACTGGTTGAAGTTTCGCTTTATTTGAAAGTTTAGAATAATTGTTGCATAATAAGAGTAATAAGCTAACATCTCCAAGAATAGAGTAGTATTAGAACGAACTACAATAGTTAATGAAGGAGGTACCAGCAGTGGAAGTATTAAAAGTTTCAGCTAAATCAAATCCAAACTCAGTAGCAGGTGCACTTGCAAACGTCCTACGGGAAAGAGGATCAGCGGAGATACAGGCGATCGGTGCCGGTGCATTGAACCAGGCGGTCAAGGCGGTGGCGATTTCAAGGGGATTCGTTGCACCAAGTGGGGTTGACCTTATTTGTATACCGGCATTTACCGATATTATGATTGAAGAAGAAGAACGGACTGCTATTAAACTGATTGTAGAACCAAGATAGTGTGAAAATGATAATTACAGTGTTGTGCAAATGCGCAGCACTTTTTGTTTGTCTTGTAGCCGAAGTACCGCAAAAAGGGAGCCATTGACGGGATGTTTTTTCTGTGTATCAGATGTGACATCTATTGTTTAATTTGGTCCTAGCCTTTATAATAAAATAATGTATGATTGTGCAGAGAAGTGTCTTTATATAAAGAAAGGAGTTGCAATATGAACGAACAGCAACGGAAACAACAATCCCAAATTAAGCAGCCCGAGAATCCGGCGGACATAAAATCCGATGCGGATAATATGGAACGGCTGAAAAATATGTCCAGCGATGATTTGGTTTCTAAGTATTTTGAGACAACATATGAACCGCCAAATCTAAACAAAGCCAGAAAACGCGGTCGTGATGATGTGGAAGTTCACTATGATTTCGGCATTCCGGAAGATATGGAGAATATCGGGGAAGGCAGGAAATTCATGATTCGTACATACGGCTGTCAAATGAACGAACACGACACCGAAGTGATGGCCGGAATTTTATCCGAAATGGGCTATGAATCAACGAATGATCAGCATGAAGCGGATATTATTCTACTGAATACATGTGCAATCAGGGAAAACGCAGAGAATAAGGTCTTCGGCGAAATTGGGCATCTAAAAGCATTAAAACGAGAAAAGCCTGATTTAATTCTTGGCGTTTGCGGGTGTATGTCCCAGGAAGAAAAAGTCGTTAACCGGATTATGCAGAAGCACCCGCAAGTAGATTTAATTTTTGGTACCCACAATATTCACCGCCTGCCGCAGCTTGTCAAAGAAGCGATGTTCGGCAAGGAAAAAGTGGTGGAAGTATGGTCCAAGGAAGGCGACATTATTGAAAACCTTCCGAAAGCACGGAAAGGAAATATTAAGGCATGGGTTAATATCATGTATGGCTGTGACAAGTTCTGTACGTACTGCATTGTGCCAATGACACGTGGTAAAGAACGGAGCCGCCTGCCGGAAGATATTATTCAGGAAGTACGTCAGCTGGCAGCACAAGGCTATAAGGAAATTACACTGCTTGGGCAAAATGTGAATGCGTACGGCAAGGATTTTGACGATTCGGATTATGGCCTTGGTGATTTAATGGACGACCTTCATAAAATCGATATCCCACGGATTCGTTTCACAACGTCACATCCAAGAGATTTCGACGATCGTCTGATTGAGGTTCTTGCTAAAGGCGGCAATCTTCTTGATCACATCCACTTGCCGGTACAATCGGGAAGCAGCGAAGTTCTTAAGAAAATGAACCGGAAATATACGCGTGAAGAATATTTA
Organism: Lentibacillus lipolyticus; assembly: GCA_004145795.1. GTDB lineage: Bacteria > Bacillota > Bacilli > Bacillales > Amphibacillaceae > Lentibacillus > Lentibacillus lipolyticus. Next base: position 13,620 of record SEIO01000005.1, on the reverse strand, counting down.
GATCTGGTGCGTAAAATCCGTGAAGCGATGCCTAACGCGACATTGACAACCGATATTATCGTTGGATTTCCAAACGAAACGGAAGAACAGTTTGAAGAAACCATGTCATTGGTGGAAGAAGTCGGATTTGAAGCAGCGTTTACATTTATTTACTCGCCGCGTGAAGGCACACCGGCTGCACGAAAACAGGATGACGTGCCGGAAGAAGTGAAAAAACAGCGTCTTTACCGCTTGAATGAACTTGTAAACAAGCAATCGGCCGAATCGATGAAACAGTACAAAGATAAAGTCGTGAAAGTTCTTGTCGAAGGTGAAAGCAAAAAGGACCCTGATGTGCTTGCTGGATATACAGAGCGTAACAAGCTTGTCAATTTCAAGGGACCGAAATCAGCAATCGGAAGCATTGTCGATGTTCAAATAACAGAAACGAAAACATGGTCGTTAAACGGTGTTATGGTGGAAACGACAGCAGAGGTGAAATAAAATGGCACAGTATACTCGTAAAGAAATTTTGGATGAAGCAAAGAATCTCGCCAACATGCTGGCAAACACGGAAGAGATTGACCGATTCAAACAGGTGGAAGCAAAAATTAATGATAATCAGAAAGTCCAGAAGCTGATTAAGAAAATAAAAACCTTGCAGAAGCAGGCAGTCAATTTCCAGGCGTATGGAAAAACGGAGGCGCTGAAAAACGTGGAAGCAGAAATTGACCGGCTCCACGCCGAGGTGGATGCCATTCCGGTTGTCCAGGAGTTTAAAGAAACACAGGGAGTCGTTAATGATGTACTGCAGCTGGTATCCGGCACTATCTCCCGTGAAGTGACCAACAATGTTATCACTTCAACAGGCGGTGATCTCCTGGCAGGTACAACGGGAACAAAAAGAGAGGACGAGCCGGCCAATAGCCAGTAAGTGGTCATCAAGAAATAATCTGTTCATCCAGTGGTTTGGCACACCGGATTGAACATCTGTCTATCCCAATCATATAATATAGTAAAGGAAAGCCGGGGCAATTTAACCCGGCTTTTTCTATTACCTTCTTTGCTTCATTCACTTTAGGTATTTGTCTTGCATACGATGACTATGAGAAAAGGAGGTAACGAACCTATGTCATATCTTGATCATGATTACAGAGAAATTATTACGAAGGCGGTTTGTGGAAAAGGAAGGAAGTTCACTCAGGCGACGCACAATATCCAGCCGTCCCATCGGCCTTCAAGCATTCTTGGCTGCTGGGTCATCAACCATTTGTACAATGCCAAGAAAAAGTCGGAGGATACGGTAGAAGTTAATGGAAGCTATGACATTAACATCTGGTATTCGTACAATGACAATACAAAAACAGAAGTTGTCACCGAGCGCGTCACGTATTGCGATTATATACCACTCTCTGTAAAAGATGACAATTGCCTGAACGATGATTATGATGTCATTGCCAAAGTCGTGCAGCAGCCAAATTGCCTCGAATGCGAAATTGATAGCCAAGGAAGCAAAATTGCTGTTGATGTGGAACGAGAGTTTGTCGTTCAGATCATTGGCGAAACAAAAGTTGCGGTCAAGGTGGACCCAAAAGGATACACATTTGATGCTGACGATGACTGGGGTTTTGATATTACGGATGGTGAGCTTCATGAAGTAGAGCCGGACTTTGTTAATGACCGGGGGAAAGACTGAACAACTTACGAGGGGTAATACTCTCGTAAGTTTTCCTTGTCTATAAAAAATTTGGCAGTCGTCCGGTTTCGTCAACATATGCTATAATAGAACAATATATTCGTTAGTTTTGGAGGAAGCAATATGGCTGGTTATACACCGATGATGGAGCAATATTTAAAAATAAAAGCTGACTATAAGGACGCCTTTTTATTCTTTCGTCTTGGTGACTTTTATGAGATGTTTTTTGATGATGCCATTCAAGCTGCCAGGGAATTGGAAATTACATTGACAAAACGGGATGGGGGAAAGGGGGACCCCATCCCGATGTGTGGTGTACCCTATCATTCTGCTGAAAACTATATAAAAAATTTAATTGATAAAGGGTACAAAGTAGCCATCTGTGAGCAGGTGGAAGATCCCAAGGCAGCCAAGGGAGTGGTGAAGCGCGAAGTTGTCCAGCTAATCACACCGGGGACCGTTATGGAGAATAACATGCTGGAGGAACGCGATAATAACTACATTGCCAGTCTTTCCCATTTCTCAGATGGTACGTATGTGATTGCCTACAATGACTTATCAGTTGGGGAAACCAATGTTGCGTTAATTTCAGGTGGCTGGAATGCCGTGATGCATGAGCTTTACAACCAGCCGGTGAAAGAAATAGTTATTTCCTCTGCATTGCCGGAGGGACAGCAGGACGAACTGAAAGAAAAGCTGAATGTCACCCTTTCCTATCAGGATGAAACGACTTTTCATGCTCAATACCGCGAATTGTGCAGCAATCTCAATGATGAACGCCTTGTACAAGCGTTCAGCCGACTGCTCAATTATATTCGAGATACACAAAAACGGTCGCTTGACCACTTACAACCCGCCGGGGTTATTGAACTTGATCATTATCTGTCGTTGGACATGTTTTCCAAGCGCAATCTGGAACTGACGGAAACCATCCTGAAAAAAGGCAAGCATGGCAGTCTGCTATGGGTGCTTGACCAGACGGTGACAGCAATGGGGTCGCGAATGCTTAAGAAATGGCTGGACCGCCCGCTGTTAAATGAGCAGGAAATCAACGACCGGCTGAATGTTGTTCAAGGGTTGTTAGAAGGTTTTATGGAACGGGATGCTTTGCGTGAAGCATTGAAGTCGGTCTATGACCTCGAACGGCTGGCCGGCAGAATCGCCTATGGTAACGTCAATGCACGCGATTTACTTCAGCTCAAACAGTCCATAGCAAAAATTCCTGAAATCAAGCAAGTTTTAGGTCAATTCAACGGTTCGGGAATAAGGGTATTGAACGACAAGCTCCAGTACCCGGAACAGTTGGTGCGTTTGCTAGAGCAAAGTTTGGCTGATGATCCGCCGGTATCGATTACAGAAGGTTCCATCATTAAGGATGGGTATCATGAAAAATTGGACATCTACCGAGAGGCTTCACGCGATGGGAAACAATGGATAGCCGGACTAGAAAAGAAGGAAAAAGAAGAAACAGGTATTAAGTCGTTAAAAGTTGGCTTCAACCGTGTTTTTGGTTATTATATTGAAGTGACGAAAGCTAATTTGCATTTGCTCCCGGAGGACAAGTATGAACGGAAGCAAACGTTAACGAATGCGGAACGTTTTATAACCCCTGAATTGAAGGAAAAAGAAGAATTGATTCTGGAAGCGGAAGAAAAAAGTGTCGACTTGGAATACCAGTTATTCCTTGAGATTCGTGACCAAGTAAAAGAACATATCCCCCTGATTCAGTTTTTGGCGGAAGTAATTAGTCAGATTGACGTACTGCAGGGATTTGCAACGGTAAGTGAAGCAAATGGATATACACGTCCGACTTTTTCAAAGAACCGTCTGTCCATCAAAAATGGCCGGCACCCAGTAGTGGAGAAGGTAATGAATGACGACACATTTGTTCCGAATGATATTTTTCTAGATAATGAAACGTCTATCCTGCTGATTACAGGTCCGAATATGTCTGGTAAGAGCACATATATGCGCCAGCTTGCCCTGACAGTTATTATGGGACAGATTGGCTGCTATGTTCCGTGCGATGAAGCGGAACTCCTTGTGTTTGATCAGATTTTCACCCGTATTGGAGCAGCTGATGACTTAGTCTCGGGTCAGAGCACATTTATGGTTGAAATGCTGGAAGCTAATCATGCCATCGCCAATGCTACGGAAAACAGCCTGATTCTGCTGGATGAAATCGGCCGCGGGACGAGCACCTATGATGGTATGGCTTTGGCACAGGCAATTGTGGAGCATATTCATGACAACATCCATGCCAAAACGGTATTTTCAACCCATTATCATGAATTGACGGCCCTAGAAGATTCACTGGACAAGCTGGAAAACATTCACGTCAGGGCGGAAGAATATGAGGGAAATGTTGTGTTCCTTCATCAGGTGAAGGAAGGTGCTGCTGATCAGAGCTATGGTATTCATGTCGCCAAACTGGCCGACCTCCCAGCACCGCTCATTGAACGGGCCAATACGATTTTGGAACAATTGGAAAGTAGCGGCGAAGAAATGACAAACGAGACAGCGCAGTTATCCTTGTTTAGCAATGAAAGACCATGTGAAGCACACAAAACTGCTGACAAGCCGGATTCCATGATTGTCCAGGATTTGAAAAATATAAATCTATTTGAAATGACACCGCTGGATGCCATGAATGAACTGCACCGGCTGCAGCAAAAGGTGAAAAAATAAGCAATGAAAGGACGATTCCATGGGGATTTTTCAACTGCCGGATGCACTAGCAAATAAAATCGCTGCAGGAGAAGTAGTGGAGCGTCCTGCTTCTGTCGTGAAAGAATTGATTGAAAATAGCATTGATGCAGGAAGCACAGTTATTAGTATTGATTTGTTCGAAGCGGGCTTGCAGAAAATCAAGGTGACTGATAATGGGGACGGTATGACGGAAGAAGATGCCGAGAAGGCTTTTCTACGTCATGCCACAAGCAAAATAAAAAATGAAACGGACTTGTTCCGAGTCAGTACACTAGGTTTTCGAGGCGAAGCGCTGGCCAGTATTGCAGCCGTTAGCAGGCTGACCGTGAAAACATCGCAAGGAGATCAAGCTGGGACACTTCTGTCGCTTGAGGGCGGTGTTGTTAAAGACCATTCCAAAAGTGATGCCCGTAAAGGGACGGAAATTACTGTAGAAGATTTATTTTTCAATACGCCGGCACGATTAAAGTATATGAAAACCATTCATACAGAACTGGGGCATGTAACTGATCTTCTGAATCGCTTGGCATTGTCCCATCCCGATATTCGTTTTGAACTGCGTCATAACGATAAAACCCTGTTCAAAACAACAGGCAGCGGTGACTTGCTTCAAGTCATTAGCCAGGTATATGGGATGAGCGCGGCCAAAAAAATGTTACCTATGCAGCATGAGACGCTGGACTTTTCTATTAACGGTTATATCGCAAAACCGGAAGTAACCAGGGCTTCCCGTAACTATATTTCAATCATTATCAATGGGCGATATATAAAAAGCATGCAGCTGTCACAGGCTATCATCCGAGGGTACCATACGCTGCTGCCAGTTGGGCGGTACCCCATTACTGTACTGGCGATTGAGATGGACCCGATTCTCGTTGACGTCAATGTGCATCCGACTAAGTTGGAAGCCCGGTTCAGCAAGGACCAGGAACTAGTGACGGCAATCGAAGAAACAATTCGTTCCGTGTTCAGACGTACATCTCTGATTCCAGAAATAGAACAGAAAAAAGCGGATCAGACGACGGTCAGCATACAGGATTCGATGCCGCTGGAAACGCCGCAAACAACTAACCAGTTGCAAGAATCCAATCAGCTCGTGAATGAGCACCAGCCTGGTATGGAAGCGTCCGGATCAGCCCATTCGAATTGGCAGGAAGCGTCTCCGAAGGCAAATGGTGACACAGATATCCATTGGAATGCTATAGATACACGTCATACGGAGGTACCGCATACTTCTGAACAGGGACCTGTCTCAAGTGACGAGGGGGATGCGCGGATTCCCGCCATATATCCGATTGGTCAGCTGCATGGCACTTATATCCTCGGACAGAACGAGAACGGTTTTTATATGATTGACCAGCATGCCGCTCAGGAACGAATTAAATTTGAGCAGTTCCGGGACAAACTGGGACAAGCACCAAATGAATTGCAGGAACTATTGATTCCATTAACCTTTGACTTTTCCAGGCAGGAATCTATTTTTATCGAGCAGCACAAAGATGAACTGGCCAATGTTGGTCTGTTTTTCGAACCGTTTGGGAATCAATCCTATATTATACGATCGCACCCGGTTTGGTTTCCGGACGGATTTGAAGAAGAAATCATCCGGGAAATGATCGAACAGATAATGCAGCATGAATCCATCGATATTGAAGCGATTAGAGAGGATGCTGCAGCCTTGATGTCATGCAAACGATCCATTAAGGCAAATCATTACTTAAACCACGAGGATATGGCCATACTGCTGGAGAACTTGCGGAAAGCAAAAGATCCATTCACCTGTCCGCACGGCCGGCCAATTCTCATCTATTTTTCTTCCTATGAACTTGAAAAAATGTTTAAACGGGTCATGTAGATGTATAAATGAGACACATCCTGTGCATACTGCTGAGAAAAAAGCGGGGTGTGTCTTATGGATAACCAGAAACTTATCAATTCTTTGAATCAGCTTTTGTCCAACTGCTTTGTCATGTATGTGAAGCTACATCGTTATCACTGGTATGTGCAAGGGCATCACTTTTTTCAGTTGCATGCGTTGTTCGAAGAGATGTATACTACATTGGCGGATGATATTGATGACATTGCCGAAAGAGTGCTGACGATTGACGGCAAACCATTGGCTACAATGATAAAATACATAAAAGAAGCAACACTTGAAGAAGCCACAGCTGATGACAAAGAAGGAGAAATGATTGACAAGCTGATAGAAGATTTCCAACAGATTATTAATGAAATAAAGGAAGAGGGGATTCCATACGCATCTGAGCAAAAAGACGAGCCAACCGTAGATTTGCTTGTTACCCTCCAGGGAAAATTAGAGAAATATGTTTGGATGCTCCATGCGTATCGTGCATATGAATAAACAGATATAGGGGAATGCTGATGAAGCCAACAGTCATCGCAATTGTCGGCCCGACTGCGGTGGGGAAAACACGTTTAAGCGTTGAAATAGCCAAAGCATTTAACGGTGAAATTATAAGTGGGGATTCCATGCAAGTTTACAAAGGTCTTGACATCGGGACTGCGAAGATTGCGGATAAAGAAAAAGAGGGGATTCCCCACTATATGATTGATATCCGGGAGCCTGATGAGCCGTTTTCGGCAGCTGATTTTCAACAAAATGTCCAGTATTATATTGATTTAATTACTTCCAGACAAAAACTGCCAATTATAGCTGGGGGCAGTGGGCTTTATATTCAGGCGGCTTTATATGATTATAATTTTTCCAACCAGCGACGGGATGAACAAGTGACAAAACGGCTGGAACAGGAACTCAGTTACAAGGGTTCGGCGGAGCTGTACAACCGGCTGAAGAAGCTTGACCCGGACCAGGCCGCAAAAGTTCACCCAAATAATCACCGGAGACTCATTCGTGCATTGGAAATCTATGAAACAACTGGCAAAACGATGTCGGAATACCAGCACAACCAAATACGTGATGGGAAATATAATCCAATATTTATTGGGCTGGAAATGGATCGGACGCTGTTATATGAACGGATAAACAAACGAGTAGATCACATGATGGAGAATGGGCTGCTTGATGAAGTCCGCAAATTATATATGCTGGGGTTTGCTGATTCCCAGGCAATGCGCGGTATAGGCTATAAAGAGTTTATTCCGTATTTTGAAGGGGAACAGACGCTTGATGAGAGTATCCGGTTACTGAAGCGGAATTCCAGAAGATTTGCTAAAAGGCAATACACATGGTTCAGAAATAAGTTGCATGTTCATTGGTACACGATTACCCCTGCGACAATTGAAGAAACATTTGGAAAAATTTCAGGCGATTTAGCAGGAATGTTAGAAGGAATCTAGAAATATTTATGTACAGATAGATTTGAGGAGGAAAAACAATGGCACAATCAGTAAATATTCAGGATCAGTACCTAAACAAATTGAGGAAAGACCATATTTCGGTTACGCTTTTTTTAACCAATGGATTTCAATTGCGGGGAGTTGTGAAGGCGTTCGATAATTTCACCGTCCTCATCGAAACAGATGGGAAACAGCAGCTGATTTTCAAACATGCCATTTCCACATTTGCTCCGGTAAAAAATGTGACATTGGATAAAGAATAGGACATGTAAAACGGGCGCTTAAACGCGTCCGTTTTGCTTTACGGAGGGCATATAATGTGACTTATGGGCGTTTGTCACGCCATACCTTCTTGTCGCGTATACTATCGTGATGAAGGGGTGATGATGTGGATACGCAAAAGCAGCGAAACAAAAACGGGCAAATCAATATTATTTTGCAGGATAAACAGCTCGCTCAGCCTAATCGAAACAGCAAACTGCGGAATGAAACAAATAACCCGTTTTCCCATATTGATGCAGCGTTTTCTTCATTTATTGGAATGGAGGAACTAAAAGAAACCATTAAAGAGGTATATGCAACCATCGTCATTAATGGCAAAAGGAACGAAATGGGGCTGCCTGGATCCAACCAGGTACTGCATATGCTGTTCAAGGGCAATCCAGGTACCGGAAAAACAACAGTCGCAAGAAAACTGGCCCAAATGTATTTTGATATGAACTTGCTGTCAAAAGGGCACTTTATTGAAGCAGAACGCGCAGACTTAGTCGGTGAATATATCGGACAGACAGCACAGAAGACGCGTTCGGTCATTCAGAAAGCCATGGGAGGCATTTTGTTTGTCGATGAAGCCTATTCATTGGCTCGCGGCGGTGAGAAGGACTTTGGAAAGGAAGCAATCGATACATTAGTGAAGCATATGGAAGATCACCATAATGACTTTGTCTTAATCCTCGCTGGCTACCCTTATGAAATGGACCGGTTTTTGACACTGAATCCGGGCTTGAAATCGAGATTCCCATTTATCCTCGATTTCGAAGACTATGATATCGATGAGCTGACCAAAATTGCCAAGCAGATGGTGCAGGAACGGGAATATGAATTGACGAAAGAGGCAGAATGGAAACTGCGTACGCATTTATATAAAAAGAAACGCGAGACATCGACTAATTTTTCAAATGCGCGCTTTATCCGCAATGTCATTGAACAATCCATCAGGAACCATGCAGTACGGTTATTGAATCAGGAGGCATTTTCGCCGGATGATCTGATATTTTTGACTGGTGATGATTTGACATTTGATGACCAGTAAACAGAAATTGTTGTATCCAAAAAACTCTGCTATGATAAGGAATGAATTGGGAAGATGGAACTACACTATTGGGATGTGATAACAAAATGCCGCAACGGATATTGCTCATAGCTGTCAAACTGCCGGGAGATAATGAAAAGCGATTTGAATCATCACTCGAGGAGCTTGATTCTCTTTGCAATACTGCAGGAGGATCAGTCGTCAAAACGATGACGCAGCGGCGGCAGAAGATTCATCCTGCATTCTATATTGGTAAAGGAAAACTGCAAGAAATAAAGGAAGCCGCTGAAGAGCTGGCTGTTGATCTTATCGTTTCAAATGACGAACTGTCACCGGGCCAGCTTCGTAATTTAAGCGACCATTCCGGGTTCCAGGTCATTGATCGGAGCCAGCTTATTCTGGATATTTTCGCGCAGCGAGCACGCACAAAAGAAGGTAAACTTCAGGTTGAGCTTGCGCAACTGGAGTATACATTGCCAAGGCTGCGCGGAAGAGGGGAGGAAATGTCCCGGCTTGGTGCCGGGATTGGAACGCGCGGCCCTGGTGAAACCAAGCTGGAGACAGATCAGCGTCATATAAGACAACGGATTGACGATATAAAACGTCAGCTGAAAATGGTGGTCCGCCAGCGGGAACAGTATCGAAATCGAAGGAAAACCAACGACGTATTTCAGATTGCCATTGTTGGTTATACGAATGCAGGCAAGTCGACCCTATTTAATCGGCTTACACAGGGTGATGCGCTTGAAGAGAACCAGCTATTTGCTACGTTGGATCCTTTGACACGTCAAATCCAGCTCCCATCCGGTTTTCAAACGCTTGTTACCGATACAGTCGGTTTTATCCAGGACTTGCCGACATCATTGATCGCATCATTCCGGTCCACATTGGAGGAAGTGTCTGAGGCTGACTTTATTCTTCATGTTGTGGATATGGCAAACCCGGATCTGGACCAGCAGCAGCAAACTGTCCAGAACCTGTTGCAGGAGCTGGAAGCGGATACTATTCCGATGCTGACGATTTATAATAAACATGATTTAATAACAGATGATTTTATACCGATGAACCATCCGAATATCATCATGAGTGCCCACCATCCAGAAGATTTGCAAAGGCTTTTGGAGAAAATAGAGGAAATTTTGACAACGGAATGGAAGGACTATTCCGTTATGCTGGAGCCCGGACAGGGGAAATTGATTCACCGGCTGGAAAGGGAAACAATTGTAACAAAAAAGTCATTTCAGGAAACGAATAACATGTATGCAATTCAAGGATATGTCCGGCATAACCATCCGCTGAATGGCTTATTGAAGGAGTATTGATAAATGATAGATGACTTACTAGCGCAAGCAGAAAAAGACTGTGCGCACAGACATGCAGACGTATCTAAACTGGTTGAGGCCAATCAAAAGCGGGTCTTAGATGCTTTTATCAGCAATCGTGTCAGTGACAGTCATTTCCATTCAACTACCGGTTATGGGTATGATGATATAGGACGTGAAACATTAGAGGCCGTGTATGCGAATGTTTTCGGTGGCGAGGATGCATTAGTCCGGCCACAGATCGTTTCTGGCACCCATGCTATCTCAACTGCTTTGTTTGGACTTTTGCGGCCCGGCGATGAACTGTTGTATATAACCGGTAAGCCATATGACACGCTTGAATCTGTCATAGGCACCAATGGGAATGCATCCGGTTCCCTGACTGACTTTCAGATTACATATGACCAGGTCGAACTGAAAAATGATGGTTCGGTGGACTTTCATGAAATCGAACGAAAATTATCGCCAAAAACAGCAGTTGTTGGTATTCAGCGCTCAAAAGGATATGATGACAGACCATCGTTTACTGTTAATGAAATAGCGGAAATGGTTACGTTTGTAAAAGAGATCAATGAGGATGTAACTATTTTTGTTGATAACTGCTATGGAGAATTTGTCGAAGAAAAAGAACCGCTCCATGTCGGAGCTGATCTTATAGCCGGTTCTCTTATAAAAAATCCCGGCGGGGGTATTGTACGAGCCGGTGGGTATATTGCCGGGAAGGAAAGTCTAGTTGAGCAATGTGCAAACCGGTTGACTGCTCCGGGTCTCGGTAAAGAAACAGGTGCCACTTTCCATACTTTGCAGGAGATGTTTCAGGGGTTGTTTATGGCTCCACTGATTGTCGGAGAGGCTTTAAAAGGCGCTATATTAACAGCAAGATTTCTGGAAATAGCCGGTTTTTATACCTCACCGGGCTATCAAGCCAGACGGACCGATTTGATACAGTCTGTCACTTTTCCTAGTGCAGAACGGATGATAGCGTTTTGTCAGGCAATCCAGCGAAATTCCCCTGTGAATGCCTTTGTAACACCATATCCGGCTGAAATGCCTGGATATGATGATGATGTCATCATGGCCGCTGGTACGTTTATTCAGGGAGCCAGTCTTGAACTGACGGCAGACGGACCTATTCGCCCGCCATATATGGCTTTTATTCAGGGGGGCTTGACCTATGCGCATGTCAAGTTGGCACTGAAGGCTGCAATGGAAGAACTCGAGGAAAAAGAGCTTGTTTAAAGCTCTTTTTTTATGTTAATCAGACATGTTAGGAAACTTCACATCAATTTGACAATAAACTTCTCATCTGGTAATCTAACTTCCATTCATACATAGGGAGAGGAGGGTAATTCTAATGAATGATCAGGATCGCCGTACAATGCCGCTGTTTTCCATAAGTATCGTCAAGCAACTGACAGAGCTGACAGCAAGGCAAGTCCGTTATTATGAATCCCAAGGTTTAATTCATCCCGCAAGAACATCCGGAAATCAGCGTTTATTTTCTTTTCAGGATGTTGATCGTTTATTAGAAATAAAAAAGTTGCTGGATCAGGGAATTAATCTAGCTGGGATTCAACGAATGTTGCTGTCAGAGCGAAGCACTGGAGGAAGCGAAGAACATACAAATCGTGACCTTTCCAATCGCGAATTACGCAAATACGTAAAAGCAGAGCCGGCAGAAGTCGTGATTCCCGGCAAAACGAATCTGCTTCGGGGTGAATTATCAAGATTTTACCAATAAGCGATTTCATAAATAAGAAGGAGGAAAAATATGTCCAATACGTTAACGAGAGAGCAGATTTTGAAAAAAATTGAGGAAGAAAATGTCCGGTTTATCCGTCTTCAATTCACTGATATGCTGGGAACGATAAAGAATGTTGAAATTCCGCTCAGCCAGCTTGATAAGGCACTGGACAATAAAATGATGTTTGACGGATCATCCATCGAGGGGTTTGTTCGGATAGAAGAATCAGACATGTATCTGCATCCTGACCTTGATACATTTGTTGTGTTTCCGTGGACATCGGACAAAGGAAAAGTCGCACGGTTCATCTGTGATATTTATAATCCGGATGGCACACCGTTTGAAGGGTGTCCAAGGTATAATCTGAAACGCAACCTTAAGAAAATGGAAGAATTAGGTTTTGATGCATTCAATATCGGAACAGAACCGGAATTCTTTTTGTTCAAACTAGATGAAAAAGGCTCCCCATCCCTGGAGCTGAACGATCGTGGTGGGTACTTTGATTTGGCGCCAACGGATTTAGGCGAAAATTGCCGGCGAGACATTGTTCTGGAATTGGAAGAAATGGGATTTGAGATTGAAGCATCTCACCATGAAGGGGCACCAGGGCAGCATGAAATAGATTTTAAATATTCCGATGCAGTAAAACATGCGGATGATATCCAGACCTTTAAACTAGTGGTAAAAACAATCGCGAGAAAACATAATCTTCATGCTACATTTATGCCGAAGCCACTCTTTGGTGTTAATGGTTCCGGCATGCATGTCAACATGTCTTTGTTTGCAAATGGTGAAAATAGCTTCTTTGATCCAGATGGTGACATGCAGCTTAGTGATGTCGCCTATCAGTTTACAGCTGGCGTGATTAAACACGCTACTAATTTTACAGCTGTAACAAACCCTACGGTCAATTCCTATAAACGGCTCGTACCCGGATATGAGGCGCCATGCTATGTTGCTTGGTCCGGTGCTAATCGAAGTCCACTTGTCCGTATTCCTTATTCAAGAGGGTTAAGTACACGCATTGAAGCGAGAAGTGTTGATCCGTCCGCTAATCCATACATGGCCATGTCTGTACTGCTTGCGAGCGGACTGGACGGTATAAAGAATAAATTGACTCCGCCGACAGCAGTTGACAGTAATATTTATGTAATGGACCGAAAAGAACGTGAGCAAAACGGGATTAAAGATCTGCCTGCAACGCTGATGGATGCACTTGAAGAACTGCAAAGGGATCAAACCATTATAGATGCACTTGGTGAGCATTTGTTCGAACATTTTATGGAGGCAAAAGAAATTGAGTGGGATATGTTCCGCTCGACTGTCCACCCGTGGGAGCGGGAACAGTATTTGGCTTCCTATTAAAAATCCATAGGAAGATGCACAAGGCTTCTGTCCAAGCGGGCAGAAGCCTTTTTTGCGAGTGGCAGCACATGCACTATAGGGTGTAAGTCCCGAATGCGCCGTGCAGCCGGTAAGCATTAGCTGACAGATAGTGCGTCGACCGTGAGGTGGCGTGCGGAGGATTTGAAGGCAAATC
>SEIO01000059.1 GCA_004145795.1 Lentibacillus lipolyticus | reverse complement strand
CTTTAAGCATAGAATTACCCCCAATTTGGTAGTATTGTTTCGCTAACTCTATTATACCAAAATTTGGGGGTATTTTTTTTAGTTATATTAAATTTTAAATTTTCAGGTCGACTTTTTCAGTGGTCTCAGCCTGTCCCCATGGACCACTACTCGTAGTTTCGTCGTTTTTTTGTGAGAAGACTTCTGATGCTGTTGAGCAGTGGCTGCTGGCCGTTCATGACAACGCCGGCGAGTTCGGCGATGATTTGGATTCCGAGAAGAACGGCGCCTAGGATCAGGACGGAGGCTTTCAGGGTGGCTCCGTTGAACACGATAGCCATGACTCCGAAAAAAATGCTGAATCCGTAAATAATCAGGACGGATGCCCGGTGGCTGTAGCCCATTGCCATTAGCCTGTAATGGATATGGCCTTTGTCTGCCATGCCAATACTCTGTTTATTGATCAGGCGGCGCACGATGGCAAAGATGGTATCGAATATCGGCACAGCAATGACGACGATGGGAATAATAAAACTGAAGAAAGCAATATTTTTAAACAGGCCAAGAACCGAGACGACAGCAATGGCATAGCCGAGAAACAGGGCCCCGGTATCGCCCATGAAAATTTTTGCCGGATAAAAATTATGAAACAAAAATCCGATGCAGCTGCCGATGAGGACAAGCGCCAGGTAAACGACAATCAGCCGCTGGTCCGCAATAGCCATAATAAACATACTGATTAGTGCAATCGTTGATACCCCTGCGGCCAGGCCGTCCAGTCCATCAATCAAATTAATCGCATTGGTAACGGCAAGAATCCAAAAAATGGTGATCAGCACACTGCCCATATCTCCAAAATAAATGATCCCAAAAAACGGCAGCGTGATTTTATCAATAAGCAAGCCGGACGCGACAACCGTAACGGCAGCCAGCACTTGACCGAACAATTTCATGAGCGGTTTCAATTCCAGCACATCGTCAAGCATGCCTGTGGCCATCATGATGAGGCCGCCTGCCGCAATCGCCACAAACTGCGGGTGCTCCGGCCGGATCAGAAGCAGGCCCGCCACGGCACCAATCAGGATAGCCAAGCCACCCATGCTCGTTTTTATTCCTTCATGTGTTTTTCGCTGCTGGTCAGGTTTGTCCACCGCACCAAGCGCGATTGCCAGCCGCTTGACAAGTGGCGTGCTGAAAAATGAAGCAGCAAGCGCCACGGCAAACGCCGCAACCAGCAAGATAACATCCATCATGATTTACACCTGCCTCCAGTAAAAGGAGCCTTTTCGTTATGCTATAAGAGGTTGTTTTTTCAACCCGTTCCGTCTTATTTTGCCATAAATGTTTTGGGCCATGTATACGGGCCTTCTAATGTACCTTATTTTTCTCATTATTGCTATTCATACACCTGAGTGCTCTCGCTCGAGTTGAGGCTGTTCTCGCTCGAGTGGCGAGTGCTCTCGCTCGAGTGGCGAGTGCTGTCGCTCGAGTGGCGGCCGTTCTCGCTCGAGTGGCGGGTGCTGTCGCTCGAGTTGAGACCGTTCTCGCTCGAGTGGCGGGTGCTGTCGCTCGAGTGGCGGCGGTTCTCGCTCGAGTGGCGACCCGCGCCCTTACCTGTTATTCAGCTTCAGACCGGCCAGTATCAGTATCCCTGTCACGGCGCCACCTATAACAAGGGACCACAATGAATAATCAACCGGAATCAGGGTCGTGCTATAAATCAAGAGTGCTGCAGCGCCTATAAAGACAGCTAGTTTTCCAATTGCCCGCCATTCACCAACCTTTAATCCGAGCTTTCGCTGCGCCGCCGCCAAGAGCAGCAGCATGTTGACAATCGATGCGACAACTGTTCCCAGTGCGATTGCCTGCGCCCCGAATTCGTCGATGAGCAAAGTGATGACGAGGATGTTGACGCCAAATACGGACACAACATTCAGCCCAATCGGCAAATAGGAATTTTCCCTGGCATAGAAAAACCGTGTCACGTAAGCGTTCAGTGCAAGAGCGAAAATGGCGAGTGAGAAGACTTGCAGCAGCGGGTATGTCGCGTTTGTCGATTGCTCGGTAAAATGACCATATTCAAAAATGAGCGTAATAATCTCTTCGGCATAGGTAAAGATAAACACGGTTGCCGGCAAGAGCAGGATGCTGAGCATGTGGAAACCTTTTTGATAGGCGTTCGTCAGTTTTTGCTCATCGCCGTCACTAACAGCTTTTGCAAGCATGGGATAAATAACCGTGGTAACACTTGTCATCAACACAGCCTGCGGGAACTGGGTCATTTTCGACGCATAGTTCATCGAGGCAATGACACCCTCACTTAAATCCGCCGCATAGATCCGCTGAATGATAAAGTAAAATTGAATCGTCGCGCCCCCGAAAATAATCGGGAGTGCCATTTTCACAAACCGCGTAATCTCCGGCATGTTGGCAAGCCGCATGCGAAACGGCATGATCGACTGCTTCCATATCGAAACGGCGAGAACGGCCAGCATCAGCACCGAGCCCAGCAGTGCACCAAGTCCATACGAATACGCCGACATAACCGGCGTCAGTCCGATTCCGACGATTAAAAACACCGCATTAAAAAGCAGCGTGGACATGGCGGTCAGCCGGAAGTTGCTGTGTACATTGTGCAGTCCGCTCAAGGCCATGGCCAGCGCCAGGAAAAAGGTTGCCGGCGCCATGAGAACAAACAGCTTGCTGGTCAGCTCCATCGCCTCCGAGGACAGCCCGCCGAAAAACAATTCCATCCAAAACCCCGGCCACACGACAAACACAATGGTCAGCGCACCTATCAAGAGGCCGAGCCCGGTCAGCACCGTCTGGACGAATGTGGTCTTGACCGAGTCGGCTGTTTTGCTGTAGACAGAGATAAACGCTGTCGTTATCGCCCCGCCGATGACGATATAAATGAAGTTCGGGATGGTAAACGCCGTAATGATACTGTCGGCCGCGTAGCCCGTCCCGTACTGGTAGCCGATGATAACTTCGCGGGCAAACCCGAGCAGCCGGGCGATGACATTGATCAGGGCGACCGTCCCGAGCAGTTTCAGAAATGTACGCTTCATGCGCGGCCGCCCTCTTTGGAAACACCATACAGTGCCATAACATCCTGTATCAATTTTTCCTGGTCGTATTCCTGCGCTTTATCCAATCCATTGGCAATCAGCCGGGTGCGCGTTGCCTCGTCCGACAGCACGTCGGCTATTTTCGCAGCTAAATCGTCCGGATGGTGTGGTTCGGCCAGCATGCCAGCATCGCCCGCAAGCAAATAGCTGAGACCGCCGACATCGGTTCCGACAACCGGCAGGCGGCAGGCCATTGCTTCCAGTGCCACGAGGCCAAAGCCTTCGATATGGGATGGCAGCACAAACACATCCGCAGCGGCCATCCAGTCGGCCACTTGCTCCTGTGGCAATGCATCATGGATCCGGACACGCTCCCGCTCGCCCGCCTTCTGTTTCAGTTCGGCAAAATAATCCGCATCCTTCGCTTCGCCAATCAGATGGAGGCTCACATTGTCCGCTTGTTCGCGGACGCGGTCATATGCGGCGACTAAGTCATCCAGCCCTTTGGCACGGATTAGATTCCCGACAAATAAAAGGATGTTTTCATTCGCATCGAGGCCGAGCCGCTGCCGAGCATCCAGCTTGTCCTGGCCTTGGAAGACGGTCCGATTCACGCCCATATTAATGACGGAAATTTTCCCGGCATCAATGGAAAAGGTAGCCAGCAGCTCTTCGCGGAGCCGTTCGCCAACGACGATGATCTCGTCCGATTCTTCCAGTATTTTTTTCGTCCACGTTTGCACGAGGCTGCTCTTTTTGCTCATTTGATCGATGTCCCCGCCATGCGAGGTCACGACGAGCCGTTTGCCGAGCAGCTTTTTATACAAAAGACCGACGAGCCCGGTCGGAAATAGGTAGTGCGCATGGACGGTATGATAATGTTTGCCCTGCGTCAGCAAGTTCCAAATATTTTGCAGCAGAAACCCGCCGTATTTTTTTGCCAGCAGCAGTTTGCCTTTACGCGGGTCGTCAATCGCCAGCACATCCACCGCCAGCCCTTTCGACCGTAGCAGCTCGACTTGGTTTTTGACAAAAATACCGAACGTTTTCGACCGGCCGGATGGATACATATTGCTAAGCACGAGCAGTTTTTCCCTGTCGTCCTGGAACGTTTGCCGGATCAGGCCCATCCCCCTGTCCGACATCTGTTTCATTTTGGTTGCGACTGCTTGAAACCGGGTCAGTGTTGCCGGCCAGTCCCGCACCATCGACCGGTAGGCCTGGGCAAAAAACGCATCATCCGCGTTAAGATTGCTAATCGGGACGGTATACTCATCACAATCAACCATGTCCATGAAGTCCTGCACTTTATGATGATAGGAAACAGCAATGACCGGTGTATGCGACACGAGTGCCAAAATGAGCGAATGCAGTCTCGTGCCGATGACAATATCCTGCTCACTCGCATATGCGGTGATTTCCTGGTGGCTCATGCTCTGCTCCTGCATCGTCACGCGGCCGCTGTACGCCATTTTGTCCCTAATAGCCTCCGCAACCCGCAAATCCTGCGGGTATTTCGTCGCAAAAAAATTCACGATTGCCTCCGGGTTTTCAGCGAGCATTGTGTCCAGATTGCGAGCCATTCCCATGACGTAATCGTCGTACTTGACCATATCTTCTTCCGGCCAATAGCTGCGGTGATGGTACGGAACCGCGGTCACCCCAATCTGCAGTCCGTCTGTTTCACGCTTCGTTTCAGCTGGCTGCCGGACTTGGAACGCCGGGTCACCAATGACATGGATGGCCGATTTGACACCAATCGACTCCAGCAGTTTTTTCGATTTCGGGTCACGCACCGTCACCAGCTTGGCCAAATGGGCGAGTGACCGCAGAATGGTTTTGCCGATTTTCGTGAGGATTGGCCCCGCCCCGACACCATACAGGACAACCGGTGTCCCGGACAGCTTGGCGAGCCAGCCATACATCCCAAACAGAAAGGCTTCACGGCCGTACAAATCCATAAAAATACCGCCGCCGCCAATCAGCAGCAGATCCAGCTTACGGATGACCGAACGGTTCTTGCGCATCGTGCCAAGCATCGTCGTCACCGAATTTTTATTCTTGTAATACAGCTTGACCGACTGCACCCCATACTTCTCCGCCGTCTGCTCCGGCTGATTGGAAAAGACGATAATCTCATCCCGCCGGACGTGATGGGTAGCTTCCAGCTGCAGCAAAATCCCCTCAAGAATCGCCTCATCACCCTGGTTATTATTTCCATAATTCCCTACAATCCCGATTGCCATCTATGTTCAATCCTTCTTATCATTTTCTCACTGGACTCATTCGACATCTTTCCATTCTATTATTTTAACACGAATTACACAGGATAAGAAATAAACATCCCCTGTTTACCTTAGAAAAACTCAGATTTCAACAAAGTTTTTCGTTTTACCAATAAGTGCATATTTAAAAGGAGGATAAAAAGGACCGAGAAGTTCGAGGCGGCGTAGCTTTGAGTAGCGGAGTGTATGGAATTTAATACATGAGCAACGGAAAAGCAAGCCAACGAAGAAATTCGAAGCGTCATTTTTACCGGACGCTGCAAATAATCATGCTAACTGCCTACATTCATGTTATAATAGGCACTGATTACAATAGCTAAGGAGTACCGAATAGCCATGCCATTGCTTAAAAATCGAAAACAGTCGAAAAATAATCGTGAACTGAAAAGATATTATAAAACGTTAAATAAAATTAACCGGCTGGAGCAGGACACCGAACGCCTGTCTGACCAGCAGTTAAAAGATAAAACAACCGAATTCCAAGACCGCCTGCAAAACGGGGAGACCATTTATGACCTGGCAGCAGAAGCGTTTGCAGTGGTGCGGGAAGCCTCCCGGCGTGTGCTCGGACTGCGCCATTACGATGTCCAAATCATCGGTGGACTCGTTCTGCTCGATGGCAACATTTCCGAAATGGCAACCGGTGAAGGGAAAACGCTCGTGGCATCCCTGCCGAGCTATCTCGTCGCCCTCGAAGGCAAAGGCGTCCACATCATCACCGTCAACGAATACCTCGCCCGCCGTGACAAAGATTTGATTGGACAAATCCATGAATTTCTCGGATTGTCGGTCGGACTGAATGTCAACGGGTTAAGCCCCGCCGATAAACAGGAAGCGTATAACTGCGACATCACGTACGGGGTCGGCAATGAATTCGGGTTTGACTTTTTGCGCGATAACACGGTGCAGACGCTGTCACAAAAAGTGCAGCGTCCGTATCATTATGCCATTATCGATGAAGTCGACAGCGTGCTGATTGATGAAGCGAAAACGCCATTGATTATTGCCGGCAAGGACAAGCCAAGCGACCGGCTGTACGATGTCTGTGCCCGTGTCATTAAAGGGTTGAAAGAGGATGAGGACTTCACCTTTGATCTCGAATTGAAAACGGTCAATTTTACGGAAAAAGGACTCAACCGATGTGAAAAAGTATTCGGAGTGGATAACTTATTTGACCTGGAACACAGCTCCCTCTTCCATTCTTTATTGCAAGCGTTGCGGGCGCGTGTCTTATTTGAGCGGGATGTCGATTATATTGTCGAACAAGGGGAAGTCAAGCTGATTGACATGAATACCGGCCGGGTGATGGAAGGCCGCAGTCTCAGTGACGGGCTGCACCAGGCGATTGAATCGAAGGAAGGCCTTGTCAATACCGAGGAAAACAAGACCCATGCGTCGATTACCATTCAAAATTACTACCGGATGTATCCGAAACTGGCAGGCATGACCGGAACTGCAAAAACAGAGGAAGCCGAACTGCACAAAATTTACGGCATGCAGGTTATAAGCATTCCGACCAACAAGCCGAACCAGCGCGTGGACCTGCCGGATATGGTGTTCCGGACGAAAGCGCAGAAATATGAGCAGCTTGTCAAGGAAGTGCGAGAACGTCATGACAAAGGGCAGCCGATTTTAATCGGAACCACCTCTGTTCGGCAATCCGAGGAAGTCGCCGCCTATTTGGATAGCAAGCAGATTTCGTACGAGCTCCTGAACGCCAAAAGTGTCGAGCAAGAAGCCAATCTGATTGCCATGGCCGGGCAAAAGGGGCAAATTACGATCGCCACCAATATGGCCGGACGCGGAACGGACATCATGCTTGGCGAAGGGGTCGCTGAACTGGGCGGCCTGCACGTCATCGGCACCGAACGGAATGAAAGCCGCCGTATCGACAATCAGCTGAAAGGCCGCTCCGCACGCCAAGGCGATCCGGGGTCAACCCAATTCATTATATCGCTCGAAGACTACCTGTTCATTCGCTTTGCGGCCGATGAACTGGAACGCATTGAGCCGAAACTGAAAGAAGGCCGGGACGGTTTTATCAAATCCGACAATGTCCATAAGTTTGTCGACACGGCCCAGAAAATCAGTGAAGGCATGGCGTACCAGTTCCGTGACTTCAACCTGAATCTCGAGGACGTCATTAATGACCAGCGCCGCGTCGTTTACGAGCTGCGCGACCACCTGCTGGAAGCCGACAGCCCTATCGCCTTTATTATCCGGCAAACGAACGATCTGCCAGAGACATTCGTGGAGACTTACTGTCAGAGCGAGGTACCGAATGACTGGGATCTGGACGGACTGGAGCAGGTACTGGATGCCATGCTGCTTCCGGATGTCACCCTTAGCGACAAAGAATTCGAAACCATGGATGATATCCAAACCTTTATCCAGCCGCTGATCGACGAACACCACGAAGAGCTTCAGGCATTGGAGGAAAACGAGCAGCTGCAAAAAGCCGCGCGTGCACAAGGGTTGTTTATCATTGATACATTGTGGAAAAAACATCTCGACCGGATGAACCAGCTGAAAGAAGGAATAGGCATGCGCCAATACCAGCAGGAAAATCCGCTCGACCTCTTTAAAAAAGAAGGCTACCGGCTTTTCCAGGAAACCTACCAGGAAATGACGTACGAGTTCGCATCTCGCCTGCAGCAGCTGATTCAGAAGGCACGAAAATAAGAAGACGCCAACAACACGGCCAGAAAGGAAGATTAGATGTTTGGCTTTTCGAAAAGAAAAAAGAAAGAAACGAACGACGACGCCGTCCATGCCAATGAATTCATGGAATCGGAGACAGAAACAGACGAACAGGACGGCTTGGAAACCGAACTGTCCATTCCCGATAACTGGAGCGTGGCGAATGAAGATCGTTACGTGTACGCCTTCCATAACAATGAAAGCCCGAAGCTAAAGCAAAATCAGATCTCCATTTACGGGATGGAACTGTCGAAACAGAAAAACAACAGCTTCGTAGCTACTGGCCTCGTCCGCAATACGGTACAAAAATCGATTAAATTCGGCCCGACTACCATTTTACTGCTTGGTCCTGATAAAACGGTTATCGCCAAGAAAGAATTTGACCTGAGCCGGCTCGGCGACATCCCGCCGAACGCGGCACGCCCGTGGAAGTTCATCTTCCCGACCCAGGATATCGTCCAGGACATGGAACCACCGCGCGAGTGGTCCCTCGCCTTCGAGCTGAAGAAAAAACATCAGCTTGATCTTGAGGAATCATGGGAAAAATCCATTGCCGATGAAACCAAAGCCAACCTGGAAAAAATCGTCCAAAACGCCCAACCACTGAAACCCGGCGAAATGAACTTCATGGGGCTCAGTGCCAAACGCACCGACGATGGCGGGCTGGCTGTAACCATCCTAATCCGTAATGGCTCCGATAAAAATGTGAGCCTTGAGCAAGTGCCGCTCGGATTCAAAGACGCAAGCGACGAGGAAATCGCCAGAGGCAGCTTTAAACTGGAAGATTTTACCATAAAAACGAACACCAGCAAGCCATGGACCTTCATCTTCCCAGCATCCATGATCAAACAAGAAGAAATCGACCTATCCAGATGGAAGGTATATCCGATTCAGTAATGATAAGAAAAGCACAAGCGCCTTGCTCACCCCCGAAAGTCAACCTCGAAGGGGTAGGCGCTGGCCGGCTAAGTTCGGCACGTCCTTGAAAAAGGAAAGCACTTTTTCTGCGTGCGATGTATCGCTTCGCAGCTTTCCTTGTCCTGTGCCAACGCCGGCACTAGTACGTCCTGTACGTCGAAGCTGGACAAGGAAAAGCTATAGCCAATTTAGGGCAATAGCTTTTTTTATGCTGATGGGGTGTGGGCTCGCGCGGGTTTTAGCCCGGTTCGCGCGACCTCCCCCGTTTTCGCGCGAGTTCTGGCCCGTGTCGCGCGAGTTTCGGACCTGAACATGACCCTGTCAAGTAGACGGCACAAAAATCGTGCAGAATTATGCTGTTTTTAACCGATATTCGACTGGACTCATTTCCAGTTTATTTTGTATTCGATTATTGTTAAAATAGCGCATATAGG
>SEIO01000058.1 GCA_004145795.1 Lentibacillus lipolyticus | reverse complement strand
TCATTTTCAATTCAATCATCGCTCCAGTCTCCCCACTTCGAAAAATGCATTTCTCCATGGGTTATTATAGACTAAGTGGGGGACTTTTCAATGACTATCGTGGTCCAGTTTTAGATTACCATGTACAGAGTTTTAAATTATCAATTGGGAACATAGGTATTACATCTGTTCCCTTATATACTAATGAGGCTATTGCAGGATTCATACCAAAGGATAATTATACTTTTGATGAACATTTTTTATATTACGCATTACACAAAATTAACTATATTGAAAATATTGATATAGCGGTAAAGGGTAAAACTTTAAACAAAAAGAAACTAAATGAACTAGAAATAAGTTTACCTCCAATTAAAGAACAACAGAAAATAGCAGCCATTCTTTCTTCTGTTGATGAGGCGATTGAGAAAACGGAGCAAATCATCGAACAAACAGAAAAAGTGAAGAAAGGATTAATGCAGCAGCTTTTGACTAAGGGGATTGGGCATATAGAATTTAAAAAGTCGGCAATTGGTGAAATACCTAAAAACTGGGAAGTTGGTATGTTGGAAGATTACACAGTTACCAAACCTGAATATGGGGCTAGTGCTTCAGCTGTAGAATTCTCAGAAAGTCTTCCAAGGTATATTAGAATAACAGATATAACTAATGAGGGAACGTTGAATGAAGCTGATCCCAAAAGTATTCAAATTGAGTCTAATGAAAAGTACCTTCTAGAAGAAGGGGATATACTTTTTGCGCGGACAGGTAATACTGTTGGCAAAACATATTTGTATACTGCAAACGATGGACAGGCAATCTATGCCGGCTATTTGATTAGATTTAAACTGAATAGCAAGCTTCTTTTGCCAAGATATTTATTTCACCTGACACATTCTGGTTATTACTATAACTGGGTGAAAAGTATGTTACGCACTGGGGCACAGCCAAATATTAATGCAAAAGAATATTCAAGTCTCCTAGTTACTGTTCCTCCAATAGAAGAGCAAAAAGAAATTGTATCTATTTTGGACAGCTTTATAGAAAAAATAAAAACGGAGAAAGAAAAACTTTCAAAGTTAACCAATCTAAAACACGGCCTTATGCAACAACTTCTAACCGGCAAAGTCCGTGTACCGATCGATGACGAAGAAGGGGTGAAAGAGACATGAGTATCACACAAGACTGGAATGAACAGGGGCTGGTGGAATCTAGAGTGATTGATCATTTGAAACGTCTTGGGTATACCCATGTCCATGGTGCCGCGCTTGATGCAGAGCGGAGCACGCAGGCGGAAGTGGTGCTGCGCAAGCGGTTTGCGGATGCGCTGAAACGGCTGAATCCCTGGCTGTCGGACAATAACCTCAACAAAGTCACGCGTTCGGTTACCCATATGGACGCCACAAGTGTGATGGAAGCGAACGAAGCGTTTCACGAGCTGCTGATTAATAATCTGTCCGTACACCAGGACCTTGGCAAAGGCCGGAAAAGCCAGACGGTGAAGCTGCTTGATTTTGATAATGTCGACAACAATGAGTTTTTAGTCGTCGATCAGTTTTCCATCACCAATGCGATTGGTACGATTCGGCCTGATGTGATGATTTTTGTTAATGGTCTGCCGCTCGTTATCATTGAATGTAAAAGTCCGACATTGCCGCCGGATGACCAGATAGCGGAAGGGGTGAAACAGCTGCAGCGTTATCAGCGTGAGAATGAGCAGCTGTTTTATTACAATCAGTTCTTAATTGCCACAAGCAATGACCGCGCCAGGGCAGGTACGATCGGCGCACGGCTGCAGCATTACAGCGACTGGAAAGACCCGTACCCGAAAACGGCAGCCGACCTTGGGACGAATCCGTCTGCGCAAGACAAGCTGTTGGAAGGGGTGCTGACGAAAGCGCATCTGTTTGATATCATGCAGAATTTTATCGTTTATGAACCGGCAGATGGAAAGGTCATTAAAAAAATGGGCCGCTATCAACAATACCGGGCAGTGAACAAGGCAGTCCGGCGTATGTTACAGGCCGATGATCCGAAGAACCGTGGTGGTGTCGTCTGGGCGACGCAAGGTTCCGGGAAAAGTTTGGCAATGGTTTTTCTGGCGACGAAACTGCGCCGGTTGGAACAGCTGGCGAACCCGACGATTGTCGTTGTAACGGACCGCCAGGATTTGGACCGGCAAATTACGAATACATTCCGAACGTGTGGTTTTCCCAATCCACAGCAAGCTGAATCGGTCGATGAATTGAAAACACTGTTACAGCAAGGACCGGGGGCAACGGTGATGACGCTGGTCCAGAAGTTCCAGGAAGCAGACGGGGAAGATGGCTATCCGGAACTGACCAGATCTGAAAATGTCATCGTCATGGTCGATGAAAGTCACCGTACCCAGTACAGCACGCTCGCGATGAATATGCGGCTGGCGATGCCGAATGCGACGTATATCGGGTTTACCGGGACTCCGATTGATAAAGACGACAAAAGCACATTCCGGACATTTGGCCCGTATATCGATAAATATACGATTGAGCAAGCGGTGGAAGATGGTGCGACGGTTCCGATCTTTTATGAGGCGCGCATGGTGGATTTGCACGTGCAGGGGGAATCGATTGACGCACTGTTTGACCGTTACTTCCGTGATTATTCCGACGAGGACCGGGAACGGATTAAGCAAAAGTATGCGACCGATGAAGCCATTACCGCTTCACCCAAGCGCATCCGCTCCATTGTCCTCGATATGATTGACCATTATAAACGCTACATCCGGCCGAACGGATTTAAAGCCCAAGTTGTGGCGGTTTCCCGGGAAGCGGCGGTCGCGTATAAACAGATGCTGGATGAGCTGAGTGATTATGAGTCAAAAGTGATCATCTCCGCGGGACACAATGATGACGAAGAAATGAAAGCGCATCACTTGTCCAAGCAGGAAGAAAAGCAGGTGATTAAGCGTTTCAAGCAGCCGATGGATGAGGATCCGCTCAGTTTTCTCATTGTCTGTGACAAGCTGTTGACCGGTTTTGACGCGCCGATTGAACAGGTCATGTATCTGGATAAACCGCTGAAAGAGCATAATCTGCTGCAGGCGATTGCCCGGACAAACCGAACCTATGACAAAAAGTCGTACGGCCTGATTGTGGATTATTATGGTGTTTCCCGTTTTCTGGAGGAAGCACTTGGTATTTTTCACGAAGATGATATTAAAGGCGCCATGCACGAGATTGATGAAGAGATACCGCGGCTGGAGGCACGGCACCGTCAGGCAATGCGGTTTTTTGACTATATAAACAAGGAAAACCTGGAAGCGTGTCTGCAGGTGCTGGAGCCGGAAGATATTCGCAATGAATTCGATACGGCCTTTAAGAAATTTTCCGAGAGCATGGACATGGTACTGCCGAATCCGAAAGCGAAAGCCTTTGTTGATGATCTGAAGCGGCTTGGCAAAATCCGGAAGCTGGCCAAGTCGCGCTATCATGTAGAAACAGGCATGGATATTTCCGACTGTGGTGCAAAGGTGAAGGAACTGATCGAGGAGCATGTGTATGCGACAACACCGCACGTGCTCGTCGAACCGATTGATATTTTGTCGACCCGGTTTGATGATAAACTGGATGAAATGGATACTCCGGAAGCAAAAGCGGCGGAAATGGAACACGCCATTAAACACGAAATTCGCATCAAGCTGGATGAGAACCCGGTGCTGTATACGTCGTTGAAAGAACGTTTGGAAGAGCTGATTGAAAAACGCAAAGAACGGCAGCTGACGATTGAAGAACTGCTGGAAGAATACCGTGATGTGATGGACCGGATGCGCAAAAACGCTGAAGAAGGTGCATCCCACGGGTTTGCGCCAGAACAGTATCCGTTCTACCAGATGCTGGAGCAGGCGCTGGACGGGTTTGAAGAAGAAAATGTGAAAGAACTGACGCATATCATCACGGAAATTATCCAGGAGAATGCGGTGATAGACTGGACGTTCAAAGACGACGTAAAACGCGAAATGCGCAAACGGATCAAGCGACAGCTCCGTGCCAGCAACTGTCCGTCGAAGCAGGTGGAACATCTGGCGCGACAGCTCATGGAATTGGCGGAAGTGCACTATAAGCATATTGCTGGGTAACGAAAGGGCTGTTTGACCATGACAAACGAACGCTGTGTCGTGTAGCGTTTCGTAGTGTTGGTGCAAAGTGCATGGGACCAAGAGCCAATGGTCGTTCACACTGTTGGTCCTAGGGCAGCTATCACTGGCCGGCTTTTTAACCACACCAAAATAATCCTGGTTGAACCAGTTGGCGTTCGTCGTCGTCGTTGTTATTGTTATTGGTTTATGTTTTGTTTTATTTTTGTTTATGTATTGTTTAACTAATGGGGCCGTATTGTGGGCCGCATTGTGGTCCATGTTGTGGTCCGTATTGCAGTCCGCAAAGTGGTCCGGAATGTCTTCCGTATAGTGGTCCATATCGTCGTCCATAATGTCATCTGCCTTGATGTGGACCAATTTTTCTTCCGTATAGTGGTTCGGATTGTCGTCCATATTGTGGACCGCTTGGTCGTCCGGGATTTGGACGTTTGTTGGGTTGCTTACAGACTGTTCTCGTTCATCCTGCGCTTGTGATCCTGTTGGAGCCGTTTCGTCGTTAGAGGTGTGCTGCATGTGCAGTAATTTCTTGTAAACTTCGGAATGTTGTTGTTCTTCTTCTTCTGTTTTGGACAAGCGGTTTGTCTGATGCATTGGCTTTATTTGAGAAACCATTTGATAGATAGGTGCCTGGTTGTCATTCCGGTAAATGAGGCGTATGTACCCTTTTTCCTGCAGTTCATCTCGGGCATAGGTGAAAGATTTGCCTTTGATACCGGAAGTTAATTGAATGATAGAATCGGGGACGGAGAACAATTCTTGCCATCCGTGGTTTGGTTATTAAAATGCATCAGTGTGTTCCATAGCGCAACAGCCGACCCAGATAATGGATTAACGTCAATTTGCTGATAAAAAGCATTTAATTCTTTTATGTAGTTCATGTTCATTCTCCTCATTCGATGTGTTTTTTATAAGAATGGCCATATTAGCAATCATCTGCATGATGCCATTTAAAGAGACCTTCCTATGATCATAATCGAATGACAGGAGGATGAAGTGTCATTTGGGGTGAAAAAACTTTATTTACTGAAATCAGGTGTCAACGGAATCATTAAAAGATAAGCGTTAGTACAGACATCTATGATATGGTCAAGTGCAATGCATGCGGCTTGACAAGCGGCCGGGAAAAAAGCTCCCCCGCTCGCGTCAAATGCAGTGTAGTTTCATCCCGTTCATGCGCAGCCATTCTTTTTGGTTTTCATAGTTGGGGAGAATGGACTTGACGGTTTTCCAGAATGCTTGGGAGTGGTCCTGGATGGTCAGGTGGGCTAGTTCGTGAACAATGACATAATCGAACACGGCTGCTGGTGCCATAATTAGCCGCCAATTAATATAAATGTCCCCATCAGGCGTGCATGTTCCCCAGCGTTTATGCTGCGTCCGGATTTGTATGGAACTGGGGGTGACATCCATGAATGACTGAAAATAGGCTGCTCGTTTATGCAGCTGGTTGGCCGCTTGTTTACGGTACCATTGCGTCAGCTGTCGTTTTAGCGTTTGGCTGATTTCATCTTGGGTCATGTCAATCGGAACTTCAGCTATAAATCGCCCCTGGAAAAAACGCAAATGGCACTCCGGGATATGATCGCGGTGAACTTTGAGCCGGTAGTAACGGCCGAGATGGGGCAATTTTTCGCCACTGATGAATTCATATGGTGTGACTTTTGTTTCTACTTGCTTAAGACTATGAATTTTCCGCTGGATCCACGATGCTTTTTTTTGCAAGTGACGGTTGATTGTGGATTCATCCAGGGATTCCGGTGCGTAAACTTCTACACCGTCCACAAGTGTAACGGAAATTTTCAAATCAGTGCGAGCTTGCCGGTGAATGACATAATCGATATCTGTTGTTCCGTAGTTTAGCGTTGGCATGAGGAATCACGGACCTTTATCTATTCTTTCTATCATTATTATAGCACTGCTGACAAGAAAATAGTAAAAAACGGCTTTTTCAAAGCTGTCACACAACCTTTGAAAAGATCGCCGGCATTCTGTCCGTTTCTTGCTATACTGGAAATAGGAGGAGAAATCGTTCTTCCTGAATCTGCAATTGGGGGAGTGCTGTATGAAACGAAAAATACTAGTTGCTTATGATGGATCTGAGTTGAGTCGTGAAGCCCTGAATGAGGCGAAATTGCAAGCACGAGGCGTTCCGGAAACGGAAGTATACGTCCTATCGGTTGTGACGCAAGCAGGTCCGAGCGCCAATATGGCTCTTGCTCGCAGCATTGAATGGGAACTGGCGGATAATCTACAGACTGAAATGCAGAAGATCAAGGAAGAATTCGAAGCTGACGGTATAACGATTTATACGGATGTGGTGATTGACGTAGCACAGCAAAACGCAGGAGAAAAAGTTTGTTCGTATGCTGATGAATACGATATCGACTTAATTATAATCGGCAATCGTGGTCTTGGTGCGGTGAAGAAATTGCTGTTAGGCAGTGTCAGTACTCGGGTCGTACAACATGCAAACTGCCCCGTTTTGGTTATTAAATAAAGAGTTATAGCTTATAGTCTTGTGTTGTAAAAAATGCTTGGAAAACAAATCCAAGCATTTTTTAGTGCACTAGATATGAGTGACCTTTCCCCGGAGGAGTGGCGTTAAAGGAACCACGGGGACAGGTTTACTGTCCCAGATTCGAACCTTTTATCGAACTGGGATGATGGACCTGTCCCCATATATTTTTCTGGTTTAATTTTGTTGGTGTGTGGTACATATTGGTTGCCATCTAATTTTAATTTTTATTGTAGGAGGTTGGTAGGTTTATGAGTAATTCTGGAAAGGAATCTGCGAAACGGAGTTTGATTGAGAAGCGGATTTTTATTCCATCATTGCTCATTGTTATTGCGATTAGTATTCCTTTTTCGATGTATGAAGATGAATCACTGGAATTGTTGAACAGTATATTTGATAAGATTGTGAATATGTTTACTTGGGGCTATATTTGGTACGGCATTATTCTGGTAGTTGCCGGACTCTACTTATCGTTTTCCCAATATGGCAATGTCGTTTTGGGTGATCCGAATGAAAAACCACGGTTCACGCTGTTTGAGTACGCGTCCATTCTGATTGCCATGGGGCTTGGGTCGACGATTATGCGAACTGGTATGGTGCAATGGGCTTCGGTAGCGACAAATCCGCCATTCGGGGTGGATCCGGGCTCAACGGAAGCGCTCATGTGGGGGAACTCCTACAGTATGTTTATGTGGAGTTTCCAGGTTTTTGCTATCTTTGTAATGGCGGCCCCTGCAATGGGATACATTTTGCACGTGCGGAATAAGCCATTCATGCGAATATCGGAAGCGTGTCGGGTTATTTTTGGTGATAAGTTCACAGATGGCCTTGGCGGAAAACTGCTGGATGTAATTTTTTTAGTCAGTATATTGGCAGGTGCAGCCGTTACACTGGGTCTTGGAGCACCGATTGTTACGTATAACCTGGCTGAGCTCCTTAACATCGACATTACATTTGAACTTACACTGATCGTGACCATTATCTGGGTGTTTATGTTCTCATTTAGTGCCTATCTTGGCATTGAACGCGGGATCAAACGGCTTAGCACGTTCAATATGTATTTGGCTGGTGCGTTCGCGCTTTTCATTATGATTGCTGGGCCGGGTGTGTTCATTCTGAATTATTTTACAGACAGTATCGGGTTTTTGCTGTCCAATTACTTTGCATTCTCATTGCACACGGATTCAATCAGCCAGGACGGAACAACGCATATTGTCAGCAACACGGTGTTCTGGTTTGCCTATAGTGCAACATGGGCGATGCTGCACAGTGTATTTGCTGCAAAAATATCGCGGGGCCGGACGATTAGGGAAATGATTTTGACTTATCTTTTGGCACCGACAGCTATATCGTGGGTTGCAACAGGAGTTTTGGGCGGTCTTGGCGTACAGAGATATATCTCAGGCGAGGTACCTGTTCTCGATATTGCCAGTGACGATTCCATGGCTGCCATTCCGGCCATATTAACATCGCTTCCGCTTTCAAGTATTGCTGTGTCTGTGTTTATTATTGTGGCGATTATTTTCATGACGACCACATTGGATTCGACAACGTACACAATTGCATCCTATACAGGAACGGAAAATATGAGTAAAGCAGAACCGTCCAAAACATTGAGAATTATGGTTGCAGCCATTATTACGGTCATTGCGCTAATACTGATGCGAATTGGTGGTCTGGCACCGCTAGAGGTTATGTCCGGGCTGCTGGGTCTGCCGATTATTGTTATTCAGATTCTGACGATTTATGCGGCGAAGAAAATGATGGATGAGGATAAGGCATGGGTTTACAACGTCCGTAACAAGAGAAGATCACAGCAAGGCCCATATAAAAGGGTTGACTGAAAGCGTTTGGGATGGAGGATCTATCCTTGCATCCCGCAGCTAATGTTCGGTGGTTCGACAAGGCCGACTGGGCAATGGACCTGTCCCCACGTCCCTTCCCAGCGTCTCAAAATCAGCCTTTTGTATTCGGTGCGCCTGGTGGCTGGTAATAAGGCGGAACTTTAAGCCAACCTTTCTTCCGCAATAATTCTTTTGCTTTAAAACCAAGGACAGTTTTTCTGTCTGGAATTTGAGAAACATAAGCCCAAGATCGGTACGAAGGCTTTGACTTGCAGAAACTGCACACATGTCTGCTGCTGTGACAAAGTTAATCATAAGGGTGTTGGCAAGTTCATTATCCGTAAAACTAGCCCCGATGGGTACAGCATTGGGATCCGAATCGGGCTTATCCTCCGGTGCAGCGGGTAAGCTGACCCCTTCTTTTCGCATAAATTCTTTCATTTGTTTTTTATGGGACCTGGCAGTGTTTAATGCATCCTGGTATAACTCAATTACGCCAGGATCTGTTGTGGTGTTGAGTCCCACTTCTTCATAGGTAATAATATTATTTACGAAAGAAAGGTATGTCCAGCATGCCATGGCTTCACCGACATGTAGTGGGTTTCTCTGATTATCTGTTAAGGACTGTATAACATTTGAAGCGGTCTCAAACAACTGCGAGATTTTTTGCTTTTGCATGGTTTTTTACCTCCCAAAAGTCAATCCTGCAAGTAGTCTCTACCACCATTCAGAAAATATGCGGGACATGGATCAGGCTTACTGCCCATTTTCAAACTTGGCAA
Source organism: Lentibacillus lipolyticus (assembly GCA_004145795.1). Taxonomy (GTDB): domain Bacteria; phylum Bacillota; class Bacilli; order Bacillales; family Amphibacillaceae; genus Lentibacillus; species Lentibacillus lipolyticus. Next base: position 233 of record SEIO01000058.1, on the reverse strand, counting down.
ACCGGGACAATGGACCTGTCCTCACGTCCCTTCCCGGTGGAGTCGCCACAATCGTGACGTTTTAACAAACAAAAAATGCAGTGTTTAGACACTGCATTTTTTTATTAGTGTGCCAGGCATGCGCACGTTCTCTAGGGTTAAAGTCCCGAACTGTGAAGGCAGTAGTAACAGTTAGCCAAAGACAAGGGTGTCCGGGGAGACCCGGAATCTGAAGGAAGTCAATGGCAAATCTC
>SEIO01000147.1 GCA_004145795.1 Lentibacillus lipolyticus | reverse complement strand
ATAAGCTTAACATTACAAGAAGCGGTTGAGATTGCACAAAAAGAAGCAAGAAAGTGGAATAAAGAAGCGAGATTATATTTCGGAATTAGTGTTGATAAAGATAAAACGCAAACAGGAATGAATGGTAAAAGAAAACATTGGAATATCAAATTTGGCATACCAGGTGAAACAGATTTGTATCTAGTAGGTATCCGAGATGGAAAGTTGAAAAAGACAAAGCATTTGCCTGATGAATTAGATAGTATGCCTAAAAGTCCCTTTATTTCTGATGCTGAAAATTTTAAATATGATACACCTGAATTACTAAAAAAGGACAAAAGATCACTAATATATATCCAGGAGAGACTTTTGCTAAAGGATATAATTTTGGTTTCAAAAAAGACCCAAAAAAGGACAATCCACTTGTCACGGTTATTGGTTGGGATAAGGCAAGAAAAAACATGATCTACCTAATGTTCAATGCAATAACAGGGGAGTTGGAAGAAAGATTTGAAAGAGAGCAATATAAAAAC
>SEIO01000146.1 GCA_004145795.1 Lentibacillus lipolyticus | reverse complement strand
AAACTATTTTTTTTTGAAGTTGTTAGTAACAAAATGACAATGATTGTTAATACTATTAGTGCCAATAGAGTATAGATTCCATTGGCTGCCATTTTATCAATTGAGTACATTTGATTACTTAGTGCTTCCCTTTGGAAAATCAATCAAAATGGCATTGATATAATGTTTAAGAACATATTCACAATTAATGATGTTATTTTTAGTTTGATCCAGGGGCTATTCATTTCCATTTTCCAACCAAGTTACGATAGATGATATGTGTTTGGACACTATTCGCATACTACCATAACATTCACAGTTATTTGTGTTAGACATAAGTTCAAGGGATATTCACTTAAAACCTTGTAAATTTGAAATCACACCAAGTACTTGTACTGGCATAACAAAAAGAAACTGAAATTTTAACAGAAAAAATAAAAATAGATGCACAAATTTGAAACAAAACAACTTGTAAAGCTATTTAGTAATGAAGGAGATACTAGCTTGTTTGAAAGAAGTATTAGAAATATTTGG
>SEIO01000057.1 GCA_004145795.1 Lentibacillus lipolyticus | reverse complement strand
AGCTAAAAACGAAAATCACGGAATGCTTCTACAATGATGTTTTTGAACAGGCGCCGGGATTTTGGGAGTTTGCCGAGCAATTTGATTAATACCTAGTTCTCGTTCTCATTTTTATGCTAAAACAGGGAATGATCAACTTATGTATTGGGTAAGGGTGTCATTTGAGTGACGCCCTTGTATAATTAACAAGGCAATATTAATGTTCAGTAAGGGTTAATGAGGTGGGAAAGGTTCCCCACGCGCTACACATTGTGTCATTACCAGAGATGCAGGTTGCCGTCTGCCATTAACCTTTACTATGAACGGCAGCCCCTTTCTTTCGAGAGAGGGGCTTTTTCTTGATGGGAGCAATTTTCACCTATAATTTAATCCAAAATGAAACGAAAATCCACGCTGTTCCATCTTTTTTATCATTAAAAATGTAATAAAATAGTTAAAAGCATACATTTTAAACCTTGGTTTATCAAGGTTTTTATTTTATCATAACTATAAATGTACTATTTTATGGTTATATATTATATTTCAATACATAAATGGAGAGGGGAAACCATGGCCAAAAACGAACGGATTATCAATGTGCAGCCGTTACGAACAAAAGAGGAAATCGACGAAATGAAATTGGCCATCAAACGGGGCAACAAAGGGACACCTAAAAGGCCGGAGCTTGCTCAGCGCGATGTATTAATCTTTCTGGTCGGTATTAACACGGGTCTGCGTGTAAATGATATCATTCGGCTCAAAGTCGGTGATGTAAAGGGAAAGAATCAGTTTATTATTTACGAGGGCAAAACAAATAAGCGCCGTGAAGTTAATATTTCAATGCTGCAGAGCGAAATAGCGCGCTATACAGAAGGCAGACATCCAGACGAATACCTGTTCAAAAGTCAAAAGGGCGACGGTCACATTACGACAACGCAAGTCTATCGAATACTGGACGCTGCAGCTGATTTTTTAGATCGGGATGATGTTGGCACGCACACCATGCGGAAAACGTTCGGTTATCACCATTACAAGCAATTTAAAGACGTGGCCATTCTGCAGGAAATCTTCAATCATGCAGCGCCAAGCATTACGAAGCGCTATATCGGTATCCGACAAGATGAGATTGACGATACACTGAACGATTTTAGATTGGGCTAGAGGGCTAAGCGATTGGCAGAGTCACTAAAAAGTATGTGCCACGTGTACCCCATAAAGGGCGCCAAATGTACGCCTTGGCTCAAAAATATGACATCATGGAAAAACCAGGCACTGCCTGGGTCCCCGACTTGTGTGGGGACATTTTCCCCTTATCCTGTTCAACACGAAAATGAATGATCGTTTGACTTTAATGCAACAAATGTTTTAATATAATTATAACAACAATTGTTGTAATATGAGCAAGGGGGGAATTCCATTGAAAACGTACACGGTTGAAACGGCTTTTGACCTTTTAAAAGATTATAAAATAACCACGCATATCGAAAGCGTCCGTAGATGGCTGCGGGAAGGAAAAATCAAAGGGACTCCGCCAAAATCCCGTAAAGAAGGCTGGCTGATTCAAGAAGAGGATCTCCTGCATTTCATACAATCCCGACTGCCGGACGAGATCCCCGTTGCGTCACCTCATACAACAACTGATGTAAAAGGAACGGACCGCGAGGCAATTCGGGCTGAGATGTGGTGGGAATTAGTGCGAAAAAACATCTTTGAAGATTTGCTGGAAGTGAAGAAAACGCAAGTGCGTGATGCGGTCAATCACATGGGGCTTTCAAAAACATTTGAAAGGGATGCATGGGGAATCATTCAGGAACACAAACGTGGGTATGCCAGCCCCAGAATTCCTTATTTACTGGACGCTGCCTTATTTAATGGCCAGCGTATTATGCTGGATACGACCTACGAAAACAAAGACGAACAGGTTGTGTTTGCGGTGCTGGAATATTTGCGTCAAAAGAAAACTAAAGCCATTTAAAATAAATACAACAGTTATTGTATTAATATTGTATTAAATTATTACAATAACTGTTGTATTACAGATGGATATTCTTTTCAATTCCTATGTTTATTCCTGATGCTCTTCGTACAAATAGGTATGTATCACCTGAACAACCTTATTGACAAGGTCGTTAGGTGCTTTTCCTGCAATGCGTGCTTTTCTTTTTTTCCAATCTAAATTTTTGATTTGATCACTAATGATGACACCCTCAACTGCCAAACCTTTCGGAACAGGAATATGAAATCCCCAATTCCTTTCTGTTCGACTGATGGGACAAACGGACGCATACCCTGTGACCTCATTAAACTTCTTTGGTGATAGCACAATGGCGGGGCGATGCCCTGCTTGTTCTGTTCCTGCCTGGGGATTAAAGTCTAAATAAATGACATCCCCTCTATCTGGAACCTGCATATTAAATGTCTTCCCTTCCCACTGGTTGCTCGAAAAATTCCTCGTGTGGATTATTACCTGAACATTGCGATAACAATTCATCTAATGTCGGCTTATCATTGGCAGGTCTAATGATGATCTCGTTTGTGCCTTCTATAACGTTTATTTCTGTCCCATTCGCAATGTCATACTTTTGAGCTAATTTAAAAGGTAAACGGACACCAATGCTATTGCCCCATTTTTGTGCAGTCGTCATGGCATACACTCCTTTGTGAGAATCTAAGTTCATTATAGCACTCCCTTTTCATTTTGTATATATTAGTATACACATAATTCAGGGAAATGATTCATACATCTTAGCTTTTAAATGCTGACAGCGCTATATTTCTTATCAGCGTTTTATCCTTTTTTTCGAATATATGATACAATGAGTTCAACAGTTCATACCGTTGTACTTTTGTATTAATCAAACAGGAAGGGGAAACATATGATGGCAGAAACGACAGAAAGAAGAGGTGCCGCCATGAAACCAGAACATGTACGGTTCAAACGAAAATCACAAGTAACGGTTCCCCGTGAGATTGTGGAAGCCTTAGATCTGCACGAAGGTGATGATCTCCAGGTCCGTCTGGAAAATGGCAAAATCGTGTTTGTGCCGATGGTTTCCATTCCAAAGGATCAAGCATGGTTTTGGTCTGAACAATGGCAAAAGGAAGAGCAGGAAGTTGAGGAACACATTAAAGCCGGCCGTCTAACGGAATCGAAAAGTCTGGACGAGACACTAAACGATCTTGATGACATGTCAAAGGAGTAACGGACCATTGAATTTTCGCAGACAACCGCGCTTTGATAAAAATTTCGCTGCACTTGACGGTCAATCACAAAAGGCGATCAAGAAAGCACTTCGCTTCCTGGCTCATGATTGGCATCACCCTTCCCTCCGAACAAAGAAGATGGAGGGTTGGGATTACATATTTGAAGCAAGTGCCAATATGGATATACGCCTAACCTTTCACTTTGAAAAGCCGGATACCATTGTTTTAAGGAACTGCGGGCACCATGATCGAACGTTAAAAAACCCATAGTTTCGTTAAATTTAACACAACAAACATTGCATTAATTTATTACAATGTTTAGGTGTTCTTTATTGTTTCAGGTATAAAAAGGGTCTATTAATCTATCAAAACCCACTGTGCGTATTTTAATCGGCAGATTTGGATATAAACCTAAGCGAGTGGGTTACAAGCTTTTAGACACTTTAAAAGCTAAAATCGAAAGGAATTTAAGATAAAATGTGTTATTTAAGTCCTGTTTCTTTGCCATTTCACCAATATATACACCAAAGTTATGAGTGCAAACGCAAAAATTAATTGATATCCATATTCAGGAAAAACAGCAAGCGAAGCAGTAAAAAGAATAATAACTATAGCCATTAATATTGTTTCAATTGGTTTATAGTTTTTCATGGTGATTCTCTCCCAAACATAAGTATAATATAAGTTAGATACGGTGATTTTAAGATCACCGTATCATATTGTTTTAGTACCCAGGTGGCATACTTCTAAATTCGTGAGTTGCGCTACCAATATATCCAGTATAATTACTATGCTCATATGCTCGCACAACATTTTTCATATCTCCATAATTTTCAGTATCCCAATATTGTGTTTTTTCTTGCCATATAGTAGGTGTAGCCATAGAAAAAACTGAAGAAGCTAGTGTTGTGACTGCCCCAGTTATTGGGCTCCCCAAGAAAGAAGCAATAAGTCCTGCGATTTCTGTTACCATAGCTTTGTCAACATCCGTAGAAGTTCTGTAAGTACCGAGTTGCTCCCAAGAAGAAGAAATCGTTGCTGAATTTTCATTGTGTGGTTCGACCTTTTCAATTTCAGTGACAACTTCGCCATTCATATATATTTTATTGTCTTTTTGTTCAATGATAGTCTTCTTTCCATTTTGTTTAGCAACATAATATTCTCTATCCCCGTTTTTAACCCATTCTAACGTTCCATTCCCTGATTTACTTTTTGTATTAGCTTTCACTTCAACTTTTTGATAATTATCTGTCCTTTCAAGAGTAGTTAAAGTTACATTTTTACTTGAGTCATTTGTAGACGCAAATGATTGAAGTGGAATCATTGTAAAAACTAAAAGTACAGCTAATCCAATGGATAACAACCTTTTCAATGATAAATCTCCTCTCAATATTAATTTTAAAGGCGCCTTCAACTGCAGTGTACTAAAAATTTACAATATTTTATATATCTAATATGAAATTTGGATCTAACGTCCTAATAGAATACAAAAAATACTAAAAGGTAAGAGAAAGGTACATAATGTCCTTAAAGACGATTTCAAGGGGCATAGAAAGTGTTTTTTATTGTTTCAGGTATTAAGTCTATTAATCTATCAAAAATTCACTGTCCGCTTTCTCTGTGGCTTCCTCAGCTCAAAATCTATTGTGATACAACCCGCAATCGTAATATGTATTTTTGCACTACCTTTTGATTAAGTGAATCTCATTTGCAAACAAGTCGCAGAAGAGGTTTTAATTTTACAAGCCCCTGCAGGTAATTTTTGCGGTAGCAAAAAACTAAAGATCGAGCGAATCAGCGAGTGATTATTTTTTATATGGTTTTGTTTTTGTATGTATTAAGAGTTCATAAAACGCTTTAACTCTTGATAAAAGGTCTCCCGGGTTCCGGCTAAAATAACAACAATTAATTCCCCTGTGTCATTTTCAGCGATCCGATAGGCCAACCGATACTGTGTTCCTTTGTATGGAATATTGTAAGAATAAATACCGGCTAAATCCCCTGTCTTTGGTTCTCCGACATAAGGATTTAGCCGGATATGATGAATCGCTTCGTCAAATTGTTTTTTAAGTGGTTTTTCTTTGAGTTTTTTAAAGTAGCGTTTGGCTGGATTCAAGTACGCAACAGGTAACATGAAGGTCACTCCCTTACATCACCAAATAGGGATTCTGTTTCTTCGTCACCTGTTCCTGTAAACTGTTGAGCAACCTCATCTGCCTCAGTTATTAAAGATTCAACAGCAGGACGAATTTGAGCTTTTCGCTTTTGAAAGCATTTCAAAAGCTGTTCTCCTTCGTATCCCTCTTGAATAAGATCCTTTAAAATTTCCTGGGAGAAATCAGCGTCTGTTGGTGCCGGGCGCAATACAATTTCATCACCACGCAACTCGCAAATAAGGGATTCCGTCATTCCTAATTTCTCATAAAAACGCTTAGGAATCGTGATTTGTCGTTTTTCAGACACACTAATCTGTTTCGCCCCAGATGGTTGAGGTCTCATCATAGTCTCTCCTTCACTTTTTCGAATTGCATCTGCCTTTATAACCATAGTATGCCACTCCTTTGCAGAAAGATACACATTTCTTTGTTCTTTGTTTTATTTTATCATGAGATAGTAGAAAATAAAAAGATATTGACATCTATTCCCAACTTGATAGGATAAAGATATATAATATTTTATTAGTTGCTTATTTAGCAGAATTCATCACACCTTCACTTTAGAAGGAGATTCGATCTAAGTATCCTTTGGTTTAAGGATGAGTTTTCCATTAACTCTTGTTTTAAGGGAGAAGATGGATCGACGGCAATGGCAACACCGTCACAAAAGCCGCGTTTGCGCCTTGGGCTAATAATCTAAGGGTCGTTGAAACAGGCAAAGGTTTGATTTAAAAATTTAGAAGTGGCGTGTGTCGTTTTTAAATGTATGTGCTATTTTTGGCTGGTAACGTGCAACAAACCGCCAGTAACCACCAGGGTTGATAGTGCCAAAAAGAGAATGATTCAAAAGCAATCGAGCGTCTAACGACGGTCGATATTTTTATGCTTAAAAGACAATTAAAAAGGCGAACACGTAAAGCAAGGACGCTACTCAGCCCGTCGTTGCTCATTTTGTGTTCCAAACAGGAAAGGGAGGTTCATTTAAAAAGGAGAGAGGCTGATTAACATAGATTGTTTCGCTGTGTTGCTCTTGGGTTGGGAAGAGCAACATGGTAAGTGGCAAATGAGCTGGCCTGCCAGCTACATGCACCCGCATGATATTTGTCATTGGTACAGGGCAGCATGCCCACTCGCAAGAGAACGTACCAGCAGATCACTCATCGTTAATTTCATATTTGCTAAGCTGCAACATTTTGTTGATGCGGAAGGCGGCGGTCTCTTTGCCGGGATTTATTTAAAATAAATCCCGGCAAAGAGACCGCCGCCGGACACCTCAGCTGAAAACGAACACGCCAAGCGTTACACCGATTTCCGTTTTTGAGGAGATGCTGAGGACAACGTTATTTGCAGACGTCCGAGGTATGTCCATTTTGCAAAAGGAGGAGTTTAGATGGCGAAAGGAAAATCACCAATTCAAGCACAGGCTGACAAGTTATTTAAGCATACAAGGTCAGGATCCTACGGAACACGTGCCAGATATCAGGGCAGCTGCAAGCAATTTTTACAGTTTGTTCATGAGGAATTTAAGATGAAGAACTTACGCAACCTTCAGGATAAACATGTCGTGGCCTTTATCCATGCAAGACAGGATGCAGGGATAACAACCAAGACGATCAAGAACGATCTGGGGGCAATACGGTATCTCCATGACATGGTTCCTAATGCCAAACATGAACTGACTTCTAATGATGAACTGGAAAGGCAACATGGGATTGAACTTGAAACAGAAGCAAAAGGCGACCGTTCCTGGACAAACGAAGAATACAACAATATGTATGCTTTTGCTGATGAGCAAAGCAAAGAAGGTGGGGCTGAACAACGGACAGCTTGTGATGTACGGGATACGTTTGTTTTAAGTCGTACCATGGGATTGCGTGTGGCTGAGGCTGTGGCTATGCACCGTTCACAAGCTGAAAACGCACTCCGGACTGGCGTTTATCAAGTAAAAAATGAAGCAAAAAACGGTAAGCACCGCCAAGTGCCCCTTTCTTCGGAAGCGAGGGAAATGCTGACCGAGCGACTGCAATCTGTCGAGCGTGGTGAAAAGATCTTTGTGCAACCGACAGAAAAAACGCATCGCGCGATTAACCGAATCGAAAAATATCTTGGGCGTCACCGTAATAAATTCGAGACACAGGAAGGCCGAGAAAGGCGTTCCCATGAAGGTGGCTATAACAGACTCACGTTTCATGGCCTGCGTTATAACTATGTGCAGGACCGGATGAATCGGGAGATGCTGCATGGCCGTCGTTTCCGGGAAGCAGCAGCTATGGTCACCAAAGAGGTCGGGCATGAGAGGATTAATGTCATAAATACGTATTTGGGAAAAACATAACTCTTGTTAATGTGTTTGGATGGGTTAAGGATGATGAAATAAATGATTGTTTCCCCGCGCGTACGCGCGCGAGATATTTATTTTTATAATACTTTATTACCTTTATTACCTTGTCGGCATTTTTTAGGTTGTCATATCAGAGGGTATAGCGATTTAATGTAATTTTTACCCCCCGATACTGTAATTTTTACCCCCCGATACTGTAATTTTTACCCCCTTTTACCTGTAATATATTGATTTTTACATTATATTAATGTAATTTATTTAAAAGAGGAATTACATATCAGGCGTAGTTAGATATGGAGGTCGTATTTTGGGTAGGAACAGTAAAACTGAACACTTAATTGATTATTCGAACACAATCAAAAAAAGCAATGAGTTATCGATGGCAAAACTGAATCAGGGATTGACATTAAATCAAATGCAGTTGTTGGCTTATGCGATCTTTTCCACACAACAAAATGGAAAAACGGAATTCAGGAAGTATGAATTCCAAGATAAGTTTGGAATAAAAGATTATAAAACAGATGACGCTTATGAGGATAGCGATAAAGTTTCTACTCTTAGATTCAGCACTCAAGATTTAGAAAATGATAAATTCAGCTTTACCAATGTTTTTAGTTCTATTGAATATGAGAATGGTCACTTCACATTTGAATGGAATAAAAAAATGATTCCTTATATTCTGGAGCTGAAAAAGAAGTACGTATTGACGGATTTGACCATTACTTCCAATTTTAAAAGTGGGTTCAGCTGGATTTTATATGATTATTTGAAAGCGCATTATGGTTACTGGCATAAGGAAATATCTAAAGATGCCTTGATGAATTTATTTGCAGTAGAGGATAAGAAATCATATCAAAAAAGTACCGCGTTATTTAAAAATGCAGTGTTGAATATTGCTATTAGTGAAATAAACGAATTCACAGAGTTGGAAGCATGGTATACCCAAACGAAAATAGGCAATAAAATAACAGGATTCACGCTGCACTGGTCCACTGACAAACAGGTTGCAGGGGCAACAGATAAACAAATATCCCTATTGCGCGAAATTCATGATGAAGTGGAGAGAAGAATGTTTGATTATCTTGCTTTGGAAAATTCAAAGAACCGGGATATGGCCAGAACATACATCATTAGAATCAAGGACATAGATCGACAGGTAAATGAAACATTAACATCAAAACAAGCAAATGAATTTATTCAGGAAGAAAAAGAATTGTACGGGTATCTGCAAGATCTTCTTGAAAATGACGGACAGGAAAGAGACACATCCGTTTATTATAACTGGCTGGAAGAGGACTGAGTATATACATACTCCATATAGAAAGATTATATTGCCATTTTATCCTGTTTTTTAATAGGTTGCGAGTGTACCAATACAATAAAAAGCATGTGCCACGTGTACGCCAACCTGTATGCCAGATGTACGCCATCGTAATAAAAAATGTCCCTGCGGAAAAACAGGCTCTGCCTAGTTTCCCCAGCTTTTGTGGGGACAATTTCTCCTTATCCTGTTCAATATTTTATTCCCTGTTTTTAGCAGTAGTTGGAAGACAATTCTATCTTGAAGATAGTATGGTTAGCTTAAAGCTATTTTAAAGCATTTTCAGAGCGTTTTTAACGTTATATAGTGTTTTGGTCATGCAATCAATTGAAAGCACTTACAGATGCTTTCAATTGATTTTTTTGGTGCATTTCTATCCAATAAACGTCTTTTAGTGATGCAGCATAAAAGAAACAGTTTTTTAAGTATGGCAGGGAACAATCACTCGAGTTAGAAGCGAGTGCCCATTTATACGCAGTGGTTTAAACTGCTGTAAAAAATGGGTTTCCTTCAGGGGCTTAAAAGTTAGAAAAGAGCATAAGGGAATAAGGTGGACCCCATCGTCAAGACACAAATTTTATAAAAATAAGGTGGGGTTATCATTGTTTTCCCTTTCCCATCTTACTAACCAGCTCTTTCCTGTGTCAGGTTCTGTCAAGGGCGTATTTCCCCT
>SEIO01000145.1 GCA_004145795.1 Lentibacillus lipolyticus | reverse complement strand
TATCAGGCCGCCCGCGGCCCGCTACCGAGCGCCATTTAGCGGCGAGCAGACACAGACTCGCATCCGGCGCCCCTCGCCCGTGCGATTCTGTGTCTGCTCGCGCCAGGTCGGCGGCCGCGAGGCAAGATGAGGGTATGCGGATTGGAGTTCTTACCGGAGGCGGCGACTGTCCCGGCCTTAACGCCGTCATCCGTGTGGTGGTGCGTACCTGCCACGCCCGCAACAGCGTCTCTTGGACGACGTCTTCGGCTTGGGCCGCATCCCCGGTCAAGCGCAGCGCGTAACGCCACAACACGGCGGCATGCTCGTCGTAGAGCGCCCTCATCAACGCGGCTTCAGCGGCCGCGGCGCCCGACACACGAGCCACGCGATCACCTCCCGCTTACTGACACGAGTCGAGTAAGAGTTTGGTTCACCACTGCCCGCGCCGGCAGCCGCGCTAACCGAGCGTCAGAATTCGGGGCCCGTCGTCGGTTACCGCCACGGTGTGTTCCCAGTGTGCCGCACGTGACCCA